>CAZNKD010000015.1:0-7712 GCA_964573615.1 uncultured Desulfobacterales bacterium | reverse complement strand
GCGCAGCCATACCGGTGCCGCAGATGCCCATCAGATATATGCGTCTTTTCTCCATATCTACTTGACGATCTCCATTTCTTGATTCCCTGTCCTGTTTTCCTTCTTCTGCCTTCTGCCCGGGCCTTTTCATTGCAGGGCTGGAGCTCTTTTTAACAAGTTTGGTCGCCTATGCAAATCGAAAGGTTAAATCCCGGACCATGCAGCCACAAGGGTCTGCAACCAAGGAAAAGAAGGCAGGAACACGGATGTAATGCGGCCCAAGCGGAGGATATGGTTGAAAAATCTGTTGTCGATCGGCTGGGATCTGACAACCAAACGCACCATTTTCAGGATCGACTTTCAGGATCATCAGGGCAATCTCTCTTCCAAGCGGTTATAATGCCCTGAAGGAGACGCCTGAAAGACGATGCCTGAAAAAACCGATGGATGAAACGATTTGAACAAAAAAGGAAGGGACCAGATGGGCAGGAAACGGGCCAAAAAGGGGCGCCAGAGGAGCAAAAAGAAAAGGGGCACGGGCGGCCGCAAAGGCCCTGTGCCTTGGAGCCGAGGCCATGAGGACGGGGGCGCCCCTCCCGAACTCCTTGCGCCTGCCGGTTCCCTTTCAGCCCTCCATGCCGCCCTGGAGGCAGGGGCGGATGCGGTATATGTGGGGGCTGGCAGCCTTAATGCCAGGGCCTATGGCAGCAGGTTCGGCCTGGCCGACATAGCCGAGATGGCCGCCCTGTGCCACGAAAGGGGCCGTAAGCTCTTCGTGGCCCTGAACAGCCTGGTAAAGGAGAGGGAGCTGGCAGCGGCCCTCGAGCTCCTTGCAGGCTGCGACCTTGCCCAGGTGGATGGGGTAATCATCCAGGACCTTGGCATCCTTCGGCTTGCCAGGCGCCATTTTCCTCAGCTGCGCCTCCATGCGAGCACCCTGATGGCAATACACAACTCTGCCGGGGTGGAGAGCGCGGCCAGGCTCGGCTTCAAACGGGTGGTGCTCGCAAGGGAGTTGACCCTTGCGGAGATCGGCCGGATCGTCCGGTCCTCGAGCATTGAGATCGAGGTCTTCATCCATGGTGCCCTGTGCTTCTCCATCTCGGGCTTGTGTCTCTTTTCGAGCTTCCATGGCGGCCGCTCGAGCATGAGGGGCAGGTGTGTCCAGCCCTGCAGGCGCCTATACAGATGGGGCGGCCGGCAGGGGGCCTTCTTCTCCATGAGCGATCTTGCCGGGCTCGAGGCGGTACCCGAGCTCAAGGCCATGGGTGTGGCCTCCCTGAAGATAGAAGGAAGGCTCAAGCCGCCCGAATACGTCCATGCGGTCACAGCTGCCTACCGTATGGTGCTCGACTGCAGAGACAGGAAGCAGGAGGCCGAGGCCATAGAGGAGGCAAAGAGGCTCCTTGCCTCTTCTGGAGGGCGCCATGTCACCTCCGGCTATTTTCACCACAAGAGGCCTGCTGCAGCCATATCACCGGGTCAGGTGGCCGCTACCGGCGTGTATCTGGGCCGCCTTGAGCAGCTCGACCTGGCAGGAAAAAGGGCCCTGCTCGAGCCCAGGGGCAAGGTCCTTCCTGAAGAGGGGGACGAGGCAAGGATCGTCTGGCCGGGGGCTGAAGGCCAGCTGCCATGCACCATAGTTGGGATAAGGAGCACGGACGAGGGTCGGATGGAGCTCGAGCTCTCCATCAAGGCCCTTTCCCCTGCCCCGGATCAAGGGGCAAGCTCCAGACAGGCGGGCCAGCATGGCGCTTTTGAACGCCCCCTGCTCTTCAGGACGAAGAGGGCTGCTACACCATTTGCCCCAAAACCCATCGAGATGAAAAGAGAGACGGATTTCGTACAGATCGTCCGAAAGGCGCGCAAGGAGGCGAAAGAGATCCTCTCCGGGATGTCGAAGGGGAAGGTGGAGAGGAGGCCGCCTGCCGAAAAGGGCCAGAGCTATGAGATAGTGCTCAAGGTGGACGATCTGGACCTGGCCCTTCGCTATTCAGGGCAAAGGGAGGGCAACATCTCCGCATTTTCCGTAAGGCTCACGAGAAAGAACCTGAAGGATGCCCTCAAACGCCTGCCCAAGGGGCTAAAGGCAGACCGGATCATCTGGGCCATAGAGCCGGTAATATACGAAGAGGCACTGGCCTGGACCAAGAGGGCCATCTCCGAGCTGATCTCCCGCGGCTTTCACCAGTTCGAGGTCTCAAACCTGGGCCACTTCTCCCTATTTCCATCGGCACACCGCAAGGGGGCCAGGGGCGGAAGGCACAGGACCAAAACCCCCCACCTCTATTCCGGCTACCAACTGAATCTCCTGAACTCCCAGGCCCTTTCAGCTGCCAGGTCTCTTGGGGTAAAGGTCCCGTGCATTTCAGTGGAGTCGGATCTCGAGAACATCAAGAGGGCCACATCCAACTACCCTGGAAGACCGGCCATTTACGCCTTTGGCTTCCTGCCCATGTTCACATCGAGGCTCCATCACCGCATCTTCAACCAGAAGGAGAGGGTCAGGAGCACGAAAGGCGAGGAGTTCTGGTGGCGCTTTGATGGCCATCTCGGAAGGCTCTATCCGGCCAGGCCCTATTCGGCCCTCGGGGTTGCACAGGAGCTCCTGGCCCTTGGACTCAACCGCTGGATCATCGATCTGTCCACACTTCCCGACGGCTACAGGCTGCCCCGCCGCTTCCCCGCAGGCCTCTCCAGGCTTGCTTCACACCTCAAGGGAAGCCGCTTCAATCTTAAGACCCGCCTCGAGTAATCCGGATCTGTTTTTTGTGATTTTTTTCTTGACCCATTGACTTTAGTCAATTAAATAGGACTAATTAAGTATTAAATATCTTTTAAAATCAATCACGCTGGAAGTGAAGGAGGAAATCACCATGCTGAAGACAGGAGAAAAAGGAGCAGTCCTGCAGAGAGACAAGAAGAGCTATGCCATCGTCCCCCACATCCCCCTTGGGATCGTGACCCCTGAACAGTTGAAGAAGATAGCCGAGGTGGCCGAGAAGTACAATCTCGGAGCCCTCAAGCTCACGAGCGCCTGCCGCATCGCCATGGTCGGTTTCAAGGAAGAGGATATCGACCAGGCCTGGAAGGATCTCGGAATGGACCCAGGCGCTGCCGTTGGCCTGTGTGTGCGCAGCATAAAGGCCTGCCCTGGGAGCACCCTTTGCCAGTTTGGGAAGCAGGATGCCATCGGGCTCGGCATGGAGCTCGACAAGCGCTATCACGGCTTCAAGCTGCCAAACAAGTTCAAGATAGGCGTCTCAGGCTGCATAAACCAGTGTGCCGAGACCCCGGTCAAGGACCTGGGATTCGTTGGAAAGAAGAATGGATGGACCATACTGGTCGGCGGAAACGCCGCATCACGCCCAAGGCTTGCGGATACGGTTGCCAAGGACCTCTCCACCGAGGAGGCACTGGACCTTGCAGACAGGATCATCAAGTTCTATGCGGAAAACGGCAAGAAGGGCGAGCGCATAGGAAAGATGATCGACCGCATGGGACTTGACGAGTTCAAGAAGGCCCTGGGCCTGGAATAGGGTGTGACGGCTTGACACACCTCCTTTCATAATTAGCTTTTTATTAGCGATAACAGCTAATTATAAAAAAGAAGACAAGGAGGTGAGGAGATATGTTGGAACTTGCACCCTGGAGACCGGCAACTACCGACCTTTCCACCCTGAAGTCCGAGATGGACAAGCTCTTTGAGGACTTCTTCGGCGACAAGGGGCTTTTGGCCCGGGGAAACGGCAGCGGCTGGGTACCTGCCGTCAACATCTCGGAGACCAAGGACGCCATCCTTGTCAGGGCCGAGGTCCCTGGAGTCGATCCCAAGGACATAGACGTCTCCCTCCAGGGAGACATGCTGGTGATCAAGGGGGAGAGAAAGGAAGAGGCCGAAGAGAAGGATGAGAACTTCCACAGGATCGAGATCAGAAGGGGCGCCTTTGCCCGTTCCATCCGTATCCCCGTACCTGTGGATGCAGACAAGATCGAGGCCAAGTACGAACAGGGCGTGCTCAAGATCAAGCTGCCCAAGAAGGAGGAGATAAAGCCCAAGCAGATCGAGGTGAAGGCATCCTAAAACGGGCCGTCACCACGAATTTGGGCGCTATCTCTTGCCCTATCCCCCTTTAGTGGAACCTTGCGGGCCGGGCCGTCTCTATCATCCCTAAGATGGAAGAGACGGGCCCGGCCCTTCTTTTTTTCAGCCCCTCTGCTGCGCCTCCTGCTCATCCCTCATCCTGTGAGGAGGGCCTGGGGCCGTGAAGAAGGCTCAGGGCCGTCCTCTTCACCTCCATGGCCTTGTCATCCAGAAAGGCCATCAGCTCCTCTGTGGTGAGGCACTCGGGCTCGAGCTCCCTGAGCTCGAACAGGCGCTCCAGGGCAAGCGCCCTCACACCAGGGTTTTCATCCTCCAGAAAGGCCCTGTAGAGGGCGATGTTCTCGGGCCTCTGGCCGAGCTGCCCAAGCAGGGCCAGCACGTCTCTTCGAAGTGCCGGATCCCCCTCCTCCAGCACCCGCCTGTAGATGGCGGCCACCTCCTCCTGGCGATCGCGGAAACGCCAGAGGTTGAAGAGTATGGCCCTTTGCTGCTCGAAGGAGCCCTTCTCTATCCTGTCTGCCAGAAGCCCCATGAGCCTGCTCTCCTTGAGATTGCACAGGGCATTCACCGCCATCTCCTGGATCTCCGGAAACGGATCGTATAGGCACTCTATCAACGGGATGGCGGCTGCAATGTTGCCCTCCCAGCCAAGGGCCATTATTGCCCGGACCCTCAGGTCCAGCTCGCCCTGCTCCAGATCGGATATGAGCCGCCTGTTCAGGGTCTGGGGATCGTCCAGGAACGGGCCTATGACCGCAAGGTGTATGGCGGCCTGGTCGCGCAACTCGTCCGGCTCATCTTCGTCCTTCAGGATGTCGTAGAGGGGCCAATAGATCTCCTCCTTGGCCACGCCTCCCAGGATGAGGATTATCTCACGCCTGAGGTCGAGATCAGCCACCTTGAGCGCCTTCAAGAGCACGGAGACCGCCCTGTCCCGCTCCCGGAACACGAGGTTTGGGGTCTCGAGATAGCGCCTTGCCTGTTCCAGCAGGCGCTGGCGCGCATCGAAGGGGATGATCTTTTTCAAAAAAGGCTCCTGGACGTGCCTGCTACTGGCGCACGTTGAACTCCAGATCGAACTCCAGCCCCTTCTCCCTGCTCACAAGGCTGATGGCAAGGGTACCCACCTCGGTGACCCGGGCCTTCAAGGTGACAGGGATCACCGTGCCTGGCTCGAGGCCCGGGGCCTCCATGACAGACTCGAGGGTGCTGACCTGCTCGATCTCACCCTGCCACTGGTCGATCAGGTCTCCCGGCTTGTCCCCTGGACGCTGGTTCGAGCCAAGGAACATGAACTGGACCTTCTGGCCCACCACCAGCCCGAACTCCTTTTCCGGAAGCTCCACGTCAGAGCCCTCCTCGAGCCCCTTGGGCACTATGCAAAGGGCCTTTATCGTGGGCGGCATGCCGGGCACGGCAAGCCCGGCAGACTCGATGCCTATGTAGTAGGTCCTCGGGACCCCGCCCCTTATCCTTATGCCGTCTCCTCGCCTGGCAAGGCCGAAGTGGGCCGCACCCAGCGAGACGGCAAGGTCGAGATCCGTGCCGGAAAGGGGCCTTATGTCCGAGGCGGCCTCCCAGCCGGAGATCACCTCGAGGATTCGCTGCCTGAGCACCCCGGCCTTGAAGACACCGCCGTTGAAGAGCACATAGGAGATCCGCCCCTCCTCTGGTGCATGGGCCTTCAGGAAGGCGGCAAGGTGCCTTGTGATGGCGGTATCGCTGCAGTACGGAAGCCCCAGCTCCTGAAGCCCTGTCCGGGCTCTTTCAACAGGCGCCTCGTCCTGGCTGCAGCTCGGCAGAAAGCCGTCCAGGATCACCTCCTGGCACATCTGCCTGGTGAGCACCGTCTTTATCGTCCCCCCTATGAGGGAAGAACCCCTGCCCGGGATAGTTATGGCGAGCTCCTCGGGCGCATCGGCTCCGCCTGCAAGGATCTTCTCCTTTGCAAGCCGCACGCTGTTCCACAGGGCCTGAAACTGGAAGCCGTCCAGACTGGTGCCCTTGGCCTTCAGCTCCTCCGAGAGCCTGTAGGTCAGGGTGAGATCCATGTTGTCCCCGCCAAGGAGCAGGTGCTCGCCAACGGCCAGACGCTCGAGTGTGAGCTGGCCATCCTCTGCACCCACCTGTATCAGGCTGAAGTCCGAGGTGCCACCACCCACGTCCACCACCAGGATCACATCGCCCGGCTCCACCTCCTTCTTCCACTCATCCCCCATGCCGTGCAGCCAGGCATAGAATGCGGCCTGCGGCTCTTCGAGGAGGGTTATGTCCTCGAGCCCTGCAGAGGCCGCTGCCCTTGCGGTCAGCTCCCTTGCCACGGCATCGAAGGATGCAGGGATGGTGATATAGATATCCTGCTCCTCCAGCGGTGCCCCGGCCTTCTTGCCGATGGTGTGGTTCCATGCAGCCTTGAGGTGGCGCAGAAAGGTTGCAGTCGCCACGATGGGTGAGAACTTCTGGACGTCGTCTGCGGCATCCAGGGGCAGGATGGCAGCGGTGCGGTCTATTCCCGTATGGCAGAGCCAGCTCTTTGCAGAGGATATGAGCCTTCCAGGCACCTCGGCGCCCCGCTTTCTTGCAAACTCGCCCACCACCCGCTCGCCAAAGGGATCCCAGGGAAGGACGAAGCTTCCCGTCTCCTTCTCCTGCTTGGTGGGGATATAGATGAATGATGGCAGCAGCCTCTTTTCACCCACCTCGCCTGGGGCCACCACCTGGGGTATGCGAAACACCTCTATCCGGCCCTGATCCTCAGGGTTTTCACTGTCTATATACGAAAGCACCGAGTTGGTGGTACCAAGGTCGATGCCGACTATGTATCTGGATTGTTCTTTGGTCATGATCTTTTGGGCTCGAGGAAAAAGCTCGAAAAACGAAACCCGAAATCCGAAAAAGGGTTCCTGCCCGGTTTCAAACCCCGAGCTTCCAATTCACCCCCTAACTTCCCACTTCGAATTTCGTATTTCAAATTTCGAGTTTCGAATTTCTGATTTCAAATTTCGCAATTCGTATTTCTTGTTTCGAGTTTAGAATTTCGTGTTTCGTATTTCGTATTTTCCTGTTTTCGAATTTCGAATTTTTCCTCTTTCGAGTTTCCTCTTTCCTGTTTCGTATTTCTTATTTCTATTTCTGTTTTTGGCCCTCTAATTTCAGCCTCTATATTCCCTGTCTTCGCATTTCGAATTTCGTATTTCGTATTTTTTTATTTTTATCTCGAGTCTCTTGCTCCAAATTTCGTCTTTCTAAATCTTCTCCCCTACGGTATCTCCACCTCGGCAGGCGCCAGTACGTCCGTCTCTTCCCTGGCAGTCCATCTCGGAAGCTCAAGCCTGGTATATCGCCAGCCACAGTGGCGGATGACCCCCTTGAAGGGCGGACTGCCCTGGACGTTTCCAACAAGGCGTATCCTCGAAGGATCAAAATCCTCGTCTATCTCCACCTCGCTCCCCTCCGGGGCATCGAGCACCGGTTTGAGCCCAAGGACTTCCTGAAGGGCGTTTCTGCACCCCCTGTGCACCTCCCGGACAGCGGCCCCTATCTGGGCATCATCATAGGGCTCGATATCCTCCTGGAGAAAATCGATGAGCCGTCCCTCGCGCTGAAGGAGCCCAAGGATCTGCACCAC
>CAZNKD010000014.1:0-37874 GCA_964573615.1 uncultured Desulfobacterales bacterium | reverse complement strand
AAGAGCATCCTGGCGGCAGCACTCTGCCGGGCCCTCAGAAACCGTGGCCTCAAGGTGGCCCCCTTCAAGGCCCAGAACATGGCCCTCAACTCCTTTGTCACCCCGGAGGGACGTGAGATGGGAAGGGCACAGGTCTTTCAGGCAGAGGCGTGCGGCCTTGCCCCGGACTGCCGCATGAATCCCATCCTCCTTAAACCTACGGCAGATGCCAGGAGCCAGGTGATCATCATGGGGCACCCGGCAGCAGATCTCGAGGCACGGGGATACTACAGACGCTCCGAGCGCCATTTCTCCGTGGTAAAAGAGGCCTATGACTCCCTGTCTTCGGAATATGAGATCATGGTCATCGAAGGGGCCGGGAGCCCTGCAGAGATAAATCTCCAGGCCACGGATATAGTCAACATGCGCATGGCCAGACATGCCGGCGCGGCAGTGCTGATAGTCGGGGACATAGACAAGGGCGGGGTCTTTGCCGCCCTGAAAGGCACCTATGACCTTCTCAGGGCAGAGGATCAGCCCCTGGTCAAGGGATTTCTGATCAACAAGTTCCGGGGGGATCTATCCCTGCTGGAGCCTGCCTTCGATCTGTTCAAGGGATTCAGCCAGGTGCCCATCCTGGGCGTTCTTCCATGGTTCAGCCACATAGATACGGATGAGGAGGACGGGGTATTCGTAGAGAAGATAGAACGGATTCCGGACAGGCCGGACAGGGTCACCATAGGGGTGATAGCCCTCGGACGGATTAGCAATTTCACCGACTTTGCCCCGCTCTGTGCAGAGCAGGACGTGGAGTTGAGGCTCGTAGGCAGGCCCGGACAGATTGACGGGTGCGATCTCGTGATCATCCCGGGCACAAAGGCCACCACTTCCGATCTCGAAGCCATGAAGGAGACAGGGCTCTTCTCCGCCATCCTGGAGGCGAGAAGGAGGGGATGCGTGATAATCGGCATCTGTGGAGGCTTTCAGATGCTTGGGCTTGAGATCCGCGATCCCCTTGGGAGCGATGGAAGGCCGGGCAGCTACAGGGGCCTTGGCCTGCTTGAGGTGGAAACAGAGATGGAGGGGAGGAAATTCCTGCGCCTCACCGAGACGAGGATCTCATGGCCGGAGCTTCTGGGCAGCCAGGAGCCCATGCATGTCTCAGGCTACGAGATCCACATGGGCAGGACCACCTTCTGTCAAAAGGGGCGCAAAGGCCCAAGCGCGTCAGGGAAAGATGAAGGAGGGGAAAAAAGGAGGCTTGAGCAGATGGGAAAGGCCGCCCCTGCCCCTTCCCATCTCCTTGGCGCCCTGTCCGAAGACGGACTGGTGATGGGCACCTACCTCCACGGAATCTTTGAAAACGACGCGTTCAGATGGCGACTTCTGAATACCATCAGAAAGAGAAAGGGCCTTTCCGCCATCACCCAAAGGCCGAGCTACAAAGAGGCAAGGCAGGAGAACTTCGACCGCCTGGCCAGGTGGTTCGAGGAGGCGGTGGACGTGGAACGCCTCATGAAGATAGCCGGCCTCTAACCCCCAAGGCTCGGAAGGGACGGGAAGATTGGAACATCTCTTCTTCGCTACAGGCCCCGGGCTGCTGAGCCTGATACTCGCACTCATCCTGGACATGGCGCTTGGAGACCCGGAGCACCCCACACACCCCGTGGTGCTCATGGGGGCGGCAATATCCTGGGGAGAAAAGCAGTTTCGCTCGTTTGTCGGCCTCACCCCCTTTGTGCAGGGAGCGCTGATGGCCCTGGCCCTCACCGCCCTTGCCGCCTTTATCGCCTGGGGGATCGAAAGGGCTGCCGAGCTTGCAGGCACACCCTTTCTCATCATTGCCTCAGGCATCATGATCTTCTACGGCATTGCCCTGAGGACCCTGTGTCAGGAGGTGGCCGCTGTGGCCAGATCGATGGAGATCGGCGGGCTGGAGGCTGCAAGAGGGCGAATCTCGCGCCTGGTCAGCAGGGATACCACCCGCCTCGATGAGCACCAGATAGCATCTGCCGCAATAGAGACCGCTGCCGAAAACCTGGTGGACGGGGTCATATCGCCCTTTTTCTATGCGGCCCTTGGAGGCCCTGCCCTGCTGGCTGCCTTCAAGATGATAAGCACCATGGACTCCATGATAGGCTACAAGAGCGACAGATACCTTGAATTTGGAAAGGCCGCAGCACGCATGGATGATGCCGCAAACTATCTGCCTGCCAGGATCAGCCCTCTCTTCATCGCCATGGCCGCCCTGATACTGTTCGGCCCGAGGCGTGCATCTGCCGTGATTCCGGCCACCGTCAGGGAGGGCTCGTGCCATTCGAGCCCGAATTCAGGCATTCCTGAAGCCGCCTTTGCCGCAGCTCTCGGAATAAGGATAGGCGGGCCATGCCTCTATTTCGGCAAGATGATAAACGGCCACTGGTACAACAGCAGTGCACGCCAGGCACAGATAGGCGACATCGAGGAGGCGGTCCGGCTGCTCAGGCTCTCTGCCCTCCTCTTCTACGGAAGCGTGCTCCTTGCAGGGCTCATCATAGTGCTGTTTGCCACATAGCGGCCTGCCCACTTATCCCCTTTTTGCACGGTGACTCCCTGATCGATGAGGCATCCGTGCCTGCACCTTTTATGAGCTGCACATTTCTGGCTCATGTGTTAAAAAGAGTTCAAAAAAGGCAGGATGATCATCTCATGAGCTATGGACCCGAAGAAATGGCCCGGGAGGCAGTAGAGCTTTTCAAGTCGGGCTATCACTGTTCCCAGGCGATATTTGCCGTTGGGGCCAAACTGCTTGGAAGGCAGGCCCCTGATGTGGCTGATGTGGTCTCGGCACTGGCCCCGTTTGGCGGAGGGCTTGGAAGCACCGGAAGGGTGTGCGGCTCGCTTCCGGGCGCCCTTGCGGCCATCGGGCTCACACTTGGAAAGGCCGAGCCCGGTCAGAGGGACCACAAGGCCATGTGGCGCCTGTCCTACAAGATGGTGAAGGAGTTCGAGGCCATAACCGGCCCATATGGCGGTATGGAGTGCAAGGATATAGCCCGGGTGAACTGGAAGGATATAAAGGAGGTAAAGGCCTTCAGGAAGGATCCAGACAGCCGCCAGAAGGAGTGCCACAGGGTCATTGCTGAAACGGCCCGGGCCCTTGGCGGGCTGCTCGGGGATCTGGAGCGCTGATACCAGGAGACAGACCATGTCAGAAGAACTGATTCCCGAAGGCGAACGGCTCAGAAAGGCAATCAAGTGGATCTCCGAGATGGTGAAGGAGTATCCGGAAAAACCAAGGATAGAGATCATACAGGAGGCTGAGATCAGGTTTGACCTGTCGCCCAAGGATTGTGAATTCCTTCAGAAGAAATTTGCCTGAGCCCCTGGCAGGAGTGTGACCGCTCATGATCGCCTTTGATCTTCAGTGTGAGGCTGGACACACCTTCGAGGCCTGGTTCAAGGATAGAAAGGCCTATGAGGAGCAGCAGGAGAAGGGGCTTCTGGAGTGTCCGGTCTGCGGCAGCAGCCAGGTCAAGAAGATCCTGTCGCCGGTTGCGCTCAAGAGGAGCAGCCGTGCAGGGGGCCGTCCAACCGATGGCGAGTCCGGGGCCGAGCTGTTCTACAGGGCCATAAGCAAGGTCTATCAGGACATCATCCAGAATACAGAGGACGTGGGGACGAAATTCGCCGCAGAGGCCCTAAAGATGCACTACGGCGTCAAGGAGCACAGGAACATCAGGGGTGTGGCCACGGAAGAGGAAGAGAAGATGCTCAAGGACGAAGGGATCGAGTTCATGAAGATCCCGGTGCCGACAAAGATCAAGAAGGATCAGGAGCATTGAGCACCCAATTGAGCATCCATCGGATGATGATTTGAGATAAGTCGGAAGCTGCAGATTGACCATGGCCGAGGGAAACGGGATCATAGTCTCCCCTTATGGGAACAAGGACGACAGACCGAGGGTCAGGCCTGGCCTGCTGGTAATCATGGACTATGTGGTCAGGCTGAAGAGCGGCAAGGTGGTCGATTCTTCTGAAAAGTCGGGCGGGCCTGCAAGATTCGTCTGCGGCCACGGCATATTCCCAAAGCCTGTGGAAGAGGGCATAATCGGGCTGGCACCAGGCGACGAGACCATCATCAAGGTGCATCCGTTCTATGGTTACGGCATGTATGACCCCAAAAAGCAGGTGCTGGTGGCAGCAGAGAGGATCTCCGGGCCACTTGAGCCAGGAAAGGTGATCAAGGCCCCGGACGAATTCGGCATAAAGCGGCCGGCAGTGGTCAGGACCATCTTCAACGGGGCCATCCTGGTGGATTTCAACCACCCCCTTGCAGGCCAGACCCTCCATTTCGAGATCTTCATAAGGCAGGTGCTGCCTGCCGGCGGCCAGAAAGGCGGCCAGAAGCCGGAGATCACCTCTCCCATCATCATCCCCTGACGAAAGAGATCTGATGCAAGATACCTGTTGAAAAATGCCCAATGAAATTAATGAGGTAAAAGGGCAAAAGATGCCTCAAAAAAGAGAGAAAGGAACGACAGCAAGATGGAAGCAGCCCTGAAAAAGGCCGGGCTTTACACCATATATGAAAAGGTCATGGATGGACAGCGGCTGTCACCTGAAGATGGCCTTGCCCTCTACGAGACCAACGCCCTTCCCCTCCTGGGCTTCCTGGCAGACATAGTGCGGCAGCGCAAGAACGGTGACCGTGCCTATTACATCTACAACCAGCACATCAACTACTCCAATGTCTGCACAAACCTCTGTAAGTTCTGTGCCTTCGGGAAGGAGAAGGGCCATAGCCAGGCCTATGAGATGTCCATAGAGGAGATAGTCGAGAAGATCAGGCAGCGCCTCGATGAGCCCATAAGAGAGGTCCACATAGTTGGAGGCATCCATCCGGAGCTCCCCTACAGCTACTACATAGAGATGCTGAGGGCCATCAAGGAGGTCCGCCCGGATATCCACATCCAGGCATTCACCTGTGTAGAGATCGCACACATCGCCAAGATAGGCAAAAAGGGGATCTCTGAGGCCCTGGAAGAGCTGGTGGAAGCAGGTCTCGGCTCCATTCCGGGAGGCGGCGCAGAGGTCTTCAGCACCAGGATTCGGCAGAGGCTCTGTCCGGACAAGCTCCCTGGCCGCGACTGGATCGAGGTGGCCAAGACCGCCCACAAGATGGGCATAAAGAGCAATGCCACCATGCTATACGGCCATATCGAGACCGTGGAGGAGCGCATCGAACACCTCTTGGCCCTGAGGGAGGCCCAGGATGAGACAGGCGGCTTCATGTGCTTCATCCCCCTGGCATTCCATCCAAAGAACACCGAGCTGGACTCCATCGCACCCACCGGAGGGGTGGACGACCTCAAGAACATAGCGGTCGGCAGGCTGATGCTGGACAATTTTCCCCATATAAAGGCCTACTGGGTGATGCTCGGGCCGAAGGTGGCCCAGATCGCGCTATCCTACGGGGCGGACGATCTCGATGGCACGGTGCTCGAGGAGAAGATCACGCACATGGCAGGTGCAGAGACCTCCCAGGCCATGAGCAACAGGGAGATAGAGCATCTCATCCGTCAGGCAGGCAGGATCCCCGTCGAGAGGGACACCCTCTACAACGAGATCCGTGTCATTTCCGACCAGTCGGCATAGAGAGACGAGGGCCATGGCTGAATCCGCATGGAAGATACTGGAAAGGGCCTGCTCAGGCCGGCGCATCTCACGGGCAGAGGCAGAACAGATCTGGACGAATGCCTCCATCCACGAGCTCGCTCAGGCTGCAGACGATATCAGGAGACAGAAGCACCCCGAGCCGATAGTGACCTATGTGATAGACAGGAACATCAACTATACGAACATATGCATCTCTGGCTGCAAGTTCTGTGCATACTACTGCGCCCCTGAGGACAGCGGCGGATATGTGCTCAGTTTTGAAGAGCTCGGAAAGAAGATAGAGGAGACAAAGGCCCTGGGGGGCACCCAGGTGCTTCTTCAGGGGGGGCTCCATCCGGAACTCCCCTTCGAGTTCTACGAGGAGATGCTCAGGTTCATAAAGGGCTACGGCATCCACTGCCATGCCTTCAGTCCGCCGGAGATCATCCATTTTTCCAAGATCTCCGGCCTCACCGTGCCACAGGTGCTCGAAAGGCTGATAGCAGCAGGCCTCGATTCCATTCCGGGCGGTGGGGCAGAGATCCTGTCAGACAGGGTCCGCAGCAGGATCGCCCCCAGGAAAGCCACCACTGAGGAGTGGCTCCATGTAATGGAAGAGGCACACAAACAGGGGCTTCGCACCACGGCAACCATGATGTTCGGCCATGTGGAGACGCTTTCAGACCGTCTGGAACACCTCGAGCGTATCAGAAGCCTGCAGGACCGTACAGGCGGATTTACCGCCTTCATCCCCTGGCCCTTTCAACCCGGCAACACGGCAATAGACGTGCAGCCGGCCACTGCCCTCGAGTACTTGCGCCTTCTGGCTCTGAGCAGGATATTGCTCGACAATTTCGACAATATCCAGGCCTCATGGGTGACACAGGGGCCAAAGGTGGCGCAGATAGCCCTGTTTCATGGTGCAAACGACTTCGGAAGCACCATGATCGAGGAAAACGTGGTTGCAGCAGCCGGGGTGAGCCACAGGCTCTCTGAGGCAGAGATAAGGCGCTACATCTCAGAGGCGGGCTTCAGGCCACATCAGCGCCTGATGGACTATACCCTGGTCGAGGAAAAGTGAACCAGGCCCCAAAAGGGCCCAAAGACCCTTCTCTCTTATAGCCTTGCCAAACCCCGTGGAAAGCAAGAGGCCGAAAAAAGGGCCAAAAGCCAGGTTCATGCTGGTGAGGGCGCCTGTTGTCTATACCGATTTCAACTCTCCTCCTGTAAGAGACGGGGCGGTACTCATGGCCGGCTCCCTCGCATCAGGCTCAAAGGTTGGCTCAAGGGTTGGCTCAACGATAGCTGCGGCAGGGCCCTACCGCGAGGTCCTGCGCCATGCATCAGGGCTCAACGGGGTCGAAAGGATAGAGCTGGAGGACTCGGCGCTCATCCCCGCCCTCATAAACGCCCACTGTCATCTGGAGCTCTCCGGTGCAGGGGATCTGAGGGACAGACTCGTCTTTGGAAGGGGCTTTACACCCTGGGTCCGCTCATTGATGGGGCTAAGGGAGCAGATCCTTGAAAAAGACAGGGCAAAAAGGCACATAAGGGCACAGGCCGGGCTCCTGTATGGTTCAGGCACGTGTGCTGTTGCCGACCATGAAAACTCGTCTCTCGTAAAAGAGGCAACAGAGGGCCTTCGGCAGCCCGGACATGCCGGGGCAAGGATCATCCCGCTCAAGGAGATCATACATCCAGAGGCTGGCCTTCCGGAGATGGCCCTGATGCCCGGCCATAGCGGAGGCCTTGCCGCCCACTCGCCCTTTCTCTGCTCACCCGATGTTATCAAGTGGCTCAAAGGGCTCTCAAGGGGGCTTTTGGCCCCTTTTTCGATACATGTGGCAGAGTCCGAGGATGAACTGCTCTTTTTGAAGGAAAGGAGAGGGCCCCTTGGAGAGCTCCTCGATGAGAGGGGAAGGCTCCCCCTGCCCTACCATCTTCCAAGGCTAACACCTGTCCGACTGCTTCAAGACCTTGGCGTCCTGGATGACAGGACCATCTGCGTCCACTGTGTCCATGTTGAGGAGGATGAGATGGATATCCTTGCCGGCACAAGGGCCAACGTCTGCCTCTGCCCTGAAAGCAACAGGATCATGGGGGTTGGCACGGCCCCTGCCGAGGAGCTGATGAAACGGGGCATAAACGTCTGTCTCGGGACAGACAGCCTGGCCAGCAACACCCGGCTCGATCTCTTTGGCGAGATGGCCTGTCTGGCTGCATCCAATCCGGGGCTCAGGCCAGAGGCCATCCTTCGGGCCGCAACCGAGGCAGGCGCCAGGGCCCTGGGGCTCTGGCCGAAGATGGGCAGGATCGGCCCTGGCGCATCCACGCCGATCCTTGCACTCGGCCCGATACCCAAAAGACTGGACGAGGTTTGTGAGTTTCTGGTAAAAGAGGCGTGCAGGCAGCCCGGTTTCATCCGTAGGATGATAGGCGTAGGATAATAGGCGCAGGATGATAGGCGCAGGATGATAGGCCACACAGGCTGCCCAGAGCGGAACGGGGAGGAAAAGATTGGGCTCTGATTCGGCCGTGCTTCGGGTGGGCATGGTAAACTTCGTAAATACGGCACCCCTGATGCTACCCTTCAGGGCTCAGGAGCTGCCACCCTTCTTGAAGGCCGTCGAGGATGTACCCACAAACCTGAACCGCATGCTCAAGGATGGGCAGGTGGATGCCGGTCTGGTCTCCTCCTTCTTCTACGGCCAGAACCACGACGGGCTTGTGCTCATGGACGGCTTCTGCATCAGTGCGACAGGCACGGTGGGCAGTGTAAATCTCTACAGCAGGGTGCCCATATACGAGCTTTCCGGATGCACCATTGCCCTTACGAGCCAGTCTGCCACCTCCATCAACCTCCTCTACATCATCCTTGAACACTTCAACCGCCTGAGCCCTGCCTATGTCACAGGCTCATTCGACATGGTGCTGGAAGGGCGGTGCCAGGCATATCTGGCCATAGGCGACGAGGCCCTGAAACTCAACCGCTCGGATCACGGCCTTTTCAGCTACGATCTGGCATCCATCTGGTACGAGACCACATCCCTGCCCTTTGTCTTTGCCGTATGGGCGGCAAGGCGTGAGTCCTACAGACAGAAGGCCCCCCTTTTCAGGCAGTTCGAGCAGATACTTGAAAGGTGCTACAGGCAGGGGCAGAAGATGCTCTCGGACATAGCGGCAAGGGTGTGCGGCCGTATCCCCATGTCTTCATACGAGTGCCTGTCATATTTGAAGGGGATAGAGTTCGACCTCAGCCCGGAGAAGAGAAAGGGGCTCAGGCACTTCTTCATGCTCCTGAAGGAGATGGGCCGGCTGGAGGATCTGCCCCGGATACCAGGGCCCGAAGGCCCTGAATGCGACAACAAGGTCCTGGATATCAGAACAGGCTCCAAAGTGGCTTGATATGGCAGACTCGCTCCCCCAAGAGAACAAAAAGGAGTTCGTGCACGAGAAATTTGCATCCGTCTCCCCTAAATACGATCTTCTGAACACGCTCCTAAGCCTCTACATAGACCACCTCTGGCGCATAAACACGGCCCGGGAACTGAAGGGTTTCGATGGTCCCATCCTCGACCTCTGTGCCGGCACCCTCCCCCTTTCCAGGGAGATAGTAAAGCAGAAGGCGCGCACCGTGGTGGCCCTGGACTTCTGTTTCGACATGCTCCGCTTTGGCCTGAGGCAACGGCCAGACCCCTATCTCGATGGCTTCATACTGCCGGTCTGTGCCGATGGCGAGGAGCTCCCCTTTCCCGAGGGATCCTTCAACGGGGTCACCGTGGCCTTTGGGGTGAGGAACCTGGGGAACCTGGAAAAGGGGATATCCGAGATGTTCCGCATACTCTCTCCAGGCGGAAAGGCGGTCATACTGGAGTTCTCACGCCCTTCAAACCCGCTGTTCGGCCCCATATACAAGTTCTACCTCTTCAACATACTGCCACGTATAGCAGGGCTCATATCTGGAGACAGGGAGGCATATCAATATCTTGCGGAATCCATATACGCCTTCAAATCGGCTTCACAGCTCACATCCATGATGAAAGAGGCAGGATTCGTTCAGGTGAAGGACCTTCCCATGACCTTTGGAATCGTCACCCTCTACACGGGCATACGCCCCTCGGCCTGAAAAGAGACATGGCAGGGCCATCACGGAAACAGAAAAGCCAGCCCCTCCAGGAGGTCCATATCTTCACGGACGGGGCATGTTCCGGGAATCCGGGCCCAGGCGGATGGGGTGCAATACTCCGTTACGGCAGGCATGAGAAGCGCTTGTCTGGTTTCAGCCCGCACACCACCAACAACCGCATGGAACTCCTTGCTGCCATAAGGGCCCTTGAGGCGCTCAAGAGGCCGTGCAGGGTCGTCATCACAACGGACTCCGGTTATCTCAAGGACGGCATCACCAAATGGATACACGGATGGATCGACAAGGGCTGGAAAAAGGCCAATGGAAAGCCTGTGCTCAACGTGGATCTGTGGAAGCGTCTGCTTGAGCTCACGAAACGGCACCAGGTGACCTGGAAGTGGGTCCGCGGACATAGCGGACATCCCGAAAACGAACTTGCAGACCAGCTCGCAACCGGGGCCATCAAGGAGGGGCTTGCAGGGCGCATGGCACCCGATGAGCTTGGAGAGCTGAGATAGAACATCCATATCCCTGCTGCACGCTTGCCTAGCCGGGCTCAGTAATTACCTTTTTTCTTAGATGAGACAGTGGATGGAACGTAAAAGATCCCCAAGGGCTGCAAAACGCCTGCATCTGCGTTTTCCCGCACCATCTTACACCCAAATGGAATGGAAGAGAGGAGTGAGCTATGGACAAAGGCAGCTATGGAAGAAGGGACAGGCTGGTTAAGGAAAAGAGGCACGATCCCTACAAAGAGCGTGAAAAGTGGCCAGAGCCCACTGTCTGCACCCAGTGTGGCGCCGTGTTCACAGGCGGCAGATGGACCTGGCAGGAGGCACCAGAAAAGGCCAACAAGGCACTGTGCCCTGCCTGCCAGAGGATCAGGGACAAACTCCCGGCAGGCACCATCGAGCTGACGGGCAAATTCCTCTCAACCCACAAACAGGAGATCATGAATCTGATCAAGAACGAGGAGAAGGCCGAGAAACAGGCCCATCCCATGGAGCGCATCATGGATATAACCGAGGAAGAAGGAGGCATGGTCATAACCACCACAGGCGTCCATGTGGCAAGGAGGATAGGAGAGGCCATACACAGGGCCTACCAGGGCGAATTCGATTTCACATATGGCGATGCCGACAAGACGATCCAGGTGAGCTGGCACCGGGATTAGGCAGGAGCAAAAAAGGGGGGCGGCTCACCCCCTGCAGAGGGCATCCACTGCCGCAGCCACCCCATCGACCACCTTGGCCCCACGTATGAAGTCGAGGGTCTCGGGCCGGTCGGTGGACCTGTGATAGTGGGGGTTGCGGTAGAAGGCGGTATCCGTGACCATCACTGCGGAGTAGCCCATCTGATTGAAGGACCAGTGGTCCGAAAGATCCACCCCAACCACGAAGAACGGGGCATTCAGGCTCTCAACCGGCAGGTCCGTGCCGGCCCTGAATGCATCCTTGACCTGCATGGTCCAGTTCCTGGAGGCCAGGTTCCCGACGAGGGCAATGAAATTGCCGGTTGAAGGGTAGATTCGGTTCATGAAGGGCAGAGGAAAGGACTGGCTCTTTGGGGCATCGCTGAAGTAGGCGATCATCTCGAGACATATCATCCCTGTCAGCTCTGCCCCCATCTCCCTCAGGGCATGGGCATACTGGTAGCTGCCCATAAACCTGGTCCGGTATGTAGGGGGCTCTTCGAGACAGAAGGCAACGAGCCTCAAGCCCTCGGGGAAAGAGCCCTCGAATATCCTGGCAAGCTCCAGCAGACCTGCGATTCCGCTGGCATTGTCGTCTGCTCCCGGGGTGCTCCAGACGGTATCGTAATGGGCACCGACCACCAGGCACGGGCTGGATGGCAGACACCCCTCTGCAGGCGCCCCCGCCTGCCTGCCCCCTTCATCACCGGACAGCGCTCTATCTGCCTGACTGGCTGAATATGCCTCCACGTTCAGGTAGAGCTTGCCGTCGAACTCGAACTCCTGAAACCCCACCCTGAGGCCAAAGCTATGGAATATATTACCTATCCACTGGGCGGTTTTACCCAATAGGGCCGGATCTCTCCAAGGACGAGGGCCTATCTCACATGCCAGATACTCCACGTACTGTCTGAAAAGGCCGGGATCTGCCCTGCGCTCTACCACTTTGGCACCTTGATTGCGTAAAAATATTGAAGAAGTGACAGTTTGGTTTTAGTCTGTGTCGACACCAAATCGGCTGTTCTGGGTTAAGGTCTGGATATTCCTTGGAAACAACGGGCATGCCGGCTGAAACAGGGCCGGTCTGCCAGGCTTTTCAGACAGGAAATATAATTCTCGGGTAGGAACATGGCACCCCAAAACTGCAAAATTCTTTTGGTGGATGATGATCGCGATATCTTGACGGTGCTGAAGATGCGGCTTGAGCTCATGGGTTTCGAGGTCTCCGCATGTTCCGACCCTGAGGAGGCACTGCGCATATTCGATGGCCATGAGCTGGTCATAACGGATCAGCGTATGGACAAGTTGAGAGGGATAGAGCTCCTGCACAGGCTCAAGGAGTTCGATCCGTTTCTGCCCGTCATAATCATGACTGCCTACGGCACCGTGGACGATGCCGTAAAGGCGGTGAAGTCGGGGGCCTTTTCCTATATTGAAAAACCGGTAAATCCGGCAAAACTGACCGAGCTCATAAACACGGCCCTGGAGCAGAGGCGGCTTCAGGAGCAGCTCGCCCAGGAAAGGGAACTGCTGGGCAAGGCCATCTCGAGCATCGGTGCCTGTCTCTTTCTCATCTCCTACGAAAAAGAGATATTGTGGGCCAATGCCAATGCTGAAAAATATTTAAAGGCGGTCTCCGGCCCCATGCCCAAGCTCCAGAATCTCCTGGAGATGATGATCGACGAGGCCATCTCATCATCCGAGCACAAGGCGGTGGAGTTTTTCGATCAGAAGCGAGGATGCTGGTACCTCTTTTCAGCCACTCCAAATCCAAACCTGAATCACGTGGCGGTCCTGGCCATAGACATCACCGACATGAAAAAGGCCCAGAAGACCCTCAGCGACAAGGAGCGCCTTGCCGGAGCCCTTGAGATGGCAGGGGCAGTGGCCCATCAGTTCAGCCAGCCCATGCAGGCCATCGTCCTGCACTGTGATCTGATTGCCAAGAATGGACAGGACCCTGAAAAGAGGCAGGAGGCCGTCCAAGCCCTCATGGACCAGGTGGAGAAGCTCGGAAGGCTCATCCACGAGATCACCAGCCTCACCCAGTATGCCACCATGGACTATCCCGGAAGGATCAAGATCCTGGATCTCGAAAGGGCCATGAAGAGCAAGGCCAAACATGCAAAACAAAAGGGCCTGCCCGGCATGAAGGGGCAGGCCTCTTGATGGTGGCCCTTTAGGGATCTCGGCCCTCAGGCAGCCGGTTTCTCCTCTCCGGCCCCCTTTTCCATGAACAGATGCACATCCTGCTGGGGATAGGGTATGGAGATGCCCTCGGCATCAAAGGCCTTCTTGATGGACTCTGTCAGGTCGAAATAGACATCCCAGTAGTCCTCGGTCTTGGTCCAGGGGCGAACCACGAAGTTGACACTGCTGTCGGCCAGCTCTGAGACGGCAATGGTCGGGGCCGGCGACTTCAGGACCTTTGGATGCTCGGTCACGAGCTTTTCCAGGATGGCCTTGGCCTTGTCGATATCGTCTTCATAGCCGATGCCCATTACCAGATCCACCCTCCTTGTGTCGTTTGCCGTGATGTTCGTTATCACATCAGAGGTGATCTTGCTGTTCGGGACGATGATCTTCTGGTTGTCCGGGGTATGGAGGATGGTATTGAAGATGGTTATCGCCTGCACCTTTCCCGTAACCCCACCGGCATTTACTGCATCACCGACCCTGAAGGGCCTGAAGAGCACCAGCATGACACCAGAGGCGAAGTTTGACAGGGAATCCTTGAGGGCCAAGCCAACTGCCAAGCCGGCAGCACCCAGGATTGCCAGGAAGGAAGTGGTCTCGATGCCGAGCTGGCCGGCTGCTGCGATCACCACGGCAGCCAGCAGCACATAGTACAGCAGCCCCTCTATGAAGTTGATCAGGGTCGGGTCCAGCTGGCGCCTGTCCATGATGGCCACCACCCCGTCTGTGATCTTCCTTGCGATCCACTTTCCGATGAAGAGGACCAAAAGGGCCACGACCAGCTTGACCGCATAGGTCATCACCCATGCCTGTACTGTTGCCAACATTGACTGTAGATCCATACTCACTCCTCCTTTTCCTCTTTTTCCCTCACCGGGAATCTATCCATTTTGGAGATTATATTACTCTTTATAGTAGAAAAAATTTTGAATTGAAAGGAGTCATTTCACCCAGAATCTATGGCAAAATCGGCCTACATCCCCTCGATATGGGTGAAAATGGCGATTTAGTTCTTGACCCTGGCACCTCGAACACCTATTATCTGCTGATACAATATCTTTTCAGGAGAATTTTTATGGAAATCAAAGATCGTACCTATGTAGCAATCAATTACAAACTCACCCTGGATTCAGGCGAGACCGTGGATGAGACCACAGACAGCCCCTTTGGCTTCATCTGCGGCGCCGGCATGGTCATTCCCGGACTCGAGTCAGGCATCAAGGGAAAGAAGGCCGGCGACAACGTGCAGCTCACCATTGAGCCTGCAGATGCCTATGGTGAATTCAGGGATGACCTCATAAAGGATATTCCAAGATCAAACTTCCCCCCGGGAATGGAGATCGCACCTGGCATGCCCTTCGAGGCCCAGTCCCCACACGGACCTGTGCGCTTTACTGTCAAAGAGGTCACAGACGACGTGGTAAAGGCGGACTTCAATCACCCCCTTGCAGGCCAAAGGCTCCACTTCGACATCACCATCCAGGAAGTGAGAGAGCCCTCTGTCGAGGAGATGAGCCAGCTCTTTGGGGCAGGAGGCGCCTGTGACTGCACCCCAAGCAGCGGCTGTGACAGCTGCGGAGGCGGCTGCGGCTAGGCTCCATCAAAAAGATAGGCACACAAAGAGGCATCTGTCCCAAGCCAGGGCGGATGCCTCTTCTTTTTTCCTCAACCGCCCCAGCCCCCCAGCCTTGGAGGGCCAGGGGGCTCCTCGCCAGCCTATTCGTCCCCTTTATTCTGACAAATCCTGTCATCACGCTCTCTCATGAGCCAGTAGACAAGGCCGAGAGCAAAGAGCACACCGGCCAAGGAAAAGATGGTCAGGGCAGGCATGGCCTTTGTATCGAGGATTATCATCTTCCTGGCAATGGCCAGTATGGCGATAAGCAGGACCGTCTTCACCTGGACTATGCTCTCGTTCTTCACCACGACCTTCACTATCGAGTGCTTGAACTCGAGGGCGATGAGCAGGGTCATTATCATTCCGAAGATCTCTTTGAACGCCTTGTGCTCCAGGGGATCGAAACCATACTTTATGAGCAGTGTGACCAGGTGATGGCCCAGCTTGTACAGGGCAAAGAGGATGATTACGGCTATGAACAGGGAAAGGACGACACAGACCAGCTTTTCAAACTTCTCATAGATGGAAAGAAGCTCCCACTCCTCTGAAAACTTCATGGACTTTTCACCTCTCTCGAGTCTTATCCAAGGCAGGAGAGCGCCTCGGCCTCCTTCTACTCTACTTTAGATGGCCTGCTCATGGAAGCCGTTGGACGCTGTTTCGGTGTGCCTGTTTTTGCGCCTGTTTTTGCGCCTCTTTTTATGATAGAAGAACAGGGAGAAAGACCAGATACCGCGAAGCGGCACAGCCAGTTAGGAGCTCCTTTAGGCCGGGAGACGAGATAGACGGGGACAAACCATGGATTTCTTCAAACATCTGACATCGCCGGAAAGGATAGCCGTGATGTGCGAAAGGCCCTGCATCCCAGGGATCGAGACGACCCTCATCTCAAACCTGATAAATTCCGGATTCAGGGGCACCGTCTATCCTGTGACCAGGGATGCGGAATCGGTCTACGCCGTGCCCGCCTATCCCTCGCTCAAGGACCTGCCTGCTCCACCAGACGTTGTCCTCATCACAAGCTGTGACAAGGACACCCCCAAGACGGTCCAGGAGGCCGGAAAGGCAGGCGCCAAGACCGCCATCATATATGCCCCCGACTTCATGAACAGGATAAAGAACGGCACCAGGATCATGGAGCGCATAAGATCGTCTGCCTCCAGACACAAGATACGCTGCCTTGGCCCAAACAGCCTCGGGATCATGCATCCGTCGTTCAATCTGAACATGAGCCTGTCCTACAATATGCCTCCGGCAGGCAGGATCGCCTTCATATCCCAGAGCGCCACCTTTGCATCCACCATCCTGGACTATGCAGCAGCCAAGCACGTGGGCTTCAGCCTCTTTCTGAGCCTGGGCCTTCAGGCCGATCTGGACATAGCGGACCTCATCGACGGGCTTGGAACCCATGGTGAGACCAGGGGCATCATCCTCTATGTGGAGCACATCAAGGATGGGAGGAAATTTCTCTCTGCTGCAAGATCCTTTGCACGCACAAAGCCCATGGTGATCGTAAAGGGCGGCCGCTTCGAGGAGTCCGCCATGCTCTCCTATACCAGACTCGGCTCCATGGCCGGTGAAGACCTGATATATGACGCGGTCTTCAGGCGGGCGGGCATGGTAAGGGTCGAGGACATGCTCGAGCTGTTCAACACATCCGAATCCCTGTCAAAGCTGCCAACACCTGCAGGAAAACGCCTTGCCATCGTCACAAATGCCGGGGGCCCTGCCATTCTCGCGATAGACACCCTTATAAAGAGCGGGGGCCAGCTTGCAGAGCTGTCGCCGGAAACCAGGCAGGAGATCTCGGATATCCTCGGGGTCAATGCCACTGTCACCAATCCTGTGGACTGCCTCTCAAATGTCTCTGCCGATCAGTTCAGCCAGGTGGTCAGGGCATGTATGGAGGATGAGGAGAACGATGCGGTCCTTGCCATCCTGACCTCACAGTTCAGCACCCAACCCTTCGAGACCGCCCACAAGGTGGTGGAGGTGGCAAGGGACTACTGGAACAAGCCCCTGTTCGCCTGCTGGATGGGCAGCCGCAACGTGGACAAGGGCCGTGAACTCCTTAACATAAACGGGATTGCCACCTACGTTACGCCGGAGCAGGCGGTCAAGAGCTTCATCTACATGGTGAATCACAGGGAGAACATCAGACTCCTGTCAGAGACCCCGTCCAGGCTCCTCGAAGATTTCGTGCCAGACATAGACAGGGCCAAGGCGGTGCTGGAAGCTGCAGCAAAAGATGGCCGCACCATGCTCACCGAGACGGAGGCAAAGGAGATATTTGCGGCCTACGGCCTCTCCTCGCCGGAGAGCATCCTGGCCCACACGCCCCAAGAGGCCCTGGAGGCTGCAAGGAAGCTCGGCTTTCCAGTGGCCCTGAAGGTGGAATCCCCGGATGCACCCCTCAAGAGCGAGGTCAGAGGCGTCTATCTCCACATCTACGAGGATCAGCTGGAACTCACCTTCAACAAGATCAGAAAGAATCTCGAGCGATACAGGCCAGGGGCCCGTTTCAACGGGATATCGGTACAGAAGATGATCCTGATGCCCGGTTTCGAGTTTGCCATCGGGACCAGAAAGGACCCCACCTTTGGGGCAGTAATAGTCTTCGGGCTGGGCGGCAGGCTGGCCCAGGCCGAAAAGGACGTGGCCGTGGGCCTTCCGCCCCTCAACCAGACCCTGGCCCGGAGGCTCATGGAATCCACCAAGGTCTACCGCTTCCTCCAGGAGAACAATTTCCTGGACCTGGATCTCGATATCCTTGAGGAGGTGCTGGTCAGGTTCTCCATCCTGGTCACAGACTTTCCGCAGATCAAGGAGATGGACATAAATCCCTTCCTCCTTGCCCCCCACAGGCTCGGCACCTGCCTGGATGGACGCATAGTCATGGAAGACGACGCCCTGCAGGGGATACAGATATTCCGGGGGCCCTGTTGCCCGACCCATCTGTCCATCTGCCCTTATCCCCAGGAATACACAGAGCACAGGAGGCTCAAGGGGCTCGAGGTGACCTTCAGGGCCATAGTGCCGGAAGACGAACCCCTGATGCGGGAGCTCTTCTACTCCCTGTCGGAGCAATCCATCATACAGCGATTCTTCCAGCTCAAGGCAGACATATCCCACGAGGAGCTGGTAAACTACTGCCAGGTCGATTATGACCGAGAGATCGCCATCGTGGCCGAGATAGAGCAGGATGGCAAAAGGCGGATCATCGGCGTTGGACGCATCACCTCCATGGGAGACAGGAGCCAGGCGGAGTTGGCCGTCACCGTAGGGGATCCATGGCAAGGCAGGGGCTTAGGTACCGCCCTCATGGAAAAGATCATCGAAATCGCCCGAAACCAGGGGATAAAGAGGCTCTGGATGCATATCTTGAGAGACAACGAGGCCATGCTCCGGCTTGCCAAGAAATTCCGCTTCAAGGAGGGCGAATCCGAAGACAGGGACATCGTCTCGGTCTATCTGAATCTGACTCGCAGGGGCAAAAAGAGGGTAAAAGAGTGTGACTGAGGCCCGTTTTCTCCCATTCGATATCCTGTTCTCCGAGCGATTCCTGGATCACGATCCCGGCCCCGACCACCCGGAATCCCCTGCCAGGATGACGGCCATACTGGACAGACTCGGCTCCGGCCCCCTGAGCCGCTCCTACAGGCTGGTGGAGCCGGAACCCTGTGCTCTTTCCGATATCCTCCGGGTCCACGACCAGAACTATCTCTTCAGGTTTGAAGAACGCGTGCTCAAGGGGCGCCAGTTCCTCGACCATCCGGACAATCGGCTCAGCTGGTTCATTTATCAAAGCGCGCTCCTGGCCGCCGGGGCCTGCACCAAGGCGGTCGATCTTGCAGAATCACGGGCCAGGCAGGCGGCTCCGCCATTCTGCCTTGTAAGGCCCCCTGGCCACCATGCAGACCCCAAGCATGCCCTCGGCTTCTGTTTCTTGAACAATGCGGCCATAGCGGCCCGCTACTGGCAGAGGGAGCACGAAAGAAGACGCATCCTCATATTCGACTTCGATGCCCATCACGGAAATGGCATCCAGGACGTCTTCTATGAAGATCCGGACGTCTTCTACATAAGCCTCCATGAAGATCCCATCCTCAGCTTTCCAGGCACGGGCTTTTCAGACGAAACCGGCCAGGGCCCAGGGCTTGGCGCCAACCTGAACATCCCCTTCAGACAGGGCGGCACAGAGGAAGAGGTGCTCGAGCTGCTCGAGACCAGGGTCGAACCTGCCATAGAGGAGTTTGAACCAGAGGCGATGATAGTGGCTGCCGGTTTCGATGCCCACATCATGGATGACATGTCCGGACTCCAGTTCACGACCCGCACCTATGGCAAGATCGGCACCTATGTCAGGGCGTGGGCAGAAGGGTTCTGCTCCGGCAGAGTTGTTAGCATCCTCGAAGGGGGGTATAACCTTGATGTCCTGGGCCCGAGTGTCGAGCTCTATCTCGGGGCGCTCTCCATTGAACTGCCGGCCCAGGCCGATTAGACAGGGAAGCCGCCTCAAAAAAAGAGCGCATAGGAGCAGGGTCTATAGGCATGGAGCTTTTCATAACCGCAACGGACACGGATGCAGGAAAGACCTACATAACCGCCCTCCTGGCCCTTGCAGCCCTCCGGGCAAAGAGGCGTACCGCCGTCGTCAAGCTGGTGGCAACCGGATGCAGAGATGGCCAGAGTGAGGACATCTCCTTCATAAGGCAGCAGCTCACAAGGGCCATCGGCAAGGAGGCGGTGGAGGAGATGTGCACCCTGGCCACCCTCGAGTGCTTCTCCTTTCCGGCCTCCCCTCACCTTGCAGCAGACAGGGAGGGACGAGTCCTTGAGCCGGAAAGGCTCCTTAGAGGGCTCCAAGGATTCAGGGACTCCTTTGAGATTCTCCTGCTGGAAGGGGTGGGTGGGCTCATGGTGCCCCTCAACCGGCAGCTCCTCCTCATAGATCTCATAAAGGTCCTCGAGATGGACACACTCCTGGTGGCAAAGAGCTGGCTCGGGACCATCAACCATACGCTTTTGAGCCTCGAGGCCCTGGACAGGAGGCAGATCCCGACAAGGGCCGTGATGCTGAACAGCGGAGGCGGCCTGGAGGATGTACCAGAGTCCTATCTCCATCCGGACATCATCTCAGACAACAGAAGGATCATAGAGGGATTCGGGGCAAGGCCCGTGCTCGGACCTGTCCCCAAACAGCCCGACGTGGCAGAGGCGCTTTCCAGCATCAAGGATCAGGCAGATGACCTTCTCGGCCTTTAATCCCGGATCAGCCAGAGCCATGGCGCATCCGTCGCCCCATCCATTCATAAAGGCGGCGGCCCTATTCCTATCGGCCCTGTCCCTGTTGCTCCTTTCTGCCATCCCATGCCTGGCAGAAGCGGGGGCGACCCTTGAGGCGGCCCAGACCGCGGGTGCAGAAGGTCAAGCTCGTCCCTCTCCGCCCTCTCCCCTATACAGCGCATCCTATTCGCCATACAGGAGCTATGAGATCCTGTCCGAGGTGGCAGGAAGGATCACCGCCTGGGGCGCAGACGAAGGGGAGATCCTGCCTGCAGGAAGCCCCCTTCTTGAGATAGAGCACGAGGCCCTCGATATCGAGTCTGAACAGCTCGAAAAAAAGCTCCACCTCCTCCTGGAGGAGGAGAGGAATCTGCGCCGCATCCTCGCCCTCAAGGAGAAGAAGCTCGACAGGTACAGAAGGCTCCTGAAAGAGGGGCATCTTCAGCCTCAGGCGGTTGAGGACGTTGAGGTGGAGCTGCTCTCCTTCAGGATGCAGCTCATACAGAACAGGAAACAGCAGGCGGATACCGAGCGCGCCCTTGCCAAGGTGAGGGACCAGCTCGAAAAATCGATGCCCTCCTTCGACAAGCCCCTCTACCTGTCACAGCGCTACAAGGAGCGGTTTGAAAACGTGCTGCCAGGCCAGCCGGTCGCAAGGCTCCTGGATCTTTCAAGGGCCAGGCTCCACCTGGTGCTGCCGCCTGAAGAGTTCAAGCTCATGGAGGCAGGGGCAGGTGCGGAGCTTTCCTTCAGCCTGATCACACCGGAGGGTCGAAGGCTCCATCTCAAGGGCAGGATAGAAAGACTCAAGGTGGACCGCGACAACGACTATCTCTACAGTTACGGCCTTGACCTCATAATTCCTCCCCAGAAGGGGCTGCTCTGGGGCGAGGTGGTCAAGGTGGGGCTTTCAGGTCGAGGAAAGCAGCCGGGCCAATGAGAAGGGAAAGGCAATCTTCCTCAAGACCCCACATAAGCGGCCTTGCCCAGAGGCTCGTGGGCTTTTTCGTCAACCGGCGCCCCTTGGCCCACACCCTTACCCTCCTATTCATACTCATGGGCATCATCTCCTACTTCCAGCTGCCGCAGGAGATATTCCCGCCCATCCCAACCAACAAGATAGAGGTCAGGGCCAGCTATCCCGGCACATCGGCCGATGATTTCGACGACATAATCACATCGAGGATCGAGGACAAGGTCCAGAATATCGACGGTGTGAAGCTGGTGGAATCGGTCACCAGGGACGGTTCCTGCCTGGTGACCATCACCCTGGATGAGGGCACATCCATCGTGGATGCCCTATTCCGGGTCCGGGATGCCATAGATCTCGTAAAACCGGACTTTCCGGAAGACATGGATGACCCGGCCATTTCGAGAAAGATCGAAAAATACCCCCTGCTCACCCTCTCGATCAGCGGTTCAGGCCCGCAGATCAGTGAAGAAAGACTCCAGGACGTGGCCGAACACATCAAGGACGAGATAGAAACCATTGCCAACATCTCCTCCGCCTCCATAAACGGAAAGGCCAAGAGGGAGATCCACATATATCTCTATGGAGACAGGCTCGAGGCCCTTGGCATAAGCCCGGCCAGGGTGGCCGCCGCCATCAAGGGTTTCATAAACAACTCCCCCCTTGGCGAGATAAAACAGAGCGGAAACCACATATTTGTCACCACCCCGGGCGGCCCCCATGAAATCGACTCGTGGAAGGGCATGATCATACACATGGATGGAAAAAGGCTCTTCCTCTCCCGCATAGCCGATATCCGTCAGGAGCTCTCCGAGGTCAGGAGCCTATCCCACTTCAACGGGAAGAGGAACATATCCCTGACCGTGTTCAAGACGGCCCAGGGCTCCTCCATAGACCTGTCCAATGAGATCAGGCATAGGGTGAAGGAGTGGGAAAGGGCCTGGCCAGGGCTCAGGTTTTCTGTCTACAGCGACCTTTCCGTCTACATAAAGAACAGGCTCAATACCGTAAAATCCTCTGCAGTGGTGGGACTCATCCTGGTCTCCCTCACCCTCTATCTCTTCCTGAACTGGCGGGTCTCCCTGTCCGTACTCATAGGGATACCAACGGCCTTCCTGATGGCCTTCGTCTATCTCGCCTTCAGGGGCGAGACCATAAACATGCTCTCCTTGTTTTCCTTTCTCATGGCCCTGGGGATCGTGGTGGACGATGCCATCGTCATCGGTGAGAACATCTTCCGCTATCTCGAGGCCGGCATGGACAGGGTGGAGGCGGCCATTCAGGGCACTGCCGAGGTCTTCTGGCCGGTCTGCACCGCCACCTTCACGACCGTTGTGGCCTTCATCCCGCTACTCATGATCGGCGGAGACATAGGAAAGTTCCTTGCCATCATCCCCATCTTCGTGTGTGCAGTGCTCCTGGCATCCCTCTTCGAGGCACTGGCGATCCTTCCGGTACATGGCGTGGAGCTCTACCGGGCAGGCGCAGGCAGAAGCCCCTTTTCGAACTGGGGTCCTGCAAGGAGGCTATACCAGAGGGTCCTGGCAGCCTTGATTGCAAGAAAATGGCTCGCCTTTGGCGGGGCCATAGCCATATTCGTTGCCGCCATGGCCGTAACGAAGCTCTTTCTCAGCTTTACCCTCCTCCCCCCCTTCGACACGGACCAGATCTATATCCGCGGCAAGATGAGCGCAGAACACGGCATATTCGATACCGAAAAGGTGGTGACAGAGATCGAGAAACGGGTGAAAGAGTGCCTGCCGCCTGAGGATCTCGACTCCATTGCCACACACATAGGGACCTCTTTCAACGACAAGATGGAGTTCGACGTGGGAGAGGACCTGTTCCAGATCTTCGTGAACCTGAAGAAGCCCGCCCCGCAGAACTGGCTTGAGCGCTGGGTCTATCCTGTCGTCATGTTCGGCACCTATGAGTTCGGGACCAGGAAGCACTACGCCATGGAGCTTACCAAGGTGATCGAGGAAAGGCTGAAGGACATAAAGATTCAGCGCCTCACCGTGACAAAGCCGAAGGCGGGAATCGTAAGGGCAGACGTGGAGATATCCATCTCCTGGCCCCCATCCTCCCAGGAGCAGGACATGGCCCCGGTCCACCAGGCGGCCATGAGGCTCGAAGAGGCCCTTTCAAGGCTAAAGGGTGTGGAGAACATCGCCGACAACTACGATCCAGGAAAGGTCCAGTTAGAGCTCAGGATAAACAGGAGGGGAAAGGAGCTCGGCTTTACCGAGGAGACCCTGGCAGCAAGCCTCATCCCCTACTACCTGAATCCCAAGGCCGCCCGCATAATGAAGGACGTGAAGGAAGACATGGTGGTCAGGACATATCTGAAGGGCAGGGACGAGATCGATCGGTTCCACTCCATCAGACTGCCGGTTCCAGGGACCGGCCGACTCGTCTATCTGGATCAGATCTGCGACATCGTCCCGAAACGGGGGCTTGCAAGGATCTGGAAGGAAAACGGCGTGCGGGAGGTGACTGTCACCGCATCCCTTGACAAGAAACAGATCACCAGCAGGGAGGTCATGAGGGCCATCGCCCCGGTGCTCCAATCCATCAGGGACGACGGATTCAGGGTGAGCCTAAAGGGTGAGAAAAAGGTGGCAGACAGGACACTTAGAGATCTCATGCTTGCTGCAGTGGTGGCGGTACTCGGGATCTTCATAGTCCTGCTGCTTCAGTTCAACTCCTTCAAGGATGCCTTCATAGTGCTGCTGTCTGTCCCCTTTGCCTTTGTGGGGGTGGCAGCCGGTCATCTCATTATGGGAAAACACCTGGCCATCCCGTCCCTGCTCGGCTTCGTGGGCCTTGCAGGTGTGGCGGTAAACGATGCCATAATCATGGTGGACTTCCTGAAGAGGCATCTAAAGGCCAATTTCGACAGGCGCAGCTTTCTCGAGGCTGCATCCATGAGGCTGAGGCCCATCATCCTCACATCCTTCACCACCATCATGAGCCTCGTGCCCCTCATATTCTTCGCCACAGGCCAGGCGCTCATACTGAATCCCATGGCCATCTCCTTCGGCTACGGGCTGCTTGCAGCCACCTTTGCAAACCTCCTGCTGGTCCCTGTGGCCTATATGGTCTTCTACAGGATAGAGCTGTAGCCGCTCAACAGGGAAAGGGATGCAGAGGCGTGCCAGGTGCTCTCCGGAAACGGCACCCCCAGGTTCTTTCTGCCAAACCCGCCCCTGGCACTCCTGGCCGACACGATGAAGTCACAAAGCCCTTGCGGATCTGGCGGACCCTGGCCCAGAAGAGCCAGGGCATGGAGGCCGTACCAGCAGTTCTCCATGAAAGAGGTGGTCCCGGGCATGAAGCCAAAGCCACCATCGTGATTCTGACAGGCCCTCAGCCAGGAGATCCACTCCTGTCTCTCACCCCTGCCTAGGCCCTCTCCTGCCGGATGCTGCCTAAGATATATGTACAGCCTTGCCTGATTGAGGCCCTTTACGGACGATGGCCCCAAAACCGGCAGGGCAGGTCCCCTTACCCCTTTTGTCATCCCTGCTGCAAGGCCTGCCGTGGGGCCTGGGCCGGCATTGGCAAAGAGCTCCTCGATCCTCCTCAGATAGTAGAGATCCTCAAGGCCCTCCCCGAGCCTTGCACCTATCAGCCGTGCAATCCGGCCCGGGGACACCTCTTTTGAGAGGCCCTCTTTCCCCATTGTGTCTAACCCGATCATGCTCCAAAGGAGCCTGTACAGGTTGCCCATGCCAAAGGCGCCCTCCTTGAGCCTTGCCTTCAAAAAGGGGCCATGGCCCCAAAAGAGCTCCTCGGGCACGAAAATGTCCATGGCCTTTAGAAGAGTCAGGCTCCTCAGGGCATAATACGTGTCTTCTATGGTGGCAGGAAGCCTTGGGGTTGCGCCAAAGCCGCCCCCGTCTTTCAGCCTTTCAAGGAAGAAGCGCGGCACACCTTCAAGGGCCTGCCCGATCCCTTTCAGACTCTGGTCAACCATCTGGCAAAATCGAGCAATAGATACCTGGGGCTTGGAAAATGGCCCTGGCCATCGGTTGTGCGCCCCTTCGACCTAAAGCCATACCGCCACGACGAGCCCGGCTGCGACAAGGCCGTGTGTGGCCATGTTCCACAGGATATTGTCCTTGAGCACAGAGCGGGGCGGCGTGGGGAATCTGTCTCCTGCGATCTCTGTCCACTCGAAGGCATCCTTCAGGAGGATCAGGGTGAACACAGCGGCAAAACAGGGCCAGGGAAGCAGCCCAAGGGCAATGAAATGGAGCAGGAAGACAGGTACCGCAAGGGCGGTCCAGAACCAGACCCTGGCCGCCTTTCCGGGCCCAAGCATGAGCACCAGATTCTTCCTTCCGCCCTTCCTGTCCGAGTCCTGGTCTGGAAACTCGTTTAGCAACAGAAGATCAAAGGTCAGGAGGAAGGAGACCATGCCTGCGGCCCATGCGGCGGCCACATAACTGCCCGCCTGCACCAGTGCGCTCCCAAGCACGGGAAGGAGCCCCAAGCCGAGGCCAGCGGCCACCTCGCCAAGGCCGATCCTTGCAAACAGGTCCGTATAGCCTGCCACGAGGACAACGGCCATGAGGATCAAGGGCACCATCCTCCAGCCAACGACGAATAGGAAACCGAGCCCTATCAAGACGCCTGCCGCCGTTGCCACCATCCCGAACCCATAGGCCTCCTTTATGGTGAGCCTGCCGGAAGGCACCGTGCCGCTCCCCCCGCTGAAGGGGGACTCGGGTTTCGGGCCGTCAATGCCCCTTTTGGCATCTGAGGCCTCGTTTATGGCATTGACACCGATATGGAGGAGAAGCAGGCCAACGAGCGCCCAAAATGCCCGCATCCAGTAGACATGCCCGCACTCCCATGCAGCAGCGGCGGTCCCGAGGGCAACGAGCAGTACAGGAAGGCTCAGAAAAGGCGCCCTTGAAACGGCCAAAAAGGCCTTTAGCCTCTCTTCATCGCCTATGTAATCGAGGCGATCCCTAATCTTCCTTATCTTCGGATGGTCCAAAAAAGACATGGCTGATCCACCTGATCCTCGTCTTCTATCAGGCCCCTTTACACGATATGCCTGGACGCTCAGCAGTTCCGGGGCCTTGCCAAATCTTCAACCAGTAGAGAGCTTAGACCAGTTGCCACCTCTTCTCAATGGTGAATCCCCATTCAATCCGTAAGGCCAAGGGCCGCAGGCCCTCCCCCCCTTTCCTGCCTCCTTTCACACCACGCCCCCAGGCAATGGCTATTTGACTTTTGAAGCGGGCTTCATTAATTTTCGCTGTTGGATCAAAGACCAGAGAGGACCTTCAATTATGGCAACAGTAATCGTGGTCGGCACCCAGTGGGGTGACGAGGGCAAGGGAAAGATAGTCGATCTCCTTACGAGATATGCAGACCTGATCGTCCGCTTCCAGGGGGGCAACAATGCAGGCCATACCCTGGTGGTTGACGGCAAGAAGTTCGTATTCCACCTGATACCTTCAGGAATCCTCTATGAGGACAAGATATGCGCCATAGGAAACGGGGTGGTGCTCGACCCCGGGGTCTTGATCTCCGAGATGGACGGGCTCAAGGAAAAGGGCATGGAGGTGACTCCGGAGAGGCTGAAGATCAGCTTCAACACCCATCTCATAATGCCCTATCACAAGGCCCTGGACCATGCCAGGGAGGCGGCCAAGAGCGACGGCAAGAAGATCGGCACCACAGGCCGCGGCATCGGCCCCTGCTACGAGGACAAGATAGTCAGAAATGGCATCAAGGTGGGAGACCTGCTGGATGAGAGGCTCTTCAGGGAGAAGCTCGAAGACAACGTCAGGGAGAAGAACTTCATCCTCAAGCAGATGCTCGGGGCAGAGGAGCTCGACGCAGAAGAGATCTATTCGGAATATATGCGATATGCCGAGACATTGGCCCCATATGTGGCCAATGTCTCCGTGCTCATAGATGAGGTGCGCCGGGATGGCAGGAACGTACTCTTCGAAGGGGCCCAGGGCACCCAGCTCGATATCGACCACGGCACCTATCCCTTCGTCACCTCCTCAAACACCATAGCTGGCGGTGCCTGCTGCGGGGCGGGGATCGGGCCGAGCAAGATCGATTATGTGCTCGGTATATGCAAGGCCTATACTACCCGCGTAGGTGGAGGACCCTTTCCAACCGAGCTGTTCGACGAGATCGGAGACCGGATTCAGGAAAGGGGCGGGGAGTTCGGCGCGACCACTGGCAGACGCAGGCGCTGCGGCTGGCTGGACGGGGTCGTGCTAAAGGATGCGGTGCGCATAAACGGCCTCGATGGCCTTGCCATAACCAAACTGGACGTACTGAGCGGCATCGATCCGCTGAACATCTGCACGAGCTATGATGTCGAAGGCCGCTCCTTCACCTCCATGCCGTCCAACATACGCATGGTATCTGCAGCCAAGCCCGTATATGAGCCCATAAGCGGCTGGCAGGAGGATATCACAGGCATAACCTCCAGGGATGAGCTGCCCGGTGCCACCAAGGACTATCTCAAGAGGATAGAGGATCTTGCCCAGGTGCCGGTGGACATCATATCGGTAGGCCCTGGAAGGGAGCAGACAATGCTCCTCAAAAATCCCTTCGAATCCTGATCACTGCACGTATAGAACAGGGCAATCAAGGCATCACGGGCTCGCCATAGGCACAGTGGCCGGATCGGATTTCATAAGGAAGCGGCTCTGGCCGCACGCCTCGGATGCCCAGTGGAGGGCCCCTGGCTGGCAGTGGAGCAACAGGTTAAGGGGTAAAAGAGGCCTTGGACGCCTCTTTTGGCTCTCTGAAGAGGCCATAGAAGAGCTGGCCCGGGTGATAGAAGAGTATCCCTGGGCCACCACCCCCTATTACCTTAATCTCATCTCATCTCCTGGCCTTGACGACCCGATTCTGAGGCAGATACTCCCCAGCAGGCAGGAGCTTGTTGCAGGCGGCTGCCATTCCAGCCCTGATCCCCTCCATGAGCACGATTTCATGCCGGTCGAGGGCCTGATCCACCGCTATCCGGACAGATGCCTGCTCCTGTCATCACACCTGTGTGCCGTCCATTGCAGGCACTGCAACAGGAAACGCACCTGGAGACGGCCAGAGGCCATCTTCAGGAGGCAGCAGTGGCGTAAGGCCCTCTCCTACATCGAGGCCAACAGTCAGATCCGCGAGGTCATCCTCTCTGGTGGAGACCCCCTCGCCCTGTCGAGAAGGCGCCTTTACTGGATACTGTCATCCATCAGGGCAATCGGCCATGTGGAGGTCATCCGTATAGGCACGAGACTGCCCGTCACCCTCCCCTTTGCAGTTGATGATGGGCTTGCAGGGCTCCTTGGGCAATTTTCCCCGATCTGGGTCAACACCCACTTCAATCATGCCTCTGAGATCACACCAGAGGCGGAACAGGCGTGCAGACGCCTACAGCTGGCGGGCATTCCGGTCTCGAATCAGGCAGTGCTTCTAAGGGGCGTCAACGATTCCTTTACGGCCGTCAAGGAATTGTGCACCAGGCTTCAGGCCATGATGGTACGGCCCTACTATCTCTTCCAGTGTGACACCGTCATGGGATGTGAACATTTCCGCACCCCCCTGTCTGCAGGAATCGCCATCATAGACAGGATGTGGTGCAGGGTTGGGGGCATGTGCGTGCCGAGATTCGTGGTGGATCTTCCAAATGGCAGGGGAAAGGCCGTTGCTGCCCCGGCAAGCCTCTTGCATTATGAAGATGGAAAGGCGCTTTTCAGGACCTTCCAGGGAGAGAAGGTCTGGTACCATGACCCCAAATCCGCCGAGTGACAAGGCATTGCCGCCAGGCCGAAACGGTTATAATCCTTGTAATGAAGCATTAAATTGATAAAATAGTTCCTATCATGAATAGAAAATCATTTCAGCTTGCCATCATCGTTCCGGCCGCCTTGGCCTTCGTGCTACTTTTCGTGACAAGCTGTTCCGAGAAGCGCAGCAATATCCGCTTCTCCTACTATTCTGCCCCACCCTTTGACCTGTCGATGCAGTACATGCTGTATGAAGAGCTCTCTCCCTTCGAGCTCAAATACCTCACAAGATCCCTTCAAGGCCCACTCAAACATCCAAAGATAGTCATCAACAAGGCACTTAGACGCCTCTATCTCTTCGATGGAAACGAGCTCGTGAAGGTCTATCCCATAAACCTGGGGCCAAACCCCCTCAGCGACAAACTACGCCAGGGAGACAACAGCACACCTGAGGGCACCTTCTACATCTGCTGCAAGAACCCCAACAGCAAGTACTATCTCTCCATGGGTATCAGCTATCCGAATATCGAGGACGCAGAGCGCGGCCTGCGACAGGGCCTCATCACGAAGCAGCAGTATGAGGCAATAGTGGATGCCATAAGAAACAAGAGGCGGCCGCCCTGGTTCACCAAGCTCGGCGGGGCCATCTGCATCCACGGAGGCGGCATAGGCTATGACTGGACTCAAGGATGCATAGCCCTGAGAAACGGCGACATAAGGGAACTCTTCCAGCTCATTCCCACAGGTGCCCCTGTGATCATCAGGGCAGGGGTCATCCGGGATGAGCCCAAGTTCGAATCGCGCTCTTCCTATCTCACCAAGCTCAAGGACGACCTTGCTAATGAACCCAAACCCAGGTACCAGGATTCTTCAAAGAGGCCCTGATCCATTTGTCCGCATCCTCGGGCCTCAGGGGCTTGGGGCAGGTCCAGTCGAACAGCCATGCCGCATCCCTGGGCGAGACATTCACGCATCCATGTGACTGCCTGATGCCGAAATTGTCGTGCCAGTATGCTCCGTGAATTGCGGTGCCGTTGTTGAAGTACATGTGGTACGGCACGTCTTCCAGGAAATAGTAGTCCTCCTCTTCTCCACCGCTCATCTTGGCCATGCGCTTCTTGATCCATATCCTGAAAAGGCCCTCTTCGGTGTCGAAATCGGGAAGACCGCTCGAGATCAGGGTGGCATATACCGGCCGGTCGCCCTCATAGGCCACCAGGGTCTGCTCGTAGAGGTTTACGTCTATCCACTTCTCTTCAGGCCCGACCTTCTCCGGACGCTTCTGCAGCACCACCTTGGCGATCCGCCTCTGCTCCACCCACTGATCCGGCCCTATCCTGTACCAGTTCCACTGGCCCACCTTCCTGGTCTCGTAGATGTGAACTAGGTGATGCTTCTCCAGATACTCTCCCTTGGGGTCCTCAGGCTCTCCAGGGGCCCTTGACGGGACCACCTCGAGCACGATCCAGCCAAAGGATATGGCTGAAAGATCGCACTCGGCCACTGCCCTGCCCTTGAACTTAGATGGCTCGAAGAACCTCAGGTCCTTTTCCAGGACATACTCCCCGGGATTTATCTCATACCATGTGATATTTCCGCTCCTGATGGGATCATCACGCTCCAGTGAGACCCAGATGAACCCCTTGCCCAGGACACGCTTGGGCCTCTTGCCGGCAATGTCGTCATAGGGCTCGCCGTAGACGAAGGTGGGCACCGATGCCACATATCCATACTTGTATGGAAGGATGTCTCGGTTGAAGCGCCAGTCGAAGTCCTCGAAATCTATTCCCTCTTCCAGTGTCTCACAGTACCAGGATGCGCCCTCCTGCTGTTTTCCGGCCATCTGATCCCCTATGGCGCACCCTGTGGCGTGCCAGACAAGGAGACAGACCAAGATCGCCCACATACGATTCATGATACTCTACCTCACCTATGGATTTGAAATGGCGCTCCCCCATTGTCCCCTGCAAAACCATTTCAACCCTGAACCCAAAGAGCTCGCTCATGAACTTTGGGCTATGCAGACCGCCCTATACCGTGACATCGGGCGGTATCATCCCTTGATCACCGCCATGGGTCTCACCCTGGCGACCTTTCTTGCAAGACCGGCCCTGTGCGTGGAGTCCACCACCAGCTCTATATCCTTGTAGGCGGCAGGGGCCTCCTCCGCTGCCCCGCGCATGCTGGCCGCCCTTACGATTATGCCCCGGCCAGCCAGATCCTTTATGACCTTCTTGCCCTTCCAGCGCTTGAGAGCTGCCCTGCGGCTCATGGCCCTGCCTGCACCGTGGCAGGCGCTCGCCCAGGCAAGCTCTTCTCCCTGGTCACTTCCTGCCAGGATATATGAACATGTCCCCATGGTCCCACCGATGAAGAGCGGCTGCCCAACCTGTCTGTACTCCTCTGGCAGCTCTGTCCTTCCCGGGCCAAATGCCCTGGTGGCACCCTTCCTGTGGACGTAGAGCAGGCGTGGCTTGCCCTCCACCAAGTGCTCTTCTGGCTTACAGGTGTTGTGGCTCACATCGTATATGAGCCGAGGATTTGCCCCGGGCAGCATACGGTCAACCACCTGGGAGACCAGGGCCCCTATGACCTGTCTGTTTGCCAGGGCACAGTTGACGCCGCAGGCCATGGCGGCGAAGTAGTCCCTCCCCTCAGGGCTCTCTATGGGAGCACAGACCAGCTCCCTTTCGCGAATGGGAATATTATACCTTTTTGCCGCCTTTCCAAGTATCTGGATGTAATCTGTTCCGATCTGGTGCCCAAGGGCACGGGAGCCGCAATGGATCGAGATCACAACCTGATCCTGACCGATTCCAAAGGCATCCGCTGCATCCTTGTCGAAGATCGTCTCCACATACTGGATCTCAAGATAGTGATTTCCAGAGCCCAGGGTGCCCACCTGACGGTACTGGCGCTCCTTTGCAAGGGCCGAGACCTTTGACGGATCTGCACCGGAAAGGCAGCCACGCTCCTCTATGAAACGCAAGTCATCGGAGGAGCCATATCCTCTCTCCACCGCCCATCTGGCCCCGCCGACCAGGACCTCGTCGAGTTGCTGGGGCCTGAGCCTTATGGCGCCCTCGGATCCCACACCTGCAGGAATGGCCCGGAACAGGGCATCTATCAGTGGCTCCAGACGGGGCAGCAGCTCCTTTCTCGTAAGATCCGTCCTGATGGATCTCACCCCGCATGAGATGTCATATCCAACTCCGCCAACGGATATCACACCACCCTTCAGGGGATCGAAGGCGGCCACTCCACCGATGGGAAATCCATAGCCCCAATGGGCATCCGGCATGGCCATGGCCCCCTTCACGATGCCGGGAAGGCAGGCCACGTTCGAAAGCTGCTGGATCACCTTGTCGTCCATCTCCTCAAGCAGGGCCCTGTCTGCAAAGAGATATCCGGGCACACGCATCTGGCCGGTTGCCGGCAGTTCCCATCGGCACTCTCCTGCCTTTTTCAGTAGTCTGAGATCCATGACCGCCCCCTTTAGACATCCACTATGCACTGGGCCATCCAGAGCCCGTTTACCCTCTTCACCTCTGCCTCTGAGAACGTGGCCCCCTTCACCTCGATGCCGCGGCCACACTCTAGTCTGTCCCAATGCTGGCCGGAGGCACGGCCCTCGAGGGTCAGCTCATCCATGTGGACTGACGGGGAAAATTGGCAAAATACCATGTCGCGAAGATCTGCCTCGGCAATGAGCCTGTTCAGCCAGGCCACGAAGAGACCTGCCAGATCGAAGGAGTCACAGGTCACGTCCACCGACTGCTCAGGCCTTACAACAGAAAGGTCCTCCACCATGATGGAGAACATGGCCTTGGCCCCGTTCGCAAATGCCTCGTTAACATCTCTGCCCCAACCCCGAACGCCTATGTCTGCAATATGATCGAATGTCTCCCAGCCGGGGGCTGCCATTTCAGATCCACCACCTCTTCTGCCCCCATTCATACCAGCCCCATGTGGAAAGGCCCGTGAATATGAGAAACAGCACCGCCTGGGCATAGATCTCATGGTAGAGGTTCACAGCTATCCACCCTATGTTGGCCAGTGTATAGAGGGCAAAGCTCGCCCGCTTTTTCATGATGTTCAAAACGGCTGCAAAAATGCTCACTGCAGTGAGTGTCCACGGCAGGAGCTGATGCATGAACAGATGGAGATCCAAGACCGATCCGCGCCGATACTACTTGAGATATGGCAACAGGGCCTTGAACACCGGTGTGCCGGCCCTTTCAAGCCACTGATACAGGATTAGTTCGGATGGACCGCAGTCGGCCCCTTTTCTCCCGAGCAGGGCTATGGCCGACTTGAAGTTGCGTTTCTTCCTGGAAGAGACGGCATCCTCTGCGATCCAGCACCTGAAGCCATGCCCCATGGCCCCGACAGCAGTCTGATATATGCAGATATGTGCCTCAACCCCGGTGAGAACCAGGGTATCGACCGAGGCGGGAAGTGAGGCGATGGCCTCTGAGAAACCGGGATTCAGGAATGAATTGAACTCCATCTTGTCTATGGTCTTGACACCCTCCAGGAGCTCGGCCAGCTCGGGCACGAAGGGCCCAAGCCCCTTCACATACTGGGTGGTGGCGAGTATTGGCATGGAAAGCTCCTGTGCGGCCCTTATCAGCAGGGCCGTGTTCTTGACCACCCTTTCAGCCTTGTGGATGGCGGCCATCAGCCTCTCCTGGGGATCGATCACCAGCAGGGCACACCTTCTATGGTCCAGCAGAAACTGCATGAGTCTGTCTCCTTGGAATCGTTTGGAATCGTGTTGATAGCTCTAAGGCCATTTTATCCGCCAGGCCAGCGGCAAACAAGAGCAGTGAGCGAAGCAAGAACCCGAATTTGAAGCTACATAAAAAAAGGCGCCGGCAGGCCTGTAACCTGCGGCGCCTTCAACTGGCTGTGTCTCTTTTCTGATTAGTGGTCTACGGCAGCGCCGGCACCCCTGGGAGTACGGATGGACTGCACCAGCTCCTGGATCTCCTTTGGAGGCTCCTTGGTCATGGAGGATACCACCAGGGTGACTATGAAGTTGAGGATCATGCCGATGGTGCCGATACCCTCAGGGCTGATTCCCAACAGCCACTGATCCTTGGTGCCGCCCATGAACTTGAAGTAGATGATGTAGCCGGCAGTAAAGATGATACCCGTGAGCATTCCGGCAATGGCCCCTTCCCTGTTGGTGCGCGGGGCAAAGATGCCCAGGACTATGATGGGGAAGAAGGAGCTTGCCGCAAGACCGAATGCGAAGGCAACCACCTGTGCCACGAATCCAGGCGGATTGATACCGAAGTAACCGGCAACGCATACCGCGATTCCGATCATGATACGGCCCACCAGAAGCCTCTGCTTTTCAGAGGCCTTCCTGTTTATGAGCCTGTAGTAGAGATCGTGCGATATCGATGAGGCAATGACCAGCAGCAGGCCGGATGCCGTCGAGAGGGCAGCAGCCAGACCACCTGCGGCCACGAGGGCGATTACCCAGGGAGGCAGATTTGCGATCTCCGGATTGGCCAGCACCATGATGTCGCGGTCCACATAGAGCTCATTGGGGCTGTCCGTAAGCTTGTTCTTTACGAGCTTCTGGCCGAGAGGGCCGGTCTCACCGGAGAACTTTGGCTTTCCGACAAAGGGCTTTCCTGCCCTGTACTGGATGATGCCGTCGTTGTTCTTGTCAACCCAGGCGATGAGGCCTGTCTTCTCCCAGTTCTTGAACCAGGATGGGGCCTCGGTGTAGGGCTTGTCGTTGATGGTGTCGATCATGTTGTAACGGGCGAATGCTGCCACTGCCGGGGCCGTGGTGTAGAGGATGGCGATGAAGAGCAGGGCATAGCCGGCAGAGAGCCTTGCGGCCCGCACGCTGGGCACGGTGTAGAAACGGATGATGACGTGGGGCAGTCCGGCAGTACCAACCATGAGGGCAAAGGTGATACAGAAGACGTCCAGCATGGACTTGGCCCCGGGTTGGGTATAGGCCGTGAAGCCCAGTTCCTTGTTGAGATAGTCCAGGGTATCCAGAAGATACTTGCCTGCATACTGACCTGTCTGGATCTCGGAACCGAGACCGATCTGGGGGATCGGGGTTCCTGCTATCTTCATGGAGATGAAGACTGCGGGGATCAGGTATGCGATGATGAGCACGGTATACTGGGCCACCTGGGTCCAGGTGATGCCCTTCATGCCGCCAAGGCCCGCATAGAAGAAGACGATGAGCATGCCGATGACGACGCCTGTGTTGACGGGCACCTCCAGGAAGCGGCTGAAGACGATACCGACACCCCTCATCTGGCCGCATACGTATGTCAGGGATACGAAGATGGCACATATGAGCGCAACGACGCGGGCGGTGTCTGAATAGTAGCGGTCACCAACGAAGTCTGGCACAGTGTACTTGCCGAACTTCCGGAGATACGGGGCAAGGAGCAGTGCCAGGAGCACGTATCCGCCGGTCCATCCCATGAGATAGATGGAGCCCGTATATCCCAGGAACGAGATGAGACCGGCCATGGAGATGAAGGAGGCCGCACTCATCCAGTCTGCCGCCGTCGCCATTCCATTGGCCAGAGGCGGCACACCGCCGCCGGCCACATAAAAGCCCTTGGTGTCCCGCACCCGGGACATCCACGCAATAAAGATGTAGAGACTGAAGGTCAGTCCTACCATTATGTAAGTCCAGGTTAAAATCGACATCTTCCTTTCTCCTCTCCTCTTGAACTGGTTTTTTTGCGTCTAAGCGGATTTGCTATTCGTGAACGTCATACTCCACATCAAGCTTCTTCATGTAGATGTAGTAGATAAAGATGAGGCACACGAAGACATAGATCGAGCCCTGCTGGGCAAACCAGAAGCCCAGTGGAAAGCCGGCTATCTTGATGGCGTTGAGGGCATCGACGAAGAGAATGCCGCATCCGTAGGAAACGGCAGCCCAGATCACCAGGAGAAAAGACATGAAAGTCACATTTTTTCTCCAATACTCCTTCAGATTCTTCTCCATAATCTACCTCCCATTTTGCTGAAATTGTTGTCAAAATAATAGAGTATTTTAAGTTGTCAATGTTCAAAAAATGTCACTAAAAGGAGATTTGAGAGTAAAATGGGTGATTTAAAAACCTTTTTTATTGCAACATTCAACGCCAATGGAATCCGGGCCAGAATGCATATTATTCTGAAATGGTTAGAGAAAAACCGTGTGGACTGCCTATGTATACAGGAAACCAAGGTGCAGGATGCAGACTTTCCTGAGGCCCCGTTCACTGAGGCGGGATTCAATGTGATTTTTCGCGGCCAGAAGGCATACAACGGCGTTGCCGTGATCTCACCCCACGAGATAGAGGCCCCGGTCTTCGGCTTCTCGGACGGCCAGGGCGAAGACGACGATGAGACCAGGCTGGCAAGATGCACCATAAAGGGCATCCGTGTAGTAAACACCTATGTCCCCCAGGGTCGCGCCATAGACGATCCCAACTATCAGAAGAAACTCGCATGGTTTGCCAGGCTAAAGCGCCTGTTCGAGGAGCAATACTCCAGGGACGAGCCCATAGTCTGGTGCGGCGACATGAACGTGGCCCCTACCCCGCTTGACGTCTACCATCCTGAAAAGAAGGAGGATCATGTCTGTTATCACGTGGATGCAAGGCGCGCATTCAACGATGTGGTGGAGTGGGGCTTTGTGGACCTGTTCAGGAAGTTCCATCCAGACGAGCCCAAGCAGTACACCTTCTATGACTACCGGCTGCCGAAGGCCGTGGAGCGCGGCCTTGGCTGGAGGATAGATCACATCCTGGCCACAAGGCCCCTTGCAGAAAGGGCCGTCGACTGCTGGATAGACCTCGAGCCGCGCAAGTGGAAGAAGCCATCCGACCACACCTTCCTTGCGGCCAGGTTCCAGGGCTGAGATCAAAAGGGCTGTCGAGATGTCGTGTTGCGGGAAAGGAAAGCTATCGGCCTCCGGCCTTACGGCCCTGGTCTTTCCTGCAGCCGCATTCGGCGCAAGTGTAGCGGCCTGGCACTGGCCCCAACCCTTCATGGAGGCAAAGGGTGCGATAGTGCCTCTGCTCGGCCTCATAATGCTCTCCATGGGGCTCACCCTGACCTTTGACGACTTCAGACAGGTTGCAAAGCGGCCAAAGGCCATCTCGGCAGGGGTCTTTCTCCAGTACCTGTTCATGCCTCTTTGCGCCTTCATCGTATCGAGGGCGCTCGGGCTGCCGGCTGGGCTGAGTGCAGGAATGGTGCTCGTTGGTGCATGTCCAGGCGGGACGGCATCGAATGTTGTCTGCTATCTTGCAGGCGGAGACGTGGCCATGTCCATCGCCCTCACCGCAAGCTCCACACTGCTGTCGGTTGCCGCAACACCTGTGCTCACATGGCTATATGCAGGCCAGAGCGTGCCTGTGCCCGTCTGGAACATGGTGGTATCCATCTTCAAGATCGTGTTCCTGCCCGTATCGGCAGGGGTCTTGCTGAACACACTGGCCAGCCGATGGATCGGACCGATAAAGGGGCTTCTGCCAGCACTATCCATCCTGGCCATATCGTTCATTATAGGGATCGTCATGGCGCTCAACAGGCACAATATCGAGACCATGAGCGCGCTCACTGCAGCGGCCGTGATCCTACACAATCTATCAGGTCTGGCAGCAGGCTACGGCATCACCAGGCTCGCCGGGTGGGACGAGCGCACGTGCAAGACCATAGCCATCGAGGTCGGAATGCAAAACTCAGGGCTTGCCGTGGCACTTGCAGTCAAGTATTTCTCTGCCGCCGCTGCGATTCCAGGTGCCCTCTTCTCCCTCTGGCACAACCTGTCCGGCTCTCTGCTCGCAGCCTACTGGTCCTGGCGCGACGAGCAAGGTTGATTAAACCTAATATGCTCTAAATATCAGCGATAATAAACAATTAAATTCTATATTTCTTATTTTAAGATAAAACTCCTCAATGTACAGCAATTTTTTTCTGATATATAGCCCATTCTAAAAAATATCCACCTCTACCTTTATCAATAAAAATAGAAAATAAAAAGGCAGGAGAAAAAAATGCCCCAGAATTCCAAGCTCAATCCTGTAAAAAAAGCTTTAGTGGAAGGTGAAATT
>CAZNKD010000013.1:0-30112 GCA_964573615.1 uncultured Desulfobacterales bacterium | reverse complement strand
CTTGACACTTCTTACCCCTTTTGATAAAAAAATCAATAAGTGTTTGAAAAATAATAGAAAAATCCATCCAGTCCAAATTATCCTTCAAATACGACAACCGGCTTTTAAGGGAGATTAAAGATGGCTTTCCAGGAAGAACGCAAATTTTTCTTCAGGTCCCAAGCCCTTCCAGAAGATACCTTTGATGTGGTGAGTTTCGAGGGTTTTGAAGGCATATCCAGGCTATATGAATTCCGGATAACCCTGGTATCTGAAATAGCGGATATCGACATCAAGCAGGTTCTGAGATCACCCGCCTCCTTCTCCATCATGCACGACGACAAGGAGGTCAAATTCCAGGGCATCCTATCCTATTTCGAGCAGCTCCATGAGGTCGACCGTTTCGTATATTTCAAGACCGCTCTCGTGCCCCGCCTCTGGTTATCCAACCTGAACCATGAAAACCAGATCTTCCTGGACAAGAGCGTGCCGGAGATCATCGAGGAGATACTCAAGCAGGCAGGGCTCACCGCTCGGGACTATGAATTCAAGCTGGCAGGTGACTACAGGCAGTGGGAATACATCTGCCAGTACAGGGAGACGGACTACAACTTCATCTCCAGATGGATGGAGCGGGAAGGAATCTACTTCTACTTCGATCAGACAGATGAGGGCGAAAAGCTCATCATCACGGATACCAATACCGCACATCAAGACATCCCCTATGACAGCGAGATCTACTACTCGCCCCCATCGGCCCTTGTCCCCACGGAGGAAGAGGGGATAAAGAGCTTTGTCTGCCGCCAGAAGAGGCTTCCAAAGAGGGTTGTCCTCAAGGACTACAACTACAGAAAGCCATCCCTGGAGATCAGGGGTGAGGCCATAGTGGATCCGGAATCCACAGGCGAGGTCTATCTCTACGGGGAGCACTTCAAGACCCCGGAAGAGGGCGATGCCCTGGCCAAGATAAGGGCACAGGAGCTGATCTGCAGGGAGAGGCTCTTCATTGGCGAGAGCACCTGCCCATCCCTGAGGCCCGGCTACCTGTTCAAGCTGGAGGACCATTACCGGGAGGACTTCAATCAGAAATACCTCGTGCTGGAGATAGAACACAGGGGATCCCAGTCTGCCCTGTTCCTTGCCGGCCTCGACGAGGAACTGAGCGAACAGGAGGAGCAGCTATCTTACAGCAACACCTTCGTGGCCATCCCGGCAGACGTACAGTTTCGTCCGGAGAGAAAGACGGAGAAGCCCAGATTCCACGGCACCATGCATGCCAAAGTGGATGCGGCAGGTGACGGCAAGTATGCGGAGATCGACAAGTTGGGCCGCTACAAGGTCAGGCTTCCCTTCGACCTGAAGAATCCCGGGGATGGAAAGGCAAGCCGCTGGATCCGCATGGCCCAGCCCTATGCCGGTGCCGGTTGCGGGATGCACTTTCCCCTGCACAAGGGCACCGAGGTGCTGCTCACCTTTGTAGATGGTGATCCGGACAGGCCCATCATATCGAGCGCAGTGCCCAACCCGGAGACATCCTCCCCGGTCACAGAGGAAAATTCCACAAAAAATGCCATAGTCACATCGAAGGAAAACAATTTCATCATCATGGAGGATCAGGAGGGTAAAAACAGGATCATCCTCAAGGCCAATGAGAGCAGCCTGAAGATAGGGGCCGCAAATGATGATGAGATCACCATGGAGACCAGCGGGAGCTTATCTGCATTTTCAGGAAAAGATCAAGCTCTCACCGCAAAAGACTCAACTGAGATCATCACCGGAGAACCTCTCTACAAGACCATAAACTCCTATGCAGAGACCATCAAAGGTGCCCTTACCAAACCGGCGGGCGATATCCCTTTTGTTGGAAATATCATAGCATCGAAAATCAAAAGCAAAGTGGATAGCGTTGCCGAAAAAATCAAGACAGAGCTCAATGCAGAAGAGGCTGTCACCGGAGCAAGCATCGAAAATCTCGATCCTGGCATAAGCATGGGCTGTCTTCCAGACTTCAGCTACATCCGTATGGCAAAGGAGAAGACGGATCTTTCTATCGGGGCCAAAGGGGATATGGGACTCTTTGCAGAAAAGGGCATCGGCATCTTTGCAAAGAAACAGGTGGAGATAGGCTCAAATGGCAAAAAGGTCAGCCTGAACTATGACCCGGACAATCACATCATCCTTGACAAGAAGCAGATCGAGATCAAGGATCACGACTCCCAGATATTGGTCAGGAAGAATGGCAATACCGCTATCGAGACCAAACAGTCGATCCTTTTCAGGACCAAGGAGCAGGAATCCCTGATAAGCCTCAACAAATCCGGTGCCACCAAGATCCACAACAAAAAGAGCTGTGAGATAAGATCGGGCCAGTCCGTAGATATAAAGCTAAAGGACAACACTTCAAAGATCAGGCTGGAAAAGAGAAAGATCTCTCAGGAGGCAAACAGCACCATCTCCATGAAGGCGGGCAAATCCACGCTCAAAATGGATAAAAACAACATCGTCTCTGAGGCCCAGCGAAAGATCCAGCACAAGGTAAAAGGCAGCCACATCAGGATAACCACACAGCTAAAGCTGAAATCGGCCAGCAAGATGTCACTCAGTGCTCAGGGGGCGCTGAAACTCAGTGGAGCCACGGCCAAGATAAGCGCACAGAAGATCGATCTGGGCTGATGGCATGATATACCTGAGGCCAGAAAACATATTCACAGCCTCTTCCGTCTGGAAGTTCGATCAATATATCTGCACCTTTACATGTGCTTTCTCCTTTGATCTCCTCACCGGACAGATCCTGGACGATCCTGGCATCACCCTTATTCCTCCAGAGGACATGCAAAACCTCTATGTACTGAAGCCCAGGGCCGAGTTCTATCTTGCGGCCAGGGCCTATGCCCCCCAAGGCAGGCCTGTGCCTGCTCTTCGGGTCTTGGCCAGGATCGGCCAGGTATCCAAGGAGCTGTTCGTGTTTGGTGACCGCTACTGGAAGAGGAGGGGCGGCATAAACGTCATCTCTGATCCGGTGCCCTTTAAAGAGATGGAGATATGCTGGGAGAATGCGTTCGGAGGCCAAGGCTTCCCCTTAAACCCCCTTGGAAAGGGCCTTGGGCCATCGGAGACGGATAAGGAAGGGGGCGCCTGGCCCCTTCCGAACATAGAATCTCCCGGCCGGATCATCTCGTCTCCAAAGGACAGGCCTGAACCTGTCTCCTTCCGCCCGTACGGCCCTGCCTGGCCCCAGAGATCGAAGATGCTCGGGACCTTCGACAACAGGTGGATAGAAAAACGCTGGCCCTGGTTCCCTGAGGACTTCGACCCCTCCTATTTCAATGCGGCCCCCAAGGATCAACAGTTTGCAGGCCTCTTAAATGGCACGGAAGAGATGGTCTTTGAGAACATGCATCCTGAAAGGCCCGTATTGAGGGCCGAGATGCCCGGCATGAAGATACGGGCCTTCTATACCCGGCAGGCAAGGGAGGGCGAGGAACTGCTATTCAGCGAGGTGCCGCTCCGCCTGGATACCATATGGGTCATTCCGCACCTTGAGGTTGCGATATTGGCCTGGCACGGGGCGGTTGAAACAACAGGGGAGTTTGCCGAAGACATAGCCCATTTCATGGCGATCTTGGAGCCTGTATCCAGGGATTCAGAAGGGCTCGAACAGTATCACTCCCTGTTCCTTCAGATGCTGAAGGAGGCTGAAGGCCTAGAAGAAGAGGAAGAGGAGGAAGAAGAAGGCCCCTTGTTGCTCGAAGAAGAACCTGGGCCGAAAGAGAAGCCAGAAGAAAATGAAGAAGAGAAGGATGAAGGGACAGGAGAAGACGTTGGAGAAGAGATAAGGGGGCAGGGAAAGGGAGAGAAAGAATCTGCAGCCGAGCTGCTAAAAAGGCTCCAGGAGGAGCTAAAAGAGACGGAAAAGGAGCTTTCCGCCAGGCTGGAAGAGATCGGAATAGATCCCAAGACCTACTTTGCAGGCACCGGGGCCGCTGGCACAGCCGAAGGGGAGAAGGCCCCATCCTCCAAGGAGCTTATAGCAGCCCTGAGGGCCATCGGGGTAAGGGATCCCTCCCTTGAAGAGCACCTGCTTTCACTTGAAAAGGAAAGCCTCAAGGCGGAAGAGGAGCTTCGGAGGATCGAAGAGGAGAGATCGAAAGAAGCGGCAGCACTAATGGAAGCCCCCCCTGTCCCGGACTCGGCCGACGAGGTGGAGATGGAAGGGCCAGAGCCCTGGACGAGAGATAGGGTCATGGATCACCACAGGGCAGGTGGCGGGTTCAGGGGGGCAGATCTTTCCGGACTGGACCTTTCCGGCCTCGATCTCAAAGGGGCAGACTTCCAGGAGGCCGACCTTACAGGCACGGTATTTAAAGGAACAGAGCTGGATGGGGCCGATTTCAGCCTCGCAGAACTGATCTCGGCCGATTTCAGCAGCTCCAGCCTGAAGGGTGCCTGCTTGGCCGGGGCCAACGCACATGAGGCCCTTTTCCTGGAGGCGGATCTCGGCAAGGCGGATCTCAGGGGTGGAGTCTTTTCAGGGGCCGATTTTTCAGCTGCCCTCCTCACAGAGGCACTCCTTGACGAGGCCGATCTCTCAGGTTCCATCTTCAGTGCCTCCCATCTTCAGAGCTGCTCGGCCAATGGGGCGGACTTTTCTGGCGCCTCCATCTCCGCAAGCCATTTCGAGCAGGCCAATCTCGTCCAGGCAGACTTTTCTGACTCAAGGATCGAGGAGACGGACTTCAGCCTATCCCAGGCCTCAAACAGCTATTTCTATGGCACCAGTGGCAGGGACGTACTCTTTCGAGGCGCTGATCTATCTGCAAGCCGGGCGGATGAAGAGACAAAGTGGACAGGGACCGATTTCTCTGGTGCAAATCTGGCTGGTGCCTGCTGGCAGGGGACCACCTTTCAGGAGGCCATATTCAAGGAGTCCTGCCTGGAGCGGGCCAATCTGTCCGAGTCCCGGTTCACGAACACCCTTTTCTATCACTGCAATGCGCGATATTCGGTGATGGACCGGGCCTCATTCGTGGAAACAAGGCTTACGGCCTGTGACTTCCTCCAGTCACGCTTTGAGGCAAGTATCTTCAGCAGGGTGGACCTCAGGGGCACAAACCTCTTCGAAGCCGAATTCTGGAAGCTGCAGGCCGAGGGGTGTGAGTGGGAGCTGGCAAATGTTGGACGTACCAAACTCGCAGGGAAGGTACGAACATGAACAGGGATGAGCTGTTGAAACGGATCGCCTCGGACAGGCCTATCGTGGGGGAGGACCTGAGCGGCATGGACCTTTCCGGGGCCGATTTGGGTCAGGCCCACTTCGAAAACGTGGTGCTCAAAGACGCCGATCTTTCAGGTGCGCTCCTGACCGAAGCACACATGGAGGGCTGCGATCTCACGGCAGCAGACCTTTCAGGGGCAGATCTTTCAGGGGCCGTCCTTGTCGATAGCCGGCTCGACAATGCAAGTCTGGAGGGAGCACTCCTTGCCACAGCGGATCTGTCAGGCTCCAGCCTGAACGGGGCAAATCTCTCTGGGGCAGACCTTTCCGAAGCGGATCTGTCCGAGGCCCAGCTCAAGGGAGCCTGCCTCAGGGGGGCCAACCTGAGCAAGGCCTCGTGCTGGAACTGCGATCTTTCAGGGGCCGAACTGGTTGAGGCAGAACTCTACAGGACAGACTTTTCCGGCTCGCTATTTTCAAAGGTCAATCTGTCAGGGGCAAGGGCTGAACTGGCCGAGTTCTGTGGCTGTGACCTTTCCGGCCTCGATCTTTCAGGCCTCCTTCTAAAGGATGCAGACCTTTCAAAGGCAAACCTGCAAAGGAGCAACCTGACCCGATGTGATCTGACCCAGGCCAATCTCAGCAAGGCAGACCTTTCAGGGGCAGAGATGACAGGAGTCATGGCGGCCATCAGCGACTTTCTTGGAACAATACTTCGGGCAACAAGGCTGACAGGGGCGACACTGACAAGGAGCTCCTTCATGGAGGCCGACCTTTCAGGGGCGGATGTCTCTGGCAGTGATCTGTCCGAGGCCTTGATCCAGGCCTCTCTCTGTCATGGGACCATCTTCAGAGGATGTCTCATGGGATATAGCGATCTTTCCTATTCGGACTTCACCGATGCGGACTTCACAGGCGCAAATCTCACATGGGCCAGGCTCCACAGGGCAAATACAAAGGGGGCCAGATTTCACAGGGCCCTCACCTTGAACGCAAGGGGCACCGATGCTGAGCTGGCCAGGGCAGAGGAGTGGAAGGCGCCATTTTAGCACATGGGCAGGAGGAAGATATGAATTCAGAAGCGCTATTTTCAAGGAGGGATTCGTCCCTTTTGAAGGCCGAGGTGATCGGCTGTAGCGGTGAGGACTACATGGTCAAATCCGAGGCAGGAAGCCTTGTGGCCCGAAGGGCTGCCGGCTGCCTGCTGAGACCCGAGATTGGTGACACTGTGCTGACGGTCTCCTTTGGCCAGGGCGCCTACATCCTGTCCGTGCTTGATAGGGGGGGCTCAGACACGGAATTCTTGGAGATCGGCGGGGCCAGCCTTGGTGGACAAGAGGGAAGGCTGACCCTAAAGGCAAGGGACCTTGAGGTCGAACTCCAGGATCGGGCAGCCCTCTCCTCTGCTGCCATAGAGGCGAAGACAGACAGTGCCAAGCTCTATATGCGCAGGATCTGCCTCTTTTCAAGGAGGGCCATGTTGAACAGCGACCGTATCACCCTCCTTGGCAGGCTCTGTCATATATTTGCAGGCAGCCTGATACAGAGGCTCAAGCAGTGCCGCTCCATCGTGGAAGGCCTCGATTTCAGGAAGGCCGGAAGATCCCGGCTCACAGTGAAAGAGGCCCTATTCATCAAGGCGAAACGCTCCACCATAAAGGCAGAAGATCGCATGAAGGTGGATGGACGCAAGATAGATCTTGGTTAGGAGGTGGCTTCGGATGTTTCCTGCAGTTACAAAACAGGGCGGGCTCTGCTTTGGATTTCCTGATACCTGCTATACCCCGGCACCGCCGGCACCGAATCCAGTGCCTGTCCCGTATCCCAACTTCGCCCAGCCGAATCAGGCCAGGATAGACACCGTATCCATGAAGGTGAAGATATGCGGAAAGAATGTGCTCACCCGGAAATCGGTAATCATGATAAGTTCCGGAGATGAACCCGGAAATGCCCCTGGAGGGGTCATCTCCGGTGTGTTCAAGGGGCAGGCGGTTTTCAGAAGGGCCAGCATCAAGGTGAAGGCGGAAGGCAATCCCGTGGTGTTCCTCACATGCCAGACGGCCCAGAACGGAAACAATGCCAACGTCCCCGTGGGCAACACCATAGCGCCGAGCCAGTTCAAGGTCTTCATAGGAAGTTGACATGAAGTTGAACAGGTGAAGCTGAACAGGCCTTGATGCCGGCAATATGGCAAGGAGGCAAGAGATGAGAAGCATTCCAGACAGAAAGATGGCCAAGGCCCTGGCGATCCTGCTGTTTCTGATGACAGCATCCTCTTTGTCCGCCCCAGGATCGTGGGCATCTGACAGGGACAGCGGTTTCTACCGAATACACATCCGTGGCGCGGATATCGTCTTGAGCGAGTACGGGGCAAAGAGGCGGCTCAGCCTCGACTCATCTGTAAAGGTCAGGGTGCGGGGCCAAGACATCGAGCTCGACTTTGCCCCCTTTGACAGGATCCGTTCCAGGACACTCTTCAAGGGCAGGCGGGATATCAGGACAGGCAGGTACATTGCCGTCTGGTGGCACAGAAACCGTCCCTATGAGACAAAACTGGTATACGGAAAGCTGCTGAACGGATACATCAACGGCACCATGATCCTTCCCAGAACCAGAACGGGGCTTGAGCCAGGATATCTCGATCTCTCCTTCAGGGGAGAAAAGGGCATAGAGCTTGAGGAGAGGCCGGAGATAAGGCCAAGGCCCATACCACCTGCCGCCTTGAAAAAGCCATTCAAGGAGGACTGCATACCCTTTGATCCCAAGGGAATCGAGGTGGAAAAGGTGCGCGGAAGCTGGAAGATCGTGGAGGGCAACCACTGGATGTTCGACTTTGGTCCGAACCGGCCAGAGGCGGTCACCGCCCTCAACATCATCAAGAATTACGGGATGAATCAGGTGTGCTATGTGGGAAGGCCAAGCCCTTCCATGACATATCTCCTGGCAGATGGCAGGGCGCCATCAGGCCCATATCCGGGAGAAGACTGCATCTCCTTCGATCCTGCCAGGCTGAAGGTGGAAAAGGTGCGCGGAAGCTGGAAGATCACCCAGGGCAACATGTGGCTCCTTGATTTTGGCAACAAAAAGGCCGAGGCGGAAAGGGCCCTCGACATCATCAGGAGCTATGGTTTCACCCATCAGTGCTTTGTTGGAAGGCCTGATCCAGGCTTCAGGTACTGGAGGAAATAGAAAGGGAAAAAATCAGGCAGGATCTATCTCCACAAGGTCACTGCCTGGTCTGAAGACCACCCTGTAGGATCTGGGGCACCTTGTCTCCCGGCCATTTTTTGGATTTATGAAGCGTCGCTCCTTCTGGCTGTGGACGGCAAATGCACCAAAGCCTCTGATCTCTATGCGGCGTCCCTCGACCAGGGCCTGGGTCATCTCGTCAAAGAGCAGTTCCACCACCTCTTCCAGGTCCGAAAGGGTATATTCAGGAAATTCCGCCTGTAACATGCGGGCCAGGTCCTTTTTGAGCACAGACATATTCAGCTTATCCTTGGGCCATATAGGGGAAGGTGATGATATCTCTATCTCGGAACCGCTTCGATCTCGGCATAGGAGAGGAGCTCGGCCAGGCGCAACACCATCCTTGCACCCGACTCCTCCAGGATACGCCTCAAAACGGAGAGCTTGTCCTGTCTTGGATAACAGACCTCCGGCCGCCCCTTCATGCCGGCAAACTCCGCTGCCTTGTTGACAGCTGCCTGAAGCCCTCCAAGCTCATCCACCAGCTTCAGCCCCAGGGCCTGCCGTCCGGAAAAGATCCGCCCATCCGCTATGGCACGCACCTTTGAGGGATCGAGCCCCCTGCCCTCCGCCACATCCGATATGAACTGGTCATGTACATCATCCATGACCCCCTGGAGGACCTGCCGCTCCTCCTCGGTCAAGTCCCTGGTGACAGAGGCCAGATCCTTGAGCCTGCCGCTTTTGAGCACAGTGGTCTTGATGCCGAGCTTCTCCATGAGCCTGCCAAGATTGGGGATCTTCATGATCACCCCTATGCTACCGGTTATGGTGCCGGGATTGCTCACGATATATCTTGCCCCCACGGCAGAATAGAAGCCACCAGATGCGGCCACATTTCCCAGAGATGCCACCACCGGCTTCTCCTTGTCGAGCCGCCTGGCAGCAGAGAAGATCTCCTGGGAGGCCCCTACTGCCCCTCCCGGGCTGTCGATCCTCAAGACCACGGCCTTGACCCGATCATCCTGGGAAAACTGCTGTATCGCATCGAGGACCTTGGCCGGATCGGAGATGACCCCCTCTATGGGAACGACCCCGATGCAATCGCCGGTCACCTCTGGGACTGCCGAGATCCCTCCCCTCAGGGCGATGGCTGTGAGGATGAAAAGGAGAAAGGTGGAGAACAGGGCCAGCCCGCCTATTGTGGCAAGCACGATGGTTATGGTGCTGGATCTGGCCCTGCCGCTGTTTGATGCACTGTTTGGGTGCTGAGGATTCATTTCTTAAGGGAGAGGAATCCGCTCTATTCCTTTCCCTTGGTCTTCTGCACCAGCTCCTCCTGGAGGAGATGCCCCAGAGTTGTGGGGGCACTCTGTCCGCTCGAATACTCGGAATAGAAGGAGCGCTCTTCGTCCTCGGCGATCTTCTTTATGGAGAGCCCGATGCGTCTGTCGCTCGGCGAGACATTGATCACCTTGGCAGTGATCTCATCCCCCACATTGAACTGGCCGACAGGACTCTTGGGCTTCCCAGGGGCGATCTCGGAGACATGGATCAGCCCCTCGATCCCTTCCTCCAGCTCCACGAAGATGCCGAAGTCGGTGACGTTGGTGATCTTTCCGGTAACGGTGCTGCCCACAGGATAGCGCTCTGGTGCAGACTCCCAGGGATCCGGAGTGAGCTGCTTCACCCCAAGGGAGAAGCGTTCCTTTTCCTTGTCTATGTTCAGGACCACGGCCTGGATGCTGTCGCCCTTCTTGAACATCTCCGATGGGTGCTTGATCCGCTTGCTCCAGGACAGATCCGAGATATGGACCAGGCCGTCGATGCCCTCTTCAATGCCGATGAAGAGACCGAACTCGGTGATATTTTTCACCTTGCCCTCGATCACAGTGCCTGGAGGATACTTCTCCGCGACCACATCCCATGGATTGGGCTCTATCTGCTTGAGACCGAGGGAGATACGCTTGGCCTCGGGATCCACCTTGAGGACCATGGCCTCCACGGTATCCCCTACAGAGAGGATCTGCTTGGGGTGCCTGATCCGCTTGGTCCAGGACATCTCGGAGACATGTATAAGCCCTTCGACACCCTCTTCCAGCTCCACGAAGGCGCCGTATTCGGTAAGACTCACCACCCGGCCGGTGACCTTTGTGTCCACGGGATATTTCTCTTCCACCCTGAGCCAAGGATCTTCTGTGAGCTGCTTGACTCCCAGGGCCACCTTCTCCTTCTCGCGGTCGAATGAGAGCACCTTTACCTTGATGGTCTCACCGACCTTGTAGACCTTGGAGGGGTGTTCCACCCTGCCCCACGAGATGTCTGTTACGTGAAGCAGACCGTCTATGCCGCCGAGATCCACGAATACACCATAATCCGTGATGTTCTTGACAACACCTTCCCGCACCTGCCCCTCTTCAAGGGACTCCAGGGTCTTGGCCTTCTTCTCCGCCAGCTCCTTCTCGAGGAGGACCCTGCGAGAGACAACGACATTCTCACGCTTGCGGTTGCAGTCCAGGATCTGAACCGGGAAGCTCTCGCCCACCAGGCTGTCCATGTTTGGATGCGGGCGCACGTCTATCTGGGAATAGGGCAGAAAGGCCTTTACGCCGCCTGCACCCTCACCGATCCTCACGGTGAGACCGCCCTTGACCTTGGCTATGGCAGTGGCCTCGATGGGCTCTCCTGCCTCGAAGGCCTCCTGGATCTTCTCCCACACCTTGCGCCTCTTGGCCTTGGCATAGGAGATCCTGAGCGTTCCGTCCTCAGGCCCCCAGCGCTCGAGCAGCACCTCTACCCGATCCCCAGGCTTTACCGTGAGATTGCCTTCGTTATCCTTGAATTCCCTGGCAGGGATTATCCCCTCGGACTTGTAGCCTATATCGACCATGACCGTGTCATGATCGGCGTTAACCACTGTACCCTCTAGAATCTCCCCCTCTTGAAAAGAGCGCAGGCTCTGTTCGAAGAGCTCTTCGAACTGCTCCATGTCGCCATTTTCTTTCTCGTCATCAGATGCCACATCGGCATCAGAGGCAGCTGGCGCCACCATTTCCGCATCATCCTGTGCGGCGGTTTGAGTCTCTTTTGTTTCGTCCACTTTTTCCATTTAAATTCCCCCTACAAAACGTTGAATTTCACTTTATACCAATTCACAGGTCAAAGTTCAATGAGCAAATGTCACAAAAAAAGCGGGCCCCTGGCCTGTATCGGTTGACCTGACTGGTTCACGCTCATTAAAATGACCAAAAACGGCAGATAATTCGCTGGCCGTCAGGAGGGGCAGGAGTATGGAAAACTTCGAATTCTGCAATCCCACCAAGATCGTCTTCGGAAAGGGCGAGGTGGAAAGGGCAGGCCAGATCGCTGCCGGCTTGGGAAGCCGCGTGCTCCTGGTGACAGGATCGAAAAGTGCCAAGAAGAGCGGGCTCCTGGACAGGGTGATAGAGAATCTCGAGACAGCCGGTCTGGAGGTCTGGCTCCTGGAGGGGGTGGTGCCCAATCCGAGGCTCTCCAAGGTGCATGAAGGAATCGAGCTTTGCAGGAAAAACGGCGTGGAGCTCGTGTGCGCCCTTGGGGGCGGAAGCGTCATGGACACGGCAAAGGCCATTGCCGCCGGAGTCAGGCTCGATGTCGACATATGGGAGGTGTTTCAGGCAAAGGCAGAGATAACAGAGGCCCTGCCCATCATGACCATACCGACACTTGCTGCCTCTGGCTCCGAGATGAACGGCTTCATGGTGATCACAAACGAGGTGAGCGGCCACAAGCTGGCAGCCGGCTCACCACACGTATATCCCAAGGTATCCATACTGGACCCGGAGCTCACCTTCTCTGTGCCGCGCAATCACACTGCATATGGAGGCGTGGATGCAGTCTGCCACCTGATGGAGCCGTATTTCAACGGCCCAAGCCCCCATACCCCTGTTCAGGATGGGCTGGCCGAGTCCCTGATGAAGACCATAATGGAGGCCACAAGGGGCTGCCTCGACACCCCTGATGACTATGATTCCAGGGCGGACATGATGTGGGCCGCCACCCTTGCCCTTAACGGGCTCACCAGGGCAGGGGTGGGAGACCACCCTTTTCCGGTCCACCTGGTGGAGCATGCCATCAGCGCCATATTCGATGTGGCCCATGGCGCCGGCCTGGCCGCACTGCTGCCTGGATGGATGGCATGGCGGATAGGGCTTGGAAAGGGGGCAAAGATCGCCCAGTTCGGAAGAAACGTGATGGGCATTGCTCCTTCCGGAGAGATAGAGAAAGAGGCTCGTGAGGCTGCCAAGGCCTTTGCCGTCTGGCTAAGGCAGATAGGGGCGCCTGCCAATCTCGCAGAGCTCGGCATCAAACCGGAAGAGCATGAAAAGATAGCAGAAAACGCCCTGTTCCAGGCGGGGATCTGGGGAATAACCGATCTCTATTCCAGGCAGGCTATGATCGAGCTGCTCTCTTTCTGCCAATCAGGGCTATGAGCCAGATGCTCAGCTCGTAGAGTACCAGAAGCGGCAGGGCCAGAAGGCATTGATTCACAACGTCTGGAGTCGGGGTGAGTATGGCCGCTATGATGAAGACTATCAACAGGGCATATTTCCTGTTTCTTCTCAGCATATCGGCGTCTATGAGCCCGATGAGGCTCAGAAAGACCATGAAGATGGGCAACTCGAAGGCCAGGCCGAAGCCGAGCAGCAGCCGCATGGCCAGGGTGAAATATTCGGACAGGCTCGGCATGAGCTTGAGCTCTTCCCCCGCATAGCCGGCAAGAAAGTTGAACGCTGCAGGAAAGACCACCATGTAGCCGAACAGGCCACCTCCTATGAAGAAGATGGAGGAGACGATCACGAAGGGGGCTGCCCAACGTCTCTCATTGGGATATAGGCCCGGGGCCACAAAGGCCCATATCTGCCACAGTATGTAGGGGCTGGCCACAAATATCCCGCACACCAGGGCCAGCTTCAGATATGTGAAGAAGGCCTCGGGATACGAGGTAAAGATCATGGTTTCGCCCTTTGGCAGGACCTGGATCAGCGGCCGGGACAGCACTGCAAAGATGGTGTCTATTGCTGCATAGCAGATCCCGAAACCCACTGCCACGGCAATAAGGCTGCGGATCAGCCTGTCCCTGAGCTCTTTTAGATGCTCGGTGAGGCTGAGCTCCACCTCTTCCGGCCCCTTTTCTCTCTCTGTATGGCTGCCGGAGTGGCGAGTCTCGAAGCCGGCTTCAGAACTCATAGTACCATCTGCTGCTGTTCAATATCTCGATACCATCATCCTCTACCAGGGCCATGTTCTCCAGCCGGACCCCTCCCCGGCCCTCTATGTAGATGCCAGGCTCCACGGTGATGACCATGCCTGCCCGCAACTTTTTCCGGCTCCTGAAAGACAGGGCCGGGGCCTCATGGACGGCAAGCCCCACCCCGTGCCCCAGGGCATGCACGAAGGCTTGACCATAGCCGGCCGCCTCTATCACCCTCCTGGCCATCAGATCGGCCTGCCTACAGGTAATGCCTGCCCTGATCCCTTCCTGTGCCCGCTTTTGGGCCTCTTTTACTGTCATATAGATGCGCTTCATCTCGGCATCAGGCTCTCCCATGAAGATGGTCCTGGTCATATCGGAACAGTATCCGTTCAGCTTGGCCCCCATGTCTATTATCACAGGCTCGCCTGCACCTATCTTCCTGTCTGTAGGCACTGCATGGGGCAGTGCCGCATTCGGCCCAGAGGCAACGATAGGGGGGAAAGAGGGGCCGTCGGCCCTGGTATAGAGTCCCTCAAGTATCCTGAAGGCCACCTCCTTCTCACTCATTCCCACCCTCATGGATTCATATATGTCCTGGAAGACGCTCTCGGCCACATGAACAGCCTGCCTTATCCTTTCAAGCTCCCAGGCCTCCTTGCATGCACGCATGGAGAAGATGCGGTCTTTGTACGGCACGAAGGAGAGCCCCTTTTTGATCTTGCCAAGTCTTTCAAGCCTGGCACAGGAGATGAAGTCCGCCTCATAGGCTATGACCCTGAAGGCATCGGCATCTTGCATATCCAAGATCTGCCCGAGCCCCTGGGCCAGCCCCTTTTTATAGACGACCAGCCTGAAACCCGGGGCCTGCTCCGCCGCCTGGACCTGGTAGCGCCCATCTGTGAGGAGGAACTCCTGCCTTCTCGTTATGAGGAGAGCCCCGGCCGATTCCGAAATCCCCATGTCCTCGGCCATGAAACCGCTCAAATAGAATCTGTTCTCTGGGCATGTGACCAGAAGGGCATCGAGCCCTGCTGCAGAAAGCCCCCGTCTTATGGAGGCAAGCCTCTTTTTCGTGTGGACGCTCATCTTGTGCTCCATCTGACACCTCTACCATAGGGCCCTGGTTGCCCGACTCATGGGCCTATACTCTACACCCTTTCTGCATGATGAGGCCAGCCCCTTGAGGCACAAAAGGGGAATCAAAGATGTTGGAAACAGATGGATGAAGAAAGGACAAGAAACGGCCGACTGCTATCTGGACAGCTGGTAAATGAAGACAGGTTATAGAGAAGGGGGCAAGAAAAAGGGAAGATAGCAAGGCCCAGGGCATCGGCCAAGGGCCTTTTCATCACTCGTTAAAGGCCACCTCCACCACAAACTTTCCCTTGTCCGTGGTAAAGGGCACTGCCAGCATGGGCCCTGTGTTTATGTGAGTTACGGAATGGCTATCACCTGCCACCACTGTAGGGGTACCTGCCTGAAGGGAGATACCCTCGGCCTCCAGCCTTCTTCTGGCATCCCCGCAGATCATGTTGGTCATCTCGCCTACGGCATCTCTTACCTCTTCCGTCACCTCATTGACCTCCATACCAAAGAGGTTCGTGACCACGGCACAGATGGCAGGGGTCTCGAAGGAGATGGACATGGAGCCCTGGGCATCGCCAGTGATGCCGATTATGCCAGAGACATCGCCAAATGCCTTGGAGTCCTTCTTCAAATAGGGTTTCCCAGGCGTTGCCTCTATCATGGCCATGGTCTTGAGCACATTTACTGCAGCTTCCAGAAATGGATTTATTATCTTGGCGTCCACCTTAAACGACTCTCCTTGCTGCTAGTTTTTTTCAGATTACTGGATGGATCACTATTTAATATCGGAACAGGCATGCACCCACATAAGCCCCCAAGGGAAAAACAGGGAGGCCCAAAGACATGGCATCAGCATGCCGCCGTCTTGATTGGCTTTTCGACAGAAAAAGGCGGGCTGTTTAATCCTTCTGACCCTGGGCCTTCTGGAACCACTCCTCCTTTCCGTAGAGCTCCTCGATGCAGTCTGGGCAGAGGGCATGGCTGAAGACGGCATCCGAGTGTTCCGAGATGTAACTCTCGATCTGATTCCAGTAGCCCTGGTCATCGCGGATCTTCTTACAGTTGGCGCATATGGGTATGAGGCCGCTCAGGATCTTGATCTCCTTCTGTGCCTGTCTGATCTCTTCGAGGCGCTGCTTGAGGCTCCTGTTTGCTTGGGCGAGCTTGTCTCTTTCCCGATCCAGGAGCACCATCAGGAAATAGTTCTTCCTTGCGAAATATTCCGTGCTGTAGCTTGCAACCATACCGATGATTATGGCAGCGATGAAGAAGAAGTTGTTTCTCAAAAGGACCGGCATCGGGGTATCCGTCAAGAGGACCGAGGTTATCTCGAACATCGCCAGCATTACAAGGGCTACGGCTGTTGCCCAGATAAATCTGGCCCTTATGAAGGCAAAACAGAAGAATATCACCAGCATGTTCCCCACGTAATAGTGATAGCTGTGCGGGGGAGTTCCGATCACAATCATCCAGAAGACCCCGAAGGCCGCAACAAGAATCAAGACGGCTATGGTGAGCTGCCAATACCTTTGAAAGCTTCTGTAAAAGGAAAAGGCGATTCCCAGAACAAAAACGGGGATGACAAGAAAGAACCTGATGGCCCAGAGCCGCTCCTTGATCTCCGGCATGGATATGGAGTCGAGAAGGCCGAAGATCCCGTACAGAAGGATACCCAGCAAAAAGCCCCATCTGAATATGGGAAGGGAGAGCCTGAAGAAGTGGTCCTGAAATCCCTCTTCAAGTCGCTCCTGAGCCCCCTTGAAACGCAGGGTCAAAGGGTGCAGCTCCATATGGGTATCAAGCTTGTAGACCATCTTGTGCCATCAACTTTCAGGCCCTTTAGCCCCTGTCACAGCGACCGGCAGCCCTGTATGCTCCGAGACGGTCTGCTTTAGTGCCCTCAAATCCACCTTGAGGCCCTCCCTGCCCAGCAGGGCGGCCTCCTGCCTGCATTGATCAACAGCCATGAGGGCGGCTGAAAAGGGGTCCTGGAGCCTGTTTTCATAATCCTCAAATACCTGAAGCCAGCATGAACCATCCTGATAGACGGCCTTTATGGGCTCATAGACAATGTTGATCAAACTCCCCACCTCCACAAGAGGATAGAGCTGCTCGATATCTTCCGGATAGCACCGGATACAGCCATGGCTCACCCTGCGCCCGATCCCCAATGGCCGATTCGTGCCGTGGATGCCGTAGGCATGCCTTGAAAAGCGCAGGATATACCTGCCCAGAGGATTGTCTGGTCCTGGCGGAACCACAGGCGGCAGATCCGGCTCAAGACGCCTTATGGACTCCGGGACATACCAGGTGGGGTCCTCTGCCTTCGACCTCACGGTGTAGAGCCCTGTCTTTGTAGAAAAACCGCTTTTCCCTATCCCTATCGGACAGGTATAGAGCAGCGTCCTGCCACCAGAGCCCCTTTTTGTAAAAAACAGGCGCATCTCGGCAAGATTTATTGTTATGCCCTCGGGGAGCAGCCCACGGGGGAGCACTACGATCTTTGGGATCAGGACATCTATACCAGGCTCAGGGACCCAGGGATCTACAGAGGGGTTGGCCGCAGTGATCTGGTTGTAGCCGATACCGAACTTACGGGCGAGGTCCAGCAGGGTCTGCCCCTCGGTGATCCTGGCCTTGAGGACAGTGCCGTAGATCGCCCTGGCCCCTGTCAGCTCATACCTGTCCAGGGCCCATCCACTGCCCTGCGCAAAAGGCAGGAGCACGAAGGGTGCAAGAAAGAGGATTGTAAATCTAATGAATCCTAATCCACCTCTACCGTCTCGTATGGCACCACCATCTCGCGGATCTCTAACTCACCCTCGCCATACAGGGTCTTTTTGAGCCACTGCATGGCAATCTCCAGGACTGCCAGGTCATCCTCCCTGGCACGCTCCACCAGTTCTTCTTTCACGATGTATATGTCCAGGAATTTGCTGTCGAAAATGAATCTGCGGAAGGCATCCACGTTGTAGCTGGCCATGAAGAACATCTCCAGGGTCTTGTCCGGTATGTTGACAAATGGCCCCAGGCTCTTTCTCTTGAGGATGATCTCCACCCAGCCAGCATTGTGTTCATCATATTCCGGAATACCCTGCCTTTCCCGCCACTCGGCAATGGTCATCTCCTGGCCAAGGTCATGGCCCAGGCATACAGGCTCCTTGATGAGGGCGAAGAAGCGCTCGTTGTCTGCCAGATCACTGTTGTGGAAGAGCCCTGCGGCAATGGGATAGTACCGGCAGGCCACAGGCCTGTCTTCATAGATGGAGCAGCCCTCCTTCTCGTCCAGGAAGGGGCAGATCATATTCTCCTCACTCACAGGCTTGAGGATGGGGATGGGCAGATCGGACTGCTCCACCTTGCCGGGCAGGGTATAGATATAGATGAACTCATCCGAGGCCAGCTTGAGCCTCTTTTTCATACGGATGATGTCATAGGGGGTCAGGGAGATGTTATTAGTCCTGCAGCACTTGGTGAAACAGGCAAGATCCTTTTCACAAGAGAAGCAGAAGGTGCTGTCAAGATCGAGCCTGACGGGTACAATGGGCTGCGGATAGTCTTTTGGGGCATACATGATCAGGAATCCTCTTTTCGAATTGGTTGAAATCTGCCGCAAAAGGGTATTGCAAGCCCAGTTTCACGGCGATTTTTTCTATTTTCACTATTGAATTATAATATCAAATCCATAACATCACAATCGATTGCTGGGCATAAGGGGCGGAAGACCAAAATGAGCACGAAAGAAAAGACAGAAGGCCGGAACTCAAAGGCCCCTGTGGCCTTGGTTGCAGGGGCCATAAGAGGCATTGGCCTGGCCATTGCCTGCACACTTGCAAGACAGGGGGTCAGGTGTCTTCTGACCTATTACGACTGGCTCGATGACCTTGAAGGCATGCATCGGGCCATGAGGGATGCTGCAGGCCCGGATGCCAGGGATCGGTACGCCGCCGTGGCCGCCGACCTCAGAAAGGATGAGGATTGCCTCATGGCGGTGGACAGGGCCGTCGGGCACTTTGGCAGGCTCGATATCCTAATAAACAATATAGAGCGCGGCGGATGGCCGGTAGTACACGGCCCCTACACCCGGAGCCAGTGGGAGCTGGAATTCGACACCACCGTCACGGCAAAATGGAACCTCTTTACCGCAGCCCTTCCCCACCTGAAGGCCTCGGGCTCAGGATGTGTCGTGAACATATCTTCCATAGCCGCACTCATCGGCAGGGCAGGGCCTGCAGGCCTTGTCTTCAATGAGTGCTACAGCCTGTCCAACAGGGCGATATCGAGCCTGACCGAGCAGTGGGCACGGCTCGGGGCCCCTGAGGTAAGGGTCAATGAACTCATGCTCGGCTTTTTCGACACGAGGCATGGGCCCGGCACCCGTGGTTGGGGCCTTTTGTCTGAGGAGCAACAGAAGGATATCCTGGACCACACCCTGCTCGGACGCACTGGCACCCTTGAGGATGTAGCAAGGGCTGTAAAATTCATGGTCTTCGATGCCCCCTTCATGACGGGCAGTGTGATCAGGCTCGATGGGGGCTACATACTTGGTGGAGAGCCTGTCCCCAGGATGCCCCAAGGGGTAGTGAGCCCTGACGAGCCCACCTTTGGAGGCAGCAAACCGCCTGAGAGATAGGCGAGCCCCCCTCAAGCCCTTCTTATTATCTCCGTATCGGCGAGATCCACGAAGCCCTTTCCCGCGATCTCCACCACTTCATCGAGAATCGCCTCGATCTTCTCGGCGCTGTCAACCACCTCGATCTTCATGGGCAGATCCTCCGTGAGCCTCAAGACCGATGCAGAGTGCATCTTCATGTCCCCACCATAACCGGCGGCCCCCTTGAAGAGGGTGGCCCCTGCAATCTTCTTCTCCATGAAGAGATTGAGAAGCACCTTGTGCACCGGCTTTCCATGGTATTTGGTGCCGTCGTCCAGATAGATGGTGAGCTTCTTGGCCGGATGTTTTTCGATTGCCATGACAAGCCCTCCGTCGGCTCGTTTCAGCCGGTCTCGAGACCGGCCGGTTCAAAGGAGTTTGGCCAGTACAGTGCCGAGTTTCACTGCGGTCAGCGCAGCCAGCACATTACCCAGGATATTCACGGCAGCAGCCAGCCACTCGGCATCCCTGATAAGGGAGTCCGTCTCCCAGGCAAAGGTGGAAAAGGTGGTGAATGCCCCCAGAAAGCCTATGGCGAGAAAGAGGCGCCAGGCAGGAGAGATCAAAAGCCGCTCCACCGACAGGGTTATGAAAAGCGCAAGCAGAAAGCTGCCGACAATGTTTACGATCAGGGTGCCGAAGGGGAAAAGCCCTCCGAACCTGTCTGCAGCCCAGCCTGCAACCAAATACCGGCACATGGCGCCAAAAAAACCGCCTGCGCCCACGATCAAGAACTTTTCCATGGGCTAAGATTACCCCCTGAATCGCACTATTTAAACCCAAATCATACCCGTCAAACAGCTCACAAAGAAATCCAAATCGGACAAGCCGGACAATATGGCCCTTCTTTCCAAATCAGCGCGTCACCTAGTGGATGCGGCTCCATCCACTTTCGTCTTCTCAGGCATTTGGACAGCAAAGGGGCGACAAAGTGGAGGAGAATTCGACAATATCGTCGCCCCCCTTTCTCCCCCCTTTTCAAAGGCCTGTGTCATCCCTCTTCAAACGGGCATAACCCCATAAAAAGACAAGAAATCCTTACACCTTTCAGGCACGTTCCCTGCACTATCCACAAGACAGGATGGCAATATAAAAAACGACATAAAAAGGAGGACGTAGCCATGAAGATTGCAAAAAAAACCGCAGCCCTGTCGGCTTCACTTCTGCTAGCCGCAGGATGTGCCCAGCCCCCCAACAAGGCCCAACAAGGGGCGGTCTACGGAGCTGCTGCAGGTGCAGCCACTGGTGCACTGGTGGGCCAGGCGATAGGCCATGACACAAAGGCAACACTGGAAGGTGCTGCCATAGGAGCCGCTGTCGGCGGCCTTGCTGGTGCTGGCATTGGCTACTACATGGATCAGCAGGAACAGGCACTAAGACAGGCCATGGCATCTTCCGAGGCCGCATCCATAGCACGCCAGGGGGAGACCATAGCCGTCACCTTCAGAAGTGACATGCTCTTCGATTTCAACTCTGCGGTGCTGAAGCCCTCTGCCTATGCAGAAATAGATCGGATGGCAAGGATCTTGGTCCAGTATCCCAATACCAGGATCAGGATAGAGGGCCATACGGACAGTGTGGGAAGTGAGTCCTACAACCTGAAACTCTCCCAGCAACGGGCCGAGGCGGTAAAAAACATCCTCATATCAAAGGGTGTGTCTCCCTCAAGGATCGTGGTGATCGGCTATGGAGAGGCAAGGCCAAGGGCTAGTAACAACAGCGCTGCAGGCCGGCAGCTGAACAGGCGGGTAGAGGTCTATATCGAACCTGCCTAAAATTGCTTGAAAGGCCTCGACTCTTGTGGCGGCATATTCATGCCGCCTTTTTTAGTGCTATGGCCAAGCCAAGACATGTAAAGCCGGTTATGTGACCCAGCGCCTGGCAAAAGGGAAACTTGAGCAGGCCTCTGATCTAAGTCTGATGAAGGGAGTGGATAAACAAAGATGGCCGGCAGCCATACTCTGAGCGAAGAGCGGGAAAGCCAGGCTGCCGGCCGAGGGGATAATGAGGGAGGTTTATGGGTTTGCGTACCTATTTCACTCTATTTCTGGATTCTGCTGATATAGAACCAGCCACTTTTCCATTAGCACCCTTCAACCACAGGTGCCTTTCTCTTTGCCTTGACCTTTATCTTCTCACCAGGCTCAAGGGCCTTCTGCTCATCAAGCTGGATGAGGGCCGCCCTCTTCCCGTCGCCATCGATCCAGATGACAGTGCTCTTTCCGGAAAGCTCTTCGGCAGCCGCCTTGGAAGCGAGCTCGGCGAGATCATCGATCTTGGTACAGTCGATCACCCTTCCAGCAACCTTACCGGCCTTGGCTGCCTTGAGGAGCACGACACTGCCCTTGGCAACGCTCCTTGGCAGGGTCCCTTCCACAGTGGCCACGCTGGCTGCGGTCTCACCTTTCAGCTCGCACTTGTCGAGATATGGTGCAACCACTTTGCAGAGTGCAATCTTTTCCTTGAAGACCTCCTTGACCTCACCCTTTCCAGAGGCTGCGATGGCCCCTGTACCAGCAGCACCAGCAATGAAGACCAAAAGCAGGGCAGTGATGAAGATCTTGCCTGTCTGTCTCAGTAATCTGTTCATATCTTCCTCCATTTCTTTGTCTGTTTATCCACGTCTGCCATTTTAGCTATCTGGCAGGAGACTACTTCTTCTTGCTATGGCACCCCTTACATGACGTGGGACCGGTTGCCACCTTGTCCTTCTTCATGGCCTTGTGACAAGCGAGGCACTGGGAATGGAAGTAGTTCTTCACATCCCTCTTTCCATCCTTTTCCTCTATGGCTGCCTCCAGACGCTTGCAGGGCTCACTGGCCAGGAGTTCCTTTTCATCCTTGAAACCGGCATGGCATCCTGCACATACGAACTCATCACTATAGGGCCTTGGAGAGTACTTGCTGTTTCCTGGCAGAAACTTTTCCACATGGGCCTTGTGGCTGAAGCCATAGACCGCCTTCTTGTCCTTGCCTATCCCGGGCATGTCCGGGCATTCGGCCTGGATGTTTATATCCACGCTCTCCGGCACCTGGGCCTCGTTGGCAGAAACCTGGCCGGGCCCCATTCCGAGGGCCAGAAGCCCTGCAGCCGACAGGGCTGCCAGAAGATGGGTTCCTCTCTTCCTGTTCTCCTTGGTCCTGGTCCTGATCTCGCTACTCTTGTTATTCTTTCTTCTCATGGCATTTCCTCCTGTTTTTCGCCCTTGGTTTTGCCTTGAAGATAGGCCACAAAAACAGGGCAAAAAAGCCGATTTGGGGCCGCATCTATAGGCACAAAGGCCTACGTGACCCGGCGTGTCGACCCGACATAGACCCGACATGCAAAAATTTAGTCTTTGTTTTCAGAAGGTTACAAATCCGGAACAGGTAAGGGCACATTCTGTCATAAGGGTCATGTTTGCCTTGACATCGGATGTGAATTAAGCTTGATGCGGCCCTTGACATAAGGCCCATGTCGAATAGGAGATCTGGCAAAACCGTATATGAGGTCTTGCGGCACGTTGTGCTCAAGGCCATTTCAAGACATAATGGATCAGGCTTCTTCAAATACCGTCCGCATAGATGGGGACCGCATAAAGGCGATAAGGCTCGAAAAGGGCCTTACCCAGCTCTATCTCGCCTCATTCGTTGGTGTCACCACAGACACCATTTCCAGATGGGAAAACAGAAAGATCCCTTCGATCAAGCGAGAAAATGCCATCAAACTTGCAGAGGCACTGGAGGTCTCCCTGGACGAGATCATCCAGAAGCCTGAAGAAGAGGAAAGGGCCGAGGAAAAAGCTGAAGAGGTCCGCGAAACGGCGCAAAAGAGGGCAGAAGAGCGCAAAGAGGAGCGACCGCCAGAGCCCAAGGGGCCGATCAGGCAGCCAGAATCGGACACAGAGCCAGAAAAGGAGGGTGTCAAACCCGGAAAGACGAGGATATCACCCTGGCTCTTCATAATGATTGGGGTGATACTTGCCGGCTCTGGCCTATTCCTGAAACTCTTCATGCCGGAACCAAGTATAGAACCTGACGATATAGAACTTACCAGGCTCTTGCCCGGCCACGCCCCTGCAGGCACTGTCATACCGGTCATCCTGGAGATCGATTCCTTTGCGCCAGAAGATATATCCATGATAATCACCGAGACCATCCCAAGGGGAGGCGTACCAGTCGCATCTCTGCCCCCCTTCAAGAAATTCCAGCAAAAGGCCCATAGCCTGAAATGGATATACAGAACAACCGATGACGATGATGGGGTGATCGCCTATCTGGTGCGGATTCCCAAAAGGGACGGCAGGGATGGCAGATTGAGATTTTCTGGCAGGGTCAGGGTAAAACTCGGCCTGAATTCCCTGGAAAAGGAGATCGGAGGCAGACGTTACATAGAGATCTCCGCATGTCACTGGGCAGACGACAATTGTGACGAAATGATTGACGATGAGGAGATCCTGGCCGTCTATGACCGTTACGGAGAGATAAAGATATTCGATCAGCTGCTGAAGGAGGCCGAAGACATCTGGACCGAAGGCGGCTACGAGATAGATGAACGCACAGGCAAGGCAAGGCCAGCCGTAAGGCCAAGATGACAGGTGCCACCGGGACATCTGTGCTGGCCACTTGACGTGTCTGTGCAGGATGAAGCCTACGGAAAGAAGATACAAGGAACCGAAAAGCTTAAGAAAAAGAGGAGCAAATGGCAAAAAAAGAGCGATTTAATGGGATATATCCGATCAGTTTCAGAAGAGCTGGATCTGCCTTTTTGATATGCCTCATCCTGTCTATTTTTACAGGCCTTATTGCCACCCCCCTTCATGCAGCCAACATGGAGGGCAAGATAGTCGTCTCCAAGACGGGCAGCCTGCATGTTGAGCTCTCCTTTAAAGACAAGGCCCCAAAGGCGGCCATCGTAACACTGATGCTCCCAAAGGGTGCGGAGATAGCGGAGGCAAGCCCTGCTCTTTCTGCATTCGACAAGGCCACCGGAGAGGCCAGATGGCTCATCAAAGAGCCCGACCACAGGCCCATCAAGCTCAAGCTGTCGCTTCGTCCCCCCACGCTCTCCTTCAAGGGGGTCGAAGGAAGTGTCACGTTTCTGGACCCTGCAACAGGCAAGCAAGAGCGGATGAAACTTCCTGTCACGGGCCAATAGGCCTAACAGGGGATTGGAGGGCCTTATCAAAGGGCCTTTGAGACCCGGCAAAAAGGCCGGAGAAAAGGGAAGAGATTTCTTACGAGATGGGCGAACACTTCTCCTTTCCAGCCCTGGACTCAGGCGGAGTGATAACCAACTATTTCTGCACATCCAGATGCCGCCACTGCCTCTATAACTGCAGCCCATACTGGCCCAAGGACTATATCGACGGTGAAACAGCCCTGGGGGCCTTTTCCATTGCGGCACGGCTGGGATGTGGCTCCATGCACATCGGAGGTGGAGAGCCCTTTCTCAGGTTCGAGTCGCTTCTGCAGGTCTGTAGTGCCGCCCGGAAGGCAGGGATCTGGATAGAGTACGTGGAGACCAACTCATCCTGGTTCAGACAGGCAGACGAGGCGGTATCCATGCTCAGGGCCCTGAAGGATGCAGGAGTCTCCACGCTACTGATATCCATCAGCCCATTCCACAACGAGTTTATCCCGTTCAGCAAGGTGAAGGGGGTCATGGAGGCGTGCCGACAGGCTGGCATGGGGATATTCCCCTGGGTCTCCGGCTTCATCAAGGATCTTTCAAGGCTCGATCCTGCCAGGTCCCACTCCATCGAGGAGTACGAGGCCATCTTTGGACCAGGATATCTGGAGTCCCTCCCGGACAGGTACTGGATCGTCATGCGGGGCAGGGCCCTTGAGACCTTTAAAGGCTTTCGTACCACAAAAAGCGCCGAGGAACTCGCGGATGGAGCTGGCCCTTGCAGCCAGCTCATGGATACCAGCCACTTTCACATGGATCTCTATGGCAACTACATCCCAGGCCTCTGCTCTGGTCTTGCACTGCCCATAAACGACCTGGAAGGAGAGATCGAGTGTGAACGCTATCCACTGCTCTGCCGACTGATACGGCAGGGGCCGGGAGCTCTCCTTTCCTTTGCACAAGAGCTCGGTTTCAAGCCGGATGACTCTGGCTACATATCCAAATGCCACCTTTGTCAGGAGATAAGGGGCTTTCTGATCAAGGCCTTTCCAGGCCGCTTCCGGGAACTTGCACCAAAATGGTTCTATGAAGATCATCCTGGTTAATCCCTGGATCACCGATTTTGCCGCCTACAACTTCTGGATAAGGCCCCTTGGCCTTTACAGGCTCGCGGAGTGGCTATATGAACGTGGTGCCAGGCCGGTACTCCTGGATGCCTTGACCGGGGCTCCTGCGCCCGGAAAATTCAGGCGCCAAACGATCCCCCTTCCGGATGGACTCGCCATCGACGGCCTCGACAGGTCCTTTGCAAGATACGGCATCTGCCCGGAAGAGTTCCTGGATAGGCTCGAGGCCCTCCTTCCGGCAGATGGGGTTCTCATCACATCGGCCATGAGCTACTGGTATCCGGGGGTATTCCAGACCATTGAGCTGATAAGGAAGGCCGCACCTGCCATACCCATAGGCCTTGGCGGGATCTATGCCACCCTGTGGCCCCGTCATGCAGCACGTTTCTCCGGGGCAGACAGGATATTTGTTGGCGACATAGACTCCAACGGGGCAGAGCTCGCAGGGTGGCTCGGCCTGCCCGACAGGCCCGTAAGGCAGCAACAGCGCTGGTACGCACTCGGCCTGCACGATGGCGCAAGATTTTCCGGGATCAGGACGGCCACAGGATGCCCTTTCAGATGTAGCTACTGTGCCTCCCTCCTGGTATCGGGCCCATTCAGGGAAAGGGACCCGCACGAGATCATGGAGGAGATCACTGCCCTTTACGGCATGGGTGTCAGATCCTTCTGCTTCTATGATGATGCCCTGCTGGTGAACTTCGACTCCAGGCTTGGCCCCGTGCTCGAAAGGGTCATAGACTCAGGTATCAGGGCCTCCTTTCACACACCCAACGGGCTCCATGCCCGGCTGTTGACCAGCAGGGCCGCCCGCCTCATGGCCAGGGCCGGATTCGAGACAGTGCGGCTGAGCCTTGAGACCGTGGACATCACGAGACAGCTTGCCACAGGTGGCAAGGTCTCATGCCAGGAGGTGGAGCAGGCTGTCGCCTATCTGCTCGAAGCGGGCATGAGACCTGAATCTATAGGGGTATATCTGCTGGCAGGGCTTCCAGGCCAGGAACTTTCAGAGGTGGAAGAGGGGATCTCGTTTGTGAAATCCTTGGGGGTAAGGCCCTACATTGCCGAATATTCACCAATCCCCCGCACGATCGAGTGGCAAAGGCTCGAGGAGATGGGCCTCGTCTCAGAACGGATGGACCCTCTTCTCACCAACAATACCATCTTCTATTGGCATATCCTCGGTATTGAACGGGGAAGCTTTAGCCGGCTCAAGGAGATGGCACGAGCCTGAGACAAAAAGTGCGGTCTCGACCAGGCGCTTTTCTTTCGAGGCAGAAGCGACCTCCCCACCCCCCACTGTTTCCGGTGCATCCTTGCCGGCAGCGCCTTTCTCCACAGCCCCGCTCTCCTCGAATCCTTCACCCTTTTCTCTTTCTCCCCCTTCCGGCAGGATCACCGTGAATACGCTCCCTTCGCCAGGGGCGGAATCAACAGTCAGATCTCCACCGAACTGGGTGATGATCCTGTGGACAATGGAGAGGCCTAGGCCTGTACCGTCAGGCTTGGTGGTGAAGAAGGGGTTGAAGATATGTGAGAGGTCCTCCTCTTTGATACCGTGGCCATTGTCGATGATCCTGATCTCCACGCGTCCATCCCGTGCCCTGCCCTTAAGCACTATCTCTCCACCCTCTTTCGGGAGGGCCTGCCAGGCATTCAAAAGCAGATTCAGAAAGACCTGCTTCATTAGCTGGGCATCTGCCCTGGCCATGAGCCCCTCAGGTATCGCATTCTTGATCCTGGTCTGCTGAAAACCCTTTCTCTTGGAGAGCAGCTCCACCACGTTCCTGACCAGCTCTGAAAGATCCAGAAGTTCCATATTGCGGCTCTCTGGCCGGCCATAGAGCAGAAACGATCTGGTGAGCCCCTCAAGCCGCTCCGTCTCCCTTACGATTATGTCGAGAAGCCTGGCGTTACTGGCAGAGCCGCCATCCTTGCCCTCTTCCTTTTTAATGGAGACAGCCATGAACTCGGCAGCCCCCCTGATGGATGCCAAGGGATTTCTGATCTCGTGGGCTAGGCCAGCCGCCATCTCCCCAAGGGCTGCAAGCCTGTCGATCATCTGAAGGCGCCTTGCCTGCTCCCTGGCCTCGGTGATGTCCTGGAAGATAAGGCCGTAGCCGAGAAAGCGCTCCTCCGTGTCATGGATCGGAAAACATGAGATCCCAAGATACCTGGTCTTCCCATCCTCTTTGATACAAAGCTCCTTTCTGTCTCCCCTCTTGTAGGACAGGCAGTCCTCGAGCAGCCCTGCGCCCTCTGGCCAGACCTCATCAATACGCCGTCCATAGCCGGCCTTGAAGAGCGGCCCCAGGATCTCTGTGGCTGCTATGTTGAAGTATAGGATGCGTCCATCCTCGTCCACCGTCACGAGGCCGGATTTCATGCTGTTTATGAGGTGGCGCTGGATCTCCTCCAGCCGATGGAGGCTGTCCTCCATCTCCGATATGTGCTTTTCCGCCTTCCAGAGCCTCCTTCCAAGCAGTATCGCAAGCAGGGCGGTTATGTTGAAGGCTGCCATATTGGCAGAAAAGTGAAAGAGCTGCTTTGGAAGATCCCGGGCAGGTTCCACGGAAAACCAGAAGATCATGGCAAAGGCTGCCGTATTGAGCAGGGCCGAGATGGTACCGAGCCTCTGGCCGCCAATGAGGCAGGCGGTGATGATGGCGATGGGAAAAAGAAAGATGAAAGGGCTCTGGGAGCCTCCTGTAAGATAGAGGGCAGCAGATGCAAGGGCCACGTCGTTTACGACAGTGGCCAGCCTGAGCCCCTTGGTCAATCCCTTTTTCTTGTACCAGAAGAGATAGAGGGCGGTAAGCATGAAGGCCGCGCCCAGCAGAAAGGAGAGGCTGTCTATGCTCACATGGCAATCTGGGCAGATGCGCTGATACAGCACCACGGCTGCCAGAAGCAGCATGAACAGGCCAAGCCTTCCTGCTGTAACCCAGAAAAAAGCCTTAACCGCAGGCTCAGGAGATCTCATACTTGGCTACCCTGTAACGAAAGGACCTGAAATTCAGGCCAAGCAGCTTTGCAGCCTCCATCTTTTTGCCCCCTGTCCTGCTGAGGGCCTGCTGCAATAGATCCTTTTCGATGGAGCCCAGGAGCTCATCGAGATCGAGCCCCTCCTCTGGCAGCCTTATCCTCACATTCTCAGGCGAAAGGGCCGTCTGGACCTGGCCGCCTCCTTGTACACCCTCTTTAGAGCCTCCGTCCTGCCGTTCCTTGAACCGGGCAAGGGAGAGGCTCTCGGGCAGGATCAGGCTCGATGCAGAAAGGGCCACGCTCCTTTCAATGATGTTTTCAAGCTCGCGCACGTTTCCAGGAAAGGCATACTTGAGCAGGGCATCCATGGCAAAGCGTGAGATGCCCTGAACCTCTCTTCCCTGCTCACGGGAGTATTTGTCCAGGAAATACTGGACCAGGAGCGGGATGTCTTCCGGCCGCTCCCTGAGAGGCGGGACCCTGATCTGCAATACGTTCAAACGGTAGTAGAGGTCTTCCCGGAAATTCCCATTCATGACCTCTTCTTCCAGGTTGCGGTTGGTGGCTGCGATTATGCGGCAGTCTGTACTGATGGGCCTGGTTCCACCTACAGGCGTAACTGCCTTCTGCTGAACGGCCCGCAGGAGCTTGACCTGCAGGGACAGGGGCAGCTCTCCTATCTCGTCCAGGAACAGGGTCCCTCCGCTTGCCAGGACGAAAAGCCCCTCCTTGTCCCTGTCTGCCCCGGTGAAGGCCCCCTTCACATGGCCGAACAGCTCGCTTTCAAGCAGGTTTTCAGGGATTCCACCGCAGTTGACCGCAACGAATGGGCCGTCCTTCCTGGCCCCAAGGTTGTGTATGGCCCTCGCCACCAGCTCCTTTCCGGTTCCGCTCTCTCCGGTGATGAGCACACTGGAGGTACTCGATGCGATCCTGGCAATGAGCTGGAAGATCTTGAGCATGGACGGGCTCTTTGCAACCATCTGGTCGCACTGGAATATGCGGTTGTCTTCATCCACTGGCCTTGCTGCCTTGGTGGAGGCAGAGGATATGGCCCGCTCTACGATCTCCCGTAGCTCTTCCAGCTGAAAAGGCTTTGTCACATAGTCCCATGCCCCCTCTTTCATGGCCTCAACGGCGGAGTCCAGAGAGGCAAAGGCGGTTATGAGCACCACGGGCACCGTTGGATCGATCCCCTTTATCTCCTTCAGAAGCTGGACGCCATCCATCCCTGGCATGCGAATATCCGAGATGACCAGATCCGGGGCCCTTTGACGTATCTCTTCCAGGGCCGCCTCACCAGACGGGGCGGAGCGCACCTTATAGCCTTCATTGGCGAGGAAGATCTCGAGAAACTCCCTGAGGCTCTCATCATCATCCACGATGAGGATATTTCTCTTGGCACTGCTTATGGAGCTGACCTCTTGCTGATCAGCCATGGCTACAGAGGAAAACATGCAAACACCTCCCGGGCGGCATCTAATCATTTATATTTATCGTCACCTGAGTGACAAAAAATGACTTTTGAACC
>CAZNKD010000012.1:0-32829 GCA_964573615.1 uncultured Desulfobacterales bacterium | reverse complement strand
TCAAGCCCCAGGACCTGATAGGGCTTTCCTGCCTCTGATATGAGCTTGTTCCTGTAGCTTACATAGGCCTGGCGAAGAGAGATGTATGGATCGAGGGCAGAGGCCTTGAAATCCTCGTACTCGCCGATCCGCAGGGATGTGGCGTTCACCTTCTCCCCCACTGTTGCCCCGGTGAGCTCCCATCTGTCTAACATATAGGTCCAGGGGCTCAGGTAGTGGTCCACGCCCAGACCGATACCATCCCGCACACTCGATGGCCCGAAGAAGGGGAGCACCAGATAGAAGCCGTTTCCGGTCCCCCAGACCGCCAGGGTCTGGCCAAAGTCTGTGTCGTTCTTCTTCACATGGTAGTCCTTGAAGGCCGCATCCCTGAAGCCCAAACAGCCGGCCGTTGTATTTATGATGAATCTTGCAAGCTCCTGGAAGAACCCCGGGGCATCCAGCTGCAACATGCAGTTCGCCATTCGGACCGGTGTATAGATGTGGCTGAAGAAGTTTTTGATCCCCTTTCTTGCAGGTTCCGGCATCACCTTGGAGTAACCCTGGGCCACAGGCTTGAGAACCCAGAAATACATCTTGTCGTTGAACTGGAAGAAGAAGCGGTTTACAGGCTCGATGGGGTCGGAGATGAGCTCGCCCTCGTCCTCCTCATCCCATTCGTCATACTCGTCGTCATCATACTCCTCATCGTCCAGCCCTGAAGCCACAGCACTTTGTGGTCCATCTGCCTCGGCAAGGCGGATGGCCTCCTGGCCGCAGTGGCCCGGCCCCGGGCCAAGAACAACCATTGAAAGGGAGATGAATGAAAATAGGATGAACAGGTTCAGCATGGATAGAAACTGGATATTCCTGAAGGGATCTTTTCCAAACATTTTGGTCTCCTGCTATTAATTAAGTGGGGTAAATGGTAGCCCTTTTCATGCGCCAGGGCAAGCTGAAGGGCTGTTTTTCATATCGGAAGCATCCCGATCAGAGCTGAAGGATATACCCAAGGGATATCGCCTCCAAATTCCTTGAAGAGCCCCTTGCCGGCTGTTTAAATGGGGCAATTTCCGCTTTTACCGAGATAAAAATTGAAAAAACGGGGTGCAGATCCTTGAAGGGCAGAACTCGTCCAGCACTTTTGTTGCCATCTCTCTTTCTGTTTCTCTTATGCCTCCTCATCTGCCTGGGGTCATTGGCAGAGGCAGCCTCCGAACCGGCAAGTTCGGCCCTGGCAAGTTCGAGTGAATCCACCCCTGGACCCAGGTGGGAGGATCTAAGGCCCTCTGCCGAGGATTCGGACTGGATTCAGCTCGATTCCAAGGAGTGGCTCAGGGGTGAGCTCAAGGTGCTGAGAAAGGACAAGATAGAGTTCGACAGCAAGGAGCTCGGCCTTTTGAAGCTTGATACCGACGATGTGATACAGATCATCACCCATGATGAAAAGAGCATCCGGATAGCCGGACGCGGGATATATATCGGAAGGATCGATCTGAACCACGATGAGCTCGTGGTGAAGATGGAAGATGGCCAGGCTCTTCAGTTCACCCGCTATGACATCGTTTCCGTTGCAGCTGGGACAGCAGGACGAAAGATCTGGGATGGAAACCTCTCCATAGGTTTCAATCTGAGCAAGGGAAACACCGATCAGACCGAGCTAAATGCCAAGTTCAGCGCCAGGCGTCGCACCCCTATCACCAGATACAAGCTGGACTATGTGGGAATCGTCTCCGAATCGGAGGGCCATACCATCAGCAACAACCACAGGGTCACCACCAGCCTGGACTATTACCGCTCAAGACACTTCTTCTGGCGTCCTTTCATAGGTGACCTGTTCATAGATACCCTCCAGAACATCAAATACCGGGTGCTTCTTGGGGCCGGGCTCGGATATGATATAATCGACAACAACAGGACCACATGGACGATATTCTGCGGCCCTGCATTTCACTATACCAAGTTCGATACCGTCTCCGAGGGGGAGGACAGCAGCGAATATAGCCAGGCCTTCATCTTCTCGTCAGAGTATGAGATTGAGCTCAACAGGATCTCAGACCTGGAGCTGGACTATCACGGCACTGTGCTCAACAAGAAGGCAGGGCTCTATCTCCATCGCTTCCTGGCCTCCTTGAAAAACGAGATCATAGACGACTTCGACCTGGATTTTACCTTCATCTGGGACTACATCCAGGAGCCCCAGAAAGACAATGATGAAAAGATGCCAGACAAGAGCGACTACAAGTTCATGATCGGTATAGGCTATAGCTATTGATAAAATTGGTAAAGATGATGAATCGTTCGGCCGGTCGGAAGAACACGGGTAGGTGTGCATGGCTGTAAGGGCCCTGGTCACTGGCGCCACGGGGTTCGTGGGATCAAGGGTGGCAAGGCTGCTCCTTGAGCGCGGCTTTGAGGTCCGGGTGCTGGTAAGGCCTGCCAGCGATCTGTCCAACATCGCCGGTCTGGATATCGAAAGGCTCACAGGTGACCTTCGGGACAGGGCCAGCCTTGCCAGGGCCCTCGAGGGGATGGATGTCCTGTTTCATGTGGCGGCCGACTACAGGCTGTGGGTGCCAAGGCCCAAGGAGATATATGAATCCAATGTGGCCGGGACGGAAAATATCCTCCAGGCTGCCATTGAGCAGGGGGTGGAACGGGTGGTCTATACGAGCAGTGTGGCAACCCTGGGGCTCAGGGAGGATGGGCCGGCAGACGAGAGCACCCCTGTAAGCTATTCCCAGATGATCGGCCACTACAAGCGCTCCAAATACCTGGCCGAGGAGAGGGCCAGGCAGGCGGCCAAGGTCCATGGGCTCGATGTGGTGATAGTGAATCCATCCACACCTGTGGGGCCCGGCGACATAAGGCCCACGCCCACAGGAAGGATGATACTCGATGCCGCAAGCGGCAAGATGCCGGCCTATGTGGATACAGGGCTCAATATCGTCCATGTGGACGATGTGGCCCAGGGGCACCTGCTCGCCCTTGAAAGGGGCAAGAGGGCAGAGCGCTACATCCTTGGCGGGGAAAACATGCATCTGTCCGAGATCCTGCGGGAGATAGCCCTATATGTGGGAAGGCGCCCCCCAAGGATAAGGCTTCCCCACAATCTCATACTGCCAGTGGCATATGGTGCCCAGATGATTGCCAGGCTCACTGGCAAGGAGCCCCTTGTGACGGTTGATGGGGTGAGGCTTGCCAAGAAGAAGATGTTCTTCTCAAGCCGCAAGGCCGAGGATGAGCTTGGTTACAGGACAAGGCCGGCAAGGCTTGCCATTCGTGAAGCAGTGGACTGGTTCAGGGAAAGGGGGATGCTATAGCCTTGGATGGTGCCATCGGTCATGGAGCTGCCCTTATAGATTCACCTCTTTTGGTGGTCGGACTGCTGCTGGTGCTCGGTTTTTTCGGCGGCCGTCTGGCGAACAGGGCGGGGCTTCCAAGGATAACCGGCTATCTGGCAGTAGGGGTCCTCTTCAGCCCCTCTGTGACCGGCATCGTGCCAAGGCAGGTGATCTTCCACGATCTTCATGTGATCACAGAGGTGGCCCTTGCCATCATCGCCTTCACCATCGGTGGCAGCCTGGAGTTCAGGCGTTTGCGGCATGTGGGGTATCAGATCGGATGGATCACCATATTCCAGGCCCTTGGCGCCTTCTCCATCACGGCCCTGGTGCTCTATCCCGTGCTTGGACTTATGGTCCATCTGCCAGGCGAGTATGGGGAGCCAAAAATGCTCGTTGCCATTTCGCTGGTCATGGGTGCCATTGCAGCAGCAACAGCCCCGGGGGCAGTGCTTGCCATAATCTCGGAGCTCAGGGCCAAGGGGACCTTTACCACCATCCTGCTGGGGGTCATCGCCCTCGACGACGCCATCACGATACTCTTCTATGCAGTTGCCGCCACGATAGCCCAGAACCTGATCACCCCCGGTTCCGCCTCCATGCTCTCCATGGTCACCATACCGGCCATCGATATAGGCCTGTCCCTGGTGGTAGGTGCCTTGGGAGGAGTGCTGCTCTACTACTCTGCAAGGACCATCGACAGGCCGGAGGCCATGCTGATGGTGGTGATGGGGGTGCTCATCCTGGTCAGCACCGTCTCTTCCATGGTTCATGCCTCTGCCCTCCTGGCAAACATGGTGGTTGGCCTCGGGATAGTGAATGTGGAGCATGGCCATCAGGACTACTTCAGGGTGATGGAGCCCATGGAAGATATGGTCTTCGGGCTCTTCTTTACCCTGGCAGGGGCCCATATCGAGATAGAGGTGCTCAAGGTTGCAGGCCTGCTGGCCCTGATATTTCTTGCCATCCGCATGGTTGGAAAACAGCTTGGGGTCTGGGCAGGTGTGGCTGTCTCCGGGGCAGATCACCACATAAAACGATATCTTGGCCTTGCGCTCTTTCCCCAGGCAGGTGTCACCATAGGACTCGTCATGCTGGCCCAGGATATCTTTCCAGACTACGTGGGCGAGCTGGTGGTAAACGCGGTCTTGGGCTCAGTCATACTGAATGAGTTCATCTCACCTCCGCTGCTTAAATTCTGTTTGAGACGGGTAGGAGATGCAAGATGATGGGCAGCAGATGTAATGTAACCCTTGGAGAGGTCCTCGATTCCCTGTCTGATTATCCATATATCCTCGTGGGCGAGGATGACACCCTGGATGAGGTGGCCAGGAAGGTCAAGGGGCGGCCCGGGATCAGGAGCATCTATGTGGAGGATGAAACTGGCGGGGTCAAGGGTGCCCTGTCTCTTGGGCGCTTCATCAGGGTGCTCACCTCCCCCAGGTGCAGATATAGGTTCAGCACAAGAAATCTGCTGAGTTGCCTGACAGCCGACTCCGTGCGCGATCTCATGGATGACCATCTCGTATTTGCCAGGGCCGAGGACAGGGTCTTGGATGTGATAGAGAGGATGCTGAAGAAGAACATCAAGGAGGTCCCTGTCCTGGATGAGAGGGGGCGTATTGTCAAGAATGTAGGTCTCCTTGAGCTGTGGGACGTGCTCGAGCCAGAAGAGTGCGACCGTGAGTAGAAATTTTTTTCATGGAAATATTTTTCTGTATGTCTGGAAAAATTTTTCCATAAAGGGCTCGATATACTCTTTTTATCCCCTGCAATCCTGATATCCATCTATTGAGGAGATTTTTCCATGGAATGCTATTTGCTCAATTTTCTGATAAAATCCTTCATGAGAAAATGAACAGGAGTTCATGGAAAAATGGCGAGGTCAGAAGAGGTTAGCTTCGATTTTGACAAGATGGCAGAGCTTTTCAGTATGGATCCGGAGGCCTTCGAGGAGGAGAGGAGGAGGCTCATAGAGGAGGAGATCTCAGCCCGGCCACCTGAAATGCAGGAGAAGCTCAGGCAGTTCCAATGGGTCTTGGATATGAAGAGGAGGCGGTGCAAAAACCCCCTTGAGGCCTGCTTCATGTTCCATCAGATGCTCATGGAGCAGGTCTATGGACCAGATGGGCTACTGGAGGGCCTCGAGTCCCTGAAGGAGATGCTGAACGCCAGACAGAAAGGGCATGCGGCTGTGGATGCCAAGGGCTTTGCAAAAGAGCCCTTGAGGCTGGAGACCAGGATCCTGTCTCTGAAGGAGTTGAGGGACAAGGGCAAAAGGGCCGGGAAGAGGGCTAGGCCGTAGCCGTTCAGAGTCCAAGGGCGGCTGCCAGACAAAGGGCTGCAAGGCAGAGGCATTCCGGGCCTCAACCTATGCAGCCTATTTTTTTGATTATGACAAGTGTCCAACTGAAGATTTCTGTAAATCAAATGATAACTTCAAAATTATGAGGGGAAAATGTGATGAAGGTCAATCAAGAAAAAACTGCCTCTAACAATGAAGAATTAATATGTTACTGCTTTCAATATACTAAAAGGCAAATCGAAAATGATTATATCAATAACGGCAAATCAACAATTCTGGAAAAAATTACACTTGAAAAGAAAAATGGGAGGTGTGATTGTGCTACAAAAAATCCTAAAGGACGCTGATGCTTAGCTGATGTCCGCCAGGTGGTGGACATGATTTCAAAGAAAAATATCATATAACGAGTGGTTCCACCTGACTGTCATTCCGCTACGCCCTTCGGGCTTGCTCCATGTTGGCAGATGATCCTTGTCGTGTATTTTAACTTTTCTGTCACAAAAGATCCCATGCATACCAAGGCCCTTGCCATCACTTGCCATCAATGGCCCATGAAAGTGGCTATCTGTCTCATGCCGATGCTCGCCCTTCCCAGCCATATTGCCCCAGGGGCACCGGAGATGGTATGTTTCGCTGAAAAAGAGATAGATGTAAGAGCTTTTCCGATACCTCATCTATAATAGAGTCAGCCACTTATGGATATCCATATAAGGATCTTTTCAGCAACCCTAGAGATCTTTCTTGAGGCAGCCCCCTACATCCTGCTAGGGGTGATGCTGTCCAGCCTGTTGAAGCTCCTCATGCCTCCGGGATTCATAGCCCGCCATCTTGGCAGGGGCAGGATAAGGCCTGTCCTGAAGGCGGCCCTTTGGGGCATTCCCCTTCCGCTTTGATCCTGCGGCGTGCTGCCGGCGGCAGTGCTGCTCAAGAGGGAAGGGGCCAATCGGGGGGCCGTGACCTCCTTTGTCATTGCAACACCTGAGTCCAGCGTGGACTCCATCTCTGTGACGTGGGCGCTTTTGGACCCGGTGATGACAGTGGTCAGGCCGATCTGCGCCTTTGTCATGGCAGTTGTGGCAGGCCTTGGGGTGAATTTCCTGGAAAGGGCAAATGGTGAGGGCCAGAAAGGGGCTGCTTCCCATGCCGCTTGCTGCCAGGGCAGTGGGGCAGGGCAGGTGGCAAGACGGCCTGAATTCTCTCTTTCGGCCCTGGCCTCTGGCATGGTCTCTTTATGGGGCGATATCTCCACCTGGTTTTTTGCCGGTGTGGTTGCCGCCGGGGTCATAACGGCCCTGGTCCCTTCCAGCTTTCTGGAGGCCCACTTCGGTGGTGGGCCAGGCTCCATGTTCCTGATGCTGGCTGCTGGTATCCCGCTCTATATCTGCGCTACGGCCTCTACCCCCCTTGCCGCCGCCCTGATCCTTAAGGGCGCAAGCCCGGGTGCCGCCCTGGTGCTGATGCTCACAGGGCCGGCGACGAACATTACCGCCATATCCTCCCTCTTTCCCATTATTGGAAGGCGTGCTGTTGTCATCTATCTCATGGTCATAGCGGGGTTTGCCGTGCTCTTTGGCCTGGGGCTCGACTGGCTCTATGGCATGATGGGCACGGATCTAAAAAGTGTGGCCCTGGCCCAGGCACAGAGGCTTCCGGAATGGATAAAGTGGATATGTGCCCTGCTGTTACTCTCCCTTTCGGCCTTTATATATGGAGGCAGGCTCATCAATCGTGACGGAAGAAAAGGGGACAATGGGCCGGAAGGGGAGGGCACGATATCCGGCAGCAGCTTGCCAGATGCAGGGGCTTCGGGCCGTTTTGTCGTGAAGGCCCCTGACAATGCCTGCACAGGCAGGGCAGATGGAGATGCTGCTGACCCTTCGGGCACAGGGCCCGGTTCGTCCGGAACATGCATGCCGCCCGGTTGCGGTTCAGGGGGTGAAAAGGGCGGGTGAGGCTGCAAGTAGAGCTCCTTGCGTTTCAAGGAGGAATCCTGTAAAACTCTACTTGAGCCTTATCAGGGTCTTTTGCCGCTTGTTTGTAGCCCTAAGAGCGGAATTTCCTGTTTGAAAGTCCAGGGAGGGGTTGGAAGGCAGGGTCTTAAGAGGGCGCGGGTTGAGGCCCGCTCCCTCGTTTGGCCCGGGTTTTTGTTATAATTCCATGATTATAAAAGGAAATTGTTGAATCCTTGCCCCCTTCGTGGTAAATAGGCCTCTCGGTTCGTCGGGGCGTGGCGCAGTCTGGTAGCGCATCTGCTTTGGGAGCAGAGGGCCGGGGGTTCAAATCCCTCCGCCCCGACCATCTCACCTGTCCAGGTCCGTAAGGGTCTGTCTTATCACCTTTATCAGTTCAGCCATCTTGAATGGCTTCTTCACTATTGGAAATCGGTTTTCGATCTCGGGTTTTTTCATCCCAAAGCCAGTTATGACCACAACAGGTAGTCCGGGGATGCGCTTCCTCGCCTGGGCTGCCAGCTGATCCCCTGTCATTTTGGGCATGGTGAGATCGGTGACCAGTATGTCGGGTTTCCCTTCCGCGCCTGCTCTTTCTATATACTCCAGGGCCTGAGTGGGTGAACGCCTGGCAATCACCTTTGCCCCGGCCAGCTCAAGAAATTCTGTTGCGAGCATCAAGACACTCTCTTCATCATCCACCAGCAGTATGGTCAGGCCCGATAGGGACTCTATGTTCTCACAGACATTTCTGGCAGTGTCACAGCGGGAGGACTCCTCTTCTGAAAGCGGAAAGTAGACGGTAAAGGTGGTACCTATGCCAGGGGCGCTTTCCACCTCTATAAAGCCCTGGTTGGCCTTTACTGCATTGAAGACCATTGCAAGGCCGAGTCCTGTACCCTTTTCAGGCCCCTTGGTGGTGAAGTAGGGGTCGAAGATTCTTTCCAGTGTATCCCGATCCATTCCGCAGCCCGTATCCGAAACCCAGAATTTTGCATACCTGCCCGGCCTTGCATCGAGCCATCTGGAATGGATCGGCTGCTCCAAAACCGTCTCGGTGCAGCCAAGGGTCAGCTCACCCTGCTCGTTCATGGCATGGATCGCATTGGTACAGAGATTCATGAGGATCTCGTTGAGCTGGGCCGGATCACATATAATCGGGCTGGATATCTCGTTGATCTCGGTCTTTATCACTACAGACGATGGGACAACCCCTTTGATGAGCTTCACATGCTCCTTTATGAGGCGGCCAAGATCTATCCTGCTGGGCTCCCCTGCCTGTCCGCGCGAGAACTTGAGCAGGTTGTCTATAAGCTCCTTGGCCTGGGATGTGGCCATGGAGATGGTCTTTAGATACTGCTTGAGCCGTTCATCAGATGCAAAGCACTGGGCAAGTTCGGTATAGCCCATGATGGGGGTCAGGATGTTGTTGAAGTCGTGGGCAATGCCGCTTGCCAGCACTCCAAGGGCCTCAAGCCTCTGGGCCCTTTGAAGCCTTTCACTCATCTCCTTCTGGGCCTTTTCCAGCTGCTTCTCCCTGGACAGATCTTCGACGGTCCAGATGTATGAGTCGTCATCGCCATCGTCCAGATCGGAGATCCGTTTCACAGAGACCCTTACAGGAATGAGTGTCTGGTCCTTTCGTTTCATGTGGCCTTCCAGGGTGGCAATCTCATGGGTCTTTAGATAGCCGTATATCTTTTCACCTGTCTTTCTGAAGGCCTCCTCGTTTTCGTAGAACATGGCTGTGCTCTTACCCAGCATCTCTTCCCTGGTGTAGCCAGAGATCTTTTCAAAGGCCTCATTGGTCTTGAGTATCGTGCGGTCTTTTATGAAGGAGATACCCATGGGGGACTTTTCAAGGATGAATTCGCTGACCATCCTCTGTTGCTCCATCTGGTCCTCCATCACCCTGAGGTCCGTTACGTCCCTGGCAATATGGATGGCCGCGACGGGGGCACCATCCAGGTCATGAATCGGCGAGGTGGTCACCATAAATTGCCGCTTTAAGGTCTTTTCAAAGAACACCCTTCTGTGGGTCTGGCCTGTGTCAAAGGTCCTTTTAAGCGGGCAGTAGTGTGGTGGAGAATCGGTGGCATGAAAGGTCTTGAAACACTGTTCGCCTACGGGATCTTTTTGGAGGAACTCCTTGAGTGCCTTGTTGGCAAAGATGATCTTGAAATCAAGATCATGGATCGAGACGAAATCGGGGATGGTGTCGAGGATCGAGCACCAATCGAGCATGAAGCTCAACTCCTGGCAGGTCAAGGCCCTTTTGGTGCTTTTATAGTCGATTTTCTTCTTCTCCAATAAATGGCCCCTTATCCAGGTAGGCATCATGAATTTTTTACAAAACTCATTTTTCCCGCAAGAAAAATATAGACCATAAAAAGTTAGAATTCTATCTTTTTCTAAATCTCTCGGTCACTCTCCCCCTTTCCTTAAAGAATCGTCCCTTTTGGGGATTATTATAAAATTTTAGCCTAATATTACTGTTTTTATCCAAACTGTGTAATGCCTCAACAGCAAAAAGATCCAGAAAAAAGCTATGATCGAAGATAACCGAGTCCGGTTTCGTTCAATATCTCTCCCAGGCGTCTTGGCCCACCCCCATGCTCCTTGAAGTGGCGCACTGTCCTGTCGAGGATCTCTATGACCTGATCCGGCGAGTAGATGCCCTCAAGTTCTGTTGCAAGCTGGGGGTGTCTTCCAAGTTTTCCTCCAAGTAGCACCCTGAAGCCGCTCCTTTCGAGCAGAATGGTGCCTGGCTTACAGGCCCTTATGCAACCTCCGCAATAGAGGCATCTGGAGTCATCTATCTTGGATATCCTGCCGCGTTCATCCACGACAATGGCCTCTTACCGGCAGGCCTTCCTGCAAAGGCCGCAGCCTGTGCACTCTGCATCACGGTCGATTGCTGGCAGGGATGCGCCTATGAGCCCGAAATCCACTATCTGCGGCCTTGAACAGGCATTTGGACAGTTGGAGATGGAGACCCTGAAGGCATGGTGCATCTTCAGCGGGCCCTTTACCGTCTCGAGCAGGTGCTCTTTCAGCCTGTGGGCCTTCAGGATCTCCTCCATCCGGCCTGCAAGCCCTGATATATCCACGGCACTGTTCGGGCAGCCATCTGCACCGAAGCACTGCTCTATCTCATAGCCCGGTGTCTGGTGTGACTTGCCAGACATGTAGCGCTGCCTGCACGCCTCCAGGTGCTCCGGCAGTACCACAGAGGCCCCACTGGCAGAGGCCTCCCTCTCCACCTCTTTGCGCACCCTTTTTCTCACGAAGAAGGGCACCTTCTTTATCCGTTCTTCCGCCTCTTTGCTCCATTTCATAGCCATGGCCGGCAATTATAAATCAGCCCTTGCATGTTTGTCATCAAGCTGCTTGCAGTGTAAAGTCCTCCAGGTCTGGACAATCTCACTTTTCAGGAGCGGCCATGATTACACTGCTTGACTACGGTGCAGGAAACGTAAGGAGCGTCATCAATGCCATAGAGAGCCTTGGAGAGAGTGTCAAGCTCGTAAGCTCTGGCGAGGATATCCTCTCTGCTGAAAGGCTCATATTTCCTGGTGTGGGAAACTTTGGAAGCCTGATGGAGACCCTGGAAAGGCGTGGCCTCGTCCAGGCCCTAAGGCAGTATCTCGAAGCGGACAGGCCCTTTTGGGGCATATGCCTGGGGCTGCAGGCCCTCTTTGAAAGGAGTGAGGAGGCCCCTGGTGTCAGGGGGCTCGGTTTCATCAAGGGGGGTGTCAAGCGTTTTACCACCTCGCTGTCCGTGCCTCACATAGGCTGGAACGGCCTGACCTTCAAAAAGCCCTCTGCCATATTCCAGGGGCTCAGGGGGGATGAAAAGGTCTATTTCGTCCACTCCTATCACGTGGCACCGGAAGAGGAGGGAGTCACCCTCACCACCACCGACTATGGCTACAGTTTCGTCAGTGCCGTGCAGAAGGGCAGGGTGATAGCCACCCAGTTTCATCCGGAAAAGAGCGGCCAGACAGGGCTCAGGATGCTTGAAAACTTCCTCAAACGCCCGGATGACGAGGTGATTCCCCAGATCAATACCCGGCAGACCAGGCTCGCAAAGAGGATCATAGCCTGCCTGGATGTGCGCTCAAACGATCAGGGCGACCTAGTGGTGACCAAGGGGGATCAATACGATGTGAGGGAAAAGGGCGAGGTGCGCAATCTTGGAAAGCCAGTGGCCTTGGCAAGGCGCTATTATCAGGAGGGGGCCGATGAGATCACCTTCTTGAACATCACCGCCTTCAGGGACTTTCCCCTGAAGGACATGCCCATGCTTGAGGTGCTGCGTCAGACCTCCAAGAATGTCTTCGTGCCCCTGACCATCGGAGGCGGCATCAGGGACTTCACGGACCGGGACGGCAGGCACTACTCCGCCCTGGAGGTGGCCGCAGAGTATTTCAGATCTGGTGCAGACAAGATCTCCATTGGCAGCGATGCCGTGCTCATAGTGGAGGAGTATCTCAAAAGAGGCGGCCCCAGTGGCGACAGTGCCATAGAGGCCATCTCCAGGGTCTATGGCAATCAGGCAGTGGTGATCTCTGTCGATCCGAGACGTGTATATGTGGAGAGTCCAGAGTCGGTGAGGCACCATGTGATCGACACAGAGATCCCCGGCCCCAAGGGCGAACGCTTCTGCTGGTATCAGTGCACCATAAAGGGGGGCAGGGAAGGAAGGGATCTGGATGCGATCACCCTGGTGAAGGTCTGTGAGCGTCTTGGGGCAGGGGAGATACTCCTGAACTGTATCGACAAGGATGGTACCAACTCTGGCTTTGACATAGAGCTGATACGCGCAGTGAAGGAGGCGGTCTCCATCCCGGTCATCGCCTCAAGCGGTGCCGGAAGGCCAGAGCACTTCTCCGAGGTGTTCGAAAAGACCGGGGCAGAGGCGGCCCTGGCCGCAGGCATATTTCACCGGCAGGAGGTGAGCATAGGCGAGGTGAAGGAGCACCTCAGGGAAAAGGGGATAGAGATCAGGCCCCTGTAAGGGCCCTTTGATCCGGGGTGATCCCCTTTTATCCCGGGCTCGCAAGGCCCCTTTACCAGACCCCTCGCAGTCCAAGCTCCTTTCTCACCCGGTCCACCCGCTTTTCCAGATCGGTCCGCCACTGGGCATGTATCCTGGCGCTCGGAGGCGTGATCAGCTCGGGCAGGCCGTAAACCAGCCGGTCTGCCGCATGGCTTGCCTCGATCACCGCCTCGATGGAGCGGGCACCGAACTTGTATTTTGCTATCAGCAGCCTCAGAAGGAGCCCGCTGGTCTTTCTGGCCGCCTTCTTCCAGTGGCTGCTCATCTGGTGTGCAATGATGAAGGCCCGTTTGAGCAGTATCCGCTTCAGCTCTTCGAGATCGGCCTCTGATGCGGAATCCCTCAGGAGCTCTTCTGCTATGTCTATGCCATCGATATCGAGCACCACGCGCAGCCTGCTCATGAAGTCGGGAATCTTGAGGGACTTCACCCTCTTCTGGGCCTCCGGGTCCTTGAGGTGCAAAAGGGCCTCCATCTCGTCGTATGAGCCCTTTACCCCTCCTGCAAAGACGAAGACCGATCTGCCTATGTAGCGCGGGATGCCGTGGACATAGGTGACACCATCCTGCATGGAGGGCAGGAAGTATCGAAGATAGCCGAACTCGTTTCCCCCATAGGGGCAGTCGAACTCATCCCAGAAGGCCACCGGCACCTTGCCCTTGGCCACAGATGCGCGTACCAGGTCGATGGCGGAGTTGATCTCCTCGGGCCCGGAGAACTGGGTGAGGTTAAACTCGAAGAACTCGAAGGGATCATTGTCAAGGGTCTTTGAGATCACCCTGGCCACCTCCTTGACCGCAAAGGACTTGCCAGAGCCCGGTGGCCCGAAGACCCCGATACAGAGAGGCCGCTGGACCTGATCCCTGTTGATGTAACTGTCCATCACCGCCTGGAGGGTGACCACCGGGGCGATCTCGGCCGGATCGGTTGTGCGCAGATTTCCCACCTGGAACATCCTGAGATCCTTGAAGCCGTTCTTCCTGTTGACCTCTTCCTTCAGGTTCTTGAGCACCTCGATGATCACTGCCAGATATCCCAGCTCCTTGTGGAGATCCTGGGTATATGGCCTGTCTGCCCGTTCCACATTGGTGAAAAAGCTCCTGAAGGCCTTTTTCCTCTCGGGGTTCCAGGCCTGACAGGAGACTGCCTCCAGGGTCTTTTCGAATTCAGGTGTATATGGCGGAAGCTCGAAGAAACAGGGATCTACCTTGGACTCTATGAAGGAACAGGGCCGGCCGCCCGGATATGTGGAGGAAAAATCCAGATTCGGAAACTCCAGCGCCCCGTTGAAGTAGTATCCGTGGCGCCTCAACAGCTCCCAGTTGAGGAGTACGCGCTTTGAAAGGTCATAGAAGTAGCAGCGCTGCATGGGGATGTGCCTCAGACGCAGGGCATCCAGGGCCATCATGGCGGTGACCAGGGTGTCATAGCAAGGCACAGAGCCCCTGGAGCGGTTGGAGCCCCGTTCCGGGAGGCTTCCCTCCTTGTGTCTGAACATGATGTTTCTGGGCCCCACGTAGAGTATGCCGTTTGGGAACATCTCAACTATGATGTGGCACTTGAACTTGAGCCTCTTCTGGTCCCACAGGCCCACCTCTTCGCTCTTGAGGGCCTTGATGCACATGCCAACCAGGGATTCCCATACAACGGAACTGTCCATCTCCATCCGGGTGGTCTCCAGATCGGACAGGCGGCAGAAGAGCACGAAGCGCTTGCCAAAGGCATCCGCCCAGTCGTCCCAGTGGGCTGCGGTGATGCCGAGGGCCATGGCCCATGCCCCTGGATTCCTTTCGGCCAGATAGTCTGCCACCTGGGGCGGGTTTCCACCATCGTCTATGATTATGATGCCTGCATTGCCGGTGAGTTTTCCATCGTGCTCCCTGGCAGTATCGAGCCTGTCCGGCTCCTTTGGCCGGCCGCCTGGGGGCAGGATCTGTCTCACCATGAACCAGCCATGATCGGGCTGTTTGTCCGAGTCCTTCAGCTTGTTGAAGATCTGGAACACCCGCTTTGGCTCCCCGTACTGGATCAGATTTATCCTGGGGGATTTCTCGCTGGCCTCGAGATATGATGAGAGCCATGTCAGACACTGGTCCAGGCGCCCCTCCTCAATGGTGACCTGTCCGGCCAGCAACTCGATGAAATCGGCAGGGTTGTATCCATAGGCCGGAAGGTTCCCCTCGGCCATCATGCTCACTTCCTTGATTGGCAGATTGGTTATCTCGACGCGGGAGCCGAGAAGAAGGATCTTTTCCTTTTTCATATCCACTCCAAATTCCTGATCGCTAAGAGGATCGATCTCAGGCCATCGCCCTATGTCTCAAGCCTATGCTCAAGGGTATAGGCTGGGGTAATTTTTCAGGTGGCAATAATTATAGCAGGATCAAACCCCCTGGTACAGATTTCCAGTTTGGCATCAACTGGAACAGGCGAGCAGGAGGAGGTGGTCCCGATAGGCCCCGAGCCTTGGGCTCAGGCCGATCCCTTCTATCCTTTTGAGATATCTCTTATAGAGGCGCCTTGCCTCATCGGGCCCGAGGCCGGAGCTGACCTGGTAGTTGATGGCCGGTATGGCGAGGCCATCATGGCCCTGTCCGGAAGAGATGGGCGGGCAGAGGCCCTTTATCCCGTACCTTTCCGGATTTTTATATATGCGTGAGCCCTCAAGCAGGACAAAGGTCCCCTTAGACAGGGCCGAGACCGCCTGCCTGTGCTGCTCCAGGAAGGATATGGTCTTTAGGAACTCCTCTTCCGTCTCGCCAGGAAAGCCGAACATTACAAAAACAAGGTTCATTATCCCGCACCTTCTGGCACTCTCCAGTACAACCGACATGTCGGCGGCATTCGTGCCCTTTTCCATTAGGTCGAGGATCCTTTGGCTTGCAGACTCTACTCCCCACAGGATGAGCCTGCAGCCCGAGTCCGCTGCCTGACACAGCGCCGTCTGGTCAAAGGCCTTCACCGGCTTTGCATAGGCGCTGTAGCAGATATCGATGCCTGCAGCCTTTATGGCCCTGCCAAGGCGTCTTAGACGTCCGGGCGGGATCATCTCATCTAACAGGTTGAAGCGCCTGCATCCATATGCCCGCTTCAGGGCGGCAAGATCCTCGACAACCAGCTCCACAGGCCGCTGCCTGTATTTGAGATAGGAGTGGTGGTGTGTGCAGAATGAACATCTGCCCCAGGGGCATCCCCGGGCAGTCATGTAGGGCAGTACAGGCTCTGGCACGAGGTATTCATCCAGGGAAAGATCAGAGAAATCAGGCACTGGAAGCCCATCCAGGGAGGGGGCGGGGGCCGGATCGTTCCTTTCTATGGAGCCATCCGATCTGTAGATCAGGTTGGGGGCCGAATAGATCTCCTCCATTGACCCAGAGATGAGCCCGCGCATTATGTGGTAGAGGGCAGGCTCTCCCTCTCCGGCCACTACCGCATCGATGAACCGGTGGGGCCTGAGCGCCGAGGGGCCTTTCGGCCCTTTGGGGCCAGCAGGGCCTTCAAGCAGGCGTTCTGGATGCGGGTCCACCCCGAATCTGGCACCCCCGAACAGGACAAGGGTCTCCGGAAGCCTGCTCTTCACAATGGAGGCGATGGCAAGGGCCAGCTCCATCTGGCAGTCAAAGAGTATGGAAAAGGCCACTGCCCCTGGCGACCTTTCGATCACCTTTAGGGCCAGGGCCTCGATGAGTCCCCTGATTCTTTGGGGCACTGCCTCCCCCGATGCGATCTTTACGGCCATATCTGCCATGAAGGCCGAGAATATCCGCTCAAAGCTCAGAAATATCGTGGACCAGTGGTGAAACTCGTCTATTCTCTCGGCAGAGGGGATTTCATTCTTCAGATAGTCGGCAGCCCTGACCACACGCCCTGCACTCTCTTCATGGTCCCAATCGTAGAGGCGGATCTTGATGCCACCTGTTTTGAGCTCCCTGAAGGCAAGTTGATAGAAGGACAGGTTGAGATCGAGGCAGTGGCAGCTCGCTTCCGGCAGCCTTTTGGAGAGGAATGCCTTGAGAAGGGCAGGGGCAAGGGGCGGGGAGGTGGGCCTGATGGCAGGCGGAGAGATGATCAGCAGGTCTGTGGCCTTCATGGCCATGAAGTGTACTGTAGATTGTGGGCCCAGGCCAATATTTTTGCCCTTCGTCATCTGGTTGCCTCCATCAGGGATCACGGCGCAACCAGTGGCAGACAAAAAAGGGGGATGCCCCTTTGGACATCCCCCTTGAGATGATGATTCGATGTAGATCGTCTCTCAGCCCGGGCCTATTCGCCCTTTCTGAAGACGATGTGGTTGTTCTCATCAACATCCACGATGATCTTGTCTCCCTCCTTGAATATGCCTTCAAGGATCTGGAGTGCCAGCGGGTCCTCAACATAGCGCTGGATGGCCCGCTTGAGCGGTCTGGCCCCGTAAGTGGGATCGTAGCCCACGTCTGCCAGCCACTGCTTGGCCTTGTCGGTGACCTCTATGTCGAAGTTGCGCTCCTTGAGGCGCTGCGCCAGATAGCGGATCTGGATCTCCACGATCTTGGCCAGCTCCTCCTTGCTCAGGGCATGGAAGATGATGATGTCGTCCACCCTGTTCAGGAACTCCGGCCTGAAGTGGGCACGCAGCTGCTCCATGACCCTGCGCTCCATCTCAACCGGGTCCTTGATCTCCTGGATCATGTGGCTTCCGATGTTGGAGGTCATGATGATGATGGTGTTGCGGAAGTCCACACTGCGCCCCTTGCCATCCGTGAGCCTGCCGTCGTCCAGGATCTGGAGCAGGATGTTGAAGACATCGGGATGTGCCTTTTCGATCTCGTCGAACAGGATCACCGAGTAGGGCTTTCTCCTCACCGCCTCGGTGAGATAGCCGCCCTCCTCATAGCCCACATATCCCGGAGGCGCACCAATGAGCCTGGCCACCGCATGTTTCTCCATGTATTCGCTCATGTCTATGCGGATCATGGCGTGTTCCGTATCGAACAGGAACTCCGCCAGGGCCTTGGCCAGCTCTGTCTTTCCCACACCGGTGGGGCCAAGGAATATGAAGGAGCCGATAGGCCGGTTCGGCGCCTGCAGGCCTGCGCGTGCGCGGCGTACCGCATTGGATACGGCAATAATGGCCTTTTCCTGTCCGATGACGCGCTTTCCGAGCTCCTTTTCCAGATTGACGAGCTTCTCCTTCTCTCCCTGCATGAGCTTGCTGACAGGGATTCCAGTCCACTTGGAGATGATGGCGGCGATATCTTCTGCATCCACCTCCTCCTTTAGCATGGAGCGGCCCTCTTTCTGGAACTCGTCGAGCTTCTTCTGGGCCTCTTCGAGCTCCTTTTCGAGCTTGGGGATCTCTCCATAGAGGATCTCGGCCACCTTGTTCAGATCCCCGAGACGCTGCTTCTGCTCCGCCTCTATCTTGAGCTGCTCTATCTGCTCCTTGATGTCGCGGATGCGCTGGATCATGCTCTTTTCTTCCTGCCAGCGCGCCTTCATGGCATCCGCCTGCTCGCGCAGGTTTGCAAGCTCCTCCTCGATCTTCTTGAGCCTTTCAGCAGATGCCGGATCGGACTCCTTCTTGAGTGCCTCGCGTTCGATCTCGAGCTGCATGATCTTGCGCTCGATCTCGTCTATCTCCGTGGGCAAGGAGTCTATCTCCATGCGCAGCTTGGCTGCGGCCTCGTCTATCAGGTCGATGGCCTTGTCCGGCAGGAACCTGTCCGTGATATAGCGGTGGGACAGGGTTGCAGCAGCCACCAGGGCAGAGTCCTTGATGCGAACACCGTGATGGACCTCGTACTTCTCCTTGAGACCGCGCAGGATGGCGATCGTGTCCTCGACGCTTGGCTCATCAACCATTACCGGCTGGAACCTGCGCTCGAGGGCCGGGTCCTTTTCGATATACTTCCTGTACTCGTCTATGGTGGTTGCGCCTATACAGTGGAGCTCACCCCTTGCAAGGGCGGGTTTGAGCATGTTGGAGGCATCCATTGCCCCCTCGCTGGCCCCTGCCCCTACCAGGGTGTGGATCTCGTCGATGAAGAGGATTATCTCGCCCTGTTTCTCCGAGACCTCTTTGAGCACGGCCTTGAGCCGCTCTTCGAATTCACCCCGATATTTGGCACCCGCAATGAGCGCGCCCATGTCGAGGGCAACGATCTTTCTGTCCTTCAGGGTCTCCGGGACGTCGCCTGCAACTATCCTCTGGGCAAGGCCCTCCACGATGGCGGTCTTTCCAACGCCTGGCTCTCCAATGAGTACCGGGTTGTTCTTGGTACGCCTGGAGAGCACCTGCATGACCCGCCTGATCTCTTCATCCCTTCCGATGACCGGATCGAGCTTGCCCTCTCGGGCCAGCTGGGTGAGGTCACGGGCATACTTCTCAAGGGCCTGATATTTCTCTTCCGGGTTGGGATCCGTGATCCTCTGGCTCCCCCTGATGGTGGTGAGTGCCTGCATGAAGGCATCCTTGTTCACCCCATGGGCGATCAGGCTGTCATGTGCCTTGGAGCCAGGGGTCTCGATCATGGCCAGGATGATGTGCTCCTGGCTCACGTACTCGTCCTTCATCTCCGAGGCAATGGAGAATGCCTTCTGGAGGATCTGGTTCAGGTTGTTGGAAAGGTATATCTGTCCGGCACCCGTTACCTTTGGAAAGGTCTTGAGCGCCTCGTCCATCTCCGCCTCGATGGCAGACACAGGCGCCCCCATCTTCTTGAGTATTGCGGGGACAATCCCCCCCTCCTGTGTGAGAAGGACCTTCAGCAGGTGCTCAGGCTCTATCTGCTGGTGCTGATTGGACTGCGCCAGGGCCTGGGCCTCCTGAAGGGCCTTCTGTGACATCATGGTGAACTTGTCGTACTGCATATCTCAAACTCCTCTCGGTCAATTATAGTTTTTTTCTATTTCACAGCTAAATGATTCTCAATTAGGAAGCTAAGAATCACCCCCTTTGGTGTCAAGGAAGGCCGGGGCCCTCTTTTGGCTTTTTTTCACCCCATGTAGATGGTAAGAAATGGAAGGGGACGAGACAGGACCGTTTCGACTCGAGCGCGATACCAATGACCAGGAGGAGAGTCATGAAGGGATTCAGGGATTTTCTTGGAAAGGAGCTGATACATGAGCGGGCAAAGGATGGGGCAGCCCTGGCCCGTTTTGGGATCAAGGTGCGCTATCTGCCCGATCCACCGGATATCTTTGATGAATACGAGTTTGGCATAGACTGGAAGGCAGAGCAGGACGTGGCCTTTCTGGTGGCTGTTGAAAAGGGCAAGATCGCAAGGATGCTCTTTGGAAGGCCGGATGCCGACAATCCTGACATACTGCGCCCCATGGACGAGGAGGATCTGGGGCAGTTCCAGAAGGATCTGGGCGGAAGGCTCAAGGAGTTCTTCTCCTTCCTCACCGGGGCCGCTTGATCGAGGTGTCCTTTCTGATGGAGAAGTGCAGCACTAGCATCTTGGATCCGGGGGGTAACCCATGAAGACGCATCCCCAGTGCTTTCCCTGTTTCCTTAACCAGGTCCTCAGGACAGCGGAAATCCTCGGTTTTTCCCAGCAGGATCTGTTTGGTCTGGTGAAGAGGGCCTGTACCATCCTGGCAGGTTTCAATGAGGTCCATCCCCCGCCCAGGAATGCCGTGGAGATATATGACATGCTCTCTGAGGCGGCCGGGGTCGCCGACCCCTTTAAGAGGATAAAGGAGGAGAGCACCCGCTCTGCGCTGGAGCTGCTGCCCCGGCTTGAGGCACTGGCCGCAGAAGCAAGCCGAGATGGCGATGGCCTCGGGGCTGCGGTGCGCCTGGCCGCCTGCGGAAACGTCATAGACTACGGGGTGGGCTCAACCTATGATCTCCAGGGCGAGTTGCAACAGATAATGGAGGTGCCCTTTGCCGCCTGGGACATGGATGAGTTCAGCACCCTTCTGGAGGGGGCGGACCATGTCCTCTATATAGGGGACAATGCAGGCGAGACCGTGTTCGATATCCCTCTCATCAGGGAGCTCAAGGCCAGGGGGCTCGATGTGGTCTACGCGGTGCGCGGAGGACCCATTATCAACGATGTTACCATGGATGAGGCAGAGGCATCCGGGATTTCCAGGCTCTGCAGGGTCGTATCCACTGGTTGCAGGGCCCCGGGCATCGTCTTCGAGTGGTGCAGCAAGGAGTTTTTGGGGCTCTTTGACTCAGCCCCCTTGATCATCAGCAAGGGGCAGGGCAATTTCGAGACCCTCTTCAGGGCCGAGAGGGCAGCAGACAGGCCCATATTCTTCATCTTCAAGGTAAAGTGCCGTGTGGTCTCTGGATTTTTGGAGATGCCTCTTGGCTCCATGCTGTTTATGAAGATCTGACAGAGGATGGAAGAGTAGTTCATAAAAGAATCCCAGCCCTTTCCGTTTTTTTCTCTCTTGCGACCAAATCGTCGAACGCCCCCTTTCTCCCCTCGACCCTCTTGTCGAATAGAGGTCCCATGCTGGCAGCAAGGGCCTTGATCGAAGCCGGTATCCGTTTCTAATAGGCTGAAATATAAAGATAAAAAGAACTTGATCCCCCCTTTTCCCCGTTTGGTACAGGCCTTGTATTAGCTATTGGGTGATCAAGCCGATATTAATGGCGGTTGAGCATTCCAAGAAAAATTTTCAGAAGAAAGGAGAAAGAGGTTATGAAAAGAGCGAAGAGCATCAAGGTCATGGCGATGGCAGGGGCAATGGTAGCCACCCTTGCCTTGAGCGGAACAGCTATGGCAAGGGGAGGCTATCATGGTGGCTTTGACGTCTCAAACACAGAGACCCAGGTGAGAGGTGCGGGCCCAGGGGTCATGCTCTCCCAGCTTCCTTATGAAGAGCTGAGCCAGGAGGAGACAGATGCCCTCATCAAGATGAGGGAGGAGGAGAAGCTTGCAAGGGATGTCTATACCTATCTCTTCGACCTGTGGAACAGCGCAATCTTTGCCAATATAAGCGCTTCCGAACAGCGCCACATGGATGCAGTAGCCGCCCTTCTTGATAAATACGGCATTGATGATCCAGTGGCCGGCCTCGATTACGGGCAGTTTGCCACAGATGAGATGCAGCAGCTCTACCAGGAGCTGATCTCCAAGGGCCAGGAGAGCCTGGAGGCCGCCCTGCAGGTAGGGGCAACCATCGAGGATCTAGACATCAAGGACCTGCTCGAGTGCATGGAGGCAGTGGATAATCAGGACATCATGTTCGTATTCCAGAATCTTGCAAAGGGCTCCAGGAACCATCTGAGGGCCTTTGTGTCCAGCCTGGAGGCCATGGGCAGCAGCTATACCGCCCAGTTCCTCACCCAGGACGAGGTTGATGCCATCGTGAACAGCGACTGGGAGCGTGGCCCTGTGGATCAGGATGGAAATCCCATATCAATGGGCAGAGGCGGAAAGGGCCAAACAGGATGCTGCCGCGGCGGCATGAACAACTCAGGCACCGGCTTTGTGGATGCTGATGGCGATGGTATCTGCGACAACCTGGAGATGACACAATAGGCTCAAATCATACAATCCCTCCCGAGCTTGGCTCAGGAATCCTCAATACGGAGAGGGGGCTGTCTTCCAGCCCCCTTTTTCTTTTTGGTCCAGGACCCAGCCCCAAAAGACTCATCCGCTGAATATCCATCAAAAGAGAAAACCAAGGAATAGATTCGGGTTGATTTTTGGGCTTATGCTCATTATTTTATATTCGACACCTTGGGATTGCATTGGGATCGCATCCTTTTGGGTGTCTTAAATCCGAATATGAAAGGAGGTGAAGAGAAGATGCCAGGATTTGATAGGACAGGCCCATTTGGTCTTGGCCCTGGAAGCGGCTGGGGCCGCGGTCGGTGCGCTCGGGCCGGGGCTGGTGTGCGTGGGCAGCAGGGCCTTTTCAGGGGTCCGGGCCGTGGCTTTGGCCGCGGACTGCGTGCCTTCTGCCGCAGGGGTGCCGGTGGCCTTGGCCGCGGGGTGCGCGGCGGCTTCGGCTGGCGCTTCAGGGGCGAGGCTTCCGGCGCTGGTGATGAAAAGCAGTTCCTGATCCAGCAGAAGGAGTGGTTCCAGGACAAGATCAGGGCAATCGAAGAGCGTCTGGCCCGGTTTTCAGATCGATAGGCAGATCGATAGACAGGCCGGAGCCGATCTCCCCTGAAACAAGAAGGGGCAGCAGGCCACTTTTTGCTAGGATGGCCGGCCGCCCCAGGGGTGATCTTTTCAGTAGCGATAACAGGCCCTGGCTCTCCTAATGCTTGCCGGGCGCCAGCTTCACACCGCGTCTTTCATAGGTGATATAGGCCTCAAGGGCTATCATCTCTGGAGAGTCGAGATCCAGCGGATCCCCTTCCAGCGGGTTCTGGATACACCAGTTTATCATCTCCCTGAGCCCCACCACCTTGCCGATCTGTTTCTGAAACTTGGGGTAGGTCTCAGGATGGGTGTTTGCCCCGTTTGGGTGGCACATGTCACATGAGACGGTGTTCTTTCCCAGCTTGTTCGAATGAAAGAGCCTGTCGCCCTCGGTCACCACATCCATGAACTGTTTTTCCCACTTTGCAAGGTCTTCCTTGGTGAATTCGTCTGCACTGGCAGGCAGCTGCCAAAGGGTTAGAAAGAGCGCTGCCGCCGCCAGTATGAAAGATGCAGCGATATGGGCCCTCAGGCCCCTTTTGCACTCTGTGTATGGAAGTGTCATGGCTTCTGTCTCCTTTCTTGTCTTGCTCGCTTCATAGAAATTGATCAGGGAAATTGATCAGGCCCGGCCCCGGAGGGACCACCAGGGCCTTGCTTCGTTAATAGTGGCTCTGCGGGGGAATCCGCTTCGATTCATCCTGGTATTCCGTGTCCACCGGGGCCTTCAGGCGTTCATCGAATCTGAGGACCCTGTCCTTGTTCTCCCACAGCTTGTAGTGGTTGGTCACCCTTCCGGATTCGATATCCAGAATGGACCAGCCAGTGGCATCCCTTTCAGAGAACGGATCTGCCCTGTTCATGAAGACGGTGAGCTTGGGCACCTGGCTCTTTTCCTGGACATAGCTCACAGGATAGGGCCAGGGCCAGGCCGTGGACATCATGGCCTGGAAGGTGATGTTCCCGATCTGGTTGTAGAGTATCTGATGGACGTGACCATGGAGTACTGTCACCTTTTTAAAGGGCCTTAGCACCGCCTGCACCTGCTCGGCATCGTCGGTCCAGAAGTTCCATGGCTTGAAGATCTTGTATAGTGGCGAGTGGCTCATGACCACGACGGGTGTCTCCTTCTTGACCTTGGCAAGGTCCTTTTTCAGCCATTCGATCTGGGCCTGCCCCACCATGAAGGGGGAGCCCTTTGGATTGTCGAGCCGCGCCATGTTTCCCATGCGCTCCTCAGGCGTCTTCCACTGCCTCATCCAGGAGTCGTAGGTCAGGATGGAGTTCAGGGCCACGAAATGGACACCCTTGTGGTCGAAGCTGTAGGTGAGCTTGGAGATCTTGTCCTTCCAGAACCGACCGAGGTCCAGATAGTAGTCGTGTTCTCCTATCACCCATTTCACCGGGTGGCGCAGCCGGGACATGATCTCCAGGCCGTGTTCCAGCTCCTCACGCTTTCCAAGCTGGGCCAGATCCCCTCCATAGACCACGAAGTCGGGCTTGGGTGACATGAAGTTGCACTCCATGACCGCCTTCTTGAGGCCGTTGTCGAAGTTTCTAACGAACTCCTTGCTCCTGATGTGGGTGAGGTGGGAGTCTGAGATGTAGGCAATGGTGAAGTTCTGGGGGCTGGCTTTGCCCCATGAGAACTCCACAAGTGAAAGGGGAAGGGATGCCGCCACTGTCGCCGCTGCTGCCCCCTTCAGGAATCCTCTCCTGGTGGTTCCTTTCTTTTTCATGTCTTAAACCTCCTTGGGTCTCTTTCTCGCTTTTTATCTGTGTGCTCAGCCCGTCGGGCCTGGGGTTTGAGCCCTTCAGTTGATATCTGCATATTCTGGACTGGTGAGGCTCTTCATGAACTCCACCAGATCCGCCTTTTCCTGATCGGTGAGATTCAGCGGCCTTATCCCGCTGTCCAGCATGGGGTTCTCCTCTCCTCCCTGGTCATAGAGCTCGATCACATCCTCCAGGCTCTCCACGCTGCCATCATGCATGTATGGGGCTGTTACCGCGATATTTCTCAGGGTAGGGGTCTTGAAACGGCCTATATCCTGGATGTCCAGGGTGACGGCAAAGCGGCCGAGCTCGGATATGGCCTTTTCGTCAACAAGCTCGGGGTTCGGCTTTCTGCCCTCTGCCTTGGCCCTTTTGTACTCCTCTACTATATCGAAGAGCCTGGGCTCGATGACGGAGAAGCCCACACCCAGATTGTGGAATTTGTTGTCTGTGAAGGTGGCACTGTCCTGCTCTATCCTGTGGCAGTCCTGACAGCGTCCCTTGGTCCTGAATATCTCGAGCCCCCTCTTGGCCGCCTCAGATATGGCATCCTTGTCCTTGCCGTAGAGATAGCGGTCAAAGGGAGATGTGCCTGAGACCACGGTGCGCTCAAAGGCGGCAATGGCCGCTACCACATGATCTATGGTTGCCGCCCCCGGCTCTATGCCGAACACCTTTTTGAACATATTCCTGTAATAGGGATCCGAGGCACAGATGGAGAGGATCGGCCCAAAGTCCTTGAGCCCATGCTCCACTGGATTCAGGAATGGGCCCTTTGCCTGCTCCTCCAGATCCTTGGCCCTGCCGTCCCAGAACTGCCTGGTATAGTAGGCGGCGTTGACCACGGTAGGGGTGTTGCGCACCCCGGTCTGTCCTCCTATGCCCTTGGCCAGGGGGAGGCCATCGGTGAATGCCTTTTCCGGCACGTGGCAGGTGGCGCAGCTCACTGTCCCATCGGCGCTGAAGCGCTTGTCCTCAAAGAGTCGCTTGCCGAGCTCCACCTTCGGGGCGGTGATGGGGTTGTCCTCGGGTACTGGAACCGGTGGCAGGCCAAGCGGTGCAGAGGCCACGGTTTCTGCAGGCATGGTCACGATTCCGGCTGCAGGAAACAGCAAGAGTGCCATGATTGCCATGAGCCGTCTAAGGGGTTTGAACTTCATTTTTACTCCTCCTTTGATCTGATTCTTTCACTTATTGGTTATTGATGCCTCTTGTCATCGATTCCTCAGGGCTTGGCCAGCCAACTACCCTGAAGCCATGGATGCCCTTTGCCCGATCAAAATCGTTAATATTTGGTTTTAGTTTCAATGCTTAAGAAAGAAATTTTCTTATCTATTGAGCAAAAAAATGAGTGAGCAAAAAAATGAGCAAAAAATCCGGCTGTCTCTTCTCGACCCATTTCCCTGTTTTTTCCAGTCCCACCCCTGGTGAGGGCCCCTCCTTGGTGCAGGGGGGTGCAGGGGCCTGTCAGCCTTTGATGTATGCCTTTGAAAAGATGGGCCAGGACCTGCTCGATTTCGACAATCACCCCTTTTTCCTCTTATTGAGACAAGCAGGGCAGATTCCCCGCACCTCCGCCTGGACCATGCTTATCTCCGCCCCTTCAAGCTCCTCCTTGGGCGGGGGCATCAGATCCAACGTGTGCCATGAAAAGTCTATTATCCTCTTGCACTCCGTGCAGACGAAGTGGTGGTGCTGAGAGGTCCTCGGATCGAATCTGGCATGATCCGAGAGCAAATGGACCCTCTTGACCAGTCCGATCTCCTCGAAAAGGGAGAGGGTGCGGTAGACGGTATCCAGCGAGATGGATGGGATCTTCTTCTTGATCTCTTTGAATACATCCTCTGCAGAGGGGTGCTCTGTCGATCCATGAATGAGCCTGTAAATCTCCATCCGCTGGGGGGTCACCCTTATCCCCTTTTCCTTGAGATGCCTTCTGAGCCTCTTGAGCCATGGTGGGGGCTCGTGAGGATTTTCTCTTTTCGCTCTTTTTGCCATTTTTTAGTATTTGATAATAATTATTATTTAATTACAGGAAAACTGTATGGCTGTCAAGGCCGAACCGGATATTCAATGGTTTTTTAAAAAAGTGCATATGGAGCCATTTCTGATACTATTGGCTGCCAGCCATGGAGATCAAGCCGTGGAGATCAAACCATGAGGATCGAGAATGGATATCGAAATCAAATGGCCTAAGGGGGCTTCAAACATGCAGGCAATAGCCAGTGCCGGATCCTTGCTGCTCATCGTGTTTCTCCTTTTCAGCTCCACCTGCAAGGCAGCCATCTCTTACGACCGGGCCCATGCAGTGGTTGAAAGACAGACCAACTCCATCGAGGTTGGGCCTGATGGCACCTATACAGAGCTGGAAGAGGTGTATATCAGAGTCCAGGACCTAAAGGCCAAGATGGCCCTTCAAGTGCAGCGGTTCCAGGTAAACAGGCACTACAGCAGGCTCCGCATCGAGCTCTTCGAGGTACTGAAGGCTGACGGATCCCGCGTGCCCGTGGATCTTGAAAGGCACATGAAGGAAGAGGACTCTGCCAGGATGGCCAGTATGAATATCTATGACCCTGCCCAGCGGGTGATAAAGGTGTTCATACCTGATCTCACCCCTGGAGACACCATCCATTACAGGGCAAGATATGAGAATTTCAAGCCGATGATACCTGGCCAGTTCTTTGGCAGGCTCATCATCCAGGGACACTATCCTGTAAGGAGCATGGATATCGAGATCAGGATGCCTGAAGGCATGGGCCTGCACCATTTGATAAAAAACGACCTCTCTGCCCCTCCCCGCTCCAGTGAGGGCGCAAGGCCCCTGGCAAGCGCAGCGGCCGGGTCCTCAGAAGAGGCCGAAACCCTCCTCTCTTTCAGCACCAGGGCCGAGCCCGGCGGGGCAAGGACCCTTTCGTGGCACATAGAGCACGTCCCGGAACTGGTCCCTGAACCCTATATGCCTTCTGCCTCCAGGGTGGCCATGAGGCTCCTTTTCTCCACCCTGGATGACTGGAGCCAGGTCGGGCGTTGGTACTACGGCCTTACGGAGCCCAAGATAGTGATAGATCAGGAGATCAGGCGCAAGGTCTCAGAGCTTGTCGAGGGGAAAGACGACCCTATGGATAGGATAAGGGCCCTGTTCTTTTTTGTTGCAAGGAAGATCCGCTACATGGGGATCATAGAGGAGGCAAACAGGCCCGGGTTTGAGCCACATGATATCAGATTGACCTTCAAGCGCAGATACGGCGTCTGTCGGGACAAGGCCGCACTGCTGGTCGGGATGCTGCGGGCTGCAAACTTCAAGGCCGCACCAGTCATCATAAGCGCAGGCAACAAGCTAGATCCGGAGGTGGCCGTCCCCTATTTCAACCATGCAATAGCAGCAGTGCTCGATCTGGGCGACAGGCCCATATTCCTCGATCCCACGGATGAGACCACCCTACAGCTCCTTCCAGACTATGAGCAGGATTCCAGCTGTATCATTGCAGACCGGCAGGGCAGTGATCTCATCCTGACACCGGTGAATCCGCCAGAGGGAAACCTCTTTCATATGGTGGTCAGGGAGCAGTTGTCCGCCCAGGGGTCCCTGTCAGGCACCTTCCAGGTGAAAACCTCGGGTTTTGTTGATACAGTATTCCGCTCTATACTCATGAATCTTTCAAGGTTCGAGCAGGAGCAGTTTCTGCGGCGATTCATCCTGTCGCGGCGTCCAGATGTTGTGATAGACGACATCCACTGGGACAACCTGACAAGCAGGCAGGAGCACTTCACCTTTGGCGGAAGCTTCAGGCTCCCGCAGGCGATCTGCTGGATTGACGGGGCCTTGGGCCTGCTCTTTCCTGCCGGGGCCGTTTCAAGCGACGGGATCCTGGAGGAGTATGTCATTGGCCGCAAGGTCTCCATGAGCTCAAGGCGCTACAGCCTGAAGCTCGGATACAGTTTCCTGACGGTCCTCGAGGAGCACATTCAGGGCGTGGAGGGGCTTGTCCTGGAGCCTGGCCCTCCGACTCGCCTCTCGAACGATCTCTATGAATACATGGTATCCTGGAGGAAAGAGGGCACGGAGCTTGTAAGAAAGAGGGTGCTGAAGGTAAAGAGGATCGAGGTGGAGCCCTGCCGGTATCCGGCACTCAAAAGGCTTGTTGCGATCATGGATGCCAACGGCTTCAGGCCAGTGACAGCCCGGCCTGAGCCATTTGGATATGGAGAGTAAGAGGGGGATGAACAGAGATGAACGAGGAGAATTGTACCCTTATGGATAGAGTGCGCATTCCAAGATTTGTTCAAGAAACGATGGGGGCGTTTGCCTTCTGTGAAAAGAGCTTCAGGCTCTTCATGTTGCTCCTGATCCCTGTCCTGTGCTGGCTGCTTGCGCCCTGTGAGGTCCATGCCTTTTCCGGCATGGCCGGAAATGGCTCTGTCATGGGCCGTTCCGAAGGGGTACACCGACACGATGCCATCAACCGGTTGATCGAAAAGGAGTACAGGATATTTGAGGACGGCTCCTGGAGCATGAGACTCCACTTCGTCACCCAGGTGCTCACCTTCAATGGGCTCAAGGAGAACTCCGACTTCCGGTTTCAGTACAATCCCGCCTTTGAAGAGGTGAAGGTGGTCCTTGCCAGGACAACCACTGCCCATGGAAGGGTGGTCGAGGTCAATCCCAAGGAGATAAATGACATAACGGACCCTGCCAGTGCCGCTGCCGCCCTCTTTGCGAGCTCCAGGGTCAAGGTGGTCAGCTTCCCTGCCGTGGACCTTGGCTCAAGCGTCGAGCTGGTGCTGGAGAAGCGCTCGAGGCTGCCGTTCTGGGCGGTGGAGTCCTTCAGGCTGAATGATCCCACCCTGTTCAAGAGGGTCACCGTTGATCTGCCGGAAAGGGCTGAGCTTCGCTATCATCTGGAGGCAGAAGGGGTGGTTTTTGAAAGGAAGCCCCTGGAGGGTGAGCCGGGCTATGTCCGCTACTCCTGGAGTGCCAGGGATCTGGTGCCGGTCAAACAGGAGCCAAGGCGGCCGCCAATAGTCAATTCAGGCCACTGCCTCATACTCTCTTCCTACAGCAGCTGGGCCGATGCCCTGAAGCCCATAAGGGATGAGCTTGTCAGGGCCGCTCTCCCCTTGGATGCAGATCTCTTCGACCTGCCCGATGATCCAGACGGGATCTTTCAGGCGCTTCAGGACAGGCTGAAGGTCTTCAGGCTTCCGCTACTCAAGAGCAGGATCTCGTTCCAGACCCCCGGCCAGTGCCTGAAGAGCGCTATGGGCACTCAGTTCGACGCTTGCCTGCTCTTCAAGGCCATTTTGGAGAAGAAGGGCTTTGAAGATGTATCCATACTCCTTGCAGGCTCTGATGGTGCCGTGCTGGACGGGCTCGATGACATCCCTGCACTCGGTCTTCTGGACACGGCCCTTGTGGTGTGCCAGGGTAGGTTCTACTCCTTTGACTCCAGGAACATCCCCCCTGGGGTAACGGACATGGCAGGCCAGCGGGCCTACGACGTCCTCCAGGATGAATGGCTCACCATAATAGACAGGCCCTCGGCCCAGAGGTCTGCTGCCTGGCAGGTCGAGATCCAGGGCCCTGACCTTGCCCAGGTGCACTATTTCCGTATGGATTCAGGGGCGGAGTCCAGGACCTTGAGGGCGATCTTCAAGGATCTCACCCCGGAGGAGTTCGACCTCAGAAGGCGCATGTTCCTCTTCTCCCTCTCGCCATCGGTAAAGGAGGGAGGACACCTCTGGGTCTTCGGAGAGGATGAGCTCTCACCTTCGGTGGTTGCAAGGGCGGATTTCGAGATGGGCTCTCCCTTGGTGGAACTCAGGGACGGAACCCTGCTCTATCCCATACGCTTTGGCCAGGTCCTCCAGGAGATCGGCGGGATGTCAAGGAGGCGTGAGAACCCGTTCTTCATCAGACAGGGGGTTGCTGCACGATTCGTGCTGGATCTCATTGTGCCCCCTGGCTGGTCGGTGGAGTCACTGCCCCAGGCAGGAAGAGGCACCCAGGGCCTGCTCACCTGGAGTGTGACATCGAGAAGGAGCGGGCGTCACATCTATGTCTCTGCCCTTTTTGAGATAAGGCGAGGGCTCCTGCCCCCAGGAGGGGAGTATGAGAGATTCAGGGATAGCGTAGGCCGTCTGCTCGACCCTGCCCGCTGGGTGGTGGCCTTGAGGAAGGATTAGCCCTTTTGGGCGTGCTGCACCCTGTAAATCTGGTTGCAAGTCGTGTAAGGTAGCCTTTTTGAAGCATCTTTTACCAGCAGCCTCCTAAGCAAATGGCAAGAAAACGGGCAAAGAAAGCAAAACGGCCAAGGATATGGGGCACCAGGGCCCTGCTCCTCATCATCTGGTTCAACTGTCTCCTGGTGACCGGACTGGCTGCTGCCCTCATGGCCGGCTACATGCTCCTTGATCTACCCCCGATCGACAGCCTGAGAAACTACGAGCCCCCCATGGTGACCGAGGTCTACTCCTCCGATGGAAAGGTCATGGCCTGGTGGTACAAGGAGAAGCGCTGGCCAGTGGATATATCGCGCATACCAGACAGGCTGAAAAACGCCTTTCTGGCAGCGGAAGATGCCCGATTCTACGAGCACAAGGGCATCGATTTCCTTGGGGTGATAAGGGCGGTGATCAAGAATGTGGAGGCTGGCGGCATCGTGCAGGGTGCGAGCACCATCACCCAGCAGGTTACACGCTCGTTGCTGCTGACCAGGGAGCGGAGCTGGATCAGGAAGCTCAAGGAGGCGATCCTGGCCTGGCAGATAGATGCCGCCCTTACCAAGGACCAGATCCTGAACCTCTACCTCAACCAGATCTATCTGGGAAGCGGTGCCTACGGGGTGGAGGCTGCGGCCCGTACCTATTTTGCAAAGCACGTGGATGAGCTTTCCATAGCCGAGTCCGCCATGATCGCAGGCCTTACCCAGGCACCGAGCAAATACGATCCCTATCGCCACTTCGACAGGGCAAAGAAGCGCCAGCGCTATGTGCTGAGGCGTATGTTCGAGGAGGGCTTCATAACAGCACAGGAGCGGGATGAGGCCCTTTCCGAGCAGATCGTCCTGAAGAGGATGAAGGTCACTCCACCAAAGGGGGCAGAGTACTTCATCCAGGAGGTCAAAAAGGACCTGCTGCACAGATACGGGCGCCAAAGGCTCCTGCAGGACGGTTTCAAGGTCTTTACGACCCTGGACAGCAACCTCCAGGAAAAGGCCTTCGATGCAGTCGTCAAGGGGCTCGATGCCGTGGCGGCAAGGCACAAGAGGGACAAGGCCCTAAGGGAGCAGATAAACGGTGCCCTTCTATCCATGGACGCCCAGACAGGGGCTGTGCTGGCAATGGTGGGGGGCAAGGATTTCAAGAAGACCCAGTTCAATCTGGCCACCCAGGGCAGGATGCAGCCTGGAAGCGCCTTCAAGCCCATCGTCTACTCCACGGCCATGAAGGCGGGGCTCATCCAGCCAAATACCATAATAGTGGATGAGCCCATCTCTCTGCCGGGCATCTCCCGCGAGGAGCGTTGGGAGCCCGAGAACTTCGACAAGACCTACATGGGCCCCATCACCATACGGACGGCCCTCACCTATTCCAGGAATGTTATCTCGGTAAAGGTGGCCCAGATGGTCGGGGTCTCACAGATCAGGAAGCAGGCGAGGCTCATGGGCATAACGGCCCCCCTTGCGGACAATCTCTCCATAGCCCTCGGCTCTTCGGCGATCCCGGTGATCCAGCTGGTCGAGGCCTACAGCACCTTTGTCAATCAGGGAAGGCGTGCTGCCCCCCAGTATGTGGAGCAGATCCTGGACCGTCATGGCGAGATCCTGGAGCTTCTGGAGCCAAACCTGAAGGAGGCCCTGGACCCGGTGACCGCCTTCCAGATGGCCTATCTGCTGATGGGCGTGGTGCAGGACGGCACTGGCAGGAGGGCCAGGGCTGTCGGAATCCCCGTGGGCGGAAAGACCGGTACCACCGACGATTGCCGGGATGCCTGGTTCGTCGGTTTCTCCCCCGAGGTTGTGACGGCCGTCTGGGTGGGGAGACAGGATAGAAAGAGCCTTGGAAGACGTGAGACCGGTGGCCGGGCCGCATGCCCCATCTGGACGGAATACATGAAGGTGACCGTCCCGATGCTCACCAAGAAGAGCTACGACATCCCGCCAGGGATCGCCTTCGTGCCAGTGGACAGGCAGACAGGAGATATCGTGACACCCTCACCAGAGAGCCACAATTTCGTCTGGGAGGCCCTCAGGCGGGATGAACTCCCACCGCTCCATCCGGCCCACGGGCTGCTCGATTCGATCCCAGGCTGGCTGAG
>CAZNKD010000011.1:0-28577 GCA_964573615.1 uncultured Desulfobacterales bacterium | reverse complement strand
GAGATGGTGATGCCTGGTGACAATGTGAAGATCGAGGCCCACCTGATCCAGCCCATTGCCATGGAAGAGGGGCTTCGTTTTGCGATCCGTGAAGGCGGCCGCACAGTGGGCGCCGGCGTGGTCTCCAAGATAATAGAGTAGAAGAGCACCAGTTAATCAGAAGCTTTAAAGAGGTATACGCGGGATGATGATCCCTACAGACAAGATCAGGATAAGGCTTAAGGCATACGACCATAAGCAGCTGGACAAGTCTCTAAACGAGATAGTGGATACGGCCAGGAGGACCGGTGCAAGGGTTGCCGGCCCCATCCCGCTGCCCACTAAGATAAGCAAATACACTGTGCTTCGCTCCCCACACATCGACAAGAAGTCCAGGGAGCAGTTCGAGGTCAGGACCCACAAGCGTCTTGTGGACATACTGGAGCCGACACAGCAGACCATTGATGCGCTGATGAAGCTCGAGTTGTCCGCTGGCGTCGACGTGGAGATTAAACTTTAGCGGGGACTATTACTATGGCTGGTGTTAAGGCCTTGTTAGGTAAGAAAATAGGGATGACACAGGTCTTTGCAGAGGACGGCCAGCGCGTCCCTGTCACTGTCCTGGAGGTTGGCCCCTGTGTCGTTCTCCAGAAGAAGACCGAGGAGAAGGAGGGCTACAACGCCCTTCAGCTCGGCTTCTGGCCAAAGCCCATGAAGAGGATCAACAGGCCCATGAAGGGGCATGTCGAGAAGGCCGGTGTGGATACAGGCTTCCGTTTCATCAGGGAGGTCCCCGTGGACAATCCCGATGACTACAGCCTGGGCCAGGTGTTGACCCTCAATGACATAGACGTGGGCCAGATCGTTGACATAACCGGAAAGTCCAAGGGGCGCGGTTACCAGGGCGTGGTAAAGCGCCATGGATTTCATCGCGGGCCCATGGGCCACGGCTCCAAGCATCACAGGGCCATAGGTTCTTCAGGTATGAGCGCCTATCCATCCAAGGTCATAAAGGGCAAGAAGATGCCTGGCCGTATGGGGGGCAAGAGGATCACCCAGAAGAACTCTCTCATCGTGGATGTTCGCAAGGAAGACAATCTGCTCCTGGTAAGGGGCGGTGTGGCCGGCGCCGTAAACCAGATGGTGCTGGTAAGGTTTAAATAGGAATCAGGAGACAGGGCAAGATCATGGCAACCCTGGCGGTTTATAATTCACAGAAGGAGAAGGTCGGAGACATAGAGGTCTCCGATGGGGTGTTCGGTGTAGAGCCGAAGATCGGAATCTTGCAGGAGATCGTCCGGTGGCAGCTTGCCAAGAGGCGGGCCGGCACTGCCAGCACCAAGACCCGGGCAGAGGTCCGGGGAGGTGGCAAGAAGCCCTGGAGACAGAAGGGAACCGGCAGGGCAAGGGTCGGCAGTATCCGGAACCCTGTGTGGCGTCATGGCGGAGTGGCCCATGGACCAAAGCCCAGGGACTACTCCTACAGCCTGCCCAAGAAGGTCAGGAAGCTCGGGCTCAAGATGGCCCTTTCGGACAAGGTGGCCTCAGAGCGCTGCCTGGTGCTAAAGGAGTTCGGCATAGAGGAGATCAAGACAAAGAAGATGGCCGAGTTCCTGGGCCGTTTCGGAGTGGATAAGGCAGTGATCCTTGTGAATCAGGAGGATCGCAATCTCGAGCTCTCCAGCCGTAACATCCCTGGCATCAAGGTCCTCAGGACCGAGGGGTTGAACGTCTACGATCTCATCAAGCATGAATACCTGCTGATCCACGAGCCAGCGGTAAAGGCCATAGAAGAGAGGCTGGAAAAATGATGGATCTCTATTCGGTAATCAAGTCGCCCATCATCACGGAAAAGGCCACGATGGCCAACGAGAAGTGTAATCAGATAGTTCTCGAGGTGGATCCCAGGGCCAACAAGATCGAGATCAAGCGCGCGGTGGAACAGCTGCTGAAGAAGAAGGTCCTGGCCGTCCAGACCCTGAACAGGAAGGGCAAGAAGAAGAGGACAGGCCGTCTGATAGGCCGCAGGCCCAACACCAAGAGGGCGATAGTCCGGCTCTATCCTGGTGAAAAATTCGATCTCTTTGAGGGTGCGTAATGCCTGTTAAAAAGTATAAACCAACATCCCCGGGCCGCCGCTTCATGAGTGTGGTGGTGGATCCGGATCTGGCCAAGAAGGAACCCGAGAAATCGCTGCTGGAGCCACTCAAAAGAAGCGGTGGCAGGAACACCTATGGGCGCATCACCGTCAGGCATCGCGGAGGCGGACACAAGCGCAAGTATCGCATAATCGACTTCCGTCGGGACAAGACCGGCGTGCCTGCAAAGGTGGCGGCCATCGAGTACGACCCCAACAGGTCTGCCAGGATAGCGCTTCTTCACTACCTGGACGGTGAAAAGCGTTACATCATTGCCCCCTTGGGCCTCAAGGCGGGCGATATGGTGGTCTCGGATGATGTCACCGACGTAAAGCCTGGAAACTGCATGCCGCTAAAGAACATCCCCCTGGGTACCCTCGTCCACAATATAGAGATGAGGCCAGGCAAGGGCGGGCAGATCGTCAGGAGCGCCGGTACTGCAGGCCAGGTCATGGCCAAGGAGGGCAAGTATGTCCTTCTAAGGCTCCCTTCCGGAGAGCTCAGGCTCTTTTTGAGGGAGTGCAGGGCCACCATCGGCCAGGTGGGCAACCTGGACCATGAGAACATCTCCATAGGAAAGGCGGGCCGCAGCCGCTGGCTGGGCAGGCGCCCCCATGTGCGCGGTGTCGCCATGAACCCGGTGGATCATCCAATGGGTGGCGGAGAGGGAAAGAGCTCCGGCGGTCGCCATCCATGCAGTCCATGGGGCTGGCCCACCAAGGGCTACAGGACCAGGAAGAAGAAGCCCAGCGACAAGTTTATAGTAAGACGCAGATTCAAGAAGTAGGGATCTTTACCAAAAGGAGATTTATCCGTGCCAAGGTCAGTTAAAAAGGGTCCGTTCGTAGACGAACATCTCATGAGGAAGGTCAGAAAGGCCATTGACACCAACGACAGGAAGGTGATCAAGACCTGGTCGCGCAGGTCCATGATCATTCCTGAGATGGTGGGGCTGACCTTTGCCGTCCATAACGGGCGGAAGTTCATTCCGGTCTTTGTCACAGAGAATATGGTCGGCCACAAGCTGGGAGAGTTCGCACCCACCCGCACATTCTACGGGCATGCGGCGGACAAGAAGGCCAAAAAGGGCAGAAAATAGGAAGGTAGTGAACCATGGAGGCTAAGGCAACGGCCAAGTTCAGACGTATCTCGCCTCAGAAGGCGCGCCTGGTAGCAGATCTCATCAGGAACAAGCCGGTTGACGAGGCAATGCAGATAGTTAGCTATTCGCCCAAGAAGGCCGCCAGGATCATAAAAAAGGTCCTCGACTCGGCCCTGGCGAATGCCACAGAGAACATGAATCTCGATGCGGACAGCCTGTATGTCAAGAAGATCTACGTGGATCAGGGTCCGGTGCTCAAGAGGTGGAGGCCTCGTGCAATGGGCAGGGCCTACAGCATCAGACACAGGCTTTCTCACATTACAGTTGTCCTGGACGAATTTTAGTCGATTGGGAGGCGATTTTGGGACAGAAGGTTAACCCCATAGGGCTCAGGCTTAAGATCACACGTACGTGGGACTCCAAGTGGTTTGCGGACAAGGAGTATCCCAAGCTGGTCTTTGAGGATCATCAGGTCCGCTCCTTTGTCAAGAAGCGGATGTATCATGCCGGCATATCCAAGATCGAGATCGAGCGCGCCGCCAAGAGGCTGAGGCTCAAGATCCATACTGCAAGGCCCGGCATTGTCATCGGCAAGAAGGGCGTGGAGATCGAGGCGCTCAAGCAGGCACTGGAGAAGATGGTCAAGAAGCCTGTGCTCATCGATATATCCGAGGTCAGAAGGCCGGAGCTTGATGCACAGCTCGTTGCAGAGAACGTGGCCTCCCAGCTCGAGAGGCGTATCTCCTTCAGGCGCGCCATGAAGCGGGCCGTGGGGCTGGCACTCAAGTTTGGCGCCCAGGGCATAAGGGTGCAGTGTGCAGGCCGCTTGGGTGGAGCTGAGATGGCCCGCAGGGAGTGGTATCTCGAGGGACGGGTTCCCCTCCATACCCTCAGGGCAGATATCGATTACGGTTTTGCTCAGGCCTATACCACCTACGGTGTCATTGGGGTGAAGGTCTGGATCTTCAAAGGAGAGGTGCTGCCCGACAAGGAGTCCGAGCTTCTGTCGGCAGAGATCTAGGTGAAAGGTGAAGAGCCATGTTAGCGCCTAAGAAGATAAAGTACAGGAAGCAGCAGAAGGGCCGCATTCGCGGTGTAGCCCACAGGGGCAACACCCTCAATTTCGGTGATTACGGGCTCAAGGCACTTGGAGCCGGCCGTATCACGGCCCAACAGATAGAGGCGGCACGTATCGCCATAACCAGGCACGTCAAGAGGAAGGGCAAGATCTGGATCAGGATCTTCCCTGACAAGCCCATCACCAAGAAACCGGCCGAGACCAGGATGGGAAAAGGAAAGGGCGGCGTAGAGTACTGGGTTGCCCCTGTCAAGCCTGGGCGCATCCTCTACGAGATGGAGGGTGTGGAGGAGTCCGTTGCCCTTGAGGCCCTGAGGCTTGCCTCCTACAAGCTGCCCATTCCCACCAAGATCGTCGTCAGGAGCCAGGGTATATGAGCGCAGCAGCAGAGAAATATCGGGAGATGAGTGTGGACGAGCTCAGAAAGAGGGAGAGCGACCTGAGGAAGGAGCTCTTCAACCTTCGGTATCAGCATGCCACACACCAGCTGGAGAATACTGCCAAGATCAGGCTGGTGCGCAGGGATATCGCAAGGGTCAAGACCATCATTAACGAGAAACTGAGACAGGATACCGGGGAATAGTAGATGAAGGTTCAAAAAGGTTTGCGCCGGACGCTTACCGGCACCGTATCCAGTGACAAGAACGACAAGACCGTAACAGTGGTGGTCATCCGCCGTTTCAGGCACCCCATCTACGGAAAGTTCGTTCAGCGCAGGAAGAAGTATATGGCGCACGATCCCAAAAACGAGTGCCGGGTCGGCGACACCATAGTGATCGAAGAACACAGGCCGCTCAGCAGAAAGAAGCGCTGGATTGTCAAAGAGATAGTTGAGCGGGCCGTCTGATAAGGGGTACTCATCATGATCCAGCAGGAAACCAAGCTCAACGTAGCGGACAACTCCGGCGCCAAAAAGGTGCTCTGCATCAAGGTGCTTGGCGGCACCAGGCGCAGGTATGCCCGTGTCGGCGACACTATAGTGGTAACGGTCAAGGAGGCCATTCCCAACTCAAAGGTCAAGAAAGGGGATGTGGCCAGGGCCGTTGTGGTCAGGACCAAGAAGGAGATTCCAAGGCCCGATGGTTCCATCATCAGGTTCGATGAGAATGCGGCCGTGCTGATCAACCAGTACGGCGAGCCAGTGGGCACCCGTATATTCGGACCGGTCGCCAGGGAACTCAGGGCAAAGAGATATATGAAGATCATCTCCCTGGCCCCTGAGGTCCTTTAGATAAACTGGAGCAGAGACGTACCATGAAACGCATAAAGACATATCTTCGCAAGAACGACCGGGTCATGGTCATGGCAGGAAAGGACAAGGGCAAGGTGGGCAAGATCAAGAAGATCCTGCCGGGCAAGTATCGCGCCATTGTCGAGGGTGCCCAGATAGTAAAGAGGCATCAGAAACCCGGTCCTGCCAGCCAGGGGGGGATCATAGAGATGGAGGCCGGAATCCACATCTCCAATCTCATGCTCATCTGCCCCAAGTGTACCGATCCGGTACGCATATCCAGGAAGATCCTGGAGGACGGGACCAAGGTAAGGACCTGTAAGAAGTGCGGCGAAGCCATACCTACCGAGAGCAAGTAGCCTTCAGGAGGCAGTTATCCAATGATCCATCTTGAAGAGAAGTACAAGACGGAAGTCATTCCCGGACTCATGGAACGGTTCGGGTACAAAAATGTGATGCAGGTCCCGAAGATCGAAAAGGTCGTGCTGAACATGGGGCTTGGCGAGGCGATCCAGAACGCCAAGATCCTGGATTCTGCAGTCGAGGAGCTGGCACAGATCGCCGGGCAGAAGCCGGTGATAACCAGGGCCAGAAAATCCATTGCCGCCTTCAAGCTCAGGGCCGGCATGCCCATAGGCGTCATGGTGACCCTGCGGGGGCAGAAGATGTACGATTTCCTCACCAAGCTGATCCATATAGCGATTCCGCGCATCAGGGACTTCAGAGGTATCTCCCGCAAGGCCTTTGACGGCAGGGGTAACTATACCTTGGGCATCAGGGAGCACATCATCTTCCCTGAGATCGACTATGACAAGATCGACAAGATCAAGGGCTTCAATGTCACCATAGTGACGACGGCAGAGACCGACGAGGAGGGCAGGGCCCTTCTCGAGATGCTCGGAATGCCTTTCAGGAAAAAGTAACAGGAGGGAGCTTTGGCTAGGAAAGCTTTGATGGAAAAGGTTAAGAGGGAGCCGAAATTCAAGGTAAGGCGCTACAACAGGTGCCCGATATGTGGAAGGCCCAGGGCCTTTCTGCGCAAGTTCGGCATATGCAGGATCTGCTTCAGATCCATGGCCTCCCGTGGACTCCTTCCTGGTGTGACGAAGTCCAGCTGGTAAAATCAGGAACAGATATTGAGAAAAGGGTTTGACCTATGTCCATGACCGATCCAATCGCAGATATGCTCACTAGAATCAGGAATGCCATCCATAGTGGGCATGACAAGGTAGATGTGCCGGCATCCGCCCTGAAGGTGAATATAGCCGGCATACTCAAGGAAGAGGGTTTCATAAACAACTACCGGATAATAAAGGACGGCAAGCAGGGGATCATCAGGATCACGCTCAGGTATGTTGATGGTAAGTCCATCCTCAAGAATCTCAAGAGGATCAGCAAGCCTGGCCGGCGCATCTATGCCGGCAAGGATGATATCCCTGTGATCAGGGGTGGTCTGGGCATCGCTATCGTTTCGACTTCCCGCGGGGTCATGACCGACGCCAAGGCCCGTGAGATGGGTGTAGGCGGCGAGATCATCTGCGCAGTCTGGTAATCTGGAGAAGAGAAGATGTCACGTATTGGAAAGCTACCGGTTAAGATCCCCAAGGAGGCCAAGGTCAGCCTTGACGGGAACACCATCACCGTCAAGGGGCCCAAGGGCCAGCTCACCAAGGAGATAAACCCCAGGGTAGAGGTAAAGCTGGATGGGGATACCCTTACTGTGCACAGGAAGGATGACTCCAAGCCGAGCCGCGCTGCCCATGGCCTCATGAGGGCGCTCATAGCCAACATGGTCCACGGGGTGACAAAAGGATTCACCAAGGAGCTCCTGGTTATCGGTGTGGGTTACAAGGTGGAGGCCAAGGGCAAGGCCCTGGAGCTCCATCTGGGGTTTTCCCATCCCATCGACTTCCCTCTGCCCGAGGGCATAACCGCCAAGGTGGAGAGGCAGAAGGAGATCAAGATCATCCTCGAGGGTTATGACAAGGAGTTGCTCGGTCTTACCGCTGCCAGGATCAGGGCCTTCAGGCCGCCTGAGCCGTACAAGGGCAAGGGCGTGCAGTACGCAGACGAGCACATCATCAGGAAGGCAGGAAAGGCCGCAGCCAAGTAGCATGGTCAGGGCCGGAGAGATCGAGGTCAAACTTAGGTTAGATTAGGTAGAGATAAAATGGGAAAGACCAGTCCAAAACTGCTGGCGCGCAGAAGGCGCCGGATGAGAATAAGGAAGAAGATTTCTGGTACAGCCGAGAGGCCGAGACTTTCGGTCTTCCGCAGCAACAGGCACATAGTGGCCCAGATAGTGGATGACGAGAGCGGCAACACCATAGTGGCGGCATCCTCCTTCAGCAAGGAGCTCAGAGATATGGGCAAGGTAGAGGGGGGCAAGACCGGGATGGCAGCCGAGGTGGGAAAGCTGCTGGCCGCCAAGGCAAAGGCCAAGGGGATCGAGAAGGTGATCTTCGATCGCGGCGGCTACAAGTATCACGGCAGGGTCAAGGCCTTGGCCGATGGGGCCAGGGAAGGCGGACTTAAATTCTAAAAGAGCTTCAAGAGGAGTCCAGGCATTGCAGGCGTTAATGGAACAGAAGGATCAGCAGGAATATATCGAGAAGATCGTCTTCATAAACCGCGTGGCCAAGGTGGTCAAGGGTGGACGCCGCTTCAGCTTCAGCGCCCTTGCGGTGGTGGGCGACGGCAACGGCAAGGTGGGTTTTGCCCTGGGCAAGGCCAAGGAGGTGCCTGAGGCCCTGAGAAAGGCCTCTGAGAAGGCGAGAAAGGCCATGGTCCAGATCCCCATGGTAGGATCGACCATCCCGCACGAGGTGATAGGCCACTTTGGTGCAGGCAGGGTTCTTCTGAAACCGGCTCCTCCTGGTACAGGTGTTATCGCCGGTGCCGTTGTGCGTGCCATCATGGAGGCGGCAGGCATTCATGACGTGCTCACCAAGTGTATCGGCACCAACAATCCCCACAATGTGGTAAGAGCCACCTTTGAGGGCCTGTTGGAGTTGAAAGACTCGGTAGAGAGGGCCAAATACAGGGGCAAGAGTATCGGATAGTTCAGGGATCTGTTGTGCAGGCACCATCTTTGGGTGCCTGGCTTCCCTTAATGTAATATCGGAGACGAGAGAGATGATAACGCTAGACTCGCTGAAACCGGACAAGGGTTCAGTAAGGAATAAGAAGAGGGTAGGCAGGGGGCCTGGAAGCGGCCACGGCAAGACTGCTTGCAGAGGCCAGAAGGGCCAGAAGTCCAGGTCAGGGGCCTCTATACCGCCAGGCTTTCAGGGCGGACAGATGCCGCTTTATCGCCAGCTGCCCAAAAGGGGTTTCAAGAACCCGTTCAGGAAGAGCTACGGCGTCATCAACGTGGGAGTGCTCAACGAGATCCAGGAGGACGTGGTCATAGACCTGGCCTATCTCCAGGGCCGGGGCCTCATTCGGAAGAGGGACAAGCTCCTCAAGGTTCTTGGTGACGGAGAGCTTACAAGGCCCATCAAGGTCAAGGCACATGCCGTAAGCCAGGCGGCCCGCGAGAAGATCGAGAAGGCCGGCGGCTCTGTCGAGCTGGTGCAGTAGCAAGAGAGACGGGTCCTACCTGCTGAAACTTTGAATCTGGAGATGCCGTGAGGGGACTAGAAGGCTTAGCAAACGTACCGGAGCTTCGAAAGCGTATCCTTTTTACCTTGATGATGCTGGCGGTCTACCGGATCGGTGTGCAGATACCCACTCCCGGCATCGATGCCGAAGCGCTCGCCCAGTTTTTTGCCAGGGCCCAGGGCACCCTGTTCGGGCTCTTCGACATGTTTTCCGGTGGGGCGCTCAAGAAATTCTCCATCTTTGCCCTGGGTATCATGCCCTACATCAGTGCCTCCATCATCATTCAGCTCCTGGGTGTGGTGATCCCTCAGCTAGAGCAGCTAAAGAAGGAGGGGGAGGCCGGGCGCAAGAAGATCAGCCAGTACACCAGGTATGGTACAGTGGCCCTTAGTGCCCTGCAGGGCCTGGGAATCGCCATAGGGCTCGAAGGCATGGTGGCTCCAGGCAATCTGCCTGTGGTGGCGCATCCTGGCTGGGCCTTCAGGCTCCTTACCGCCCTGACCCTCATGTCGGGCACGGTCTTCCTGATGTGGCTTGGGGAGCAGATAACCGAACGAGGTGTGGGAAACGGTATCTCGCTGATCATCTTTGCAGGTATTGTCGCCAGGTTGCCTTCTGCAGTGATTGACACATTCAGGCTCATGAGGACAGGGGAGATACACCCTGCCTTCATGCTCTTTCTGGTGATCATGATGGTGGCCATTGTGGCCTTCATCTGTTTTATGGAAAGGGCGCACAGGCGCATCCCCATCCACTATGCCAGGCGTATGATCGGCAGGCAGGTCTATGGCGGGCAGAGCACACATCTGCCCCTCAAGGTGAATACGGCCGGTGTCATACCGCCGATCTTCGCCTCCTCGATCATCATGTTTCCTGCAACCATTGCCAACTTTATGCAGGTGCCCTGGATGCAGAAGGTGGCACAGGCGCTCATGCCGGGCACGTTTATCTATGAGTCCATCTTTGTGATTCTGATCATATTCTTCTGCTATTTCTATACGGCCATCATCTTCAACCCGGCTGACATAGCAGAGAATCTCCAGAAGCACGGTGGATATATCCCGGGCATCAGGCCGGGCAGAAAGACTGTGGAATTCATCGACAATGTCCTTTCGAGGATAACCCTGATCGGCGCCATATATGTGGCAGTGATCTGTGTGCTGCCAAGTATTCTGATCACCCACTTCAATGTGCCGTTCTATTTCGGCGGCACGGCTCTGCTCATCGTGGTTGGAGTAGGCATGGATACCATGGCGCAGATAGAGTCCCATCTCATCAGCCGGAATTACGACGGGCTGATAAGGGGGGCAAGACTCAAGGGCAGGTAATTTTGTCCTTGACAATTTTGTAAATTAGTGACAAAAGGCAGGGCTGGCAGAAGGATAAGACTCAAGGCCCCTTGGGAGATAGAACGGCTGCGAGCAGCCAATCAGGTGGTAGCCCAGGTCCTTTCGAGACTCCAGGAGGAGATGGCCGAAGGGATCACCACCTGGGACCTTGACAGGATAGCCGAAGAGCTCATCTTGAAGGAGGGGTGCAAGCCCGCCTTCAAGGGGTATCATGGTTATCCGGCAACTACATGCATCTCCATCAACCAGGAGATCGTACACGGCATCCCCTCCAAAAGCCGCAGGATAGAGGCTGGGGATCTGGTCAGTGTGGATGTAGGTGTCATTCGCAAGGACTATTTTGGTGACGCCGCCTTCAGCAAGATTGTGGGGCAGGAGGCTGCTTCCCCTGAGGCAGCCGAGCTCTTGAGGGTCACCAAGGAGGCACTATATCTGGCCATAGCCAAGGCCAGGCCCAAACGCCATTTGGGGGATCTGGGCGAGGCTGTCCAGAGGCATGCAGAGGCCCACGGCTTCGGAGTGGTGAGGCAGTTTGTGGGCCATGGTATAGGAACAGCCCTTCATGAGCCCCCGGAAGTGCCCAATTTTGGCAAGAGGGGCACAGGCCCCATGCTCAAGAAGGGCATGGTCATTGCCATAGAGCCCATGATCACCTTGGGCTCACATGAGGTGAAGGTCCTTGACGATGGCTGGACTGCTGTCACCAAGGACGGCTCTCTTGCAGCACACTTCGAGCATACCATTGCCATCACCGGCAAGGGTGCAGAGATATTGAGCGACGGCTTCATAGAGCCGCCAGAGATAGAGTATTAGTCAATTTTGAACAGCGGACAGAGTGCCTGCCCTATGGGCCGGCATTCGAGTCTGTAGAGGAGAAAGCAGAAGATCATGGCCAAGGAAGATGCGATACAGGTTGAGGGAAAGGTGATCGAGACACTGCCAAACGCCATGTTTCGTGTCGAGCTCGACAATGGCCACAAGGTGCTGGCCCACATCTCCGGGAAGATGAGGATGCACTATATCCGTATCCTTCCTGGCGACAGGGTCACGGTCGAGCTTTCACCTTATGATCTTACGCGCGGCCGGGTGGTCTTCAGGGCCAAATAGATTGGCGTTGCGGAAATAGGCACAAGAGGATAGAGCCATGAAGGTAAGAGCATCTGTCAAGAAAAGGTGTAAGGACTGCCGGATCATCCGTCGCAGAGGGATCGTCCGGGTAATCTGCAAAAATCCCAGACACAAGCAGCGTCAGGGTTAGATAAAGGGGGAAAGACGTGGCAAGAATTGTCGGGGTTGATCTGCCCAAGAACAAGAGGCTTGAGATTGCACTCACATACATCTACGGAATCGGCCGTACCAGTGCCCAGAAGATCCTGGACAAGGCGGGCATCTCCTGGGACAAGAAGACCGATGAACTCACCGACGAGGACATCACCAAGATCAGGAACATCATAGATTCCGAGTACAAGGTGGAAGGTGATCTTCGCCGTGAGGTCTCCATGAATATAAAGCGGCTCATGGACCTGGGCTGCTACCGCGGGCTGAGGCATCGCAGGGGGCTGCCAGTGCGTGGCCAGCGTACCTGTACCAATGCCCGGACCAGGAAGGGGCCCCGTAGGGCTGCCATCAAGAAGAAGAAAAAGGTTTAACTAATATAAGGAGCAGTATAAATGGCACGACCCAGAAGAGGAGCCAGGAAGGAAAAGAAGAACATCCCTGAGGGGATAGTCCATATTCAGGCGACATTCAACAACACCATAGTCACCATCACCGACAAGGTGGGAAATGTGGTCTCATGGTCAAGCGCCGGGGCCAACGGCTTCAAGGGCTCCAGGAAGGGTACCCCTTTTGCTGCCCAGGTGGCCGCGGAAAATGCCGCCAGAAAGGCGATGGAGCACGGGATGCGTACCTGTGAGGTCCATGTCAAGGGGCCAGGCTCCGGGCGCGAGGCGGCCCTCAGGGCCCTTGCCATGGCCGGGCTGCAGGTGAAGGTGATAAAGGATGTCACACCCCTGCCACACAATGGATGCAGGCCTCCCAAGAGGCGCAGGGTCTGATACGGAACCATAATTAGAATTTTTCAATCTGGAGGAGACATAAGTGGCAAGATATACAGGACCACGGTGCCGTCTATGCCGTCGTGAAGGAAGCAAGCTGTTCTTGAAGGGTGATCGCTGCTATTCGGACAAGTGCGCCTTTGAGCGCAGGAGCTATGCACCAGGACAGCACGGACAGGGCCGGATCAAGGTGTCCGACTATGGCATACGGCTCAGGGAAAAGCAGAGGGTGCGCAGGATCTATGGGGTAAAGGAGTCCCAGTTCAGGCGCTACTTCGAGGAGGCGGATCGCCAGAAGGGCGTTACAGGTACCAATCTGCTGAGACTTCTGGAGAAACGGCTGGACAACGTGGTCTACAGGCTTGGGTTTGCTGATTCCAGGAACCAGGCCAGGCAGCTGGTCAAGCATGGCCATTTCCTGGTCAATGGCCGTAAGGTGGACATACCCTCCTTTCAGGTAAGGGTGGGGGATGTGATAACCCTGAAAGAAAAGAGCAAGGATATCCCTCCTGTGGTCCAGGCCCTGGAGGCCGTGGCCAGGAGAGGAGTTCCTGAGTGGCTTGAGCTGGATGCAGAAGGCAGAAAGGGTGTTGTAAAGGCCGAGCCGGAACGGAGCCACATCACACTGCCCATCCAGGAACAGCTGATAGTAGAGTTCTACTCCAAGTAAACCTCCATGCACCCCTGTTCTTTCCGGGGTGCAGGCCTGATAGCGGGCCCAGGATGCCCGCTTCAGGTAGAATCTTTAGAGTCTCAAAGAGTAAAGACAAGCCATGTCCACAGAACAGCAACCATTTTACAGAAACTGGCGGGAACTTATCAGGCCGAACCGGCTGGAGATCGACGAGGATTCCAGAAGCGATACCTATGCCAAGTTTACCTGCGAGCCACTGGAGAGAGGCTACGGCATCACTCTGGGAAATGCCCTCAGGCGTGTGCTGCTCTCCTCGCTTCAGGGTGCAGCCATAGTATGCGTCAAGGTGGATGGGGTGCCACACGAGCTGGCCACCATTCCTGGGGTCATAGAGGACATGACCCAGATCGTGCTGAACCTCAAGGCTGTAAGGCTCAAGCTCCACAAGGACGAAGACAGGCGGTTGGTGGCCGAGATGAAGGGCCCCGGTGTGTTAAAGGCCGGAGACTTCAAGGCCCCGGATGGCGGGGTGGACATACTCAATCCCGATCAGGTCATCGCCAATCTCACAGAGGATGGCGAGATAAACATGGAGATGCTGGTCAAGTGGGGCAAGGGTTATGTGCCTGCAGAGGAGAACGCAAGGCAGCTTGATGACATGCCGGTGGGCACCATTGCCATAGATTCGCTCTTTTCGCCTATCACGAGGGTAAACTTCAAGGTTTCCCAGGCCAGGGTCGGCCAGATGACCGACTATGATAAACTCATCATGGAGATCTGGACAGATGGCAGCGTCCTTCCTGAGGATGCCATGGCCTATGCCGCCAAGATCTTGAAGGAGCAGCTCACCATCTTCATCAATTTCGATGAGACCGAGGAGCCTGAGGAGGCCCCTGAAGGCCCAGAATATCTGGACAAGCTCAAGTATCTCAACCGCAGAATCGATGAGCTGGAGTTCTCTGTCCGTTCTGCCAACTGTCTCAAGAACGCCAATATCCACTATATAGGCGAGCTTGTGCAAAAGACCGAGCAGGAGATGCTCAAGACCAAGAACTTTGGCAGGAAATCCCTGGAGGAGATTCTGCGTATCCTGGATACCATGGGGCTCACTCTTGGTATGAAGCTTGAGGGATGGACCCCGCCCGAGAGCGAAGAGGACAAGGACGAGCAGAAGGAAGGTAAGAAATAATGAGGCACCGCAGGAGAGTAAAATATTTTGGAGTGAAGACCGCCCACAGGAAGGCCATGTTCAGAAACATGGTCACGGCGCTCTTTCAGCATGGAAGAATCACCACCACTGTGCCACGGGCAAAGGAGTTGCGCCGTCTTGCAGACAGATTGATCACCCTTGCCAAAAAGGGCACCCTTCACGCAAGACGCCAGGCTCTTGCAGTGATCATGGACAAGGCGGTTGTGGCCAAGCTCTTCGAGGAGTGGGCCCAGAAGATGGCCGACAGACCTGGTGGATATACCCGGATCGTCCGTATTGGACCAAGGCGCGGGGATGGCGCAATGATGTGTGTCATCGAATTGGTGACCGAATCACTTAAGAAGTCAAAACCAAAGGCCAAGGTCTCCAAGGCCGAGACGGATGAGGCGGCCCCCACTGTCATTCCTGAGGCCGCTCCGGAAGCATCCTCCGAAGCACCTTCTGAATCTGAAGAGGAGGGCAGCACTGCCGAGGAAGCCTCGGCCTCTGTTCAGGCAGACCAGGAGCATGAGGAAGGGGCTCCTGCTGAGGCAGCCGATTCAGAAGGTGCTTCTGAAGAGGGCAAGGCTGAAAGTGCTGAAGAAGTTCCTGAAGAGCCAGCAGCGGAGGCCGAGGCCGATGATGAGCCCACCGGTGAGGCTGAGCAGGCAGAGGTGCAGCAGAGTGAGCAGGATGCGGATGCATCGGCCCATGAAGAAGATGTTAAAGGATCTGAGAAAACAGACGATAATAAGGAATAAGACGGGGTGAATCGCTAGTCCTATCTACTCTATCTATACGATGGAGTGAATCTATTGACATCCTGTCTTTTTTCGCTAAAATAGAGTTAGCTCTTTTGGCTATGATAGCCCTGACGCCCTTTAGGCGTTCAGGGCTTTTTTTGTTACGAATTTGTTACAAAATCGTTTGCCTTGTCGCTTGGAGCTGGGTAGAGGGACCAGCAAAGGGTGGTAAGGATGTTGGTGTGGTTGGCCCGGGTTCTGTTTTTGAACCCGGGTTTTTTCTTTTGTCTTCTTATTCTGTCTGGGTCTGGGTTTTGTTAAAGGTTGGGGCATGGAGGGGTTGGCGGAGGCGGCCCTCGCCTCTGGTCAGGAGCTTCAAGGCCCTCTAGGGTCTTGCTTCGCTTGAAATGCCCAAGGGCCTGTAACAAATCAGATTTTCTGACAGAAAGCACCTGCCTGACACATCTGAAAGGGACTTTTTCTACACTGCTCGCCTGAAGGGCATTTCCTTTCGCTCCGCTTCGCCAAGAGGCCCTAAGAATCTCCTGAGATGAGGCTACGGCCCAGCTCCGCCAACCCCTCCATGCCCTTCAGAACCACGGACGTGATCGGAGTGGTGACCCTGCCAGAGGGTGTGTAGATGGTGATGCCTGGTGACAATTTAAAGATCGAGGCCCACCTGATCCAGCCCATTGCCATGGAAGAGGGGCTTCGTTTTGCGATCCGTTAAGGCGGCCACACAGCCAGAAAGGGCTCAGAAGGGGATCTGCTGTTTTCTGGCCCTTGAGTCCTTTAGCCTGTTGATGCTCCTGTTGTAGAAGTCGATCACCTCACGCCTGCTGATCATGCCCAGAAAGGCGGTCGGATCGTCATCCTTGACAACGGGCATCCTGTCTATGTTCCTGATGGTGAATTTTCTGAGAAGCGTGTTCAGGTCCTCGGAAGGGCTGGTAGTTATCACATCCCTCCTGGCGATATCCTTTACTATCACCAGGGATCCCAACTCGTTGTTGAACAGGCAGTGTCTGATGTCGTTTATTGAAAAGATACCAGAGAGCCTGCCCTCTCTGTCCACTACCGGGAAGTAGTGCTGGTCTGTTGCACTGAAAAACTTGCAGAACTGCTCGAAGGTCATGTCCTCTGGTATCACAGCGAATATCCTGTTTGGATTGAAGATGTCCTTGACCTTGATGTCCTCCAGGATGTCTGTGAAGAAGTCACCTGAATGGGCAGGGGAGTCGATCTTGCTCGGTACCTGTTCACGGTAAAGGTCCCAGCGCCTGCAGAGGAAATAGCTGAGTGAGCAGACCATCATGCTGGGAAGGAGCAGGTGGTAGGAGCTTGTGATCTCACTCACCACGATTACTGCTGTTATGGGCACGTTCGAGCTTCCTGCAAAGAATCCGGCCATCCCCACGATGATGAACGGGGCAGGGTTCGGGACGATATCTGGCACAAGATTGTGAAAGAAGACCCCAACCGCACCGCCTATGGCGCCTCCGATCACAACCGAGGGGCCGAAGACGCCTCCGCTTCCGCCAGAGCCGATGGAAAAGGAGGTGGCCAGGATCTTTCCTGCCGCCACTGCCAGAAACATGCTGAGGGCCACCTTGTTGTAAAGGCCGTCTTGGATGAAGCCGTAGCTGAAGCCGAGCACCTCTGGCAGAAAGAAGGCAAAGGTGCCTGTCATGATCCCGCCGATGGCCGGTTTCAACCACATGGGCAGGGTCAGTGTCTGGAAGTAGTCATGAAATCCCCAGAAGATCTTTACGAACAGGAACACACCCAGGGCCAGGGCTGCTGCAAGACATGCGTAGGGTCCAAGGGCCAGGACATTGGTAAATTTATAGTCGGCCGCCTCGAACAGGGAGCCCCAGCCGAACACCGAGCAGAAGAGCGAGTAGGCGATGGTTGAGGCGATCGCAGTCGGAATGATCACATCCGCCTCGAATTCCGGGTCCTTGTACAGGATCTCTGAGGCAAAGAGGGCACCGGTGAGCGGGGCGCGGAAGATGCTGCCAATGCCTGCCCCCATGCCTGCGGCCATGAGGATGCGCATCTCTCTCGGTGTCACCCCGAGTTTCTGGGCAAGCAGCGATCCAAGGCCCGCGCCTATCTGACAGATGGGGCCTTCGCTTCCGCCCGATCCGCCGGTTCCCAAGGTCAGGAAGGAGGCGATGGTCTTCACAAATGGGACCTTCGGGTTGATCTTTCCGCTGTTGTGGTGATATGCCTTTATGGCCGCATCCGTTCCATGCCCCTGGGCCTCCGGACAGAATGTCGCTACCAGTATCCCGCTTGCAAGCCCGCCTAGTGCCGGCATGAGCATGAGCAGCCACCTGTTCAGTTCATGGTGGGTGTGCCCGAATATCGGGGGGTCTCCTGCAGGATGGCTGGGCCGGTAACCTGCTATCCAGTCCAGGAAGAAATAGTGGCCCCAGTTGCACAGGAAGTGGAACACTATGGCCCCGGTGCCTGCCAGCAACCCCACGCATATGCACAGGGCCAGCCACTTGGCTGCCCGGTGTGCAGGGGAGAACCCGGATACCCGGATCATGCGGCTTATATGGCGGCTTACAACCTGGAACATGATGAAATTTGTAACCCATTTGCAGGCAAAATACCATAGCGGTCTTTTCAGGGCAGGCAGGGTCCGTTTCCGATAGGTTCAGGCAGCCCTTTTATGGGCCTCTAACTCCCAGTTTTACCGGTTCTTTCGTTGACAATGGCAACATGTAGGAATAAGTTATGACGCTATTCAAAAATCGTCGCTGAGGTAGATTAGTATGGCAAAGATGGCAGGAAAACAGATGGTTGTTGAGGCCCTCAAGAAAGAGGGTGTCGACGTGGTCTTCGGCTTTCCCGGAGGCGCGATCATTGACGTTTACGATACTCTGGAGAAGGACGGCTCCATCAAGCACGTGCTTGTCCGTCATGAGCAGGGCGCAGCCCATGCAGCTGACGGCTATGCACGCGCTACCGGAAAGGTAGGTGTTTGCATTGCCACCTCCGGACCTGGTGCAACCAACACGGTTACGGGCATTGCAACCGCCTATGCAGACTCCATTCCGATGGTGGTCTTCACGGGCCAGGTGCCTACCGCCCTCATCGGCAACGATGCCTTCCAGGAGGTGGATATCGTAGGCATCACCAGGCCCTGTACCAAGCACAACTATCTGGTAAAGGATGTAAAGGACCTGCCGAGGATTCTGAAGGAGGCATTCTACATTGCCAGATCGGGCCGCCCCGGGCCGGTGCTCATCGATCTTCCAAAGGACGTGCAGAACTCGACGGCAGAGTTCACATATCCGGAAAAGATAAAGCTCCGCTCATACAATCCTGTAGTAGAGCCCAACAACAAACAGATCGAGCGGGCGTTTCGTCTCATCGAAAAGAGCAAGCAGCCCATCATCTATGCTGGCGGCGGTGTGATCATCTCCAATGCCCACAAGGAGCTCAGGAAGTTTGCAGAGGCCATCTGCGCCCCGGTGACCATGACCCTCATGGGGCTCGGCGGGTTTCCTGGAACCCATGAGCAGAGCCTCGGCATGTTGGGTATGCACGGTACCTACTGTGCCAACATGACCATGGCCAATACCGACCTGATCATTGCCGTCGGGGCCAGGTTTGATGATCGTGTGACCGGAAAGATCGAGGCCTTTGCACCCAATGCCAAGATCATCCATATCGATATAGATCCCACCTCCATCCAGAAGAACGTGAAGGTGGACGTGCCCATAGTGGGCGATTGCAGAAAGGCCTTGAGGAAGCTGGTGAAGGCGGTCGAGGAAGATGGAAGGCCCAGGGAGATATGGGCCGAACACTTCAAGCCCTGGTGGGATCAGATACATGCATGGGCAAAGCGTCACCCGCTTACCTACAAGAAGGAGCCCGGTGTGATCAAGCCCCAGTACGTCATCGAAAAGCTCTATGAGTTCACCAAGGGCAAGGCCATTATCACGACCGAGGTGGGCCAGAACCAGATGTGGACCGCACAGTTCTACAAGTTCGACGAGCCGAGGACACTTCTCACCTCCGGCGGCCTCGGGACCATGGGCTACGGCTTTCCTGCGGCCATAGGTGCCCAGATGGCGTTTCCTGACAAGCTGGTGGTGGACGTGGCCGGAGACGGTTCCATCCAGATGTGCATCCAGGAGATGGCCACGGCCATGGAGCAGAGGCTTCCGGTCAAGATACTCATCCTGAACAACCAGTTCCTGGGCATGGTGCGCCAGTGGCAGGAGCTCTTCTACAACAGGGTCTATGCCGCCACCGAGTTCCAGGTCACCCCTGATTTCGTCAAGCTGGCAGAGGCCTATGGGGCCAAGGGCTTTCGTGCAACCAAGCCCGAAGAGGTCGAGGATACCCTCAAGAAGGGCCTCGAGACCGAGGGCTTGGCCATCATGGAGTTCGCCATAGCCAGGGAGGAGGGCGTCTTCCCAATGGTGCCTGCAGGCAAGGCCACCACTGAGATGCTGCTGGTTTAAGGGCAGAGAAACAAGAAATAGAAGAAGCAGGAGTCTTGACTCATGAAACATACACTTTCCGTTCTGGTAGAAAACACTCCCGGGGCCCTGTCCCGCATAACCGGGCTCTTCAGCGGCCGGGGTTTCAACATCGAGAGCCTCTGTGTAGCCGCTACCCTGGACAAGACCATGTCACACCTGACGCTGGTCACCTCTGGGGACGAGTTCATAATCGAGCAGATAATCAAGCAGCTCAACCGCCTCATCGACGTCTACAAGGTGGTGGACGTGTCTGAAGGCGAGTTCGTAGAGCGCGAGATGGCGCTCATCAAGGTGAAGGCCGAGGCAGAGACCAGGGCAGAGGTGTTGAGGATGTGTGACATCTTCAGGTGCAAGGTGGTGGATGTCAGCCCCAAGACCTATACCGTGGAGGTTACAGGCCCCGAGTCCAAGCTGAAGGCGGTTATCGAGCTCTTAAGACCACTTGGAATAAAGGAGATCACCAGGACCGGGACCATCGCCATGCAGAGGGAGAAGAAGAGCTCATAGCTCTCCTGTTCCTGCTGGGGAAGTGGTCCTGCGAAATTCGGCAATCTGATTCGATACCAGGAGAAGGATATGAAATCATATTACGACAAGGACGTGCCCGCCGGGATCTTGGAAGGAAAGACCATAGCTGTCATAGGCTACGGAAGCCAGGGGCATGCACATGCCCAGAATCTTCGTGACAGCGGGCTGAAGGTGGTGGTGGGCCAGAGGCCCGGGTCGGCCAACTACGAGCTGGCCAAGAAGCACGGCTTTGAGCCGGTCAGTGCAGCAGAGGCAGCGAAGCAGGCCGACATCATAATGATGCTGGTGCCGGACCATGTCCAGGCCGACATCTACCGGGAATCCATAGAGCCGAACCTGGAGCCGGGCAACATGCTCATGTTCTCCCACGGCTTCAACATCCATTTCGGCCAGATCGTGGCCCCAAAGGATGTGGATGTTACGATGGTCGCCCCCAAGGGCCCAGGGCACTTGGTTAGGCGTGAGTATGAGATAGGCCGTGGTGTGCCCTGTCTTGTGGCAGTGCACCAGGATGCCAGCGGCAAGGCCCTGGAGCTTGCCCTGGGATATGCCCAGGGTATCGGCGGTACAAGGGGCGGGGTCATCGAGACCACGTTCAAGGAGGAGACAGAAACCGATCTGTTCGGAGAGCAGTGTGTGCTCTGCGGCGGGGTCAGCGAACTCATAAAGGCCGGATTCGAGACCCTGGTGGAGGCCGGCTATCAGCCTGAGATCGCCTACTTCGAGTGCTGTCACGAGCTGAAGCTCATAGTGGACCTCATCTATGAGGGAGGGCTTGCCAGGATGCGCTACTCCATAAGCGATACGGCAGAATATGGTGATCTCACCAGGGGCAAGCGCATCATCACGGACGAGACCAGGAAGGCCATGCGCCAGATCCTGGACGAGATCCAGTCTGGCCAGTTCGCCAAGGAGTGGCTCCTTGAAAACAGGGTGAACCGGCCGGTCTTCAATGCCCTCAGGAACAGAGAGCGCGAGCACCAGATAGAAGAGGTGGGGGCAAGGCTCAGAGACATGATGAGCTGGCTCAAGGACAAGTAACCTTCAAGCACCTTCAGACAAAAGAGAAGATGCTTTCCCCGCAGGTTCCAGTGGCCAGGGAAGGCGTACCCTTTATCGGTATGGCCGCCCTGGCTACAGTTGTTTTGGCAGTTCTGCAGATGCCCTGGCCAACCGCGGCCGCCTTTGCGGCAACGGCCTTCTGCCTCTATTTCTTCAGGGACCCTGAGCGGGTGGTTCCACACGGCCCGGATTTGATAGTATCCCCTGCGGATGGTAAGGTTATTGAGGTGGCCGAGGGTGAGGAAGACCCCTATTTTGGCCCCTCCGGTCCCGGCAGGTGCCTGCGGATCAGCATATTCATGAACGTGTTCGACTGCCATGTCAACCGGAGCCCCATTGCCGGCAGGGTGGAGGATATGGCCTATTTTCCCGGCCGGTTCATCTCAGCCAATCGTCCAAGGGCAATGGCTGAGAACGAGCGTTGCGCCATGCTGGTCAGAGACGAAGAGGGCAGGGGGGTTACGGTTGTTCAGGTGGCCGGTCTCATAGCCAGGCGCATAGTCTGCTTCGCCCAGGTGGGGGATAGGCTGGAGCGGGGTCAGCGCTACGGGATGATCCGGTTCGGCTCCAGACTGGATCTCTATTTGCCTGCATCCAGCAGACCTCAGGTCTCCAAGGGCCAGAGGGTGAGTGCAGGCCAGAGTATCCTGGCCAGGTTTGTTTGATCCCTATCCTGCTGTCTTTGATGCTGGCATATGTGGCCACAGATTTATCTGGTTATTTGTCTGGCCATTTATTTGGCCTATAAAAGGGGCAAGCAAGGCGGCGCCACAAAGGCTTTTTAAAGATTCAGCAATAGGCAAGGCAAGGTGACATGAGGTCATGAAGAGATCCTTTTCAAAAGATGGAGCAAGGCCCAGGAAGGGTGCCTATATTTTGCCAAATCTCTTTACCACGGCGAGCCTGTTCAGCGGCTTCTATGCCATAGTGGCCGCAGTGAAAGGGGATTTCCAGGTGGCTGCTTGGGCAATCCTGGTCTCCGGCATACTTGACGGACTGGATGGCAGGGTCGCCCGCATGACCGGCACGACCAGCCGTTTCGGTGTGGAGTATGACTCCCTTGCAGACCTCGTCGCTTTCGGTGTGGCCCCGGGTATGCTGGGCTTCATGTGGGGCCTTCAGGACTTTGGCCGCCTGGGCTGGCTGGCCGCCTTTCTATATGTCGCCACCACGGCCCTGCGTCTTGCCAGGTTCAACACCCTTGGGCTCATGGGCAAGGGATCTTCGAGATACTTCACCGGCCTTCCGTGTCCATCCGCGGCTGCCATGGTGGCAACCACAGTTCTCATGTTCCAGTTCATGGGGATCATGGGGCCTGTCAGGCACCATGCGGTGCTGATCATGGTCTATGCCCTGTCCTTTCTCATGGTCAGCAACGTGCGCTATGCCAGCTTCAAGGAGGTGCCATGGCTCCATCAGCACCCCTTCAGCAGTCTCGTGGCCTTCGTGCTTGTTCTGGTGGTCCTGGCCGTGGAGCCCAGGGTAACCCTGTTTGGGGTCTTTTTCGTCTATGTGCTCTCAGGCCCTCTCCTATACACCTTCAACCTATTGTTCAGGCGTGAAAGGGTGAAAGGGGGCGTTGATGTCACATTCGACGAAGAGGAGAAGGCAGATGGCAGGCAGCATTAAAGAGACCGGTTCCGGCAGCAACAGGATAATAATATTCGACACCACCCTCAGGGATGGTGAGCAGTCTCCTGGGGTATCACTCAATTTCGAGGACAAGCTGCAGATAGGGCGCCAGCTTGAGAAGCTCGGGGTGGATGTGCTCGAGGCGGGCTTTCCCGTTGCCTCCCCCGGAGATTTCGAAGGCGTGCGCATGCTGGCAAGGCAGCTCAGGGGCCTTCAGGTGACGGCCCTTGCACGGGCAGTCAAGAAGGATATCGATACCGCATGGGAGGCCATAAAGGAGGGGGAGGATCCGCGTATCCACACCTTCCTTGCCACCTCTGACATCCATCTGAAGTACAAGCTCAAAAAGAGCAGGGACGAGGTGCTCGAGATGGCCGGTGAGGCCGTCAAATATGCGAGCCGATACACCAGCAATGTGGAGTTTTCCGCAGAGGACGCAAGCAGGAGTGACCTGGATTTCCTCTGCAAGGTGTTCGAGCGCGTGATAGAGTGTGGGGCTACCACCGTAAACTTCCCGGATACCGTGGGTTACGCCATCCCCTGGGACTTTGCCCGGATGATCCGCTATGTCATGGAGCACACGCCAAACATCCACAAGGCCGTCTTGAGCGTCCACTGTCATAACGATCTTGGCCTTGCCACTGCCAATGTGCTCTCAGCCCTCAATGAGGGTGCCCGCCAGGTGGAGTGCACCATAAACGGCATAGGCGAGCGGGCTGGCAATACCGCCATGGAAGAGGTGGTGATGGCCATAAAGACGAGGCGTGACTGCCTGCCCTTCGAGACCGGCATAGTCACCCAGCACATACATGCCACGTCCAGGATGGTGAGCATGCTGACAGGCATGGTGGTCCAGCCCAACAAGGCCATCGTTGGGGCAAATGCCTTTGCCCACGAGTCCGGCATCCACCAGGACGGGGTGCTCAAGGAGCGGACCACCTACGAGATCATGGACCCAAAGGACATCGGTCTGTCCCAGGGCCGGATCGTGCTCGGGAAGCACTCCGGACGCCATGCCCTCAAGGCCAAACTGGAGGAGATGGGCTACAGCCTCAAGGAGGAGGAGATCGACAGGGTCTTTGCCCGTTTCAAGGAGCTTGCAGACAAGAAGAAGGAGGTCTTTCCTGAGGATCTCGAGGCCATTGTGGCAGAGGAGATCCTTCGGATACCGGAGCACTTTCGCCTCACCTATCTCCATGTGGCTGGCGGAAGCGGCATCATCCCCACGGCCACGGTAGGCCTGGAGATAGATGGCCAGGAGAGGATCATCTCAGCCATAGGGGCAGGGCCCATCGATGCGGCCTTTCAGGCCGTTGCAAGGCTCACCGAGACCAGGAGCCGGCTGCTCAGGTTCACTGTAAACTCCATAACCGGCGGCACGGATGCCCAGGGCGAGGTGACCGTGCGTCTTGAAGAGGCGGATCGCGTGGTCACTGGCCAGGGGGCCGATCCGGACATCATCACGGCCAGCGTGAGGGCCTATCTGAATGCCCTGAACCGCCTTGCCTACAAGGAAGACATAGGGAAGATCTCTCGATAGCGAAGGACAACGAAGGCTGATACGAGCAGTGCGAAAGGGAAGAGTCTCATGAGTCACCCAATGACCATAGCAGAGAAGATACTTGCGGCCCATGCCGGCTGCGATTCGGTAAAGGCGGGCGATCTGGTCCAGGTGGATGTGGATATCGCCCTTGGAAACGACATCACCGCACCCATTGCCATAAAGATCTTCAACAAGGCCGGGGCCAAGAGGGTCTTTGACAGGCAAAGGATAGCCCTTGTGGCCGATCACTTCACACCCAACAAGGACATCAAGAGCGCTGAGCAGGTGCGCATGCTTCGGGAGTTTGCCCAGGAGCACGCCATAGTCCACTACTATGAAGGAGGCGAGGTCGGTGTAGAGCACTGCCTGCTTCCGGAAAAGGGGATCGTGCTTCCAGGAGACGTGGTCATAGGCGCAGACAGCCATACCTGCACATATGGGGCCCTTGGGGCCTTTGCCACAGGTGTTGGCAGCACCGACCTTGCCGCCACCATGATCACGGGCAAGACCTGGTTCAAGGTCCCTGAGACCATAAAGTTCATCTACAAGGGCGAGCTTCAGCCCTATGTCTCCGGTAAGGATCTGATCCTATACACCATTGGAGACATCGGTGTGGATGGCGCCCTCTACATGGCCATGGAGTTTACTGGGCCTGTTATAGACAGACTGCCCATGGCCGAACGCTTCACCATGTCCAATATGGCCATAGAGGCAGGGGGCAAGGCAGGGCTCATCAATCCGGACGGGATCACCGAGGAGTATGTGAAGGCGAGGGCATCAAGGCCCTATACACTCTTTAAGAGTGACGAGGATGCCGAGTATGCAAGGGTCGTGGAGTATGACTGTGCCAAGATAGAGCCCCAGATAGCCTTTCCGCACCTGCCTGAAAACACCGTCGGGCTCTCGGAGGTTGGCACCGTGGAGTTGGACCAGGTCGTGATCGGTTCGTGTACCAATGGCCGCATAGAGGACCTGGAGGTTGCCGCCTCGATTCTCAAGGGCAGACGGGTGGCAAAGGGGCTTCGGCTCATAGTGCTGCCTGCAACGCCTGCCATCTGGAGCGAGGCCCTTGAGCGGGGATACCTGAAGATATTCATGGATGCAGGAGCCGTTGTGGGCCCGCCCACATGTGGCCCGTGTCTGGGCGGTCACATGGGGATCCTGGCCAAGGGTGAGAAGGCCCTTGCCACCACCAACCGCAATTTCGTTGGCAGGATGGGGCATCCAGAGAGCGAGGTCTATCTGGCAAGCCCTGCTGTAGCAGCGGCAAGTGCGGTGCTCGGAAGGATAGGCAGCCCGGCAGAGCTTTAGACCCGGGAGGCGGTCGTGATCGCCATTCAAGTTCCTGGGTGAGGGCTTCAAACGACATTTGGCAACAATCTTAGAGGCAATCCTAGAGGCTTAGAGAAGAGACTGGCTTAGAGAGAGACAGGGAAGAAGAGAGATGAAATTCAAGGGAAAGGTCTGGAAATTCGGGGCAAATATAGATACCGATCTGATAATTCCTGCCCGCTATCTGAATACGTCGGATCCGGAGGAGCTTGCCAAACACTGCATGGAGGATGCCGACCCTGGCTTTGCCTCCAAGGTGCAGAAGGGCGACATCATAGTGGCCGAGAAGAACTTTGGGTGTGGTTCATCCAGGGAGCACGCCCCTATTGCCATCAAGGCAGCCGGTGTGGCCTGTGTGATAGCCCCGAGCTTTGCTCGGATATTCTATCGCAACGCCTTCAATATGGGGCTTCCCATATTCGAGTGCGAAGATGCGCCTGAGAAGATCTCACAGGGCGATGAGATCGAGGTGGATGGTGATACCGGCATCATCAGGAACCTCACCACGGGCCAGGAGATGAGGGCAAGGCCCATACCCCCCTTCATGCAGGAACTCATAGCAGACGGCGGGCTAATCCCCCATATCCTGAAGGGGCTCGAAAGGGAGGAAGGGGCAGCCGGATCCTGAGGGCCCCAACATGAGTTTTTTGACAACAAGTGACAACAAGGAGAGCAGAGCAGTCTTTCCATACATTTTACGGAGGTTAGAGAGATGAAGAGCTATAAGATCGCTGTAATTCCCGGTGACGGCACCGGCCCGGAGGTAGTCAGGGAGGGAGTGAAGGTCCTGGAGGCCGCTGCCAACCGCTACGGTTTCAAGCTGGACATGACCTGGTACGACTATGGCGGAGATCGCTATCTGAGGACTGGAGAGGTGCTGCCAGAGGGTGCCGCAGAGGACCTGAAGCAGTACAAGGCCATATATCTCGGGGCCATCGGCCATCCAGACGTAAAGCCCGGCATCCTTGAAAAGGGGATCCTGCTGGCGCTTCGCTTCGCCCTGGACCAGTATGTGAATTTGAGGCCGGTCATCCTCTATCCAGGAGTGGATACCCCGCTTAAGGACAAGGGGCCTGAGGATATCGACTTCGTGGTGGTGCGCGAAAACACCGAAGGGCTCTATGCCGGTGCAGGCGGTGTCCTCAAGAAGGGCACCCCTGACGAGGTGGCAGTGCAAGAGTCCATCAACACCAGAAAGGGTGTTGAGCGCTGCATAAGGTTTGCCTTCGAGTACTGCCGCAAGCGCAACAAGAAGAAGAAACTGACCCTCTGTGGCAAGACCAATGTGCTCACCTTTGCCTTCGATCTCTGGGAGCGCACCTTTTATGAGGTGGCCAAGGAGTATCCCGATATCGAGACCGATTATGCCCACGTGGATGCCACCACCATGTGGATGGTTAAGAATCCGGAGTGGTTCGATGTGATCGTTACCGACAACATGTTTGGCGACATCATCACCGACCTGGGCGCCATGATCCAGGGCGGAATGGGCATAGCAGCAGGCGGCAACATCAATCCAGAGGGTGTGTCCATGTTCGAGCCAATAGGCGGAAGCGCCCCCAAATACACCGGCAAGAACGTGATCAACCCCATGGCCGCCATATGTGCAGGCCAGATGATGCTGGACTATCTTGGTGAGGAAGAGGCGGCCAAGAAGGTGGAAGAGGCGGTGAAGAAGGTGGTCAGCCAGGACCTCAAGAGCCTGTCCGCAGGCAAGATGGGCTACTCCACCTCTGAGGTAGGGGATCTGGTTGCCGACTACGTGGCCAACAACTAAGGAGGCTGCCCTATGGGTTACAGCGTAGCTGTCGCAGGGGCCACGGGTGCGGTTGGCCAGATGATGATCAAGGTCCTGGAGGAGCGCAACTTCCCTGTGGACAGGATAAAGTTCCTGGCATCGAAGCGTTCAGAGGGCAAGGAGCTCGCATTCAGGGGTGAGGCCATCAAGGTGGAGGTCTTGGGGCACGACTCCTTCGAAGGGGTGGATATCGCCCTTTTTTCTGCTGGCGGAGGCAGAAGCCTCGAGTTTGCGCCCTCAGCCGCCAAGGCCGGTGCTGTGGTGATAGACAACTCCAGCGCTTGGCGCATGGACCCGGAGGTGCCTCTTGTGGTCCCAGAGGTCAACCCCCATGCCATAGCCGGCTACAGGAAAAAGGGGATAATCGCCAACCCCAATTGCTCCACCATCCAGATGGTGGTGGCCCTCAAACCCCTCTACGACCGTGCTGGCATAGAGCGCATTGTAGTGTCCACCTATCAGGCGGTCTCCGGCACGGGGCAGAAGGCCATAGACGAGCTTGAGGCCGAGGTGAAGCAGTGGGTCGAGCGAGGCTGCGGCTCCGAGCCCGGCAGGTCCAAGGGCTGGGTGGGGGAGTTCGACTATCAGGCCTATCCCCATCAGATCGCCTTCAACTGCCTGCCCCATATCGATGTCTTCACGGATAACGGTTACACCAAGGAAGAGATGAAGATGGTGAACGAGACCAGGAAGATCCTGGAGGACGACTCCATCATGGTCTCGGCCACCACCGTGAGGGTCCCGGTCTTTTACGGCCATTCAGAATCCGTGAACCTTACTCTCAAAAGGCCCCTGTCTGCCGATGAGGCAAGGAAGCTTCTGGCTGAAGCCCCGGGTGTAAAGGTGGTGGATGATCCTTCAAACAATATCTATCCCATGGCCATCGATGCCGAAGGCCAGGACGACACCCTGGTCGGCCGGATCCGCAAGGATATATCACAGGAAAATGGCCTGGACATGTGGATCGTTGCAGACAATATCAGAAAGGGCGCAGCCACCAATGCAGTCCAGATAGCGGAGATACTCATAAGGGACTATCTCTAAACTCGACAGGGTGATCCAAACAAAAAA
>CAZNKD010000010.1:0-17412 GCA_964573615.1 uncultured Desulfobacterales bacterium | reverse complement strand
TAGAGATTTGCAGATGGTGAGGCAGGGGTGCCAAGTGGCTGATAGGATTACGTGGTGTCAGGCCCTTGGACATTTCAGCGGAGCAAGACCCTAGAGGGCCTTGAAGCTCCTGACAAGAGGCGAGGGCCGCCTCCGGGCATACCACCATGCCCCAACCTTTTTACTTTTTTTACCTGTTCATGCTTGGGGTCATTGGATGTACCTCAAGGTCCCTCCAATGAACGCCATCCTGCCATCTTGCCTTATATCACCATCGCCTGTGATAGCTTCTGAAAGCGGCTCTATGACCAGCCGTCCCTGGTCATCGAGGCCAAGGAGCCTGCCCTCGGTACTGTTTCCGTCGGCATGCACCACCACCCTGGCTCCTCTGTCCAGGCAGTGGCGGTTCCACTCCTCGAAGGCGTGGGCAGGGCCGGTTTCATAGATTTCTCCAAGCAGTTGATCCAGCGATGATGATATGTATTCCAGCAGGATCTCTGAAGTGGTCTCCAGACCCGCCTCTTCAAGGGTGGTGACGAAGGGGCGTACCTCTTCAGGAAACTGATCTGCGCCTCCCTTTATGTTGACGCCTATTCCCGCGACGACTACAGGCCTTTTCCCGTGAGAGCTCCCGTCTCCAAGCCATGACAGCTCGCACAGGATACCTGCCGCCTTCCTGCGGGCTATCATCACGTCATTGGGCCACTTGAGCCTTATCTTCTCCTGAGAGAGTCCAAGGGCGATCAGGGCCCTCCTTACGGCCAGGCCGCAGAAGAGGCTCATGCATGTAAGGATGTTTGTATCGAGTTCTGGGTGGAGAACAAAGGAGCAGAAGAGGTGTCCGCCTGCCCCTGAAAGCCAGCTCCTGCCCTTGCTGCCCCTTCCAGCCCTCTGATTCCTTGCTGCCACCACAAGGCCAGGGGTGCCGAGCAGCTCAGGGTGGCGGAGGCAGTAGGAGTTGGTGGAGTCCACCTCTTCCAAAAAGAGAAGGGACCGGCCAGCGTGGCTCCGGTCCCTCCCAAATGGTCTTATTTTGTGCATCTAAGCCGCCTTGGGGCCTTCCTCCCGTCAATCGAGCTTCTTGAGTACGAACAGGAGCTGGCCCTCCTGGACCTGGTCGTTCAGCTTGACGGCTATCTCCTCTACCTGGGCGTCGAAGGGGGCCACGATGGCGTTTTCCATCTTCATGGCCTCGAGATTTGCGATCTCCTCACCCTTATGGACGATGTCGCCCACCTTTATGGTGCCGCGATCCGGATTTCCGATGCGCCAGACATTTCCATTTATGGGGGCCCCGATCTCGCCCTCACCCTTGGCCATGCGGATCTCCTTCTTCTTGGCCCTTGGGGTCTCCACCTTGTAGACGCGGCTCTTGTTGTTGACCTTCATCACCACGTAGATGAAGCCCTCATATTCGGCCCCTACCGAGACGAGCTCTATGCAGTAGGGCTTGCCCCAGAGCTCGAACTCCACACGGTCCCCGGGCTTCTTGAGCCCTTCACGCCAGACGTCTGTCGGCAGGACCATCGGGGCCTCTCCGTACTTCTCCTTGAAATCGATGTAGTTGATGGCATCCTTGGGGTGCATGAGATAGAGGATGAACTCCTCCTCTGTCGGCTCGCGTCCGAGGGTGACTCCAAGATCGGCCCTGATGCGTTCGAGATCGTCGGGCTTCAGGGCATCCAGGGGAGACTCCTCCTTCCTCTCCTTGAGCTTTTCCTCCCATTCATCTCCAAAGGCGCTCTTGTAGACCCACTCGTCCGGCCAGCCCATAGGGAGCTTGCCGTAGCCGCCGAGGAGCATGTTCTTGAAGTCGCCAGGGGCGCGCCTGAAGAGCTGGAGCAGTTCCTCCTGCTCCTCCGGCTCCATGGCATCGAAGTTTTGATCCTTCTCCTCAACGAACTTGGTCATGAGCTCTATTATGTGCTTTACACCGACCTCGCCCTGCTCCTTCTCATACATGTTCACGATACCGCTGCAGGTGACCCATGTGATCTGGGAGCCCGGGGTGACATCGAAATACTTGATGATCCTGTTGTACAGGGACATGAGCTTCAAGATGGCCGGCATAAGGTGGAGGAAGCCGCCCTTCTGGGCCTGCTCGAAGGAGCTCGGGAAGGCCCCTCCAGGCATCCGGTGCTTGGTGACCTGGTGATCGAAGCCCTTGAAGGGGCTCTCTGCCCATTCGTAGTGGCCGATCCAGTCACGCACCTTCTGTACGGCCTTTTCTGCCATCTCGCGGTTGAGAACCACCTTGATGCCGCACTCCTCCAGATAGGCATGGAGGCCGAGAATGGGGGCCTGCCCGTAGAAGCGGGTCAGCGAGTCCTCTTCGGCATCGAGCACCTTGGCCCCGGCCTCGGCTGCTGCCAGCAGTGCCGGCATGGCAAGGCCGTCTGTAGCATGCCTGTGGTACTGGACCACGAGATCCGGATACTTCTGCTTGATGGCGTCTATGAGGCTCCTTATGCGAGACGGACTTCCAACCCCTGCCATGTCCTTTATGCAGAGCACGATCTCGTCGGTGCCTGCACAGAGGTCCACTATGTCGTCAACCACACTGAGATAGTACTCATTGGTGGTCCAGTCCGCCTGGGTGAAGGAGATTGCCGGCTGAAAGAGCCTGCCCCTTTTCATGACGATCTCGGCGACCGTGCGCATGTTCCTGACGTCGTTCAGGAAGGAGAAGCAGCGCCATACATCGATATCCACGTTGTTGACCACATACTCGATCACGTTTTTGGGATAGGGCCTGTAGCCCCAGAGATTGGTCTCCCTGATAAGGGTCTGGAGCATGACGCTAGGCATCTTCTCCCTGAAGAGCTCTATCTCCTCGAAGGGGCTCTCCTTCCTGTTCATGATCCCGACGTGCCAGCGGGCCCCGCCGTGGCACTCGGAGCTGAACAGGAGCATATCCTCATAGTAGGGGCACAGTGTGGTGAGGTCGAAGATCCTGTGCCTGTTCTTGAAGTCTGACTGGCCTGCATCCCTCATGCCCGTGCATGTGAGGGCGACTCCGTCCAGGTCCCGCAGGATCTGGACGATCTTCTTGGGGGACATGCCCGGCCTTATCCACTCTTTCTTGGTTATCTTTGCTGCATCCATGGCTACATCCACTCCTGGGGTCCAAGTGCTGTGATCTCTGCCACGAACTTGGCTATCTTGAGGACCTCGTCCTGTGAATCCTTCTCCTTGAACATGGATATGAGCTCATCCATGTGGCTTTCGATGAACTTGGTGGAGAACTCACCGCGCTTGAAGGCCTCATGTCTTATGATGGACAGAAGCAGCGGGGTGAGGGTCTTTACGCCCTCCACGCGGAAGTTCCTGGAAAGGGTCCTGTCCATGACCTTGATGGCCCCGTCCCTGGTGCGTCCGCTGGTCATGATGAGCATGATCAGGCTGTCGTAGTAGGGCGGGATGTCTGCCCCTTCATAGACCCCGTTGGCGATCCTGACCCCTGGCCCCATGGGGATCTGGAGCCTCGTGATGGTGCCGAATGAGGGGCTGAAGGTCTTTGGATCCTCGGCATTCACCCGGACCTCCAGGGCCCAGCGGTTCTTGTGGATCTCATCCTGTACGAGGCTGAGCTCCCTGCCCTCGGCCACGTCCATCATGAGGCCGACTATGTCGAGGCCGGTGATGAGCTCGGTCACGCCGTGCTCCACCTGGAGCCTGGTGTTCACCTCCAGGAAATAGAACTTCTTGGTGGAGATGTCGAAGATGAACTCCACGGTGCCTGCCGTGGTGTAGCCTATCTCACGCATGAGGCGAACGGCCGTGAAGCAGATCTCGCGCCTGATGTTCTCGTCGATGGAGGGGGATGGTGCCTCTTCGATGATCTTCTGGTTGCGGCGCTGGAGGGTGCACTCGCGCTCAAAGAGGTGGAAGACGTTGCCCTGGCTGTCCGCAACGATCTGCACCTCAATGTGGCGGCCCCTTTCGATATATTTCTCCACCAGGAGGGTGTCGTCTCCGAAGGCCTTTTTGGCCTCGCTCCTCGCCTGCTCCAGGGCCATGGCAAGCTCTTCGTCCGCAGAGACCTTGACCATGCCCTTGCCGCCGCCGCCAGAGGCGGCCTTTATCATGATCGGATAGGCCACCTCGTCCCTGGCCATCCACTCCTTGATCTCCTCCATGGTGGTGACGTTACTGATGCCCGGGATCGTGGGGACATTGGCCTTCTGTGCGAGTCTCTTGGCCTCGATCTTGTCTCCCATCTGCTGGATCACCCTTGGGCTCGGGCCTACCCAGATGAGCCCTGCATCCATCACCATCTGGGCAAAATTGGCGTTTTCTGCCAGAAAGCCCCATCCGGGATGGATGGCATCCGCCTTGGTCTCGAGGGCCGCCTGTATGATCCTCTCCATATTGAGGTAGGATTCTGCCGGCGGGGCCTCACCGACGTGTACCGCATAGTCTGCCATCATCACGTGATGTGCGAGCCGGTCGGGCGTGCTGTATATGGCCACGGTCTGCACTCCGCGGTCGCGGCAGGTGTGCATGATCCTGGTGGCCGGCACGCTGCGGTTCGCCACCAAAAGTCGCTTTATCTCTTTGGTCATGGCGCGTCTCCTTGCTGCTGCTTTCCTCTCCCCGGGCTTGGCGGCCCAGGGGGCTGCCTCTGCCTCGGCACGCTGTTGCACAGGCTGCCTGCTCGAACCTTCGAGCAGGCCTCATGAGGTGCTCAAACCACTTGAGTTGCTGTGCGTAGGCTGCCTTTGGGATAGGTGGGACAGTCTTTATATGGGCTTATATGGGCCGATAAATTATTGACAAAAATGGTGGGCGGTACTGGGATCGAACCAGTGACTTCCACCGTGTGAAGGTGGCACTCTCCCGCTGAGTTAACCGCCCAGATGTTGCATAATCTAACCCAAAGGGCCTGATTTTTCAAGAATCACGGAAAAGGCGCCAGGCGATAGGTCATTTTTTTGAGTATAACATGTTGTTTTTGCAGGCCTTTTTATCGGACGTCCTGAGCGCTTGAGCTCGTGTTCCGGCTTGCCTTTTTGCCCATGAAACACGGGGAGCCTTGCACCCTCGTAGAAAGGGGGAAGACGGAAAGGGCGGTCAGGCTTTCAGGGAGTCCTTGCCAGGCAGATTTCACTTGAGAGAGAGAAAAAGGCTGGCATACTATGGCTCCTATGCAGGGCCTTAGGATAAATAGCTCGAATCTGGGGCTTGAGCCGGCAGATCTCCTTTCTGTCCTTGGGTTGGAGGGGAGCCTGCTTCTTGATTCATCCATCCTCGAGAGGGACCTTGGGGGTAATAAGAAGGTTGAAGGTGAGAAAATGGCCGGCCCTGCAGGATCCCCTTCGGCCCCATCCAAAGGGGCGCAACTCAAGGCCGGCTGCCCTGAAAAGGGGCCTGCCATCACCCTTGACCAGAGGGGTTGGTGTGAGGGGGGTAGCCTCCTCTTTTCAAGGCCCAAAAGGGTTCTTGCAGTCGAGCATCCAGATGGCATCCCTCCCCTTTTCAGTGCCCTTGAGGATGCCCTTTCAGAGGGCCTCTATGTTGCAGGCTGGCTCTCATATGAGGCGGGCTATCTCATGGATGAGGGGCTTTCAGGGCTGCTGCAAAGGGATCTGCTGCAGCCGATTGAAGGGGCCTTGTACAGGCAGCCTCTTGCCTGGTTTGGCATATACGAGGCCCCCATGGTGCTTGATCCAGCATCTTGCAAGGGCCCTTTCGGGGCAGATGCCCAGGGGGTGCCGCCTGTCGACATCCTGCTTGATTTTTCCATCTCAAGGTCCGATTTCTGCAGGAATATCGAAAGGATCCACGACTATATAAGATCAGGCGACACCTACCAGGTGAACTATACCATCCAGGGCAGATTCAGGTCGAATATGCCGGCACGGCAGCTCTATCTTGCACTGAGAGGGCGTCAGAGGGTGGGATACGGCGCCTTCATAAACTGTGGAAGGGGGCTCAGGATCCTTTCTTTCTCTCCAGAGCTCTTCTTCATAAAGGCGGGAGGCAGGCTCTGTTCGCGCCCCATGAAGGGGACACTTCCAAGGGGCGCAGATCCCGATGAGGACGCAAGGCTCCTGGATATGCTCGCACGGGATGCCAAAAATCGGGCGGAGAACGTGATGATCGTTGATCTGATAAGAAACGATCTTGGCCGTATCGCCAGGACAGGCTCTGTGAGGGTGCCGGAGCTGTTCAAGGTGGAGCGCTATGAGACCCTGATCCAGATGATCTCGCTGATAGAGGCAGAGCTTTCTGGCAGGCCCTCCTGGCAAGAGATATTCGAGGCCCTCTTTCCAAGCGGCTCCATCACCGGGGCCCCAAAGATAAGGACGATGGAGATCATCCAGGAGCTCGAACAGGGGCCAAGGGGCATATATACAGGAGCGATTGGCTATATCTGCCCCAGCGGGGACGGGGTCTTCAACGTGGCCATAAGGACCATCGAGATGCGGGGAGAGGAAGGAAGGCTCGGGGTGGGGGCAGGCATCACCATAGGATCCGAGCCTGAAAAGGAGCTGGAAGAGACGGTGCTCAAGGCCAGATTTCTGACAGACAGGGTGAGGTTTCGATAGCTGCCGGGGCAATCTCCTGTTTTATCCCCCTATCTTTGATGTTAATCTCAGATCATGCAGCAAATGGAGCCCAATGCACTCGGAGCGCACAATCTGAGATAGTTGCCAAATCCTTTATGGCCCAATCCTCTATGGAAAGAAACCCGTTTTCTATAACTGCTCTGCCCTTTTTCCTTGCCACTGTTGCACTCTTCTGTGCTGGCTGCTCCCTGCTCGAGCCAGAGATGCCACCAGGCCCCTCTGTGCCCGAGTCCTACAGGCTTAAAGGGCCCCAGGCCATATCTGTCCTGTCTGAAACGGACGATTGGTGGAGACGCTTCAACGATCCTGTGCTCGACCGCCTCATGGAGGAGGCCTTCTCAGGAAATCTCGACCTTCAGCAGGCCCTTTTCAGGCTCGAAGAGGCAGAGGCCAAGGTGAAAAAGGCCAATGCCACCCTGTGGCCCAGGCTTGATCTCTCCTTTGAAAGGGGAAGGGTCGGGCATGGAAACATCACGGACAACGCCTATCAGTACAGCCTTGCCGCCTCCTACGAGGTGGATGTGTTCCAGAGGCTTCGGGCATACCGGCGCCAGAGGGAGCTTGAGCGCCTAGCCACGAGGCAAGACGTAAAGAGTGTGCTCCTTACCCTGTCCGCCCAGATCGCAAACACCTATTTCAAGATACTCGAATCGAGGGAGCGCATAGGGCTTCAGCAGTTCATCATAGGTGAGCTCGAAAGGACCCTGGAGCTCGTACGCCTCCGCTACAGCAGGGGGCTGGTCTCCAGCCTCGATGTATATCAGGCGGATCAGAACCTGCAGGCAAACAGGGCGGCCCTGCCCTTGCTGCAGCAGGAGCTCGAGACCAACAAGAACGCCCTGGCAGTCCTGTTGGGGCTCCCTCCCTCCGAGCTCTTTCCGCCAGGTGGAGGGGACAAGCTGTTTGGAAAGGAGATGGGCAGGCGGCTTCCAGAGATGGAGTTTCGCTTCGATCCCGGAACTCCCGCTGATATCATATCCCTGCGCCCTGACGTGCGAGAGGCCTATCTCAGGCTTGAGGCACAGAACCGCGAGGTGGCCCAGGCCCTGGCCGAGCTGCTGCCAAGGTTCGATATAACCGCTGCCTATGGAGGTGAGAATTTCGAGAGCCGCAACCTCTTCGACTATGAAAACGTCTTCTGGAATATCTTTGCACAGGTGAGCCAGCCCCTTTTCAGGGGAGGCGAGCTCAGGGCCGAGGTGGAGGTGCAAAGATCCAAGCTGCACCAGGCGGCAGCCGCATATCAGGCTGCGGTGCTAAGGGCCCTCAGGGAGGTGGAGGACGCCCTGGCTGCACAGGATGCATCACGCAGGAACCTCGACTACCTGAAAGATAGGCTCGAGTCCCTGAAATCATCCACGAAGATCTCGGTATTCAGATACAGGTACGGCCTTTCAGACTTCCTGCCCGTGCTTCAGGCCCAGACCGCCTATCAGTCCGTGGCCCAGGAGATCGTCAAGATGAAATATATGGTAATATCCAACCAGATAGGACTTGTTCGGGCCGTTGGCGGCCGCTGGATGGACCGTACGGTGGATGGGCTCATACGATGATCGATGCGGATCTACAGGAGAGATTTGCTGAATGAACCAGAGGGCAAGACGCATACTTCCGCTGCTTATCGTTTTGGCCGCCCTGTTGGTGGCATTCTTTCTCATAAAGTTGAAGAGGGTGCCTGAGAAGGGGCCAACAAGGGCGCGGGTCATCCCTGTGGAGGTGGCAGAGGTGCAGGAGGCGGAAAGATGGCTGCCCATAGAGGCCACCGGCACCGTACACCCGAAATACGAGGTGGAGCTGGTGCCTCAGGTCTCTGGCCTGGTGGTCTGGATCGATCCCGAGTTCGTCCGTGGCCATTTCTTCAAGAAGGGAGAGCTCCTTTTCAAGATAGACGATACCGACTATGTGAGTGCCCTTGAGGAGGCAAAGGCCAAACTGACCAAGGCGGTCCTGGATCTCGAGACCATAAAGGCCAAGGCCGAGATAGCAAGGCGCGAGTGGGAGCTCATGAAGCACCCTCCTGATGAGAAGCCGGTCCCCCTGGTCTTCTATGAACCCCAGTATGAAAATGCAAGGCAGCTCGTGGCCTCGGCCAGGGCCGATGTCAGAAAGGCGGAGGTGGACCTTGAAAGGACCAGGATCACCGCACCCTTCAACTGCTATATCAGGAGCGAGTCCGTGGAGCTTGGCCATTACGTGAGGAGCGGGAGCAAGGTGGCCAAGCTGGTCTATTCCGATGAGGCCGAGGTGGTGCTGCCGGTTCAGGAGAAGTATATCTCGTGGATCTCTGCACGGGACAGGCAGGGTGGCAGGAAGGGTTCTGCCGTCACCATCACCACCCCTGGCCTTGGGATGAGTATGGAGGGCGAGATCGACAGAATAGCCCCATATGTAGATAGCAAGACCAGGCTGGTGGATATCTTCGTCGTGGTCAAGGACCCCTTTTGCCAATCGGCTGGTGACAAGGATTGCAGCCCCCTTCCAGTGGGGACCTTCGTTGAGGGGACCATCCTGGGACACACACCCAGGGGGGCCTGCATAGTGCCGGCCTCTGCCCTCAGGACAGGCGGCAGCCTCTATGTGGTTGAGGGCGGGGGGCGGCTTTCCATTCGCAGGGTGAAGCTGCTACACGTGGCGGGCTCGCGGGCATGGGTCTCTGGCGACATCGCCCCGGGGGAGCTTGTGGTCACATCCCCGATGCGGGGGGCTGCCCCGGGGATGAATGTCCAGGTGGTGAAGCAGGAGCAAGAGCCTGTGAGCCAGGAGGTCCGTTAGGCCCATGCGGGCAGCCATTTCCTGGATGGCCGAAAACCATGTTGCGGCCAACATCCTCATGTTTGCCCTGCTCCTTGGCGGGCTCTTTTCAGCAGGCTTCATCAAGCAGGAGATCTTTCCGGACATAGAGCTCGATCTCATCGAGATATCTGTCAGCTATTTCGGGGCAGGCCCGGAGGATATCGAAGAGGGGGTGCTGCTCCAGGTGGAGGATGCGGTGCGCGGGATAGGGGGGATCAAGGAGATCCGCTCGACCGCCAGGGAGGGTGTGGGAACGGTGCTCGTGGAGGTGGATCCGGAGTATGACACGGATCTGGTGCTTCAGGACATAAAGACGGCGGTAGACCGCATCGTTACCTTTCCGGAGGCTGCGGAGAGACCGGTAATCAAGAAGCTCCTCAGGCGCAGGCAGGTCCTCTATCTGGCACTCTACGGCAATGCCTCGGAGCACTCCCTGAGGTTCTGGGCTGAACGCATCAGGGATGAGCTCCTCTCCATGCCGGGTATAAGCCAGGTGGATCTGTCCGGGGTGAGCCCGCACGAGATCACCGTATCGGTGCCAGAGGACGTGTTGAGGCGCTATCAGGTCACACTCGCAGATATCGCACGCCTCATCAGGGAGTCCGCCCAGGATATCCCTGCAGGCCAGATCCGCACAGAAGGCGGGCAGATACGCATAAGGACCGCGGCTCGGAAGGAGTGGGCAAGGCAGTTCAGGCAGATTGCGGTGGTCACCAGGGACTTCGGCCTCCTTAGCCTCGGAGACATAGTGAAGGTGGAGGACTCCTTCAGGCAGACCGACATATCCGCCAGATTCGACGGTATGCCTGCCGCCATGATCGAGGTCTTTCGGACCGGGGACGAGCGGCCAACAGAGATCTCCAGAAAGGTTCACGCCTTCATTGAGGAGTTCAGCCCGCGCCTTCCATCCAGCATAAAGCTGGCCATCTGGAAGGATCGCTCGGAGATGCTAAAGGAGCGCATCCATCTGTTGGTAAAAAACGCCCTGCTAGGTCTGCTGCTGGTGCTGGTGGTCCTGGGGTTATTCTTGGAGCTGCGGCTCGCCTTCTGGGTGATGCTGGGTATGCCAGTGTCCTTTCTCGGTGCCATGGCCCTGATGCCGGCACTCGATGTCTCCATAAACATGATCTCCCTCTTTGCATTCATCATGGCCCTCGGGATCGTGGTGGATGACGCCATAGTCGTCGGGGAGAACATCTTCGAGCACAGAAAGAGGGGCAAAGATCCCCTGTCTGCATCGGTGGATGGGGCCATCCAGGTGGCCCGTCCCGTGATCTTTTCCGTCCTGACCTCTATCCTGGCCTTTGTCCCGCTGCTCTTCATCGAGGGCAGTACGGGCAAGTTCATCGAGGTGATACCCAAGATCGTGATCACCATCCTGGCCCTCTCACTCTTCGAAAGCCTTTTTATCCTGCCGGCCCATCTGAACACCCCGCTTTCGGCTGGCTCATCCGAAAAGGGGCTCTTCAAGGCGGCTGCCGCTGCCAGGATGTGGGTTGCAAGGCGTCTTGAGCGCTTCATAAGGGGGAGCTACGGGCCGATTCTTCGCCGGATGCTTGAAAACCGCTACATGACCATCTCTGCAGCCCTGGCCATTCTGATACTGGTGGCGGGGTTCATTGGGGGAGGGATCATCAAGTTCCGCTTCATGCCCAAGATCGAGGCGGATACGGTGAAGGTCACCCTGAAGATGGTACCGGGCACGACCATGGAACAGACCGCCAGGGCCGTAGAGCAGATAGAGAAGAGGGCCATGGAGGTGGTCTCGGAGCTCAAGGGGGAGGACCCCGGCCTCTTCAGACACATCTATACCATCATAGGAAAGGGCGGCCCCAATCAGGCACAGATCTCCCTGATACTGGCACCGGCTGAGGAGCGGCTGGTCTCCTCCTCAGAGGTGGCCAGGCGCTGGCGTGAAGGTATCGGCCCCATAGCCGGGGTGGAGTATCTCATGTTCAAGAACGATCTCGTGCGAATGGGGGACAATATCCACATCAGGCTTGCCGCCAAGGACTTCGATCTGCTGGAGGAGGGCGGAGAGCTGATACGGCAGGCCCTTGCCCGCTATCCAGGGGTTAGTGACATCAGTTTCGATCTCGAACGGGGTGAGCGGGAGCTTCAGCTGAGGCTGAGGCCCGAGGCCAGGGCCCTGGGCCTTACTGCCTGGAAGCTCGGCCAGCAGGTCAGGGATGCCTTCTACGGTGCAGAGGCCTTGAGGTTCATGCGGGGGGAGAACGAGGTCTGGGTCATGGTGAAGTATCCGGAAGAGGCCAGGCGCCACCTCTATGACCTCTACAACATGAGGGTGGCCACACCGGACGGATCGCGTATCCCCATTGTCAAGGCGGCCGAGATAGTGGAGACCGAGAGTTTTTCGGTGATAAATCGTGTCGACAGGCACAGGGTCATAAACATAACCGCATCCGTGGATGAAAGGCGGGCAAATGCCCGGGAGATCCTGGCAGACCTGAAGGCTGGTGTGCTGAAGCAGCTGAAGGAGCAGCATCCGGAGCTCAAGATCAAGTTCGAGGGGGAGTCGCGGGCCTCCTCAGAGACCCTTGGGAGCATGAAGCGGGGTTTCACCGCGGTTCTTGCCGTGATGTACATCCTGCTTGCAGTGCCATTCAGGAGCTATACCTTGCCCTTTGTGGTCATGTGTGCCATCCCCTTCGGGGTGGTGGGGGCTGTGCTGGGGCACATGCTGCTTGGCTACAATCTGTCCATCATGAGCCTTTTCGGCATGGTGGCCCTGTCAGGGGTGGTGATAAACGACTCCCTGCTGCTCTTGGATTATGTACGCATAGTGAAGGCAAAGGGGCTCAGGGGCATAGAGGCCATGGTTGCCGCCTCCACCAGGCGTTTCAGGCCCATCCTGCTCACATCCCTGACGACCTTCTTCGGCCTGGCGCCAATGCTCCTTGAGACCAGCATACAGGCCAGGTTCCTCGTGCCCATGGCCATCAGCCTGGCCTTTGGAATCCTGTTTGCGACCGTGATCACCCTGGTGATCATTCCCGCCCTATATCTTGCCTTCGAGGACCTTAAAGGGGGATAGGGCTTGCCAAATTGGCGGCCTTACATGGGCTAAAGGAACCCTGTGTCCAGTATCTTTCTGACCGATCTCGCCAAGAGCCTTATGGAAAATGGTTTCGTAAGGAAATTGCTCTCTGCATCCAGGGGGATATCGTCGGGGGCATAGCCGGACATGTAGAGGACCTTGAGTCCCGGCATCATCTCTCTGAGTCTGTCATACAGCTCTTTTCCATTCATGCCGGGCATGATCACATCGGTTACCAGCATGTCGATGGCCGGACCACCTCCATTTTCCATCATGGAGATGGCCTCCTGGGGGGCAGAGGCACTTATGACCCTGTAGCCGCACTCTCGAAGGGTCTGGGATACCAGCTCTCTCACCTTGTCCTCGTCCTCTACCAGCAAGATGGTCTCGGATCCCCTCAGCAGATCGAACTCCTCTGGCCCCTCTTCTGCCGTCTCGGCTACCTGGCCAGGGGCTGCAGGCAGATAGATCCTGAAGGTCGTTCCTTCCTCAGGGCTGCTATCGAGCCTGATGACGCCGCCGTGCTGTTTTACGATGCCGTAGACCGTGGCAAGCCCAAGCCCTGTGCCATCGTGCTCCTTGGTGGTGAAGAAGGGCTCAAAGATATGGGGCCTTATATTTTGGTCGATACCTGTGCCATTGTCACTGATGCTCAGAAGGACACAAGGGCCTTCCAGCGGACCTTGATCACCCACATAGAATGAAGAGAGCTCCATGTCCGGGATTGCGTCCCCCTCCTTCGGACAGGGATCCACACTGGCCGTTTCTATGGTCAGCCGCCCGCCTGACGGCATGGCCTCCTGGGCGTTTACCGCCAGATTCAGGAGTACCTGTTCTATCTGGCGCCCGTCTGCCTCTACTATGGGCAGTGGCTGCCCTAACCTCAGGACGATCTCTATATCGTCCCTGAGGGTGTGCTCCAGGAACTTTTTGAACTTCTCTATGAGCAGGTTCAGCTGGATGGGCCTCTTTTCAATGACCTGCCTGGAGCTGAATGCAAGGAGCTGTTTGACTATATCCCTGGCCCGTTCACCTGCCTCTATGATGGGTTCCACATAGCGTATCAGCTGCTCATCGTTTGACAGGGCATTCATCAGCAGCTCTCCATAACCCAGTATGGGTACCAGCAGGTTGTTGAAATCGTGTGCGATTCCACCTGCCAGCCTGCCTATGGACTCGATCCGCTGGACCTGTTCGAGCCTTTCCTTGAGCCGCTCCTTCTCCTCTTCCTGTCTCTTCCTTTCAGAGATGTCCTGGACGATACCCTCTACATATCTTATGTTGCCGTTTCTGTCGTAGACCTCACGTGCAGAGATGGAGACCCAGAAGATCTCCCCATTGCGCCTCTTGAATCGCGTCTCCTTCTCCTTGATCATGCCTGTGGCTTTCAGTTCCGCGGCACATTGCTTCATCGAGTCCATGTCCGCACAGAATTGAGAGATCTGAAGGCCGAGCAGATCTTCCCGTCTCTCATAGCCGAATATCTTGGCCAGGGCAGAGTTGACCATTATGAATCCACCGCCAGGCCCCGGAGCCCTTCGATAGAGACCAATGGGAAGGCCCTCGACCAGTTCCTGATACTGCCGTTCACTGGCCTGAAGCCTGCTGGCCATCTCCCTTTTTTTCAGCACATTGGAATATATCTCAGAGATCATAGTGATCAGGGAGATGTCATCACTGCTCCAGTGGCGCTGTCTACGTACGGAATCGAATCCCACAAACCCCAGGCAGGTCCCTTCATCCAGAAGGGGGTAGGTTATCAAGGACTTGATGGACTGCATTGTCAGTGCAGACTTCAGCAGACCTTCTGGTAGCGCTTCCACATCGGAAATTAGGACCGGATCCCCCTCCATGTGGCTCTGCACCCATTCTGGATAGTCGTCCATCGGAATATCTTGAAGATCATTGATATGGGAGGCGATTCCCGGGGCGCACCATTCATGGGTATTGGACATGGTCCTATCCTTCAGATTGTATTCAAAGAGATAGGCTCGATCCATATTCAGAAAGTTTCCAGCCAGTGCAAGGGTGTGGTTTATGTGCTCATCAAATTTATCAGCCGGAATGTTTATGAATTCTGTTGCGAGCTTAAGGATCAAGTCCTTCAGCTTGGACACCTGCAGGCCTCCTAATAGTTTAAGGCTAAATTGTTTGCCTTAAGCATCATTTAAAAACGAAATTAACAGCAATCAACTATATATAACTCAATATAGAGTTTGTAAAATTTCTATATATAAATGATACCATCAAAAAAAGAAAAAATTTCTAAACTTCTTTTTGATAATGACGATAGATACAGTACGAAATTTTCAAAATTGGTAACGTAAAAAATGAACATTTGCAATAGTTAATAAAGCAAATAGGATAGATATGATCTAACTATTGAAATTTTCAAAACGCCTTTTGTTTGTTTGCTAAAAGATAATCTATCAATGATTAAAGGAGGAAAACATCATGAATATTTTACAGAATATAAAACTAAGATCTTTTTTATTGATTATATCTGGTTTATGGATATTGGGGTTTGTTGTCCTCGGTATCTTATCTATTAATTCTATGCTTACTATAGAAAAAGAGATACAAAATTTCACAAAAAACACTCTTCCTCTGGCTGCATCTATCTCTGAGATAAATAAACAGCTTGCTGTACAATCAGGCATGGTGCTGGAGACCAAAGGAAACGAGTCTGAAATCTTCCAGGGAGTATCAAAAAAGATATTGGCTGAGATCGAAAACATAGAGGAGAATCTTCTCACGCAAGAGAAAGGGGCACAAAAGGAGCGGGCCGCTACACTAAAGGAGGTAGCCGGGCTCATAGAGGAGTTTAAGAACAGTTATGTCCTTTTTGAGAGGGATGCCGAGGCCTATCTCAAACCATTTGAGGGAGGCAGTGTCAAGGCAGTGGGATCCGAGGCCTCAAGACTTGAGGGGAGGGCACAGGCGCTCATGGCCATAATGAATGATGCAGATTCAAAGGTAAAAACCATTTATCATGGCTCCTCCCAGATGATGCAGGAGGCGGTGGCTGCCGAAAAGACAGAGCTTGCACTCATTACAATAGTCGTGCTCTCCACTGCCTGTCTCTTTACGCTGTTTGCATTCAAGGCCGTGAACTCAAAGCTGAAAGGGGTCCAGAAGGCCATTGAGGCAATTGCCACCGGAGATGCCGATTTGACCAAGAGGGTGGAGGTGGAAGGAAAGACAGAGGTGGACGAGATAGCCTCCTTGCTCAACACCTTCATCCATAGGATGCAGGAGATGATCAAGGAGATAAGGGAGTATGGACTTCAGGTGTCTGCAGGTGCAAGAGAGGTTGGCGAGTTGGCCTCCTGCCTTGCCAGCACGGCAGTTGAAGGAAATGCTCAATCGGAGGAAGTGGCCAAGTGCGCCAATGATACAGGTGAGCAGATGTCGAGCATTGCTGCCGCTCTTGAAGAGATGACAGCCACTGTTTCTGAAATAGCTCAGCATACAGCAGTAACCAGCCAGAAGTCTGGCGAAGTTGCTGAAAAGACCAAGGACGCCCAGCAGATGGTGGAGTCCCTGGAGGAGGCATCCTTGAGCATTGATGAGATGAGTTCCCTGATCGGTAATATAGCAGAACAGACCAATTTGTTGGCACTCAATGCCACCATTGAAGCTGCCAGGGCCGGGGAGGCAGGCAAGGGTTTTGCCGTGGTCGCCAACGAGGTGAAGGAGCTGGCCCAACAGACGGGAGAGGCCGTTAAGAAGATCGACTCGAATGTCAATGAATTGAAGGTGAGGATCGAGAGGGTCAAGCGGGTCACAGGAGAGATCGTCCTGGCCATCGACGAGGTGAATGAACTGGCCAATAATGTTGCGGCTGCAGTGGAAGAACAGACGGCAACCACCAATGAGATCAGTCAGGGTGCCCAGTCGGTTTCGAACAACACCGGCCTGCTCGTAACCCAGAGTGAAGGTATCAGGGAGGCCAGCATTCAGACTGCTGCAGGCTCTGAGCAGGCGAAGTCGTCGGCGTCCGAGCTTGCCACCACTGCCAAGGATTTGGAAAATACCTTGCTGGCGTTCAAGGTATAGGGACTCTTTAAGAACGGCGTGACCTTTGCGCCTTGGATATGGCTGTGACACCAAGGCGCAAGGCATATCTCAGGCCGGAACAGGCCCTTTTGAAGCCAAGCCCTAGGGAGAGCAGGTGTGAGATGGCCTGGGGCTTACTTAAGAGGGCCTTGGCCATCTTGAGAGGATCGATAGTTCCATCGCCCTTTAGGCAATGGGCAACAGGCTTCGGGATCGCCTGATCCGCCCTGTCGCTTACTGCCCTGACAACCAAAAAGGGTATATCCAACCTTTGGGCTATTTGTGCCAAAAAATAGCTCTCCATGTCCACTGCCACGGCCTTTGTAGAGTGAAAGGCCCTGGATTTCTCGGATGGGCTACAAAGTGGTGAGTCCACGGTAAGAAGGTGGCCAGATACCAAGGCGCTCTTTCCTTGGCATCTGCTATGTAAAAGGTTTACAAGCTTTCTGTCTAAGGAGATTTTTTCTACTGGTGTATCGCTGATCCCGCTGGCAAATCCCGAAGTATGGATAATGGCATCCGGAACCACAAGGGCACCTGTTTCGATCCCTGGTGCAAGGGCGCCAGAGACCCCCAAGAGAAGGATCCAGGCAGGGGGAGAGTCTTCAAAAAAACTGCCCATACGCATCGCCCCCTGTCTGCCAGGGCCAAAGATATATGAATCGAGGACGGGGCCCCGGCTGGAGAGTGAGAATGTCGATCTTTTTATCTTGAGATCATCGACACCGCTCCAGCCTTCAGGGCCTATGACCGAGTATGCTTCACGGGGCAATGCGAAGAGTATCGCCCCTGTTCCCGGTTCCTTTCTATTCAAGCCCCAGGACCTGATAGGGCTTTCCTGCCTCTGATATGAGCTTGTTCCTGTAGCTTACATAGGCCTGGCGAAGAGAGATGTATGGATCGAGGGCAGAGGCCTTGAAATCCTCGTACTCGCCGATCCGCAGGGATGTG
>CAZNKD010000009.1:0-128058 GCA_964573615.1 uncultured Desulfobacterales bacterium | reverse complement strand
CGTCATCGAACTGGCCCGCACCTTCTGTGCCAAGACCGGGGTGGATCATGCCGGGCTCGATATCTGCTGGTGGCAGAGGAGGGCCCTGCTGTTCGAGGCCAATATCCACTTCGGAACAGAGGGTTTTGCTGCAGCCGGGATATCGTACAGGAGGCTGCTCTGCTCCATAATCCGCAAGGGTGAAATTTAGGGGCCCTGGGATTAGACTGTCTTTCGACAGGTGTTTCAGCAGAGCATTGGCAGCCAGGATATTCATCCAGGGCATTTAAGGAGGCTTGAGAGCGAGTCATGGCTACTTACAAGATCCATCCCATAGTTGTTGGCACCAAGATATTCGACAAGGGCATGATGACCTACCAGCACGATTATGGTCAGGAGTACACCATCCCCATATACTCATGGTATCTCGAGGGTGGGGAGAAGAAGATCCTCGTGGATACCGGTCTGATGGGGGTCATCCAGTCGGAGGACCGGCAACGGGCCATTGGCGGAAAGATCTACACCTTTGAGGAGGGCCTTGCACGATTCGACCTGAAACCCTCGGACATAGACGTGATCATCCATACCCATCTGCACAACGACCACTGTGAGAACGATTTCAAGTGTGTGAATGCCACCATCTATGCCCATGAGCTGGAGTTCGACTCCTGCTACAATCCCCACCCCCTGGACTTTCGCTACATGGAGGACTTTGTCCGAGAGGTGGACGAGGCGGGCCAGATGGTGCGGCTGGACAGGGATCAGGAGGTGGAGCCCGGGATCAGGATGGTCCACACCCCGGCACACACCAGGGGAGGCATGACCATTTGTATCGAAACAGACCAGGGCACCTGTGCAATAAGCGGTTTTTGCACCATTTTGGAGAACTTCTTTCCGCCCCAGAAGATCCTGGCAATGGAGATGGATGTGATCCCGCCGGGCACCCTTGTGAATGCATACGAGGCCTATGACCAGATAAACAGGGTCAAGGAGATGGCAGACATCGTGCTTCCGCTTCATGAACCCATGTTCGCAGGGATCGAGACCATCCCGGACGACCTGCCGGATGACTACCCCGGCCGGATGAAGAGATAAGCAGCGGGAGTCCTGAGATGAAATACACCAGTGGTGAGTTGGGGCGTATCTTTGTGGTCCGTCTGGAACACGGTGATGTGGTGCACGAGTCTCTCGAGGCCCTGGCCATGAAGGAGGGCATAGAGGCGGCTGCCGTCGTGGCCGTGGGCGGTGCAGACATGGACAGCCTGCTGGTGGTAGGGCCCGAGGATGGCCGCAAGGTGCCTGTGCGGCCAATGAAGCATCTGCTTCACGAGGCGCACGAGGTGGTGGGTACAGGTACCATATTCCCTGACGATACCGGGCGGCCCATCCTCCACATGCACATGGCCTGTGGCAGGAAGGACAGGACCATAACCGGCTGTGTCCGCTCTGGGGTCAAGGCATGGCATGTGATCGAGTGCATTGTGATCGAGATCAAGGATTGCCCGGCAAGAAGGCTTGCCGATCCGCTCATAGGATTCAAGCTCCTGGCCCCAAATGCTTGAGGCATTGGAAAAGAAAGGGATATCATCCCCTGAAGGAAGGTATATGGAGCCAGCCAGACGAAGATTCATGAAAGGTCTATCTGAAAGGGCAGCAGCCGGAGGTGTCAATCGTCCGAGGCCGTGCCCTCCATTTCTGCTACTTGTGGTCATCTCCCTCTCCATGTGGTGCCTATTCATGCGGCCGGGCCACGCCCTGGCCCTTTCTTCCGGACAGCCTAAGGCGTCAGAGGAGACAGGAGAGGAGACTCGAGTGAAAAAGGGGGGCTCTTCCGAACTCGATGAAGTGGTGAGGCTGCTTCAGGAGCGTTATGACAACACCGTTGACATATCGGCCAATTTCAGGCAGAAGACCTTTGCACTCGGAGAGGAGCAGGCCGTCGAGGCAGAGGGACGGGTCTGGTTCAAGAGGCCTGAGCTGATGCGCTGGGAGTACGAAAGGCCGGAAAAGAAGCTGATCGTCACCTCGGGCACGGATGTCTATCTTTTTGAGCAGGAGGTGAATCAGGTAACGGTGATATCGAGGCAGCGCTTTTTGAACTCCGAGATAAGCCGCGCCTTCTTTTGTGGAAAGGGTCGGCTAAAGGAGTTCTTCAGGATCGAGCTGGCCTGTGAAGATGGGGATGCGGAGGGAAGGTGCTGGACGCTGAGACTCGTCCCCAAGAGGCAGGCACCCAACTTGAAGGAGTTGATCCTCCGTCTGGACAGCAGGAGCCATCTCATCGAGGAGGTGACCCTCTTTGATCAGCTTGGCGGCCGGACCGTCATCCAGTTCAGCCAGATCAAGGTAAACCAGCATGTTCCAGACTCCTTGTTCCGTTTTACGATTCCTGCAGGGGCTGAGGTGTTCAGGCTCGATTGAGCCCCCTTAAAAAAGAAGGGATAGCGGTTTCAGGGGTGTTTAAGCCGCTTGTTTAGGAGAGGACATTCATGGAGAGAAGAGAGATTGAAGAGCGTATAAGAGAGTTGGCCAAGGAGAAGAATGCCATCATTCTTGCCCATAACTATCAGATCCCGGAGGTGCAGGACATTGCCGATCTCACCGGAGACTCCTTGGCCCTGAGCATACAGGCCTCGAAGACGGATGCCGATGTCATCGTCTTTTGCGGTGTGCATTTCATGGCAGAGGCGGCAAGCATCGTCTGTCCGGACAAGAAGGTGATCATCCCCGTAGAGGATGCCGGATGTGAGATGGCAGACATGCTCACCGCAGACCAGTTGAGGGAGCTGAAATCCCAGCATCCGGGAGTGCCCGTGGTGACATATGTGAATTCCAGCGCAGAGGTGAAGGCAGAGAGTGACATCTGCTGTACCTCTGCAAACGCGGTGCAGGTGGTCAAGTGGACCCGTTCAGGCAGGGTGATCATGACCCCGGACCGTAATCTGGCCGCATGGGTGCGGCGCCATACGGACCAGGAGATCATCGCATGGGACGGCTACTGTCCATATCACGATGCCCTCACCGTGGAGGCGGTCAAGCGGGCCATTTCCTCCTATCCGAGTGCTGTGGTCATGGCCCATCCCGAGTGCCCCGAGGAGGTCCTGGAGCTTGCGGATGTGGTGCGGAGCACCTCTGGCATGCTGGACTATGCCAGGGCCTCTGATGCAGAGGAGTTCATAGTGGCAACCGAGATCGGCCTTCTCCACACCCTCATGAGGCAGAACCCCGGAAAGCGGTTCTATGCCGCATCAACCGAAATGGTCTGCAAGGATATGAAGAAGATAGGGCTGAAGGAGCTGCTCTCTGCCCTTGAAGAGGAGGCCCCTGTGGTCAAGGTGCCTGAAGAGATCAGGCTCAGGGCCATGAAGGCCGTCGAGCGCATGATGGAGGTGCCGCGGGATTAGTTGCCTCTGGCACCAATCCCGCTTGTCATCTTGTCATAGAGTCTGCTTTCTGAAAGCTATCCATAAAATCGATAGCCCTTTGAAAAAAGAGAGTTTTTTAGAGGGATAGAGAAATAATTAGGGAAGAAGCTAGTGGATCTTTAGCTCCTAATCTCCAGAAAGCAATTTTTTATCACTCAGCAGCTGTCTAGTTCTCCGCTACTGGGAAAGTTGAATCAATAGGTTGTTGAAGTTTTCTTGAGCCTTAAGAAGATTTGCTTGGGTTAGGGCCACATTTTGGTTTTGAAGCCTCTGGGTTTCCAAAATCCGGTCAGCCATAATGCCGATCTGAATTTCAGTGGCTACAATTCTATCAGCCATTTCCCCAATTCTGTCAGCCATTTTTCCGATGTCGTCTGAAAGACGGAGCATGGCGTTTATATAACTGATATTTGCGGTTTCAGGTGCGTTAAGCTGGTCAAAGGAGATAGATAGCAGATTACGAGAGATTGCTAATAAGGCTTCAGACTGGGCAAGGTTATCTTGCATGGTACCAAAATCGCTATCGCTTACAGGATCTGTTACAGAGGTAAAATCACACGAATCCCCTAAATCGAGGGCGCAAACTGGAAGAGCATATAATAGGCTCGTGAGGATTGCTGTGAAAACTATTACGCGTGACATTTAAAGCCTCCTTTATGGTCAAATTGAGTTAATTAAGATAATTTAAATATTATATCCTAGATTATTGGTCAAGTGTTTTTTATAAAAAAGCAAAGAAAAGGCTAGGGGACATTTTATGGGGAGCAGAGCCCTCTCCTGCATTCAGGCTCTTTTGAAAGGATCAGTTCACGAAAGAATATCTTTTGGGCTCTCTATTGCCGCGGGATTAGTGCCTCTGGCGGCACCAATCCCGCTTGGTCATGGAGTCACTCTTTTCAAATCTTCATCAGATCCCATACAGGAAATAAATGCAGGCCATCATGACTATCAGGTAGAGTACGGTCATGCCGGAGCCTGCACGGAAGTAGTCTATCGTCCTGTATCCGCCCGGCCTCATGATGAGGGCGTTGACCTGGTGGGTGGGCAGCACGAAGGTATTGGAGCATGCAACAGCCACTACCATGGCGGCCATGCGCGGGTCTGCGCCAGCACTGGCAGCCATGTTCATGGCAAGTGGGATCATGAGCACCGTTGCCCCCACGTTTGAGGCAACCAGGGTGAAGAACGAGGTTAGCAGCCCCACCACGGTCAGGAGCACGATGGGAGATACATCCCCCATGGAGTGCATGATCGTGTCTGCTATGTACTTGGCCGTGCCGGTCTTCTCAAAGGCGATCCCAAGCGGTATGAGCCCACCCAGCAGAAATACCGTCATCCAGTCGACGGAGTCATAGGCCTCGTCTATGGTCATCACCTTGGTGAGCACCATACCCAGGGCGCCTGTAAGGAGGGCTATGGAGAGCTGCACCTTGAAGACCAGTATCATCACCAGGGCCACCACAAGGCAGGCGACGGCATACTTTGCCTTCTCGGTGTAGATGATCTCTCCCTGAACGGGTTCCGTGAAGGCGAAGTCGGGTTTCTCCTTCAGGAAATGGAACTCCTCCCACCTTCCCTGGAGCAGTATCGCGTCTCCGGGCATGATCTTGATGTCCGATATGCCGCCCACGAAGATCTTGTTCTTCCTGAGGATGGCCAGGGGGTTGACCCTATAGCGCTTCCTGAACTTGATGGAGCGGAAGGTCTTGCCCACGAGTTCTGACCTGGGTGTGACAATGGCCTCCATTATGCCGGCATTGTTGGGCGAGAGGGCCTCTGCAAAGACCGAAAGCTCCGGCTGGAGCTCCCAGCCAAGCTCCCTGGCAAGCTGGCGCACAAGCTCTGGCGGGCCCACAACGGCCACCGCATCGCCGGGCCTGATCTCTGTGTCCCGATCAGGTGCGGTGATCACGGCCCCCTTGCTGTGTGCCACTGCGACAACCGTGGTGAAGTACATGGGCCTGAGGTTGAGCTCTTTCAGGGTGACAGGCAGCCCCTTTGCATTTGCAGGGATGTGGAGTTCGAACAGAGTGCCCACATCCTTGTAGGTTGCCTTTAGGAGTGCGGACATGGGGCCGCTGCTGGTCTCCTCCCCCTGGGCCGAAGGCAGAACCAGCCTGCCAAACAGGATGAAGTAGGCCAGGGCGGCCACTGTGAGTGCCAGGCCGATGGGGGTCACGGAGAAGAGCCCAAAGGGCTCAACATTGGGGTCGGTGATCTTCATGACATCGTTCATGAGGATGAGAGGGCTTGAGCCGATGAGGGTGATGCAGCCGCCGATGATGGCACAGAAGCCCATGGGCATCAGGATGCGCGATACAGGTATGTTGGTCTGGCGTGCTATCCTGCGGGCCGCTGGCATGAAGAGGGCTGCGGCACCTATGTTCTGCATGAAGCTCGATATGAAGGCCACAGTGCTCGCTATGAGGGCCATTATCCTGGTCTCGCTCTTTCCGGCAAACCTGAGGATGACCCTTGCAAGGGAGTTCATGACACCTGTGCGGTCGAGCCCTGCACCTATGATGATAACTGCTATGATGGAGACCACTGCGTTGCTGCTAAGCCCGCTTATGGCCTCCTGGGGTGTAACGAGCCCCAGGAGGGGCAGGATGATCATCATTATGATGCCCACCACGTCCACTCGTACCCACTCGAATATGAACATCAAGATGGCCAGAACCAGCACTCCTGTAACCAGCCACATTTCAAGGGTCATGATCCTCTCCTTTAGAACGGTTTTTCTGCGTTTGTATCAAAAGTTAGGCTCAATTTTTAACTCTTTGTAAAAAGTGTGGTTGCAAAGACCCTAAAAGGCCCTGGCTACTGGGGCGTTTCCGAATGCGGCCTGCCCAAGCAGCCAGGGCCAAGGAGCAAGTGAGCAGCCCGATGAGGCCTTTGCTTCAGGGCTGTTTTGCTTTCATCTCAAGGGCTTCAACTGGTGATCCCCCCTCATCCCCAAGCCTTTGTTAGGCAGAAGCGGCATTTGCAAAGCCAAAGACAGGGATGCTCACGGCCTCTCCGCTGCTCTCTACCAGTTCAGGATCCGGCTCTGTAACCACATAGCTGATATTTCCCGCCTGTTCCCGGTAGATCTCATCCACCACCTGGTCAGAGTCTCCAAAGCGGACCGTGTGCTCGAACTCGATCCCGTTTTTCTCTGCAAGGCCCCTGAATTCAGAGATGTTCTCCTCTGCCGCCTGGCGGAAGGCCTGTTTGTTGGAATCACCGAGAAAGTTCAGGATCCCGTGGCTCGATTCATATATGTTGGCTGCCATGATGGGGCAGTTAAGCCGTTTTGCCATCTTGACGGCATAGTCCATCACCTGTTGCGAAAAGGATGTGCCTGCAGAGATCACCAGAATCTTCTTGCAGGGCAGGGTGCTGGACTCGAGTATGCGCCTTGCTTCCTCATGCTCCCCCGCCTCGGCAAAGGCCGCGGCCATGGCGCTGGTCTCAAGGGTCTTTCTTGGCCCTTCCTTCCTTGTCTCTTTTGCCTTCTTGTTATCCTTTTTGAAAAGCTTCATTTTCTGCTCTCTCCTTTTGAATGAAGTCAAATTCCGCTCGGGCCTAATCCCTTAACGGTTGTCAATTCAACTTCAATCAGTGTGCCATGTATTTAACATGCTGAAATTAAAAATAAAACCCATTTGATCTGTTGTCAAAAGATCGTTTTTAAGTTGCAAGTTGCAACAAAAATCTGATCCCCAATAGGTTGAAAGAACTATTGAAAAAGATTTCTGAGTCTTTTTAGGTAGATGGGTTTTTAAGAATAAACGTTGCAAAATGCACTATTGTAACAGGGCCAGCCACATCCGCCTACAGCCCCTCTTGGGCACCATCTGCCTATTGGTGCATGATGGACGGGAGCCAAGTGGCGGTGGCAGGAATGAAGAGCATGAGGAGGATGGTGGCTATGAAGGCTGCAATGAAGAGCACTACCCCCTTGAAGACCATGTCCAGCTCTATCCCCTTTGCCATGGAGGCGACGACGAAGGTGTTTATGCCAACAGGGGGCGTTATGGCACCAAGGGTCGTGATGATGGTGATGATTATGGCGAACCAGAGGGGGTCATAGCCAAGGCCCTGGGCCACAGGGAAGAATATGGGTATGGTTATCATCAGGAGGCCCAGGGCATCCATGACCGCCCCTCCCACCACATAGATGGCCAGCATGGCAAAGAGGATCACTATGTGCGGTACAGGAAGGGAGGCGACCCAGCCCGCCGCCTCGAAGGGGAGCCTGGTGATGCTCATGAACTTTCCAAAGATCACTGCACCTGCCACCATCATTATGATCATACAGCTCGTCTTGACACTCTCCTTCAGGGCCGTTTTGAAGCCCTGGAAGGTGAGGCCTTTCCCAAAAAGTGCGATGACTATGGCAAAGAAGGCCCCGGCGGCCCCGGCCTCTGTTGGCGTGAACCAGCCGAGATAGAGCCCTGCCATCACCAGGCAGAACAGCACTATCATCTCGATGGAGCCGGGCAGGGACCGGAATCTCGCCCTCCAGGTGGATCTCTCCCCGGGCGGCCCCCACTGGGGCTTCAGGGTACAGATGAGCCAGACGCTCGCCATCAGCATGAAAGAGAGGAGCAGGCCAGGGATCAGGGCGGCAAAGAAGAGCTTGGCAATGGATGTGCCGGTATAGAGCCCGATGACGATCAGCACAACGCTCGGTGGGATCACGACCCCGAGTGTGGCCCCTGCTGCTACACAGCCGGTGCTCAGCCGCGGATCATAGCCGTATCGCTTCATCTCCGGCAGGGCCACTGCACTCATGGTGGCCGCGGTGGCTGCATTCGATCCGCAGATGGATGCAAAGCCTGCACAGGCCATGATGGTTGCCATGGCTATGCCACCCCGGACATGGCCGATCCATGTGTGGGCAGTCCTGTATATCTTCTGACTGACGCCTGCATAGAAACAGATGTTTCCCATGAAGATGAAAAAAGGGATCACTGCAAGCCCGTAGGAGGAGAATATCCTCCATAGCTCATTGCCCACTGTGCTCATGGCGGCGGCAGGGGTGACTACCAGGGCAAAGCCTGCAAACCCCACTATGGCCATGGCAAAGGCCACAGGTATGTTGAATAGAAATATGGAGATTATAAGGGCGGCAATGCCCAGAAGCCCGATGGATGACGGTTCCATCTAATCCCCCACCCCCTTGGCCCCTGAGCCGGCGCTCTTCCTTCCATCCCTTCGGCCCCTAGCTGAAAAGGCCTGGGACAATAGATTGAGGGAGAGGACGAATATCCCCAGGGCCACCAGCATGGTTATGGGATAGAAGGGGAGTCGAAGCGTTTCGGACAGCTCGCCATACTCCCGGTAGGCCAGGGCCATCTTGAATATGCGCCATGCCGCAGCCATGAAGAACAGGCCCGTGATGAGAGAGCCGGCCCCGTTCAGGGCGCGCTTCACGGAGGCAGGAAAGTGCCGAAACAGGATGTCCACGGAGATGTGGCTCCTTGTCTCCTGGCTGTAGCCGAGGCCAAGGGCGGTGAGCACGGCGCATCCGAGGCCCATGAGCTCGAAAGAGCCCGCTATGGGGTGGCCCATGGGACGAAGTATCATATTAAAAATGGCCAGGCACATGGTGAACATGAATACCACGCACCCGGCCCATAGAAGCAGGATGTTTATCCGTTTCATATACGCTCAGGCAATCTGGCGCCTTCCTTGGCCGAGGATTGTCGGGCCCGGCCCAGGAAGAGTCCTTCCTATTTCTGCGAGAACTCCTCTTCGTACCTCTTTTTGAGACTCAGCAGATCCTGCAGGAACTCCTTGGCAGGAAGACCCTTGGCCCCTGTCTTTCTGAGCCACTCCTCCTTGATGGGCTCGACCTTCTGGTGCCACAGGATGTACTCCTGGGGCGGAAGGTTGATCAGCTCCAGGTTGTACTTCTCCTTGGACCACTGGATGGACTCCTGAACATGTCCATCGATGTACTCGCCGGTCCAGAGGGAGTGCTCCCTTGAGAGCTCATCCAGCACCTTTTTCACATGGGCCGGCAGCGAGTTCCACTTGTCCATGTTCATGACCACGGCAAAGGAGGTCGTCTGCATGTTGCAGACCGTTGCAAAGCGGCACTGCTCGGCAAAGTTGAAATCCTTCAAAATGTCGAAGGAGGAGAAGATTCCCTTGACGATCCCCTTCTGGAGCGCCTCAGGGGTCTCGGACATGGGCATGGCCACTGGGGTAGCGCCCAGGAGTTTCAGGGGTTTCACCCCTGCACCCGTACAGCGCAGTTCATAGCCCTTGAGGTCTGCAAGCGTCCTGATGGGTTTTTTGGACATGATGTTGGCAGGTGGTGCCGTGAAGAGCGCAAGCACCTTCACCTTTGCAAGGCTCTTGGGCCGATATTTCTGGTACAGATCGAACAGCACCGCATTTGCCACCTTGGAGCTCGAAAAGCCAAGGGGCAGATCCATGCCTTCAAGGAGCGGAAATCTCCCGGGCTGATAGGCGAAGACCAGGCATCCTATATCGGCGATTCCATCCTGGACCCCATCCAGCATGTTCTTCGCCCCGAGCAGGGTGCCGCCAGGAAAGGTCTTGACCAGCACTTCGCCGGCGGTCCTGGTCTCCACCTCCTTCTTCCACTTTTCCATCTGTACACAGGGAAACGTGGGTGCAGGCGGGAAGTTGGCATAGGTCAGCTGGATGGTGCCGGCAGATGATGGTGCCGGCAGCAGGGCTGCTGTCGCCATGAAGGCTGTTACGATAATGGCTGCAAGGGTTCTAAACATGGATAGGACCTCCTCTTCTTAGGGGCAAAGGATGCCCCGATCTTTCTCCACCGCAGCTTCCGGCAAGCGGCCGGTCTTGTGGCCACTAAGAGCAGCCGGATGCGCAGGCGGGCCTCTGTCTACTCTTGTCTATCATGATCCTTGTGACCGGTGCATTGTCGGGGAGATGGCCTGTGATGGGCTCAGCGGTTGTCGAAGATCCGCTTCGATTTCCTCTCAGACCTCGGCAGTGCACCATAGTCCACTATCTGCACCTCGGCAGATATCATTATCCTGCTCTTTATCTCCCTGGCTATCTTGGCAGAGAGCTCCTCGTCCCATGCATCCTCTCCGTAGGAGTCCCTTTCTATCTTGACGGTCATGTAGTCCCTGCCATCTTTACGCTCAAGGAGGATGTTGTATTCGCTGGAGATGCCATCCATCTCGGAGAGGATCTCGTCTATCTGGCCTGGATAGATGTTTACACCGCGGAAGATTATCATATCGTCACTGCGGCCCAGGATCCTGTCGTGGCGCGGATACGGACTGCCGCACGGGCAGGCCCCGGAGATCTTTCTGGTCAGATCCCGGGTCCTGTAGCGGATGAGCGGGCAGGCCTCCTTCTTTAGGGTGGTGATCACCATCTCGCCGATCTCGCCCTCCTTTACGGGCTCCAGGGTATCCGGATCAAGGATCTCGAGTATGTAGTAGTCCGCCCAGTAGTGTATCCCCTTGTGCTCCTTGCAGTCGATTCCTGCACCAGGTCCGTATAGCTCTGTCATTCCTGTGATGTCGAACAGGTGCTCGGCACCGAAATGGTCCAGAATGGCCCGCCTCATGGAGTCGCTGCAGCGCTCGGAGCCCTGGATGATCGTCTTTACGGCGATCTGATCTTTTATCCCCCTGCGCTTTATCTCTTCACCCAGCAGCAGGGCCATGGAGCTCGTGCAACAGATCACCGTTGGTTGCAGATCTATCATGAACTGGCACTGAAGGTCCACGTTGCCGGGCCCAACAGGTATGGCGAGGGCGCCCACGGCCTCGCATCCTGCCTGGAAACCGGCACCTGCCGTCCAGAGTCCGTAGCCCACTGCGATCTGCACCCTATCGCCAGGGCCTACCCCGGCCATGCGATAGCAGCGTGCAAATATCTCGGTCCAGTCCCCTATGTCCTTAGTGGTATAGGAGACGATCTTCCGCTTCCCCGTGGTTCCGGAGGATGCGTGGATCCTCACCACCTTGTCCGTTGGGACAGAGAGCAGGGGAAAGGGATAGTCCTCCTTGAAATGGGATGCCTCCACAAAGGGCAGCCTCGACAGGTCCGATAGCTCTTTTATGTCGTCAGGGCCCACCCCGTGGGTGTCGAAGTGGTGCCTGTAGAAGGGACTGTTGTCATAGGCGTGTCTGACGGTCCACTTGAGGCCTTCGAGCTGAATCTGATGGAAATCGCCGGCCTCTGGTGCTGTTTCACTCATTTTGTTCCCGTGCTCCTTGAACGATGGCTTTTTGCCAGGCCGAAAGCCTGCCAGCCTGTCTGCCTGGTCCTCAAGACAAGTCCGATATCAACCGCAGGGGCAAAAGTCAAGGAGATTTAGGCCCAAAGGCCCTGGCGTCTGTGATGAAAAGGGGCAATAATAGGGCCCATAACCCACGGGGCCGCCTGATGCAGGCCTTTTGGGGATCAGTATCGAGGGACAACAGATGACATATCCAGAGAGGTCGGATCGTGATCCTATCCGTTCCATCCACCGCTCCTTCGGCACCTATGCCAGGCGCTATGTGAAGGAGGATGGAAGGATCGTCTGGCCTGTGGCCGTAAAGGTGGTGCACTGCCAGCGGGTGAGGGAAAATGCCCAGATGCTGGCCGATGATCTGTCTCTTTCAAGGGACCAGAGGGTGCTCTCCATCGCTGCAGGGCTATACCATGATCTTGGAAGGTTCGAGCAGTACAGGCGCTACCGCACCTTCAGGGATCAGGACTCGGTGGACCACGGGGAGCTGTCCGCCCGCATATTGAGGGAAGGGCTGGATGAGTTTCTCTCCATGTTCAGCCCCGGGGAGCAGGAGTCCATAATCTTTGCCGTGCGATATCACAACAGGCTCCATGTACCAGAGGCCGGAGGAGAGCAGGCCGAACTACTGCTCAAGATATGCAGGGATGCGGATAAGCTGGATATCTGGCGGGTCTTCGACGATCTGCTTGCAGGGCGTATCACCGCAGGGGCGGATACCATAAACCATGGGATGGCCCAGGGGAGACAGGTCTCCAGAGAGGTCATGGAGGCCGTGATGGCCGGAAGGCTCGTGGATTACAGGAGTATCGAGAACCAGATAGACTTTGCCGTCATGCGTCTTAGCTGGGTCTTTGACATGAATTTTTCATGGACCATAAGGCAGGTGGTTGAAAGGGGCTATCTAAACCGGATAAAAGATGTTATTCCCAAGGGACCTGAGCGAGATCTGATATTTCAGAAGGTTGAAGGCTATATCGGGCAGCGGCTCAAGGAAGGGGCCTGATCAGACCGAGAAAGGAGCACGACAAAATTGAGTTCCAAGAGTGCCGAGAAGGGCAGGGGCAGAAGGACCCTCATCTACAACATCCTCTTTCTGGTCGTGGGGGCGGCCATATTGATATTTCTCCTGAATGCCCCCCCTGAGACCACGGTGAAGCTTCCACTGGACGATACCCACAAGAAGTTCCAGACCATGAAGAAGAAGGAGGCAGAGACCCACTGCGAAAAATGTCACAGCAAGGAGGGCGGCATGCCCCTTCCTGAGGGTCATCCTCCTAAGTACCGCTGCCTATTCTGTCACAAGCAGCAGCGTAGCTGAGGGGAGGCCCTATGGATCTCTGGTATTTCGAGGATCACAGGCCAGGTGTGCGCTTTGGACTGAGGTGCCTGCGCACCCTCCACTCCGAAAGAACGGCCTATCAGCAGATAGACGTGCTCGAAACAGAGGAGTATGGCAGGATGCTCCTGCTCGATGGCCTTGTGATGCTCACGAGCAGAGACGAGTTCATCTATCATGAGATGATCGCCCATCCGGCAGCCTTCGTCCACGGGGGCGCAAGGGATGTGCTGGTGATTGGAGGAGGGGACGGAGGTACGGTGAGGGAGCTTCTGCGCCACGAGAATATCTCGAAGATCGTCCTGTGCGAGATCGACAAGGGGGTCGTTGATGTCTCCCTGCGCTTCTTTCCCGAGGTCTCCTCTGGCCTGAAGGGTTCCAGCAGGGTGGAGATCCTCTACGAGGATGGCGCAAGGTTTGTGGAGGAGCATCCATCCAGCTTCGATATCATCATCGTCGATTCCACCGACCCCATAGGCCCTGGAAAGATCCTCTTCTCAAGCCGGTTCTACCGCTCCTGTTTCACCTGTCTGCGCCCGGAAGGGGTCTTGGTCGCCCAGACGGAATCCCCCTTCTATCACATGGATCTGATCAGGCAGGTGAGAGCAGGGCTCAAGGCCTCCGGTTTTGGGCCTGTACGGTTCTATACGGCACCTGTTCCCACCTATCCCGGCGGCTACTGGTCATGGGCCTTTGCCGTAAAGGAGGGCAGAGAGGGCCTGCTCCACCCTATCGATTCACCGGCCCTTTTGAGGGCAGGAGAGGATGCGGGCAAAGGGCGCGTGCTCGAAGAGTTGAGGTACTACACGCCGGAGATCCACAGGGCTGCCTTTTCACTTCCGAGATTCTTTTTAGATGCCATAGAGGGATGATCTATACTGCTTCACCAACTGGCAGGTTGTCTGAGATACCTGTAATCCTCACCTTCAGGAAGCTGTTTTTACTGATCTTTCCTTCTCCATTTCCGGCCTTTCCTGCAGGGAGCTGGACCGGGAGATAGTTGCTGGTCCTCGCCTGTATCATCCCCTTTTCACCGTAGCTTCCCCTTTTGGGTGCTGGGCCCTCCACCAGTGCATCGAGCTCCTGGCCGAGGAAGCGGCGGTAGAAGTCGAGCCGCTTTTCCTCTCCGATGGCCCTTAGAATTCTGGCCCGCCTTTCTGCCTCTTTTCTGGTCACCCTGCTCTTGAGCCCAGAGGCCTTGGTCCCCGGCCTCCTGGAGTAGGGAAAGGCATGGATGTAACTTATGGGCAGGGCCTCGATCAGCCGGACAGACTCCTCGAAGTCTTCCTGGGTCTCGGTGGGAAAGCCTGCCATGACGTCTGCCCCTATGCAGGCATCCGGAAGCGCGCCCCTTATGGCCTCGATCACCCCTGCATATTGTTCCGGGCGGTATCTCCTGTTCATGTGTCTGAGCACCCTTTCGGAGCCGCTCTGGAGCGGTACATGGAAATGGCGGCAGAAGTTTGGTGCAGATGCCGCCCAGGCGAGAAAATCCGGGCCGACTTCGGTGGGCTCTATGGAGCTAAGGCGGAACCATACATCCGGAAACCCGGAGCAGAGCCTCTTTAAGAGCCCGAGAAGATCAGGCCCTTCGGGCAGGTCCTTTCCGTAGTGGCCCACGTGGATGCCTGTGATCACGATCTCCCTTGCACCCCTGGAGGTGAGCTGTTCGACCTGTCTTTCGATCTCTTCGGCCGGCATGCTTCTGCTCCTGCCCCTTGCGTATGGGACGATACAGTAGGAGCAGAAGGCATCGCATCCATCCTGCACCTTCAGATATACCCTTGATCTCGTGCCCGGCCTCGATATGGTGAGCGGCAGGATATTCAGCATGTTTCTTACATCGCCCACAAAGATCCCTAGGCAGTCCGGCTTGGATGTGGAGAGCCTTGGGATATCCGCCTTCATGTCGTTTCCGGCCATGCAGATCCTCGGGCCTATCCGCTCGAGGAGCTCGGTTGCCCCCACCTGCACATAGCACCCTGTGGCCAGGACCCTGGCATCGGGAAACCTCTTCAGGATGCGCCTGATGTACTGTCTTGATTGATAGGCGGCCTTGCCGGTCACGGCGCACGTGTTGATCACATAGAGGTCGGCCTCATGGCCGGCCGGCACCACCTGACATCCAAGGCGCTCATACTCCTCTGAAAGGGCGAGGCTTTCGAACTGGTTTACCTTGCAGCCAAGGGTATATATCGCTACGCGCATATCTCTCCGCCTCCGAGCACCAGCGGGCCCTTGTAGAATACGGCGAACTGGCCCGGGGTGACAGCACGCTGGGGGGTGCCGAATTCCACCTTCATCCTCCCGTCAGGCATCAGCACTGCACGTGCAGCCACGGGCCTTGCCCTGTACCTTATCTTTACCCTGCACCTTGAGAAGAGCGCCTCCCTGTAAGGCAGAAGCAGATTCAGCCCCTCCACCATCATGGACGACGAGTAGAGCTCCTGCTCCTTTCCCACTATCAGTCTGTTGCCTTTAAAGTCAAGTCCGATCACGTACCAAGGGGTCTTGTCCGGGATGCCGAGTCCACGTCGCTGGCCAACTGTATAGTTGAAGAGCCCCTTGTGTTCCCCCAGCACCCTTCCTGTTCGATCCACCACTGGGCCGCACCTTGCAGCATCCGGCAGTGTGCGGGACAGGAACGACCTGTAGGCCCCCCTGGAGCCATCTTGCAGGAAGCATACCTCCTGGCTCTCGGATCTTATGAGGCCTGAAAGCCCTGAAGCAGCCCCGATCTTTCTTACCTGCTCCTTTCTGAGGTGCGCCAGGGGGAAGACGAGCCTTTTCAGTATGCTTCTGTCAAGCCGGTGGAGGAAATAGGTCTGATCCTTGCCTCTGTCGATCGGCCTTGTGAGAAAGGATGTCCCAGCCCCCCTTTTCGTGGTGAATATGGATGCATAGTGGCCGGTTGCCACAGACTCTATACCGAGCCTATCCGCCCACTTTAGCAGGAGAGCGAACTTGACCTCAGGATTGCATACTACACAGGGGTTTGGTGTCCTTGCATGGAGATAGCTGTCCAGAAAGTAGTCAACCACCCTCTTCTTGAATAGTGCGGTGGCCTCTGCCAGGTGGAGTTCCACATCGAGCCTGTCACAGATCCGCCTTGCCGCCTCTTCCGAGGCGGTAGCCTCAGGGCCATCGAACATCTTTATGAAGAGGCCCTGGGGATGGCGGCCTGCATCCTTCAGAAGCTTCAAGGATACGGCACTGTCAATCCCCCCGCTGACAGCTACGAGGACCCTGCTCATGAAGGCCTGCCCATGACCTCAAAGGGGTGTTCTCGAGATGAGCGGCCCGAAAGGCAGCAAGGATCTTGTCCCAAGGGCGGCAAGGCGGCAGTGGTGCATAGGGCCGTAGGATCCATCTTTCGGCCAGGTGATCAGGACAGGACCTTTTCCTTGAAGAACCGGATCTCCATGGCCTTTACAGGACAGGCCCGCACGCACAGCTCGCACCCCTTGCACTTTTCTGGTTCGAAGAGCACCTTTCTGGTCTCCGGATCGATGACAAGGGCGTCTGTGGGGCAAAGGCCCGTGCAGGCCCCGCAATCCACACAGAGATCATCGTTGCGCCTGATCTCCTGGGCGACAGACTTGACCTTGACCCCCTTTCCCCGGAGATACCTGAGTCCTTCCTTTACGTTTCGCTGATGGCCCCAGAGCTCCAGCACCATGATCCCCTCTTGCCCGGGCAGTATGGTGGCCTTTAATATGTTGAAGCACAGGTTGTATTCGAGACTCAGCCCACATACCAGGGGCAGGTCGGTAATCTCCGGCGGAAACCTGAGGACAAGCATCCTTTTATACATTTTCAGGCAATCCTCTCTCGTCTTCTTTGGAAAAGGTGCAGAAGATTATTAATACAATACGGCAGGTTTATAAACCAGGATTATGGCATGTGGTGCCAAAAGGAGAGATTTTCAGATGAAGCAGGCAGGTTCGCTCAGGATCTCACCCCATGAGATCGCCTTTGACATAGATGGCGTGGTCACAGACACCATGGGCTCCTTCATAAGGATTGCCAGGGAGCGTTTCGGCATAAACGGGCTCAAAAAGGAGGACATCACCTCGTACTGGCTGGATGAGTGTCTGCCAGTGCCAGAGGAGATCATCGAGGAGATAATCGCCATCATCCTGAACGATCCGTGGCAGGCAGGCCTTGAGCCCCTGCCAGGTGCCATCGAGTCGCTGCGGGCACTTGCCTCAGACTCGCCCCTTGTCTTTGTGACGGCAAGGCCGGTGCGCGGGCCTATCGAGAGCTGGCTCAGGGAGAGACTCGAACTGCCGGATGATAGGATAGAGGTGATCGCCACCGGGAGGCATGAGGCAAAGGCGGAGGTGCTCAAGGGGCTTGGAAAGGGCTATTTCGTGGAGGATCACCTTAAGACCTGTCAGGAGCTTGTCCGGCACGGGATCATGGCCATAGTCTTGGATCAGCCGTGGAACAGGAACGGCTCGACCCCGTTCAGGAGGGTTCGGTCATGGGAGGAGCTGTCGGCCCTATTCGCTCCTGTTTCCTGAGACCAGAAAGGCGGGCACCAAGATGACCGCACAGAGATAGGCTGCCATGATGCCGAGGGTCAGAAGCTTTCCCATGCTAGCCATCCCGGCATGGGGTGATATGGCCAGATTGCCGAAGGAGCATATAGTCGTAAGGCTGCTGAAGAGGATGGCCCGCGATGTGCTGGTCTGAAGGATGGCCCTCGGGTGTTCGAGCACCAGCCTGAACCTGTCCACTATGTGGATCCCGTGATCCACCCCTATGCCCATGATGAGGGGCAGGGCTATGATGTTTGCAAAATTGAGCTGGAGACCAAAGAGCTCCATAAGGGCCCCGGTGAATATGCCTGTTGCCAGGAGGCTGAAGATCACTACCATGCCGTCGCGCTTCTTCCTGCTGATAATGAGTATGATGGCGCCGATAAAGCAGAAGCTCAGTGTAAAGGCCTCCTTGAAGGAGCGCACCACAGCTCGCCCGCCCTCTATTATCTGAACCGGAAAGCCGGTGACATCCGGGTCCACGGCCCTGGCGCTCTGGATGAATCTCTCTATCTGCTCATCGTTTCCTGGCACCTTGAGGGGTACCACCTGGATCCTCCATTTTCCGCTCGATCCTATCCACTGCCTCACCAGCTCTGCCGGCAGATCCTCTTTCGTGACCCCCTGTGTGGAAAGGGCAAGGTCAAGCCTTTCAATGGCACGGCCGAAGCCGGAAAAGAGCAGTCGATCCAGGTGTGCTAGAGAGTGCTGCCTGGCTACTGGCCCCTGGCTTGAGAGCCTATCCAGAAAGGCATCCATGGCCTCGAGCAGCTCCTTTGCAGCCTCTTTCTCTCCCGGGCTTTCAAGCCCTCTCCCAGACACGAGTCCCTTCAGCCTGGTTACAAAGGCAGTGATCCTGTCGAGCTCCTCATGCCATGGGCTGTCCCTTTCTGGGCCGGCATCAGCCGTTTCCGGCAGGCCTTCAGCCCCTTGGCAGGTGCTGGTCAGCACGGGCTCGAGTATCATGTAGGTCTCCTCTATGATAGGGAGCTTCTCATCCTGATCCTCTGGGATGAAGCTGTCCAGGGTCACCACCCGCTTTATGCCGGATATGGCCGAAAAGGCCCTGGCACGCCGGAGTGCTGCCTCCTCCTGGTCGGCCATGGACTCGAGTGCCCAGGGAGAGGGATCCTCCTTGATGAGTCTTTTGAATGTCCTTACCGATTCAGAATCGGGATCGCGCAGATTTATCGGATTCGAGTCGAACTCCACCTGCATGGCCCCGTAGATGCCTGCAACAAGGGCCACGAGCACCAGCACCCTGATGATCCTGCTGTGCCTGTAGGGGGCGGTGAGTATCCTGACCACACCGGGCCTGTTGCCAAGCTTCATGTAATAGGGCCTCTTTTTGCCCTGTTTTAGCGGAAACAGGGACAGGAGTGCAGGGATGATGCTCAGATTTGCAAGGAGCCCTATGATGATGCCCGTGCCAGCGATTATGCCCAGCTCCGCCACCCCGGCGAAGTCTGTGGGGGTAAAGGAGTAGAAGGCGGATGCAGTGGTAAGACAGCAGAGGAGGAGGGAAGGGCCAACCTGCCTGGCCGTGATGCCCACCGCCTCCTTGGATGTGGTTCCTTCTTCTATCAGCTCCCTGTAACGGAGGCACAGGTGTATGGCATAGTCCACGGAAAGCCCGATGAACAGCACCGTAAACGCAACTGAGATCATGTTGAGGTGGCCTATCGCAATGGAGGCGAAGGCCGCAGTCCAGGAAAGCCCCATCAGGAGCGGAAGCACCGTTGCCGTCACGAGCCTGACAGAGCCTAGGCCCATGACGAGCACCAGGGTCACCATTATGAAGGAGAGTATCCCAGCACTCTTTGCACCCCTGGTCACACTCCTCAGTTCGTCGTACTCCATGGGGATGTCGCCTGTCAGGGATAGCCTGACACCCCTTTCCGGGCCAATCCCCAGCCGGGCGGCCTCATGCCTGATGGCCTCTATGGCCTCCTTTCCGGGAAGGACCTGGCCGTAGCTCACAGAGGGCTTTACGATCAGAAAACGCCTCGATGAATCCTCTCCCTGCCCATCAGGGCCAAGGAGGCGCTGCCATGAAAATTCATAGAACTCCCCTCCTGCTGCGCTCTTGAACGTGCGGGCAAGCTCTGTGAAGATGGGGCCGAGGCCGATTTCGGGCACCTGTTCGAAGGTGCCCTCTTTGCCGCCTCCCCCGGTTGAGAGAGGGCGGGATGAGATATAGCGATCCAGGAGCTCCAGGAAGGCGCCGGCATCCCTGTGTTCCGTGAGCATGGCGAGAAACGGTGCGGCCTGTGCAAGTTTTACGGAGAGTCTTTCGAGTTCGTCCGTATCCAGGAAGAGGAGCCCGTTTCTTTCGAAGAATTCACCTCCACCCGGCATGTAGATCCAGGGCATCAGATCCCTTTTTTGCTCCAGTGCCCCTTTCAGTTCATGGACTGCCCGGTCTGCTAGATCTGGAGTCTTGCCGTCGATCACCACCACGATATTGTCCGTGGTGGTTGGAAACTCGCGCTTGAACTCGTGATAGACCTGGATATATCTGAGCTCAGGGGAGATCATCCCTGCCGTATCGGTGGAGATCTTGATCCCCTTGGCCTGGAAGAGGGCGGCTCCGGTCAGGATGAGGCCGCCAATCAGGATGATGAGCGGATGTTCATGGCACCAAAGGACCCATCTTGAAAGGGCATTTGCACTCTGTTCCTTCAGGCGAGACAATCCGGTTGACCTCCGATCTTACTTCGGGCAGGAGAGCAGGCCCCGATCATATGGGCGGTCGTCTCTGGGGATCCTGCCAGGGGGCGGATGAGGCCAGGCCAGGGTCCTCAGCATGTGAGATGGATCGCCAGGGCCACTGCATCCAAGCCCTCCATGTCCACGAGCTCGTTGAAGCGCTGGACGGCCAGTTCGCTTGGCAGCGCCTCTGTCCTGATCCCCTTTGAGGCCAGTGTCTCTTTTACGTCGGGTGCAAGCTTCATTAGGCCGGAGGCCCCTGTCCCGACGATCAGCGTATGGGGTCTTGCTGCAAGCACGTCTTCGATGTCCTTTACCTGGAGGAGGTGGCCTTGATCCCGCCACCACTCGGGATAGATGACCCCCTTTATGATCTTGAGGTCCTTGTTATAGCCTTTGCCATCGATAGAGATGGATCCAAACCTGTAGCCTGTTATCTTCATGTGCTGATAGCCTCCATCTATATTTGCTATAACCTGTAGGCAGCTCGAAAGGATATGAGCACTACTCGGCAAGGCAAGCAGATTCCTTATTGGGAAGTTAGTAGAGAAAGCCGCAACAGGCAAGCAGGATTCAATCTCAGGATATATTTCCAAACAAAAAGGCCAGCATACATGCTGGCCTTCAAAGGTTTGCTTAACCGAAAGGGAGACTATTTCTTTTTCTTGCCGCCACCCTTCTTCTTGATGGGAAGCCCCTCTTTCTTCAAGAACTGCTCAACAGGATTGGCCCTCTTTGCAGTCTTCTTAGGCATGTCTACGCCATAGCTTCTCAATTCACTGACGATTTTTGACACTTGAAATTTGCTGATCCCCAACTCTTCTGCAATTTCAGAAGCTGTCATGTTCGCGTAGTTCTTATAAACGAACTCCACATCTTCAACTGTATAGGGCCTGCTACGTTTTCTCGCCATTTCCCGCTCCTTTCATGAAGGTTTATTTTGATAATTATTCTCTTGGAAAGAAATTGTCAAGCAGGAAATAGATAAAAAATCAAAAAAGACTAAACAGGTTCTGGTGGGCTTAAATCCCCAATCTTCTCCATGAGAGTCAAATCATGTCGAAGTGGAGTGACAGTAATGTAGTCTTTCTTCAACCAGGCTATATCACACTCTTGGTCAGGAATATGCTCGACAGATGCAAGGCACTGCCAATAATAGGTGTTTCCTCTGGGATCTGTCCGCCTTTCAAAGCGTTCCTGAAGAGAAAACGTAGCCTGCTTGGTAACCTTAACTCCGCGTATCCTATGAAAGGCAATGGAGGGGACATTGACGTTGATTGCAAAACTCTCCTGCTGAGATGAAACAAACCATTCGGCAATCTCTTTGGCATATAGTGCAGCACCACAAAACTGGGGATCTCTAAGCGTGTCCAATGATATCGCAATTCCCTTTACCCCAAGGATGGCAGCTTCTGTCGCAGCGGATACCGTCCCTGAGTAGAGCACGTTTATTCCCACATTGGCCCCTACGTTGATGCCCGAGATCACAAGATCCACGGGAGGCCCCTCTACGAGGCAGTTGAGGGCCAGTTTGACGCAATCGGCAGGGGTGCCGTTTATGGCCCAGCCGGTGCCGTTTCGGGAAAAGGGGATCTGTCTCACCTTGATGGGATCTGCGAGGGTAATGGCATGGCCAACGGCGCTTCGCTCCCCATCCGGTGCCACCACGATGACCTCATGGTCCTGGCTCAGTGCCTCGTGAAGGGCGCAAAGGCCAAGGGCATGGATGCCGTCGTCATTGGTGAGTACTATCTTCATCCCTCTTTTTTAAATCCCAGTGTCTCCATGATCTCCTTGAGTCTGGAGACGGCCAGCTGCCCGGGTGCCGTTGCCTGGGCCTGGTCCGGTGCAGCAAATGTGAGCATGCTTCCCATGAACGGGGCGCAGACCCTGGAATATATCCCGGCACTGCCCATACAGAAGGCGATGACATCCGTCTTGTGCCCCTGGGCCAGTGAGAAGAGCGGTACCAGGGTCAGGAAATCCTGGTGGGATCTGGCCGTGGTGACTATCTTGGCCACATCTGCCCCCAAGGAGGCCATCTGTTCGAAGATGGAACAGATGGTTTCCCGGGCTGGGGTGGCTTCAAAGTCGTGCCAGGAGACTATGGTCTTGACCCCTGCCTCTTTGGCCATGGACAGGAGCCCGTCCCTGAGCTGCGGTTCCGTAGAGAGCTCCACGTCTATATAGGCAGGCCTGTGCCGGAGTGCTTCTTTCAAGCGGGCGATCCTGGAGACCTCGTCACCATTGAAGCTGCCCCCTTCCTCCCTGCGTCTGTTGGTTATTATCACAGGCGTTGGTGATGCAGCCTCTATCAGTGCATCAAAAGGGATGGAGAGCCCCGGGGGAAATGGATCCACCCGTATCTCCATGATATCTGCACTCTCCTTGCAGGCAGCTGTCCTGCCCAGTATCCCCTCTATATCCTTTTCCAATACAGATATGGCGATCATAATGAAGGTAACATCGGTAATATGGCCGTCTTGATTACGATTCGGCTCTCTTTACGGTTTGTCAGGGGATCGATCTTGTCCCCCGGCTTTATGAGATATCAGGTTGACAAGGTTAATAGATGGTTTGGTGTTGGGCAAATCGAAAAATCCTCCGGACATGACGCTTCCCTACACCATATCGGTCGATCCGACCCCATCCCGGGTGTCAGGTTCTCAACAAAATGGTTGTCTTTCATCTGCCACTATTTTATATAAAAGACTCCTGAAGCCTGAATTCTCGGGGTGGATGGAGGCCTTTTAAGGGGGGCAAAGGGACTCATGGCTTTTATGGTAAATGGCGCAATAGCATGGCGATGGTGGCATAGAGCCCAGAGGTGCGGTCCGCCCTTGTCTTGCCGCTGAAAAAATCAGAAAAACGGGATCAAGGCCGTGGCCGCAGGAGATGGACACGGCCTTTTTATTTTGGGGCATTGGCAGCAAGGAAGGGCATATGGGGCCATTTGGTGATGCGCTGTATGTGAAAGGGCCGGAAGACAGGGCTTTGCTGCCGGGTCCCTTGGAAACAGGATCTTGCAATAGATAGTGAGATTGCAGTCAATGATGGATAGATCATTTTTGGGTGACAGGTGATGATAAGCCCGGACCTCGATCAATTTTTGGAGCTTGCCAAAGAGTACAACATCGTTCCCGTCTCAAGGGAGATCTGTGTGGATTTCGACACCCCTGTCTCCCTTTTTCAGAAGGTTGCAGGATCAGGAGAATATGCCTTCTTGCTGGAGAGCCTCGAGGGCGGAGAGCGATGGGGGCGCTATAGCCTGATCGGGCTACAGCCATTTCTGGTCCTGAAGGTCCGGGGCAGGCAGATCACCCTGGAACGCAGAAGCGGGGTCGAGTCCCTCGAGGTGGAGGATCCCCTTTCATACATCCAGGAGCTCATGAAGGGGTTCAGTGCCCCGGAACTGCCCGGCCTTCCCAGGTTCTACGGGGGTGCGGTGGGGTTTCTCGGCTATGACATGGTGCGATTCGTGGAGGACCTTCCCGAGGCCCCGCCGGACACGGCAGGTTTCAACGATGCAGTGCTCATGTTTCCGGAAGTGCTTCTGGTCTTCGACAATCTGAAACAGAGCCTCAACATAATCGCCTGTCTCAGCAACAAGGGCGATACCCCGCCTCGGGAGCTATACAGAAAGGGCCAGGCCCTGATAGAGACCATGGTCATGAAGATCAGGCGGGGCATAGACTACCCTGATCCCGGGGGGCTCAGCCAGTTCGAGACGGTTCTCAGGCCCGAGGTGGATCAGGAACGGTTCGAGTCCATGGTCGAGCGGGCCAAGGAGTACATCAGGGCAGGGGATATCATCCAGGTCGTCCTGTCCCAGCGCTTTTCCGGCAAGAGCTATGTGGAGCCATTCGAGCTCTACAGGGCCATAAGGCGCATAAACCCCTCTCCCTATCTCTACTTCCTGAGGTTGGCCGACGAGGTGCTGGTGGGCTCTTCCCCGGAGATCCTGGTCAGGGTCACCGGGGACCTGATAGAGGTGCGCCCGATAGCCGGCACAAGGCCGAGGGGAAGGAGCGAGGAAGAGGACCTTGCCCTTGAAAAGGAGCTTTTGGCAGACGAGAAGGAGAAGGCCGAACACGTGATGCTGGTCGATCTCGGGAGAAACGATGTGGGCAGGGTGGCGCTTCCCGGTTCTGTCAGGGTGGACGAGTTCATGGTCATAGAGCGTTACTCCCACGTGATGCACATAGTGAGCAGCGTGACAGGGCGGCTGAAGCCGGGGCTCGACAGCTTTCATGTCTTCAGGGCCTGTTTTCCGGCAGGCACTGTCTCCGGTGCCCCAAAGATCAGGGCCATGGAGATAATAGATGAGCTTGAACATGCAAGGCGCGGCCCATATGCCGGGGCCGTGGGGGTTATCGGCTTTACAGGCAACATGGATCTTGCCATCACCATCAGGACGCTGTGTCAGAAGGCAGACATGCTCTATCTCCAGGCAGGGGCGGGCATTGTCGCCGATTCCGTGCCTGAAAGGGAGTGGCAGGAGACGATAAACAAGGGCAAGGCCCTGATGCGGGCAGTGGAGAGCGCCCAGCGGTTGACCTGAGGTGGTGACCTTGCAGGCGAGACAGGATGCAGGCGAAAAGTTATAGGCCAGGAGGAAGGGCCAGATGGTACTTCTCATAGACAACTACGACTCCTTCACATACAACATCGTCCAGTATCTGGGCGAGCTCGGGGCCGAGGTGGAGGTGGTGAGAAACGACAAGATCACCCTGGAGGGGATCGAGTCCATGCGGCCGAGCCACCTGCTCATATCGCCAGGACCATGCACCCCCCATGAAGCGGGTATCTCCATGGAGGCCATCAGGCACTTTGCAGGCAGGATGCCTATCCTGGGGGTCTGCCTTGGCCATCAGTCCATAGGGGCGGCCTTCGGGGCCGAGGTGGTGAGGGCCGAAAGGCTCATGCATGGCAAGACCTCCATGATACGCCATGATGGAAAGGGTATCTTTGCCGGGCTTTCAAACCCATTTGAGGCCATGAGATACCACTCCCTCATAGTCGATGAGGCCACTCTGCCTCCAGAGCTCATGGCGAGTGCCTGGTCCGAGAAGGATGAGCTCATGGGGATACGCCACAGGAGCTTGCCCATAGAGGGGGTCCAGTTTCATCCGGAGTCCATACTCACCGCTGAGGGCAAGAGGCTTTTGAAGAACTTTCTGGATACTGGGGTCTGATTTGGAGGGAAACAAGGGAATGGATGGAGTCGTTGAAGCCATAAAGAAGGTGGTAGAGGGTCAGGACCTTTCAAGGCAGGAGATGCAGGAGGTGATGGATGAGCTCATGGAGGGCAGGGCCACCGACGCCCAGATAGGCTCCTTGCTCACTGCTCTTCGCATGAAGGGTGAGACAGTGGATGAGATAGCCGGTGCAGCCGCTGTGATGCGCCAGAAGGCCACCAGGATAGAGCCGCATCTTCCAGCCGGTGAGCCCCTGGTGGACATAGTGGGTACAGGCGGGGATGCCTCCGGCACCTTCAACGTCTCCACCACCACCGCATTCGTGGTGGCCGGTGCCGGCATCAAGGTGGCCAAGCACGGCAACAGGTCCGTGTCTTCCAGGTCCGGGAGCGCAGACCTCCTGGAGGAGCTTGGGGTCAATCTGGATGTGGGGCCGGAAAGGGTCACAAGGTGCATAGAGGAGATCGGACTGGGTTTTCTGTTTGCCCCAAAGCTCCATCCGGCCATGAAGAGCGTGATCGGCCCAAGGAGGCAGATGGGCATCAGGACCATATTCAACCTGCTTGGCCCCCTTACCAATCCGGCAGGGGCGGAGATAGAGCTGCTCGGTGTATTCTCACGGGATCTGTGCCCGGTGATGGCAGGGGTGCTGGCAGAGCTCGGGGCCAGGAGGGCCTGGGTGGTGCATGGCAGCGGCGGCATGGATGAGCTCTCCATAGCCGGAGCATCTACGGTCTCTTCCATCGAGGATGGAAGGGTGGATACCTTTCAGGTCGCCCCGTCCGATTTCGGCCTTCCGGAGTCGCAACTGAGCGAGATAATGGGTGGAGGGCCAGAGGAGAATGCCGCCATCACGAGGGCCATCCTCCAGGGGCAAAAGGGACCGAAGAGGGACATGGTGGTCCTGAATGCGGCTGCTGCGATCCATCTGGCGGCAAAGGCGTCAGACCTCAAGGAGGCCAGGGCCTTGGCAGAAGAGAGCATCGATTCGGGAAGGGCGATGAAGGTGCTCGAGGACCTTGTTGAGATGACCAATTCTTGAGGTGTCGAGTGAACATCCTAGACAAGATAGTGGAGTTCAAAAGGGGTGAGGTCTCCAGGCTTAAAAGACGAGGTCTCAGTGATCCTCCCATGGATCCTGGCCCAACCAGGGGATTTGCCTCTGCCGTGAGCCGCAAGGGCCCCGATGAGCCCCTCAGGATCATTGCAGAGGCCAAGAAGGCCTCTCCATCCAAGGGGTTGCTCTGTCCCGATTTCGATCCGGTGGCCCTTGCAAGGGATTATCAGGAGGCAGGGGCCTCGGCCATGTCCGTATTGACGGATGAGGAGTTCTTCAAGGGCTCCCTGTCCTATCTCATGGATGTAAGACGTGCGGTTGACCTTCCGCTCCTCAGGAAGGACTTCATCATAGACCACATCCAGATAGACGAGGCCCGACGCTGGGGGGCGGATGCGATCCTGCTCATTGCCGCAATCCTCACCGCTTCCCAGATATCCGAGTTCCTGGCCCATGCCCGGGAGCTTTCCTTGGCATGCCTGGTGGAGGTGCACGACGAAGTCGAGGCGGAAAAGGCCCTCTCCTCAGGGGCGGCCCTGATCGGCATAAATAACAGGAACCTGAAGGATTTCTCTGTATCTCTCGAGACCACCGTCCGGGTCAAGGGGGTGATCCCTGACAGCATCCCGGTGGTCAGTGAGAGCGGAATAAGGTCCGGACAGGACGCCAGATATCTCAAGGAGCACGGCGTAAGCGCCCTCCTGATAGGAGAGTCTCTGGTGACCTCTGATGACAGGATAGGCAAGCTCAAGCAGTTTCTGGTATAAGCAGGGCCCTGGGGCCGCCTTGCTGCTTGGTCGGCTTGTCAGGCAATTTAGGGATTTTTTTTAAGATATCATGTTCATAAAGATATGCGGGATAACCAGCCATGCACAGGCGAGGGCGATCAGCGAGATGGGCGCCCAGTGTCTGGGTTTCATCTTTGTCAGGAGCAGCCCGCGTTACATCTGCCCTGAAAGGGCAAGGGAGATAGTGGAGAGACTCGGCCCTGAGGTCAAGAGTGTCGGGGTCTTCGTGAACGAGCCCATGGCCAGTGTAGAGGCGATCTGTTCCCGAGTGGGGCTCGACCTGATACAGCTTCACGGCGGTGAGCCGCCGGAATATTGCCGCCGGCTCAAGAAAAGGGCTATCAAGGCCCTGAGGCTCAAGGATCTTGAGGATGTCGAGGCTGCCAAGGGATATGAAGATTGTGTAAGGGCCCTCCTTGTCGACTCTTACAGCCCCGAGGCGCATGGCGGAACCGGCTTGACAGGTGACTGGACTCTTGCCCGCAGGGTCATAGAGAATTCGGCTCTTCCCGTCATACTTGCAGGGGGGCTGGATGAGGGAAATGTTGCCCAGGCGATAAGGCAGGTCAGGCCCTTTGGAGTGGATGCAAGCTCCAGGCTTGAGCTTCGGCCTGGCATCAAGGACCTCTGTCGGGTGGAGCGATTCATAAGGGCTTGCACTCAAGGAGCTGCAACTGGAGGTTTAACTTGAAAAAGGGTGTGAAATTCCGGTCAAATCCGGACAGGAAGGGCCACTTCGGCCCATTTGGAGGCAGGTATGTCCCGGAGACGCTGATGCCGGCTCTGCTCGAGCTCGAAGAGGCCTACAGGCGGCTCAGGAGGGATCCTGGCTTCAAGGCGGAGTTTTCAAGGATATTGAAGGAGTACGTGGGAAGGCCTACCGCCCTCTATGAGGCAAAGAGGCTCGCCGAGGCAGTGGGTGGGCATATAAGGGTCTTTCTCAAAAGAGAGGACCTGACTCACACAGGGGCCCACAAGATCAACAATACCATTGGGCAGATCCTCCTTGCCAAGGAGATGGGCAAAGAGCGCATCATCGCAGAGACCGGGGCGGGTCAGCACGGTGTCGCCACAGCTACTGCCGCAGCCCTCATGGGGCTCAAGTGCGAGGTCTATATGGGCAGGAAGGACACCGTGCGCCAGGCCATGAACGTATTTCGCATGGAGCTTACAGGGGCCAAGGTCATCCCGGTGGATTCAGGCACCCAGACCCTGAAGGATGCCATCAACGAGGCCATCAGGGACTGGGTGACCAATGTGGAGACCACCCACTACATCATAGGCTCGGTGGTTGGTCCGCATCCCTATCCCATGATGGTCAGGGATTTCCAGAGCGTCATAGGCCGCGAGACCAGGCAGCAGATCAGACGTGCGGTAGGCAGGCTGCCAGATGCCGTGATCGCCTGTGTAGGCGGCGGGAGCAATGCCATGGGCATCTTCTACCCCTTTGCCAAGGAGGGCTCTGTCAGGCTCATCGGTGTGGAGGCTGCCGGTGAGGGGGTGGATACCGAACACCACTCCGCCACCCTCAGCGTCGGAGAGCCCGGTGTCCTCCATGGGACCATGAGCTATTTGCTCCAGGACAGGTGGGGGCAGATAAAGGGTGCCCATTCGGTTGCCCCTGGCCTAGACTACCCAGGGGTGGGGCCTGAGCACAGCCTGTACAAGGATAGTGGCAGGGCGGAGTATCATGCAGTGGACGACGACGAGGCCCTGGATGGATTCAGGCTCCTTTCGGAGACAGAGGGTATCATCCCTGCCCTTGAAAGCGCCCATGCCATTGCCTGGCTGAAACGGGAGGCAGGGCAGTTCAAGAAGGGGAGTGTCGTGGTGATAAATCTCTCGGGCCGCGGAGACAAGGACGTGGCAACCGTTGCGGAGATCTTCGGAGGAGGGGGCAGGGCAGATGGCCATGAATAGGATAGACAAGAGATTCAGGGAGCTTAAGGCACAGGGCGAGGCTGCCATGATCCCCTTTGTCACATCGGGGGATCCGGATATGGAGGCAACGGAGGCCCTGGTCGTGGAGATGGCCGAGGCCGGAGCCGACATCATAGAGCTTGGGCTTCCCTTTTCCGATCCCCTTGCAGATGGCCCGACCATCCAGGCGGCAAGCTTCAGGGCGCTCGATTCGGGGGTCAATACCGAAAAGGTGCTCCATCTCGTTGCAAGGATAAGGAGGCAGACCCAGATCCCCATCGTCCTCATGGGATATTACAATCCGATCCTGCGCTATGGGCTTGCAAGCTTTGCCCGTGACGCATCACAGGCAGGGGCCGATGGCACCATCATCCCGGACCTTCCCCTGGAGGAGGCAGGCCCCTGGCTCAAGGAGGCCAGGGCCAAGGACATGGCCAACATATTTCTGGTGGCCCCGAACACGCCTGAGGATCGGGTGCGCAAGAATGCCAGGGCCTCCAGGGGATTTTTATATTATGTGTCGGTGCTGGGGATCACCGGGGCGAGAACCGAGCTCCCAAAGACGGTTGCCCAGGGCCTTGAAAGGGTCCGGGCCCTTTCGTCCATCCCTGTCTGTGTGGGCTTTGGCATCTCCAGGCCGGAACAGGTCTCGGCCCTGGCCAGCAAGGCGGATGGGATAATTGTGGGCAGCGCCATAGTCAAGATGATACACGAGGAGTTCCAGAGGGCCGGGAAGAACCCGTCCAAGAGGGACAAGGCGGTGGAGAAGGTGGCAAGGTTCGTGGGCAGCCTCAAGCAGGCCTGCAAGACATAGCCCTCAAGCGGGTATAGAGAGGTGGAGGTCTGTTGTCGTCCATAGGCAGGCTTATAAACATAATCCTTGATTGTGCGCCTGAAGACAGGATCGATCTGTTCAAGGCCTTCCCCTCCATCTATCACTTCTTCAAGAGGCGCCGTCTCCATGCGGTCATCAGGACCATCGGGGACGTGATATTCTCGTTTCTCATCCTCATCGGCCTCTTTGGCCCCCAGGAGCCGGAAAGGAACTGCAGCCTCTATCTCTCCTGGGGTGTCTGGTGGCCCTCCATAGTTCTGAGCTGGTTCTTTGTGGGCCGCATGTGGTGCGGCTTCTGCCCCTTTCCCGGTGTCGGCAGACTGGCACAGAAATTAGGTCTCTGCCTCGATCTCAAGATCCCCCATTCTCTCAGGAAACACGCCGCCTACTGGTCCCTGTTTCTTCTGATCCTGATATTCTGGATCGAGGAGTCCACGCCCATAAAGGAGTCTCCAAGGGCTACGGCCCTGCTGATCCTTTCGATCCTGGCTGGTGCCACCATCACGGCCATGGTCTTTCCAAAACAGACCTGGTGCCGCTACCTCTGCCCAATGGGCAGGTTGATAGGGGTCGCCTCCACGGTCTCTCTGCTGGAGTTCAGGCCGGACCACGACAAGTGCCGGGAGTGCAAGACCTTTGCCTGCAAGCGCGGCATCCCAGGGCAGGTGGAGGGGTGCCCGGTCTTTCTCGGGGCCTACAATGTGCGAAACAACCTGGAGTGCCTGGTGTGCGGCCACTGTCTGAAGGCGTGTGACAAGGGCTCTCCCCAGCTCAACATTCGAAGCCCTCTAAGAGAGCTGCTCACCAACAAGGGGAGGTTCATAACCTGCTCCTACATAATCCCATTTCTCATGGGCTCCCAGCTCGTCCGCTTCTGGGGGCAGAGCATCTGGGCACCTCCCATCATGTTGAGCCATGAGCCGGTTGCATTGAGCATGGGCCTAAACCTGGTCTTCATGGCCGTTGGCTTCATATATGTCTATGCCATCATAAGGCTTGGGGCCTGGCTCTTCGGATTCACAGAGGATGAGCTCTTCGGCAAGTTCTCGCCCATGGTGCCTATTCTTCTGCCCATGGCCTTTGCAGGTGAGCTGGCATACAGGCTCAACTATGCAGTGGCCAATGCCCCGGACTTCTTCCCCACCCTTGCAAGGCAGTTCGGGCTGCCGTCACTCATGTCTTGGACCTTTGTCTGCCCGGACTGGATATTCCCCCTGCTCGACAGCCTCATCATCTGTTTTGCCGTCGTTGTGAGCCTCTTTGTGCTCTATCGTTTCATCTCAGGCGAGTTCCAAGGGCTGGTGAGCATGTGGCGCAGCTGGTCCATTGCAGGGCTCATATATCTCATGGGCTTTTCATATCTGGTTTTTATGTTAAATAGCTGAGGACCATCTACAACACAATCCATTCATCCAAGGAGCGAAAGAGACATGGTTGTTTTTGAGACCGACTTGAAGGGCGTGGAACTTGTCAACAAGGGAAAGGTGAGGGATATCTACAAGGTGGGAGAGAACCTGCTGCTGGTTGCAACAGACAGGCTGTCGGCCTTCGACGTGGTGCTGCCAGATCCGATCCCGGACAAGGGCAGGGTGCTGACCCAGCTTTCGCTCTTCTGGTTTGAAAAACTCGGCCATATAGTGCCAAATCACCTGGTGGAGACCGATGTGTCCCGCTATCCGCAGGAGCTCCAGCAATATGCGGATCAGCTCGAAGGAAGGAGCATGCTGGTCAAGATCGCTCGCCCCCTTGCCATAGAGTGCATAGTAAGGGGCTACATATCCGGGTCTGGTTGGAAGTCCTATCAGAAGAGCGGTCAGATATGCGGCATCGAGCTGCCTGCTGGCCTGAAGGAGTCCGACAAGCTGCCAGAGCCCATATTCACTCCATCCACCAAGGCCGAGGCGGGTCTCCATGACGAAAACATATCCTTTGAAAGGGCCAAGGAGATAGTAGGCGCCGATACTGCTGAAAAGGTGAAGGAGATAAGCCTTCGGCTCTACCAGGAGGCCGCTGACTACGCCCTGTCAAAGGGGATCATCATTGCCGATACCAAGTTCGAGTTTGGCATCTACGACGGTGAGATCATCCTGATAGACGAGGTCTTGACACCGGACTCCTCCCGTTTCTGGCCCCTGGACGACTATGAGCCCGGCCGCTCCCAGGCAAGCTTCGACAAGCAGTTCGTGCGCGACTATCTCGAGTCCATAAAGTGGGACAAGAAGCCCCCTGCACCAAAGCTACCGCAGGAGATAATAGACAAGACGAGGCAGCGCTATCTGGAGGCGTACAGGCGCATTACCGGAAGGGATCTGCCTCAGACAGCTTAAGATCTTCCGAATCGAGGGTGTAGCCTCATGAATCTTCCTGAAGATAAGATCCATGGAAACACCATGGTCCTGGGGCCAGCCACAGTGCTGGCCCTTTCCATTTTGATGACACTTCTGCTGACCATGGGGTGTCAGGGGGCAAGCCGCCAGCGTGTGCTCTGCACCTATGTCATAGATGGAGATACCATCGTGCTGAAAGATGGCAGGCACCTGCGCTATGTGGGAATAAATGCCCCGGAGCTGGCCAAGGAGAATCGGCCGGCAGAGCCCTTTGCCCAGGAGGCCAAGGAGGCCAACAGGAGGTTGGTGCAGGGCAAGGTCATAGATATCGAGATAGACAGACAGCGCTCCCATGACCGCTATGGGCGGCTCCTGGCCCATGTCTATCTGAGAAATGGAAAGCTCGTAAGCGAGATCCTGGTGCGAAACGGCCTTGCAATGGCATGCCGCTACCAGGGAGGAAACAGATACTGGAAGCGGCTCCTGGCAGCCCAGCGCTCGGCCATATCCCGGCGGGTGGGGATCTGGAGCATAAGAGCAAAGGATCTGGAGCCATACTATATTGGCAACAGGCACAGCATGCGCTTTCACAGGCCCTGGTGTCCAAATGGGAAGAAGACATCGTCCAGGAATCGTGTAATAATCAAAAGGCGCATAGAAGCCTTCAAAAGGGGGTACTGTCCATGCAGGAAATGTCGTCCCTGACCCTTCCCACACTTATCCTGAGAGACGAGATCTATATAAAGCACGAGCCAGGCCTCTGGCATCCCGAGTCTCCGGAACGGCTCAAGACCATATACTCCGCCCTGGACAACAGACTTTCGGATAGCCCCGGCTTTGAACAGGTGGCGCCCAGGGCCGCTACCAGGCAGGAGCTGGCCTGGAACCATGATCCTGCCTATATAGAGAGGATCAGCCGGACTGCCGGCGTGGAGCACTATCAGCTCGATCCCGATACATCCACCTCTGCCTATTCCTGGGAGGCGGCCATAAAGGCGGCAGGCGGGCTGTTCGTCCTGGTGGATGAGGTGATGGAGAGGAGGGCAGCCAACGGCTTTGGGCTTGTAAGGCCACCTGGCCACCACGCCGAGCGTGACAGGGCCATGGGCTTTTGCCTCTTCAACAATGTCGCCCTTGCCGCCCATTATGCCATGAATATCCACGGGCTTGAGCGGATCCTGATCGTGGACTGGGACCTGCACCACGGAAACGGCACACAGCACAGCTTCTACGACGATGATAGGGTGCTCTACTTCTCCACCCATCAGTTTCCCTACTATCCGGGCACCGGACGCCTTGAGGAGGCAGGCAGCGGCAAGGGCGAGGGCTATACGGTGAACGTTCCCATGTCTGCCGGCAAGGGTGATCAGGAGTACTACGCCGTCTTTTCGAGACTCTTGAGACCCATATGCCTCGAGTTCAAGCCCGAGCTGATCCTGGTCTCTGCCGGCTTTGACATCTACCGCGATGACCCCTTGGGGGGCATGATGGTGAGTGCCGATGGATTTGGGCTCCTTGCTGCAAGCATCTTACAGATGGCTCGTGATACCTGTGATGGCAGGGTGATATTCACCCTAGAGGGCGGATACAATCTTACTGGATTGAGGGATGGGGTGCTTGAGGTGCTCCGAATTTGCAGGAAAAACCATACGGAAATCGATAGGATTTTAGAGTCATCTAAATCTTCCGATATAGATTTTAAGGAGCTTGACAGGGCGCTTTCCTTCCAGTCCAGGTTCTGGTCCTTGAAGTAGCACCTGTAGTCCTTTTTCTCTTCAAATCGATAAAAAAATAGCAGTAAAATCAGGAGAGTTGCTGTGACCAAGGTAGTCGAAGGCCAATCTCAGGAGTTTCTGGATACCTCTTGGAGAAATGTTCTGCAGGATATCTCTGAGGTGGCAAGATCGTGTCTTCACAACCTCATAAACAGCAACACGCCCCCGCTTCCCAAGTGCTATGAAAGAGAGTTTCTCGAGGCTGCAAACACCCTCAAGAAGCAGACGGTCCTGGAACTCGTAAGGCAGGATCAGGATGCAGTAGCCTCCAGGATCAAGACCATAATCCATGGTGCCAGGGACAGGCTGGCCGAGGCACAGAAGATCTTCAGCGAGTTTGAAAAGGATGCAAGGCAGAATATCTCCCTCCTCGATGAAAAGCTACGGGAGATGCATGGCGCCATGCTTGACTCTGGTATAGGGACAGGAAGGGAGATATCGAGCCACCTCGATGCCATAAAGGATACGAACGAGAATTTCCTCCACAGCGTAAGGAGCGTCCTTGACAATGTGGCCAAGCAGGAGCAGCTCCTGAGCGATCTTGCCAAGAAGGTGAACGAAGATGCCCTGACCGGTGCCTTGAACCGCCGGGCTTGGGATCAGGACGTGGATGATCTCAACAGAGGGATCAAGGAGAATCCCGACAAGGAGCGCACATTCTCCCTGATAATGATCGACCTTGATCACTTCAAGAATGTCAACGACTCCTACGGGCATCCGGTGGGCGATGCCCTGCTCAGACAGTTTGCAGCCCTCCTGAAAGGGCACTTTGCATCCTCTGGCTCTGTATATCGCTATGGTGGGGAGGAGTTTTCTGTGATCCTTCCAGGAGTGGATATCAAAGAGGCGGTTGAGCTTGCGGAATCCTTCTGCATTCGCATGAACAAGAGCCGGTTCATAGTGAACCGTCAGGGCCTCAAGCTCAAGATCACTGCCTCATTCGGGGTTGCCTCCTGGCAGGGCGAGCCTGATGTGCGTGAGGTGATAGAACGGGCAGACCAGATGCTCTATGCCGCAAAGGAAGAGGGCAGAAACCGGGTCAAGTTCTGAGTGCCCATTTGACTTCCGCTATCATGATGCAGGCGGGGCCTTGCTCGTCCTAGATCTCCATCAAGGATCAGGGACGATGGATGTGCCATCTGGATAGCTCGATTCCTTGAAATCCTTTCCCTGAAGCCCTGGATATACCATGCAGCCCTGGCCGATCTCCACCTTCATGGGGATGGAGCTGTCCATGCCTATCACTGTGAGCTCTCCGGCCGGCCTTCCGACCCTCGCCTCCTTTCCAATACTGGTGCCTATGTCCGTGATGGTGCGCTCCACCCTGGCCCCTGGGCCTATCTGGGTGTCATAGAAGAGGATTGAGTCCTTGACATATGCCCCTGGTGCAATGTGGACGCCAGGAAAGAGTATGGAGTCCTCCACCTTCCCGTCGATCTTGACCCCGTTGTAGGCCCGGATGTTCGATATAAGCCCTTCATCCCGAAGGTGCGTGGCAATGAGTGCAGGCGCCCTGTCCCGTATGGCCTCGTGGTCCAGATTGGTCCTCAGCCGCCAGGTATCGAGGTTGAGCCGTGGGTGCGGCCCCAGCAGATCCATGTTGGCCTTCCAGTATTCATCCAGGGTGCGGCAATATGCCCAATAGCCCTGGAACTTGTAGCCATAGACCCTCCTGCCCTCCTGAAGGAGCATGGGGAAGATGTCCCTTCCAAATTCATGGGAGAGCTCTCTGGCATTTCTGATCAAGGCCTGCTTGAGTACCTGATAGTCGAAGAGATAGACGGTCATCGAGGCCCAGGAGGATATGGGCCTTTCAGGCTTCTCTGCATACTCTATTAGCCTTCCGCCCCTTTCGTCGTCATGGGCGATCTTTCCAAGGCCGAACCTGTGGCTCCCCTCGATAGGCACATTCACGAAGGCAGCGGTCACCTCGGCATCCATGTCCATGTGAAACTCTATGAGCCGCTGATAGTCCATGCTGTAGACATGGTCGCCTGAGACCACAAGGACCAGATCGGGCTTGTGGGCATCCAGGAAATCGAGATTTTGATATACTGCGTCTGCCGTACCCTGATACCAGTCTGCTGCATGGAGCCCCTGAAAAGGCGGCAGCAGGGTGATGCCGCGGTGCCGGCCTATCATGTCCCATGCTGCCCCTGTGCCGATATGCTCGACCAGGGATTTGGCCCTGTACTGACACAGGATGCCGACCCGGTCTATGCCGGAAAAGAGCATGTTGCTCAGAGGAAAGTCTATGAAGCGGTAGAGTCCTCCAAACGGCACCGTGGACTTTGGCCTGTAGAAGGTGAGGACCCCGAGCTCGTCCACCCTTCCGCCAGAAAGGATCATTGCTACGCATTTAGGCATACTGTTTCACCTGCTCTGTGTCTGGCTCTATATCCAGGCCACATATCGAGAGACAGTTCTTTTCCAAGTACAATTTGTATAATTTGGATCAAGGATACCGACGCCAGAGTATCCTTGATAGATGCTTTTTCCATGCACCTCGTTTTTTTTAAATCCGATCGCCCTGCAAATGGGTTGATCATCAGTCTAGATGCTTTACAAAGAGCTTTATGAGGGCCTCGGTGCTGAACTGTTGCCTGAAGTCCTCCGGCAGATTCTTTATGGGCAGCTCGGCCCGTGCGCTCTGTTTGTGCCCACCTGCAGGTCCGAACTTGGCCAGGAAGTTCTTGGCCAGCTTTCCCGCATCCTTCTTGTAGCCATCACACCTGAGGATGATCACCAGCTTCTCTCCGACCTGGCCCGCAATGAAGACCCAGCCCACCTCATGGACATGGGTGAAAAAGTCGGCTATGAGCACCAGCACATCCGGATTTGAGACCCTGCCGAGATAGGCATAGATCCTTTTCTTCCGGAACTTCATCTCGGAAAGGGCGATCCTGAAGTACTTGAGCTCGCTCTTTCTCATGTCCGACTTCTCTATCTTGCTGAGCCAGTACTGGTTTATCCGTTTGAACAGGCTCTGGAAGCAGAAGACATCCTGAGGAGTGGCCTTCTGGGTGAAGTTCTTCGTATCCACCTTGATCCCATAGAAGAGCGCAGTGGCAAGGGCCACAGAGGGTTTTATGCCTGCACTCTTCAAGTACTCCGACATCATGGTGCAGACCGCACCATACTCTGGGCGGATATCCATGAAGGGCGCCTGCCACCCTTCCGAAAGGGGATGGTGGTCTATGACGGCATGGAAGGGGATGTTTTCAAACTCTTTCTTGTGTGTCGGCTGGGAGTCCACCAGTATGAATTTGGTGAACTCGTCCCTCTTGGTTCCCCGTAGCGGCTGCATGGGGATCTTCAATATGTCGCGCATGGCGATGTTGTTGAGCCGCTTGATCTGATTGGAGTAGGCGATGACCGTCTCGGTCACCCGCCTGCTGAGGAGCCTTTTTATGGCAAAGGCGCTTCCCATGGAGTCCGGATCGGCCACTATGATCACGAGCACCCTGTCGTCGCGCTTGAAGAGGTGGAGGAATGCCTTGAGGCGCTCCCTGTTGGAGAGCCTTCTGAGCGACTTTACGGAATAGCCCTCTGGCTGTTCGCATGAGGACTCCTTTCCATTCCTTCCCCCCTTGGGGGCTGAGTTCATCCTGTTAGAAGACATGGCATCAAGGTCTGATCGATATGGCTTAAGGGCCCTTTTGGCAGTTAGCCGGCTCCTTACAAGGCCCTAAATCTTAATTATACCCTGACAGGAATCAATGTCTATTCCCCTTGTGGAGGGAGTGTCCAGAAAAGGCCGTAGGACAAGAGCGATGATTTTCACCATTTTCCCCTTGTAAATCACCGGATCTATAGTTTTACTATGATTCAAACAGTAAGGAAGCCCATTTTTTGTAAACCATATGAAAAACAAGAAAGAGACCAGCACCCCAAAGCGTGCAACACATATCACCATGCCCAAGGCGGGCTGGCACTCCGGCAAGCACCTGACCTGTCCAGAGTGTGGAAACGACCGCCATTTCATAGAGGTTGCCCACGATGTGACCATAACCACCAGCTATGTGCAGAACAGCGACGGAAGCTTTACGCCTCGGAGCGACGACTCCACCATAAATGGCGAGGTGAAGCTCTATTGCGGGCTCTGTTATGCAGACCTTAGCCAGCACTATCGCCGCTTTGCCGAGATGATATTCTAGGTTCCCATTATCTTTCTGATCACACTTGAAAGCGCCCCGATGAAAGAGCACCGGCCCTGTCTCATCACCTCTTCCGTACAGTTCAAGACACAAGGGGCCCATCTCGGAAGGGGGGATGTGGTGGCTGTCGTTCCGGCCCTGGGGCCTGCCGATGAACTGCTCATGTCGATCCTGGCAGAGCGGGGGGTGATCTTCTTTCCCTCCATCTCTTCCCAGCTCATGACCAGGTCCAAGGCGCTTCAGGCCCTGGTCCTGGGCCATCTCATGGTCCCGCACACCTTTGTCATCCAGGCCCGGCGCGATCTCATCCAGGCCATGGGCATGCTACAGGAGGCAGGGATAGGCGAGGTGATCACAAAGCATGACAGGGGGGACTGCGGAATAGGGATCAGCCTCTGGGGCTCCACAGAGGATCTCTTCAGCCATGTGAGCTGGCTTGAAAGGGTGGCCGGCTCTGACACCAGGCGGATCTATCCCTTTGTCCTCCAGCCCTTCATAAAAGGGGCAAGGGATGTGAGGGTGATCGTCATCGGGGACTATATGGAGGCCTATGAAAGGAGCAGCGCCTTCAGCTTCAGGAACAATATGCATTTTGGTGGACAGAGCCGTCCTTTCAGCCTGGGGCGAGGGCATGAGGAGCTATGCCGCAAGGCCATGGGGCAAGGAGGCTTTCCATATGCCCATATCGATCTGCTGTTGACACCTGAAGGAGAGTGTTACCTGTCTGAGATAGCACTAAATGGGGGTATCAGAGGGGCCTCTATCACTGCCCAGGAGTGTCTTTCGAAAAAGGAGGGGCTAAGAGAAAGGTTCCTGTCGGATTTGGGCCTCATCAGTTGAGATGGGGTGAAAAAAGAGGCTGGCTGCCAAAAAGAGGGCAGCAAGCCCCTTTCCATCCTCTTCGTTTATGTGTCGGGTAGAACCGATAGGATCAGACGGCAATGGCCTCTTTGAATTTTATGACCGTCTTTCCTCCATCTCCACCCATTATCTCCACCGCCTTTAGCTTGTCGCCCTGGAATTCGAGATCCACCTCCTCAGGGGTGTGGATTATGTGATCGAGATTGTCGCCCTTTTCGTTCTCCATATAGATGGAGAAGATGTCGTCCTTGGGATCATACGATATGCCCACTATTGGCAGCCACTCTGCCTCTATGTGATCGAATACCCCGAATGCCTCCACCTCGACCTCTGCCTTCTCCTCCTTGAGACGCTTGGAGAGATTGTTGAAATACTCTTCCCACTTGGCCTTTTCCAGCTTTTTCTCTGCCATTGTCCTTCCTCCTTGTGTAGTATGGGCTTGTGTAGTATGGCCAACGAACAAGTTGCTTGTGCACTGGTCTTTTGCCAGGGCGGACAAGTTGCGGCACCGCCCTGCGCTCGGGCCTCAACAGCAGGCCTTAAAAAAGCAGGTAAGCACCGGATGGGCGGTAGTCAACTCTTGCCTCTGGCTTGCTGGTCATAACTTGACAATTGAGTTATGCTTTTTATATTGACAACTCCAATTCAGGGCCCATAGCTCAGTTGGTCAGAGCCACCGGCTCATAACCGGTTGGTCCCAGGTTCGAATCCTGGTGGGCCCAATCAAGATTGATAGGTAATGGGCGAGTCCATAAGAAAAAAGAGAACGCTTTTACGAAAAGAGAGATCATCTGGAAAGGGTGCAACATTGCGATTGCACCCTTTTTAATGCTCTGAGGCCTGGATGCCTGCTACTGTAAAGGATGTCATAGCCCTCCTCGAGTCATGGGCACCGCTGGAATTTGCAGAAGAGTGGGACAACTGCGGATTTCAGGTGGGAGACCCCTTTCAAGAGGTAAAAAAGGTGGTGGTGGCCCTGGACATCACAGGCCCCCTCCTGGAGTTTGCCAGGGGTGCGGGGGCAGACCTTGTGGTGACACACCATCCTGCCATCTTCTCGCCACTCAGAAAGATAGATTTGAGCACTCCACATACCCGCCTCCTGGCGGGTTTTTTACGCTATGGCATCTCTATCATCTCCATGCATACCAATCTGGATGCTGCCTTAGGCGGTGTGAACGATATCTTGGCCAAGCGCCTTGGCCTCGATGACACAAGGCCATTGCTGCCCAATCCAGGCAGTGGTGACGATGGAGTCGGGCTTGGAAGGATCGGGGTGCTTAAGGGGCCGACAGATGCAGGGCAGTTCTTGAAAAATGTTTCACATCTGCTTGATAATCCGTCGCTTTTCTATGCCGGCCCCTTGGATATAGAGGTGCATGCGGTAGGGCTGTGTGGCGGCTCTGGCTCTTCCCTTTTTGAGGCCGCCCTTGATGCAGGTGTGGATGCCTTTGTCACCGGAGAGGTGAAGCATAGCATTGCCCGTCTGGCCGAAGAGGCCGGGGTCCTTGTGGTGGATGCAGGTCACTTCCACACCGAGTATCCCGTGGTCTCGGAGCTTGCCGCCTTCCTGGAAGGGCAGGGGGAAGGGCTCGGGTTTCAGGTGGAGATATTCGGTGCCGAGCGTCCGCCTCTCAGGCCTTTTGGGGCCTTTGGAAACGGATGATCTTGATGCGTCGTTTGGAAGTTTTATATGGATGGGATTGCCTTTTTGCTGACAGCAGCGATAGCTAAATCTCAATAAATAGACAAGAAGAGGGGATTAATGAGACCGGAACTTTCCATTCTTATCAGGCTTCAGGGGATAGATCTCGAGATAAGGAAGATCAAGGGCGAAAGGCAGGAGCTTCCAGCAAGGCTCAATGCCATTGAGGAGCGTATCGCCGAGAAGCAGAGCGAGATCGCCCAGCTCAAGGACAAGCTAGCCGATCTGCGGACCAGAAAGACAGAAGTTGAGGATGAGCTGGAGCTTGAGACAGAGAGGCTCAAAAAGTCCCAGCAGAAGATGACTGCCATCAAAAATGCCCGTGAATATCAGGCTGTCCAGAAGGAGATCGAGGAGATAAAGAAGGCCAACAAGGAGCGGGAAGACGAGATCCTCCAGCTCGAGGAGGAGATGGAGGTTCTAAAGGCCCAGATCAAGGAGCTTGAAGAGGAGATAGCCGCAGACCAGAAGGAGGCGGCGGCGGAGAAGAAGCACATCGACAAGGTGAGCAAGGACCTCCAGAAGAAGATAGATGCCCTGACCAGTGAACGGGAAGAGGTGGCCAAGGAGGTAAAACCCGATCTCATGGCCCGTTACCGTTTTCTTGCAGACAAAAGGCAGGGAGTCGTGGTCGCCGCTGTTGATGACGGAATTTGCAGTGCCTGCAATATGAACATACCTCCCCAGATGTACAACGAGCTCCTGCGGGATGAAAAGCTCCTCTTTTGTCCGTCGTGCCAGCGCATAATCTATGCCCTGAAGAACCAGTAGCCACAAGACTGGGCAGCTCGTCCTGGCCGCGGCTTTCTTGCCCCGTCTTGGCCTGATGCTTATATTGTTTTCGCCTGATGCAGAGGGCTGGGTGGCCGCCCTTCAGTTTCAGCCTGAAGGGAGGAAAGTCCGGGCTCCGAAGGGCAAGGTGGTCCGTAACGCGGACCGGGGGTGACCCTAGGGAAAGTGCCACAGAAAACAGACCGCCCTGCCGGTAGGCAGGGTAAGGGTGAAAAGGTGAGGTAAGAGCTCACCAGTTACAGGGGCGACCCTGTAAGCTTGGTAAACCCCACCTGGAGCAAGATCAAATAGGGAGGCGTTTGAGGGCGGCCCGTCCGATGCCTCCGGGTAGATCGCTTGAGGTGTCGGGCAACCGGCATCCCAGATGAATGGCCACCACCCTGGTCGGATGCCAGGGTACAGAACCCGGCTTACAGGCCCTCTCGTCAGGTCTTTTTTATGTCCTGCTGCAAAGGCTAGAAAATGGAGCCTGCCGGCAAGGCCTTACAGATCAGCCCTAAGGAGATCCATTATGGCTGTAACCCCAGTAGAGATACGGAACAGAAAAGGTACCGGCCCTGCGGTGACCATGCTGACGGCATACGATTTCAGCATGGCCTCCCTGATAGATTCTGCCGGAGTGGACATAATCTTGGTGGGCGACTCCCTGGGAATGGTGGTCCTGGGTTATGATTCGACAGTGCCTGTCACCATGGAGGATATGCTCCATCACTGTGCTGCGGTTGCCAGAGGGGTGAAGAGTGCCCTGGTGGTGGGTGATATGCCCTTTATGTCCTATCAGGTCAGCAGGGAGCAGGCCCTTGAAAATGCGGGCCGCTTCCTGAAAGAGGGGGGAGTGGATGCTGTAAAGATGGAGGGCGGGGTGGCCATTGCCCCGGTTGTCGAGGCCCTTACCGAAGCCGGCATCCCTGTCATGGGCCATGTGGGTCTGACCCCTCAGACCGCCACTGCCCTCGGCGGCTTCAAGGTGCAGGGCAGGGATGTGGAGCAGGCCAGAAGGATCTATGAGGATGCCGTTGCCGTTGCCGAGGCGGGGGCATTTTCCATAGTCCTTGAGTGCATACCTGAGGAATTGGCCCAGCTCATAACGGATAGGGTGAAAATACCCACCATCGGTATCGGCGCTGGGGCATATTGCGATGGGCAGGTCCTGGTGACCAACGACATGATCGGGTTGTATGAGAAGTTCACACCCAAATTTGTGAGGCGCTATCTGAACCTTGCACCAGAGATAAAGTCTGCTGTGGGAAAATTCGTGGAAGAAGTAAGGGCCGGGGAATTCCCCTCAAAGGAGGAGGTCTTTACTGGCGGCAGAGAGGCCGTTGAGGCAATCCTGAGCAAAGATTAGTTAAGGGAGGAGTCAAAGGAAACTCCCCGGCATCCTTGGAAAGGCTATCTACGTCTTCTTTTCTTCGCCACCTGTCGTTTGCCTGCCTTTTCGCAATTTCTCCTGCAGTTGTTGCAGATGGCAGGCTGGGTCGGGCGGCTGGGATTTTTGAGGCAATGCATCTTATTAACTATCCTTTCATCAAAGTGTCCCGTCTCGGTTTGTCTGTTTCAAATCTCCTCAGGTCCTATTGAATAAAAGAATTTGTATTTGTGTTTTAAAAAAGCAATCCCCGTGCCGTATGTGCGAAAAAAGCCCAACAAGATACAAGATTTTGGGGGAAATGGCCTGATTAAATGCTAACTAATTGAAATAAAAAGCAAAAAATCAGCAAAAGAAGGGGCAAGATGGAGCAGGCAAGCCCCGAAGATGTTACGACCCCGGGATCGGTTTTGGGAATAATCGTCAACTTTTCTGTATCGGGGATTTTTAAACGTCAGAAATGTGACATTTCTGTTCCTGGCTCATGAAAAAGGCCCCCTGCCCATCTTAATGGCCCATCTTCAGACTATGCGGCAGACTATGCGGCCAAGGGACGTTTCTGTAAAACAGGGGGCCTTTGACCCGGCAGCATCTGGCAAGCAAGGCAGGCCTCCTCTTGATCGGCCGCTTCTCCTATCGCTTGAGCCTGTGGAGCCTGGTGGCCGGGTCGGCCTCTTGGGGCTGGGTCTCTCCTGCGACATCCCCAACAAGCCGCCTTGCGCTTTCAAGCACCGAGTCCAGGTCGATACCTGCCTCCTTTCTGAGAAGAGGTTGTGCCCCGTGCTCTATGAAGCGGTCGGGAAGCCCGAGCCTCTTGACGGTGACCCCTGTGGTTCCGCTCTCATTCAGGACCTCGAGCACAGCAGAGCCAAAACCACCCATGAGGGCATTCTCCTCAAGGGTGATGATCCTGCCTGTCTCCTCGGCCATCTCTATGATGGTGTCCCTGTCCAAGGGCTTTGCAAACCTGGCATTCACCACGGCCGTATCTATACCCTCCCTTTCAAGGATCTCTGCGGCCTCCAGGGCGGTATTGACCAGGTGTCCAAGGGCGATGATGGCAAGGTCTCTTCCCCTTCTAAGGACCTCTGACTTTCCGATCTCAAGCTCTTGCAGCTGCCAATCGAGGCTCACACCCACCCCGCTGCCCCTGGGATAGCGGATGGCAGCAGGGCCTTCGAGTCTGAGGGCCGTGTAGAGCATGTGCTGGAGCTCATTTTCATCCTTGGGAGACATGACCACCATGTTTGGAACGGCCCGCATGAAGGATACGTCGAATACCCCGTGATGTGTCGGGCCGTCGTCGCCTACGAGCCCGGCCCTGTCCATCGCGAACACCACCGGCAGGTTGCTCAGGCATACGTCGTGCACTACCTGGTCGTAGGCGCGCTGCATGAAGCTGGAATAGATGGCAACCACCGGGCGCATGCCCTCAAGGGCGAGGCCTGCCGCAAAGGTCACCGCGTGCTGTTCGGCGATTCCAACATCGAAGAAGCGCTCTGGCACCGCCTCTGCCAGATACTTTAGACCTGTGCCGGCAGGCATGGCCGCCGTTATGCCCACTATGCGCTGATCCTCTCTGGCAAGCCTTACGAGGGTGTTTCCAAAGATCTCGGTATATGATGGCGGTGCGGGCCTGGAGGGCTTCTTGGGCTTTCCGGTGGCCTTGTCAAAGGGGCCAAGGCCGTGGAACTTGTCCGGATGTTTCTCTGCAGGCGGATAGCCCTTGCCCTTTTTGGTTAGGACATGCACCAGCACGGGACCGGGGATCTCCTTCACATTGTTCAGGGTCTCGATGAGGGTCTCGATGTGATGACCAGGGATGGGGCCCACATACTCGAACTGGAGGGCCTCGAACAGCATCCCAGGGGTCAGGAGGCTTTTAAGGGAGTCCTCGCTCTTCTTGAGCAGGGACCAGATGTTCTCGCCAAATCCGGATCTCTTGAGCAGGCCCTCCATCTCCTTCTTCACCTTGGTGGCAAATCGGCTGGTGAGTTTTCTGCTCAGAAAAGAGGATAGTGCCCCCACGTTTGGAGAGATGGACATCTCGTTGTCATTGAGGATCACTATGAGATCCTTTCTGAGGTGTCCGGCATTGTTCAGCGCCTCGAAAGCGAGTCCTGCAGTCATGGAGCCATCGCCGATAACGGCAACCACCTTCTTGTTCTCATCCTTGAGGCTTGCCGCCGTGGTCATGCCAAGGGCGGCAGAGATGGAGGTGCTGCTGTGGCCTGTATCCAGTGCATCGTGCTCGCTCTCTGCACGTTTGGGGAATCCGCTTATACCATCCTGCTGGCGCAGGGTGTGGAATTTGTCCCTCCGTCCGGTTATGAGCTTGTGGGCATAGCACTGATGCCCAACATCCCAGACTATCTTGTCCCAGGGAGAACGGAAGACATAGTGAAGCGCAAGTGTGAGCTCCACCACACCAAGACTCGGCGCAAGGTGGCCTCCCTTTTCAGAGACCGTATTCACTATGGTCTTCCTGATCTCGGAGGCGAGCTGGTTCAGCTCCCTTATGTCGAGTTTCTTGAGGTCTTCTGGTCCATTTATCTTCTCAAGCAGTGTATCGCTCATGTAGTGATCCATCTCCTTAATTGAGGATTTTTTCAAGATCTTCCTGTGGTGCCCCATCTATCTGCCCAGGGGCCCGATTGCGGGCTATCTGTCTCGCTCTACTATGTAGTTTGCTATGGCCCGCAAGGGTTCTGCTTCCTGACCAAAGGATGAAAGGTGTGCCAGGGCCTGGTCCCGCAGCTCGGCTGCCCTGCGTCTCGTCTCCTCGATGCCGAAGAGGGCGGGATAGGTGGCCTTCTTGTTCTTTTCATCAGAGCCTACCGGTTTTCCCAGCTTCTCCTGGTCGCCCACGACGTCCAGGAGGTCGTCCACTACCTGAAAGCAGAGGCCAAGGGCCGTGCCATACTCCCTGAGTGCAGCGATCTGCCCCTCGTCTCCTCCGCCGAGGAGGGCACCCATCTCCACTGAGGCCCTGATGAGGGCTCCGGTCTTGCACGAATGGATGAAGGCCAGGGTCTCGGGGTCAACTTCCTTCCCCTCGTTCAGGATGTCGGCGGTTTGCCCCCCCACCATTCCCGCAACACCTGCCGCGTGTGAGAAGATGGATATGGCCCTCAGCAGGGTGTGGGGCGGGACCTTGTCGGTCAGCTCCCGATGCGTCATCAGTTCGAAGGCATAGGTAAGGAGCCCGTCTCCAGCCAGGATTGCCACCGCCTCCCCATAGACCACGTGACAGGTGGGTTTTCCGCGCCTCAGATCATCGTCGTCCATGGCTGGAAGATCATCATGTATCAGGGAGTAGGTGTGGACACACTCCATGGCGCAAGCAGCTGGCAGGATCTCTTCCGGCACCCCGCCAACGGCCTTGCATCCGGCCATCATGAGGATGGGGCGCACCCTTTTTCCGCCTGCAGACAGGCTGTAACGCATGGCCTCGGTGACCTTGGCCGATGGCCCCTTTGCCTCAGGCATGAGCCTGTCAAGGGCGGCGTCAACCACGGCCTTCTGGCGGGAGATATATTCTTTTAGATCGAATTGTGACATTTTTTGAAGGATCGGCGCCCCTTACGGCAAAAGCCCGTCGCCATTGTCCGGTTTTCAGGGACTCTGTAGGATACGGGCCGATCTCAACCTTTGATCGCATTTGAGGCAATCTAAATTACTCCCTTCTTGAAATCAGTGCAATCACCCTCCAAGGATTTGTTCTCCGCATCCCCCTAAAAAGGCATGTAACGGCCGTGTGGAAATGGCCCGGATATGCCGATAAGTGATCAGGATAGGATCATGTCACCAAACTGTTTGATTGCCATATCGGTCCTGCTATTTGCCTGGCTGGCAACAGCCGCCTATCTCATCAGGAACATCAAGAGACAGCGGGCCCTTTCCAGCCGGGCAGATCAGGGACAGAACGCACTGTTGCTTGGCCTCATGACCGAGAAGGCCAAGGAGGCGAGGGTTGCCTCAGACACCCTTGAAAAGGTGGCCCGGCTCCTCAATCTGGGCATTGTGGAGCTTCCAGGGCCAGGGTGCAAGAGGCCCAAGCTTAATAGTGCGGCCAGGGAGTTCTTCAAAGAGAGCCCGGAACTTCTTGAAAGGCTCATGGCCGAGGGAGAGCAGGGGGGGCAGAAAGGCCAGGGCAGCACGCCTGCAAGGACTGTGATGGCAGGGCCGCTCGTGCTCGATATGAGACAGGCGGAGGTGGACGGCAGGCGCCTTCTGATATTCACCGACATCACCGAGGGGTTCAATCTGGCAAGGGAGCTCAAGAAGAAGGAGAGGCTTGCCCTCCTGGGCCAGATGAGCGGCCAGGTGGCCCACAGGATAAAGACCCCCCTTTCGGTCCTCTCTGGCAGGGCCCAGATGCTTGCAAGGAGGCTTGCCCCTGGCACGCGGGAGCGGCTCCAGGCCGAGTCCATCTATGACGAGGCAAGGGATCTGGCTTCCGAGATAGACGAGATCGTAAGCTTCTACCGAAACCAGCAACCCCAAAAGAGAGAGGTCTGCCTCAGGCTGCTCCTGAACGAGTGTGCAAAGCGCCTGAATGCCCTGGGCCTCGGGTGCAGGGCAGAGGTCCTGCAACTGGATGAAGGGGCCGATGCCATCAGGACGGATCCGGCCATACTCTCAAATGCCCTCTATCTCATCTCACAAAACAGCCTGCATCCGGAAAGCGGTGCGAAGAGGGTCTGTTTTACTGCCGCTGTCAAAGAGGACTCATCCGGAAAGAGATGGATTGAGATCCTGATCTCCGATGATGGAAAGGGGATAGATGAGGGGGTAGGCTCACGCATATTCGAGCCCTTTTTCACCACCAGGTCCGAGGGCCTTGGCCTTGGTCTCTTCATGGCCCGAGACCTTATTGAGCGTCTTGGAGGGGGCCTTGAGCTCGTCTCTGCCAGGAGGGGGCAGCAGGCATCAGGAAAAGACCCTGGCGGGGCGTGCTTCAAGGTCATCCTGCCCCTTTGAGCCCGCCTTTCCTAAGAATCGTCCTCTTTCTGGCCGGTGAGCGCCCTCGAGAGCTGACGTTTTTTGAGATAGATCCTTATGGCCGTCAGGGCAGCTGGGGTGATGCCGGATATCCTCGAGGCCTGCCCAAGGCTTTCGGGGCGGATCTTGCCGAGTTTTTCGATCACCTCCCGGGAAAGGCCTGGAATCCGGCTGTAGTCCAGATCCTCTGGCAGCCTTGCCATCTCCCACCTCTTGAACTTCTTGACCTCTTCCTCCTGCCTCCTGATATAGCCTGCATACTTGGTCTCTATCTCCACAAGCTCCCTGGTATCCCCATCCAGCCGTGAAAACTCCGGAAACCTCCGGGCAATGTCAGAAAGCCCTATCTCTGGCCTGCGCAGCAGTTCAAACAGGCTGATCCCCTGCTTGAGCGGAGATGAGCCCAAGGAGGATAGCCAGCCGTTTATCTCTTCTGAAGGCTGGATCTTGACGGCATGGAGCCGCTCAAGGGCCTCTTGCCGCCTCCTTGTCTTTTCATTGAAACGCCGCCACTGTTCTTCGCCCACAAGGCCTATCTCTCTTCCTATGGGCGTAAGCCTGAGGTCTGCATTGTCCTCTCTCAGCAGCAGCCTGTATTCAGCCCTGGATGTGAACATCCGGTAGGGCTCCTTAGTCCCCTTGGTGACGAGATCGTCTATCATCACGCCTATATAGGCCTGGGAGCGGTCAAGTATCAAAGGGGGGCGCCTCTTCAGTTTCAACACGGCATTGATGGCGGCCATGAGCCCCTGGGCGCCTGCCTCTTCATAGCCCGAGGTGCCGTTTATCTGGCCTGCAAAATAGAGGTTCTCCACGATCTTGGTCTCAAGGCTGTGGTGGAGCTGGACCGGGTCGCAGTAGTCATACTCGATGGCATAGCCAGGCCGCAGTATCTCTGCATTCTCAAGGCCCTTGATACTCCTTACGAAGGCGAGTTGGACATCGACTGGCAGGCTTGTGGCAATGCCGTTGGGATAGATCTCCGAGCTATCGAGCCCTTCCGGCTCCAGGAAGATCTGATGCCTGGGCTTTTCCCTGAACCGGAAGACCTTGTCCTCTATGGAGGGGCAGTACCTGGCCCCCACGCCCTCGATGACCCCGGTGAATAGCGGGGAGCGGTCGAGGCCGGAGACTATTATCTGGTGGGTCCTTTCGTTTGTGTAGGTGATGTAGCAGGGCAGCTGGGGCAGGGTGATCTCGTCCGTCATTATCGAAAATGCCGGTGGCGGATCGTCTCCATCCTGCCTTTCAAGCCCGGAGTAGTCTATGGAGCGTGCATGAAGCCTTGGGGTGGTGCCGGTCTTAAGCCTGCCCATCTCGAAACCGAGGGCCCTCAGGGATTCGGACAGCTTGTTGGATGGCGGATCGCCCATGCGTCCTGCAGGAAAGCGCTTGAGCCCGATATGGATGAGCCCTTTGAGGAATGTGCCCGTGGTGACTATGACGGCATCCGCCCTGATCTCCTGGTCCACTGTGGTGACTATGCCGCAGCACCTGTCCCCCTTTACCAGGATCCTGGAGGCCATGGCCTGGACGATCTGGAGATTTTCCTGGGCCTCCAGCACCCTCTTCATGCGGAGGCGGTAAAGCAACCTGTCTGCCTGGGCACGCCTGGCACGCACAGCAGGCCCCTTGCTGGTATTCAATCGCCTGAACTGGATGCCCGTCTCGTCTATATTCCGGGCCATCTCGCCCCCAAGGGCGTCGATCTCCCTTACCAGGTGCCCCTTTGCAAGCCCGCCTATGGCAGGGTTGCAGCTCATCTGGGCTATGCAGTCGAGATTTATGGTGAGCAGGCAGGTGGAAGCGCCGAGCCGGGCGGCTGCAAGTGCCGCCTCGCAGCCTGCATGGCCCGCCCCTATCACGATGATGTCGAACTTCTTGGGATAGACACTGGACATCTTGCCAAGACCTTTTCCTGATCAGCCCCCTTCCTGGCGGCCCTGCCTCTCTGTCTTTATCAGGTCCCAGTAGGTATCGAGCTCTTCCAGCTCCATGTCGTGGATATCCTTGCCCTGACGCGAGATCTCCTCCTCCATTGCCTTGAATCTCGTCTCGAACTTGCTGTTTGCAGCGCGGAGGGCCTCCTCCGGATTGATATCGAGTTTCCTTGCCAGATTCGAAAGGGTAAAGAGGAGGTCTCCCATCTCCTCAAAGATGGCCTCCTTGTCTCCGGCAGAGATGGCCTGCCTCAGCTCCTGCTCCTCCTCCCTGAACTTCTCCCAGACGGCCTCGTGTCCATGCCAGTCGAACCCTATCCGCGAGGCGCGCTCTCCGAGCCGGAAGGCGCGCTGAAGGGCCGGAAGGGCCTTCGGCAGGTCTCCGAGAACCCCCTTTTTCCTCCCCTTTTTCTTTGCCTCCTGGCTCTTTATGGCCTGCCAGTTGGCAACCACGTCAGCCGTGCCGTCAACCTTCACGTCCCCAAATATGTGCGGATGACGCCTTATCATCTTCTCCTTTATGGATCTCAAGGCATCCGGCAGGGAGAAGAGTCCGTCCTCCTGGTAGAGCTCTGCCACAAAGAGGAGAAGGAAGATCAGGTCGCCAAGCTCCTCCATGACCTCCCCGGAATCCTCCTGGGATATGGCCTCTGACAGCTCGTAGGCCTCTTCAAGGATATACTTTCTCACGCTCTGGGGGGTCTGCTCCCGATCCCACGGGCAGCCATCGGGCGCCCTCAGCCTACGTATGATCGCTATCAGCTCCGAACAGAGCTCGAAACAGCCCTCTCTGTCCGACCGGTTTTCCGTGTCGTTCCCTTTCATGTCTGGTTCTGCCCTGCCTGGCTCCCCTTTCTGACTCACCTGTTGCACCCCGGCCTTTCATGATTTTTGTGACGAACCAAGGCCTAGCTAGGCCCTGCATGTTATAACAAAATCGCATCCATATCGCCATACGAGAGGGACGGCCCGTACGAAAGAGGCGGAAAGATGCGTCGAACAACAAGGCCGATGCCGTAAATCGTGCCGGCCAGGCTGGACTTTGGTTTGGCTGTGCTTATTTTTCTCTCCAGAGGAGAGGATGCCTGGTTTTGGCAACATCCATCCCGAGCGAGATCTATCACAAAAAAGCGGTATCAAACAATTCAAACCAGTGAGGTGAAATAGCGATGATAGTAACCCGGAAACATGCGGAGTTGATCCTGAACCTGAACCAGAAGTGGAAAGATGGTGCACCACTCGACAAGATCCTGGACCATTTGAGCGACGAGGATCTAAGCTATCTTGCCCATCTCGATCTTGCAGGGCTCGTGCAGGAAGACGATGGCAAGTTCGAGCTCACAAGGGCGGGACATCTGATCGCAGAGGCGCTCCAGGAGTGCCAGTCCTCCACAGGGAGCTGCTCCGATTGGGATGAGAATTTCAAGTTCATAGGCTCTGAAGTGATATCCATGATAGAGGTGGCAAGGATCGCCCAGGGTGATGTGAGCGCAGCGCCTGAGATCGAAAAAGAGCTGGAAAGAAGGGGATTTTGCCAGGACGGCAGGCTGAAGGGTGTGGCCGAATCGATCCTGACGGCCTACAACCTGGCCTTGCCCCGGATAGACATCAGCCCGGCCTTGGCTGAAAAGCTCCGCTCTTGCCCTCCTGGGCCAGGGGCCAAGGCCCTTATCCCCTTCGACAGGGAGGAGATATATGAACTGGAGGCCATGAGGCTGCTCACCTTCTCGCTGCCCTATGGCAACTCCTACTGCCTTACAGGTCCTGGCCAGCAGATCCGGGCAGGCCTTCTGAAGGGGGCAACCCCGGTATCCACCATCACGGACGAGATACTGATGGGGCTTCTCAGGGAGGATCTGTCGGATGAGCTGAGGCAGCAGCTGGCAGCCTATGGACTCATGGATGCAGACGGTTCACTACTGCCGGCAGGAAGGTCATTCAGGGCGGCGGCAAGACTCCTCTATCTCGGCCCGGTCGAGGTGAATCCGTCTGTGAACCTGTCGTCCTGGGAATTAAAGGTCCTGGAGGCCATAGAGGAGCTGTGGGGCAAGTACCGGGACAACCCGGAGATATATCCTGACTACAAACAGCTCAGGAGACACCTGGAGGAAGAAGGCCCGGGTGGCAAGGAAGAGTTCAGCAGGGCCGTCTATACCTTGGAGGCCTTTCGCCTCATAGACGATGTCTGCCTCGAAGGTGGCATATATGCCTATGATCTCACCGATCTTGGAAGGGCAGTGCTGAGAGACAGGAAGGAAAAGGGCCTAAAGCCCGTATCTGCCCGGGCCGTCATGGCCATTACCACCACCAGGATGGAGAACCTGTCGCCCTCCGATCTCTGGATAAAGGAGGCAGAGGCAGAGGGACTCATTGGAAAGGGCTATCCCACGAAGAGCGGCAGGCTCTTTGCCGAGATGGCAAGCAGCATCATGAGGCTGCCCCTGGTGGACTCCCTCCAGAAGAGGGTGCTCCATGCCATTCCCCTCTGGCGGGGCATGTTCCAGTCTGCCATCCTGGAGCAGTTTCCACAGGATCAGACAGATGATGTGCTCGCAGCCCTTGGACGGCTCGTGGCAAATGGACTGGTGGATCTGCTCCCTGGCGGCCTCTATCGCCTGACTGAGGCTGGAGAAAGATGCAAGAGGGCCATCTCTGTGGTGCCCGACGGGATAGAGTTCCCTGTCACGCCAAGGGTGTTGAAGGTGCTGCTTGCCGCCCAGGAGAGCCTGGATGACAAGGGGCAGATAAACTGGAAGGAGACGGAGCGGCAGAGCGGGCTTGAGCCAAGGGCCTTCGAGGATACCGTGGCCCAGATGCGCACCCTGCTCTATATCAAGGGAGACAAGATCACCAGTGCCGGCTGGCTGTTGGTGGAGGCTGCAGAGCTGCTGGACGAGTTCATGGTGGAGTGGGAAGAGATAGAGGTGTAGGCCAGGGCCTCAGGCGATCTCGTCTATGAGGTTGCCGCTCTTTCCGTACCGTTCCAACACTCTGCCTGAAAGGATCTCTTCGGGAGGGATCTGGCGCAGGATCTCTCCCGTCTTTTTGTCCCTTATCTCCACGACGAGGATCCCCCGTTCCTCATCGAAGTTCCATCTGGCCTCCAGGTTAGGGTTTTCTGCCAGGTATTCCTGCAGGATCTCGGCCGCTTCCTGGGCCTCCTCCTGGCTGATCGTCTTGGTCCCTGTTTCATGGGCCTGTTCATCCTTCAGGTGACGGGGCATCAGCTCGGCCTTCTCCATCCTGGTTACCGGACGGACGGGGGACGACTCCTTCTTGATGCTCTTGGCCACGGCTGCTGGTGCAGCCAGATTCAAACCGGTCAATTCGATACCTTTGCTGTCCATAGTGCCGCCTGGATGGGATAGAGTTGCACCTGGGCCTGTTTTTCCAGTTCTCCGGGTGCCTGTTCTATTTTTCGGATCGTGGGGCAGCGGCATTTAATTTTGAACCAGTAAGGCGAGAGCCTGCTACAGACATGAAGGCCTCAGGGTCCACCCTTACTCCCAGTATGCTCACACCCCAGTGAAGATGTGGGCCGGTGACCCTGCCGGTGGAGCCTGCAAGGCCAATGACCTGGCCCTTGTCCACCCGCTGACCCTCCCGGACATCCATCCTGGAAAGATGGGCATAGATGGTGGCCACGCCGCCGCCATGGTCCACCACCAGGGTATTGCCTGACAGGTAGCACTGCCGTGCAAGGGTTATGACGCCATAATTGGCACTCAGTACCGGCTGGCCCTCAGAGGCCTTGAGGTCCACACCTGAATGGGGGCTTCTGGGCCTGTTGTTGAAAAAACGCCGGAGCCCAAAGGGGCTTGTGATCCTGCTGTCCACAGGCCAGATGAACGGAAGCTCCCACATGACAGGTTTGAGCCCGGAAGCAGCCTTCTTGACCGCCCTTTGATCGGCGAGCACCCTGTCCAGGGTCTCTTTCGAGAACTCGACCATCTTCTTCGAGACCTTGAGATGCTCCTGCCGATACCTTTTGGGCTCGACCCTTATCCCTATCCTGCATATATTGGGAGGGCCTTCTGCCTCCGGCCCCTCGGTCCACGACAGTTCGAGCACCTTATCTCCTACAGGCTCCTTCAAAGAGAGGGGAAACAGGCCCAGAAACCTGCCTGTCCCTTCCTCCTTCAAGGGAATGGCCCTTTGCTTGAAGCGCAGCCCGACCCGGGCCGGGATGTGCCCTGAAGGAAAGACAATCGTAACGAGCCCTGCCTGGCCCGGGTGGAGCACCCTTGGCCTTACGGATATTTCTGGCCTGACAGAGGTCTCTTGCCGCCCCTTTTGGCCCCCCTCTTTGGCGGCCCGGGCGACCGGTAGCGAAAGGAAGAAGGTGATTGCCAGGACAATGAATACGGACCTGAAAATGGCCACGGTCAAGATCCTGCCCTCTTTCTGCCTCCTTGAAGGCACCCCCTTCATGTCTTTGCCTCTGTATCTATTATCTCTTTTACCGAGCATATAACCGTGCCCCTTCTTGGTCTGATCTTCAACTCCTCACCCACTTCTGTCTGCCTGGCATCCCTCAGCACCCTTCCCGTATCCTTGCCCCCCTCCATCTTGGTCACCAGGCAGAAGCCCCTTTCGAGGCATGCAAGCGGGCTTGCGGCCTGAAGCCTTGCTGCAAGGGAGGAAAAGGCCATGGCCCGCTCGTGCATGGCGCTGGTGATCCCGGCCTCAAGGCGGTGCCGCAGATCCTGGAGCCTGTGTCTGAGCCGGTGGATATCGTGTGCCGGTGAATTTATCTCGAGCAGGGAGCCGGCCCTTTGGAGCCTTGCACCCTTGTCGCTGAGCAGGGCGATCATGTTTGAGAAAAGTCTTCCTGAAAGCTCATCAAGCCTCAACCTGCCCTCTGTGAGAGTGTGTCGCGGGTGCCTCAGACGGGCTGTCAGATGGGCGAGCCTTCTCTTCTTCTCTCCGATCAAGGCGGCAACTGCCGCTTCTGCCCGCACCTTCAGGCCATCGAGCTCGGATTTGAGCTCCAGCCTTGAGGGGAGCACCAGGTGGGCAGCCGCAGTCGGGGTTGCAGCCCTGGCATCTGCCACGAAATCCGAGATGGTGAAGTCTATCTCATGGCCCACGGCAGAGATCACCGGGACCCTGCAGGCAAAGATCCGCCTTGCAAGGGCCTCGTCGTTGAAGGCCCAAAGGTCCTCCATGGAGCCTCCCCCGCGTGTTATCACTATGACGTCCTCCTCTCCTGACATGGATTCTGCCAGGTCCAGGGCCGCAATGAGCTGTGCTGGTGCCTCGTCGCCCTGTACGGTGCTCGGACAGAGGATGATCTCCGGTGTGCAGAACCGTGCCCCTGCACTCTTTATGAAATCTCTCACCGCTGCACCGGAAGGGGATGTGATGAGGAAGATCCGCCTTGGCGGATATGGGATGGCTCTCTTGTGCCTGTCGTCAAAGAGCCCCTCGTCGAAGAGGCGCTTTTTCAGTGCCTCGAAGGCGGCCTTCAGGGCCCCTTCACCAAAGGGCTTTACGCTATCGACGATCAGCTGAAGGCTCCCCCTGGCCCTGTAGACGTTCAAAGATCCCGTGCAAAGGAGCATGCTCCCCTCCTTCAGCAGATCCAGATAGCTGGCTGCACGCCCCCTGAAGAGGACTGCAGCGAGCTGTGCTGCTTCATCCTTCAGGGTGAAATACGCATGTCCAGATGGGGGAACCTTGATGCCGGACAGCTCGCCTGCCACCTTGATATAGCTGAACTCCACGTCCAGCATGAGATTGAGCCTGTTGATGAGCTCTGATACAGACCAGATCTCCTCCTCGGGCGAAGGGGGCCCCTGGTGTGATGAATCGGCCCCCTCATCCTGCCGATCGGACTGATCGGGCCGTTTGCAATGGCCGGGCAGCACCCCGTTCAGGGCTGAGGGGGGAAAGAGCTGATCGAAAGGGTCCTTTGGACTCATTGTAACCTTGCACTATAGCTGCAGTACAATCGGGCAGCAAGGGGCTTGCCTCTTGGGGGGAGCTGTTCTAACTTCACTTACAAACAAGCCATCGACACAAGGAGGCAGCACCATGGCACAGGAACAGAAAAAGGACGAGAGCGCCACTCAGGAGGCACAGGCCGGAGTACTGCCTCAGGTGACCTTTGCAACCTTTCTGCTTTCACTCAACACCTCTGCCCTGGTCCATCTGGGTGAACTGCCGGAGCCAGGCAGCGAGAAGACCTCTGTGGACCTGGACCTTGCACGCCATGCCATCGACACCATAGCCATGCTCAAGGAGAAGACGGCTGGCAACCTCACTGAAGAGGAGGAAAGGCTCATCGATTCGATGCTCTTCGACCTGAGGATGCTCTTCATAAAGAAGGCGGGTTGATGATAGAGGCAGACTCCCCGGCCAAGATCAACCGTTTCCTGTTCATCACGGCAAAGAGGGAGGATGGCTATCACGAGCTCTATACCCTCTTTGAAAAGATTGATCTGAAGGACAGGCTCTGCTTCAGGATTACAAGGAGGCCTGCCGGCCCCGGCAGACCGAGCCTGGATATAAAGGGCCCTGCCTGGTTCCCGGAGCCGGGGCAGAACCTGATCGGCAAGGCGGCCTCGTGCTTCATGGAGGCCACCGGCCTCGCCCTTGACATATATGTAGAGGTGGAAAAGGCCATTCCTGCAGGGGGCGGACTTGGAGGTGGAAGCAGCAATGCGGCCACGACCCTCAAGTGCCTGAATGAGTTTGCAGGCAATCCGCTCTCCCGGCAAGAGCTGATGGAGCTGGCGGCCCGGCTCGGGGCAGACGTCCCATTCTTTCTGCTTCCCCACAGGGCCGCCATCGGCAGAGGCACGGGCACGGAGCTTGAGCCCATTCAGGTCGAGCCCAGGTGGTATCTTTTGGTACTGCCCGATTTCAGTGTGAGCACGGCCTGGGCCTATTCCAATTTCAAGTTGACAAGGCATGGTAATAAAACTATTTTTGAGCCGCGCGAGCTAAAAGCGGGCAGGATCTGGTATAATGACCTTGAAAAACCGGTCTGCGGGCGGTTTCCGCTCATAGAAACCATCAAGGAGAGACTTATGTCCTGCGGCGCCGAGGCGGCCGTCATGTCCGGCAGCGGCTCCACCGTCTTCGGGGTCTTTTCCACGAGGCAGGCGGCCCTTCAGGGGCAGGAGTGCATAGGCGGACTCGGGATAAAGACCTGTGTGGCCGGCAGCCTTGTTTGAGAGCGGGCGCGTTTGGGTTCAATCCATGCTTTATCGCTGGCAACTTTTAGCTCTGTTTTAGCCTTGTAATCATGGAAGAGAGTTCAGCTGGGGCGTCGTCAAGCGGTAAGACACGGGTCTTTGGAACCCGCATTCGCAGGTTCGAATCCTGCCGCCCCAGCCATTTGTCAGATTTGAATTCTGCAGCCGACAACAGGCCAGGCGCCGCCTGGCTATTTTTGTCATATAGGTTGTGCCGCATCCGGTTGCGGCAGATCGATTTTTGAGAAGGTTTCAGCTAATCCCAGGAGTCTGAAGAAAAATGGCCATCAACAAGATCAAGATCTTCTCTGGCAATGCCCATCCCGAACTTGCCCACGAGATATGTGACTATCTCAGCATGCCTCTTGGCCGAGCCTATGTTAAGAGGTTCAGCGACGGAGAGGTCTTCGTGGAGATCGGGGAAAACGTGAGAGGTGCTGACGTCTTCATCATCCAGCCCACCTGTCCGCCTGTGAACGACAATCTCATGGAGCTGCTCATCATGATCGATGCGGTCAGGCGTGCCTCTGCCAGGAGGATCACCGCCGTGGTCCCCTACTATGGCTATGCCCGTCAGGACAGAAAGGCGGCCCCGCGTGTGCCCATTTCGGCAAAGCTCGTGGCAGACATCATCACGGTTGCAGGGGCCAGGAGGCTCTTGGCCATGGATCTCCATGCAGGCCAGATCCAGGGCTTTTTCAGTATCCCGGTGGACCATCTCTTTGCGGCACCAGTACTGCTTGAGCCATTGAAGAAGTTTCCAAGGGATGACACGGTCATGGTCTCCCCTGACGCAGGTGGTGTGGAGCGCACCCGGGCCTTTGCCAAGCGTCTGGGCACCGGGCTTGCCATCATAGACAAGCGTCGCGAAAAGGCCAACGAGTCCCAGGTGATGCATATCATCGGAGATGTGAAGGACAAGATCGCGGTACTCCTGGACGACATGGTGGACACGGCGGGCACACTGTGCAATGCCGCCGTGGCACTGAAGGAGCACGGGGCCAGGGAGGTCCATGCCTGTGCCACCCATCCGGTGCTTTCAGGGCCAGCGGTGGGCAGGATAGCCGAGAGCCCCTTGAAGAGCGTGATGGTCACCAACACCATTCCCCTTGGCCCCGAGGCCAGGAAGCTTGACAAGATCAAGGTCTTTTCTGTAGCGTCCCTGCTCGGAGAGGCCATCTCAAGGATACATGACGACGATTCAGTGAGTTCCCTGTTCGTCTAACTATAATTAAAGATGAAATCTCAATAGTGATCAGGAGAGTAGAGAAATGATCCAGATATCATTAGATGCAGACGTAAGAAAGGAAAAGGGCAAGGGGGTTGCCAGGAAGCTCAGACAGGATGGCAAGATCCCGGGGGTCATATATGGCCCGGGAATGGAGCCGGTATCCCTGAGCGTGGATGAGAGGGACTTCAACAGGGTCCTTTTCAAGGCCCAGGGAGAGCAGGTGATCTTCACCCTCAACCTCAAGAACAACGGAGACAGCAAAGAGCAGCTCGCCGTGGTCAAGGAGGTTCAGCGCCACCCTGTAAGCGACAGGATAAGGCACATAGACTTCTACGCCATCTCTGCCGAGCAGGAGGTCAAGGTGGAGGTGCCCATAAAGATCGTAGGAAAGGCCAAGGGTATAGAGTTCCATGGCGGTGTACTGGAGACCCTGGAGCGTACACTCACCATCTCCTGCCTGCCCTTCGATATCCCCAGAGAGATCGAGGTGGACATCAGCGAGCTCGATGTGGGAGATGCACTCCACGTCTCCGATCTCACTCCGCCTGAAGGGATCAAGTTCATGGATCCGCCTGATACCACCATCGTCACCGTGGTCGGCGGTGCTGTGGAAGAGCCTGCCGAGGAAGAGGAGGAGATCGAGGGCATGGAGGCTGGTGCCGAGGAGGCAGAGGAGCCCGCTTCAGAGGGCGAGGAATAATCTCGTATAGTCAAGATCTGCCCCGGGTGGCTATGGAAAATGGCTGCCTGATAGATTTCGGCTTTTGTTCGGGCCTGCCGGCACGGTCGCGGCAGGCCCTGTCTTGTTGCGGCACGGTGCCGGACCGGTATCGGCACCGATCATGAATTTGCGCTCCCCATCCTTTGCGCAAAGGGATTCGAGGCTCATCAATTGTCCAGGCTTCTTGTGGCCGGGCTTGGAAATCCTGGTCTAAAGTACCAAAATACCCGCCATAATATCGGCTTCATGGTGCTGGATCTGTTGGCAGATACCTACCATGAGGGCTTCAAGAGACAGGATGCACGCCAATGCCTTGAGGCCCAGCTCACCATCGCTGGCAAGCGGGTAGTGCTCATAAAACCACAGACCTACATGAACAGGAGCGGCTTTGCCCTCCAGAAGAGTGCCGGCTACTACAAGATAGCCCCGGAGGATATCCTCGTGGTCCATGACGATCTGGATCTGGACCTTGGCAGGATAAAGCTGGTAAGGGGCGGTGGTGCCGGGGGGCACAATGGTATAAGGTCCATTATAGAGCAGCTTGGGACAAAGGCCTTTCCGCGGCTGAAGGTAGGCATAGGCCGGCCGGCACTGCCCATACCCATAGACAGATATGTACTCAGCCCGTTCTCCAGTGATGAGCTCCAGGTTGTGGAGCAGGTATTGGAGGTGGCAAGGGATGCCGTGATCCACTTCGTAGAAAATGGCATCGATTCTGCGATGAACAGGTTCAACGGCATGGAGATCGGGACCAGCTGAACCGGCCAGTTGAACCGGTTCGAGGTATCCATCAAGAGAAGAGAGGCCCCCTGAGGGCAGGAGAGATCTATGCGCATAATAGGAACCATAGTCCTTGTGCTTATCATTCTGGCAGTAGGTGTTGGAGGCTTCTTGGGCTACAGGCTCTTTGAGGGCAACAGCCCGGTCATAACCCCTGTTCAGGTGCCTGTGCTCCTTGGCGAGAAGAACAGGATTGTCATAAAGGTCCAGGATGAGGGCACGGGCATCAGCCTCATAACGGCCGAGATCATCCAAGAAGGCAAGGCCCATCCAGTGGCATCGGAGCAGTTTCCCAGGATCTCATATCTTACAGGCACGGGGATAGAGAGCAGGGAGGTGGAGTGGCAGGTGATGCCCAAGGAGTTGGGGCTTAAGCAGGGCAGGGCCCTTTTGCGGATCACGGCCCGGGATGCCTCCTTTAGAAACGGCATGTCCGGAAACGTAGCCGTGGCCCAGGCGGAGATAAACATAGACACCAAGCCCCCGGTGATCACTGTATTGAGCTCCGTGCACAACGTCAGGGTGGGGGGAGCTGCCGCCACATCCTTCAGAATAGATGAGGATGTCAAGAGGTGCGGCATAAGGGTTGATGATACCTTCTTCCCCGCCTTCAAGGGCAAAGACGGCATCTGGAGGGCGATTTGGGGGATCCGCTATGACAAGGACAGGCCCGCAAGGATAGTGGTGGAGGCCCTGGACATGGCCGGAAACCTGGCTGCTGCCGGGTTCAACTACAGGGTGCTGGCCAGGAAGAAGGTGCGTGACAGGATCAATATCAGTGATGGTTTTCTAAGGGCAAAGATGCCAGATTTCGTGAGCCGATATCCAGAGCTTGCAGGCAAGTCTCAGATAGAGACCTTTCTAAAGGTGAACAGGGAGCTCAGGAGGCGGAACAACGACTTCCTCCTCTCCTTGACCTCCAATAGTGTTCCGGAGGTGCTCTGGAGTGGCAGGTTCAAGCGTTTTGCAGGCGCACCAAAGGCGGGGTTTGCAGATGAGCGCCACTACTTCTACAAGGGAAAGGAGGTCGATCAGGCCTTTCACATGGGTGTCGACATAGCTTCTGTTGCAAGGGCAAAGGTGCCTGCTGCCAACAGCGGCAGGGTGGTCTTTGCCGGCTATAACGGTATCTACGGAAATACCGTGGTCATAGATCACGGACTCGGCCTCATGAGCCTCTATGCCCATCTCAGCTCCATTGCCGTGAACGAGGGCGATCAGGTCTCGAAGGGACAGGTCATAGGCCGGACAGGCACAACAGGGCTTGCAGGCGGGGATCATCTCCATTTTGGCCTCATGGCATCCTCCATCTTCATAAATCCGGTCGAGTGGTGGGACAGCAGGTGGATAGAGACCCACATGGTGCCCAATCTGCTCCTTTCCCGTTAGGTGAGGTCCGAAACAGGGGAACCTGGTAAGGAGAGAGAATCGTGATGGTCGCTAAGGCCAAAAAGAAAAAGAGTGATAGCGGCATCCCAGGCCCTCTAAGGGGGCTTTGCCTGGCCATGGCCCTGCTCTTCGGCCTTTTCTGCCTTTCAGGCTTCAGCTTTTCAGATCCCAAAAAGCTCAGACAGGAGATCAGGCAGGAGATCCTAAAAGAGCTCGAAAAGATCAGGGAGAAGACCCCGAATGCAAAGAAGAGGGCCAAATGGCGAAAGAGCAGGAGTGCGGCCAATGACGCCCTATTGGATGCAAGGCTCTACCAGGCCTCCAAGTATGCCCCTGAAGAGTGGGATCAGGCAGTTGCCCTTTTCAGGAAGGCAAAGGAGTATGCAGCCAGGCGTTCCTATCTGAAGGCGGACTATCTTGCCAGGCAGGCTGTCAAATATGCCCGTCAGGCAGCAGAAAAGGCAAGGGCCATCATAGCCAAGAAGGAGGGCTCTTTAAGGGAGCGTTATCAGAAACTAAAGGAGGAGCTCGACTCCCTTTCGGGCCGGGTACCCCCTGATGCCGAGTCGCTTCAGCTGAGGGCCAGCGAGCTCTATCTGCTCCTTTCAGATGCAAGGCTGGCCATGGAGCTCAGGCAGTTCGGGGATGCGGAAATGGGCCTTGAAAGGGCGGAAGAAGAGCTTGGTCGGTTCAAGCGCGATCTTATCGCCTATCTCGATACCCATCCGGAACCAGATCCAGACGTGCTGACCGATATGGAAGAGATCCAGGAAACAGACGATGGGCAGGAGGGCCTTGGCGAAAAGTTGAACGACCCTGACCCAAGAGGCCCAGGCGGCCGGATCTGAGATGGAATAGATGTCGTCCCCATCAGGACCTTCAAGGCTCTCTGCGCGCATCGTGCTCAAAAGAGATGAGCTTGTCCCTTCAGAGCACCTGTGTCCGCCTGATGGATGGAGGGTTGATTCATCCTTAAAAGATACAGAAAGATCAAGGGTTGTCCTTCTTTTTTCAACAATCGATAGAGATGATTCCTTGGGCCAAGGCCCTTCCCGTTCCGGCAGTGACACACATGCCCATCTAAATGAGAGACTAAGGGCCCTTGGTGGCTGGCTGGACGGGTTCGATGCGGTCGAGGTAGAGATATTTGACCCTGACAGCCCCGAGTTTCGTGACAGTTGTGATGCCTGGTGGGAGAGCCTCGGTGTGAGGCTCTTAAGGGCAGATAGCGCAGGTCTGGGCAGCCTCGCTCCTGCAGCCCTCCCTTCCGGGGCTTTTTCTGGGACCTCATCGGGTCCCAAGGGGTCCGCAGAGGAGTCTGAAGGCAGGCGGGTTGAGATTCGCCTGGCATATTCCCATGGTGCATTTGGCTCAGGCAGCCACCCAAGCACCATAAGCGCTGCGCGAGGGCTCGATCTTCTGAGGAAGAAGGGGGCAATGGCCGGATGCCATATGCTCGATGTGGGCACGGGTACCGGTATCCTTGCGATATTAGGGGCACTTTTCGGTGCAGAGAGGGTCTCGGCCATGGATATAGAGCCTCATGCAGTTGAGAGTGCAGGGCGGAATGCAGAGGCGAGCGGGGTCTCTGACAGGATAGAGCTCCATTGCGGAAGCCTTGAGAGATTGAACTTGGCACCACCTGATGTTATCGTTGCGAATCTAACGCCTTCGGTCATGATACAGCTCTTTGAGTCCATGGCCAGGCTGCTCCGGGAAGGCGGTTTCATGGTACTTGCAGGCTTTGAGGCCAGCTCTGAGACTGCAAGCTGGATCTCCGAGCAGGCAGAAAGATCGGCCATGCACATTGAAGCCCTCTTCGAGACTCAGGGCTGGGCTGGAGTAGTGCTTCAAAAGGGGAGGCAGGCGTGAGGGCGGCAAGGCCCTTTCTGATCCCTTCCCGATTTTTTTTGTGATTTCAATCCCTGTTTGAGAGGTGGCATGTAGATGGATGTTTCACTCATATTGGTACCTACCGATTTTACCGACTGCGCCCTCAACTCCCTTCGTTATGCAAGGGATGTCGCCAAGAAGAATGGCGCCCAGCTCATACTGCTCCATGTCATAGACAGCCGTGAGGCCAATCACTTCTCCACCTATGCCAAGGAGCCCATAGAGAAGGTGCTGGAAAGACTCACCAACCAGGCCAAGCAGGCCTTCAGGAGGTTCCTGAAGGGCTGGGACGGTGCCGACATAGTACGGGAGACGATCGTAGCAGTCGGCTCCCCGTTTCAGGAGATAGCCGTAAAGGCCAGGGACTATCAGGTGGACCTGATCATCATGGGCGGATATGGAAGCAGGGGAAAGGGCGGCCAGATAGAGGAGATCTTCTTCGGGAGCACTGTGGAAAAGGTTGTAAGGCTGCTCCCCTGTCCTGTGCTGTGTGTGCCGATAGGATGGCCCGAGGAGTTCAGGGAGATTTAGGCCTCTTCTTGCCCCCTTTACACGATATTGCCAGATAGATGAGGACCTGACATGATCCCTGAAGTGAGCCCTGACAAGAGGAATACGGCTCCCTTTTCATCATCCCCTCCATGTTGATATTAGCTGCCGATATCGGGGGCACCAACGCCCGTCTAGCCCTGATAAGCAGGGGATCTATCCTATACAAGAAGGTCTATCCGTCTGCCGAGTTCGACTCGATCGAGCCCGTCATCTCAGACTTTCTTGAGCATGCTGATGAAGGGGATATAGATGCAGCCGCCATAGCGGCGGCCGGAGTCGTCGAGGACAGGGGCTCATCCATAAAAGGGCTCAATCTGGCCTGGACTATCAGGCGGGACCAGGTGGCAGGGATCGTTGGGACAGACAGGTGTCTGCTGCTGAACGACTTCGAGGCAGCGGCATGGGGCCTCTTCACCCTGAATGGCCCAGCAGGTGGACCCGCAGAGAGCTCCGACCTCGTACAGATAGGTGGCCCTGGGCCTGATCCATCCGGCCCCAAGGCGCTTCTCGGTGCAGGAACCGGTCTGGGGGAGGCCACTGTCGTGCCGTGCGATGAAGGCGGCCTCTGGACGGTCTTGAGGAGTGAAGGGGGGCACTGCTCCTTTGCCCCGACGGATGCCCGGCAGATGGAACTCCTGCGATTCCTCTCAAGGCGCTACGGCCATGTGTCCTTTGAGCGGGTGGTCTCTGGAGAGGGACTCATGAACATATATGAGTTCATCACCTCCAGCCCTCTGCACACCAACGGGGCCAAGATCACCGGACCCAAACAGGTGGCCGAGGCCGCAAGGGCCGGAGAGGAGGCAGCAGGGCTTGCAATGGAGCTCTTTTTCACCATATTTGCTTCAGAGGCGGCAAACCTTGCACTCAAGTCCATTCCCACTGGCGGGACCTATCTGGCCGGCGGTATCATTGCCAAGAACCTGGATCTGCTTCCCAGACAGGAGATGCTCAGGGCCTTTTGGGGCAAGGGCAGAATGGAGAGACTCCTTGAGGGAATCCCGCTCCTAGTGGTTGCAACCGAGGCCTTGGGGCTCAAGGGTGCCGCCTACAGGGCGGAGCTTCTCTTCGCCTGAGTAGATCGGAGGCAAGGGGAAATGAGCAGCACCGACAGGAACAGAGGCAGGGGCAAGGGCTCTGATGCGCTTCCCGAGCACCATCCCAAGAGGCGTTCTAAATGGGGGCGCAGGGGGCATTTCCAGTGCCACTGCTGCAGGCGTGAGCTGCCCTTTTGCTGGAACTGTCCCTGCGGCTTCCAGATCTGTGATGACTGCCTCAAGGAGAACATGTGGGGCATCAGCAACGGTGTCACATGGGTCTGTCCGGACTGCGGCAGGGTCAGGAGCTTTTGAGGGAAGAAGATGGAGGGGGGCAGCGGTCGGAATTTCCTGATTCTTGGGGGCAGCAGGAGCGGAAAGAGCCGTCTTGCCCAGGAGTTGGCGGAGTTCTTCATTGAAGACAGAGGCAAAGACAGGGGCGGAGACAGTGGTGGGAGGGCCCAAGGGGGGCTTTTCATCGCCACCGCCAGGGCACTTGATGGAGAGATGAGGCGGCGCATAGAGCAGCACAGGCGGGATCGCAAGGGTGATATCTGGCACACCGTGGAGGAGCCGCTCGATCCTGCCAGGGTCATATCCGGACGCGGGGAGAATCACTCGGTGATCCTGCTCGACTGCATCACCCTATGGCTTAGCAACCTCCTTTTGGAAGGAGACCGGGAGGGGGTGAGCCTTGAGGGCCGCGATGAGATCTCATCCATCCTGGGGCCGCTTAAGATGGCAGTCACCACCTGCCAGGCACCTGTCATCATGGTATCCAATGAGGTGGGAATGGGCATAGTGCCAGGAGACAGCCTCTCCCGCAGGTTCCGTGATCTTGCCGGCCTTGTGAACCAGGCCCTGGCAGCCCTCTGTGACAGTGTGATATTCTGCGCAGCAGGCCTTCCGATGGTCCTGAAGGGCAGGTTGCCCGCGGGTTTCATCATGAAGGGGCCCGGGATCTGATTCAGGGTCTGTCGGCCATGGGAGCTTTGGGGAAGTGGGCAGTTTTTCAAGAGATCAAGGGGTCGTAAACAAGCAGATAACCAAATAGCTATGGATAAGAGCAAGAGATCAGCAGAAGAGCTTGAGCAGGAACTTTCAAGGGTGATACAGGCCATAACACCTGTGGAAAATAGGCTTGAGCCTGTAGTAAACGCCCATCTCGACAACCTTACAAAACCCAAGGGGAGTCTCGGCAGGCTGGAGGAGTTTGCAAGGAGGATCTGCCTCATCACCGGAAGCCTCATGCCCGAGATACCGAGGAAGTGCGTCTTGGTATTTGCAGGAGACCACGGTGTGACCGAAGAGGGGATCAGTGCATTTCCCAAGGAGGTCACCTATCAGATGGTTAAGAATTTCCTGGCTGGAGGGGCTGGCATCAATGTGCTCGCACGCCATGTCGGGGCAGAGGTCAAGGTGATCGATATCGGGGTGGATCACGACCTGTCCCACATTCCGGAGCTGATTCACCTGAAGGTGACCCCTGGTACCGCCAATATGGCAAGGGGGCCGGCCATGACCAAGGAACAGGCCATGGCCTCGGTCCTGAATGGTGCCTCGGCAGCCGCTGCCGCCATCGATGAGGGATTTACCATGCTCGCAACCGGAGAGATGGGAATCGGCAACACCACCCCTGCAAGCGCTGTAACTGCTGCCATCTGCGGAAAGGGCCCGGAGCAGGTGACAGGCAGGGGAACAGGCATCGATTCCGAGGCCTTTGGTAGAAAGATCGAGGTGATAGAGCGGGCGCTTCGGGTAAATCGTCCTGATCCATCCGATCCTGTGGACGTACTTCAAAAGGTGGGAGGGTTCGAGATAGGCGGTATCGCGGGCATGATACTCATGGCTGCCTCCCGCAGGGTGCCCGTAGTGGTGGACGGATTCATATCCACTGCCGGAGCCCTCATAGCGGCAGGGCTTGCCCCCCATGTGAAGGATTATCTCTTTGCCGGTCACAAGTCGGTGGAGCAGGGGCACAGGGTACAGATGGAGTACCTTGGCCTGAGACCAGTGCTTGATCTGGACATGAGGCTTGGAGAGGGCACCGGGGCGGCACTCACCATGGGGCTCATAGATGCTGGTGTCAAGATCTACCGCGAGATGGCAACCTTTCAGGATGCCTCGGTAGCGCCTGGAAACGAGGCCGTCTGATCCCGCCCAGGGACCCAGCCCGATGGAACAGGCAGACAACAGCCCTGACCGGAGGCCTCCCCAGGAGGGGCGTGGCTCCAGATCCCGCAAATCAGAAAGGGGCAGGGTCACCACCCTGCTCTGGCTCCTCTCCATTCCGCTGCTGGCCTATCTCTTCTTCCGTGAAACCGGCGGAGATCTCCACCTGTTCTGGTCCAGGGTGCTCCGCCCGCTCATCCGGCTTGTATCCATAATGGCAGGAACCCTGGCCCTTTCAGCCCTGATCGAGGCAAACGGCTGGAACAGGGTGGTGGCAATGGTCTCCCGTCCGCTCATGCGCCTTGGCAGGCTGAGCGACTGGAGCGGAACCGCATTCACCACATCCTTCCTCTCCGGCATAGCAGGGAGCACCCTGCTCTGGAATGCCTACAAGGAGGGGAGGATATCCAAAAAGGAGATGTATCTGGCCTCACTGCTCAATGTGGGCCTGCCCTCATATTTCCTTCATCTGCCCGTAACCCTTGCCATAATCGTTCCCCTTGCAGGTACTGCAGGGGCCATATACATGGCAATAACCTTTCTGGCTGCAATCTTGAGATCCGCCTTCATACTCCTTCTGGGCCGGCTGCTGTTGAAGGAGTCCAAAGAGAGTGTGGAGGAGAGGGTCGCCAAGGTTGGACATGAGAGGTCCAGGGCAGGGGGCAAAAGGGATTTTGCCTCCATCTTCAAGAAGTACATGACGATGCGCCTTGGCAATATCCTTCTCTATACGGTGCCGATCTATATCCTGGTGGTGCTCTTGCAGATTTGGGGGCTTTTTGACTGGCTCAAGGAGGCCAGCGCCCATCTGGTGGCCACGAACATGGTCCCTGTGGAGGGGATCTCGGTGGTGGTCTTCAGCATCGTTGCAGAGTTCGCAGCAGGGGCTGCGGCTGCAGGCGCCATGCAGCAGCAAGGGGTGCTCACCACCAAGGAGACGGTGATAGCCCTGGTGCTTGGAAACGTGATCGCAACACCTGTGAGGGCCATAAGACATCAGCTCCCCCGGTACATAGGCATATTCAAACCGGCCACGGGGATCAGGCTCCTGCTGATGGGGCAGGCGCTGAGGATAGTCTCTGTCATGATCTCCTGTGCCCTCTATCTCTTGGTTGCGTGACAGAAAGGCAGACAAAGCGACATTGAAGAGCAAAACAACCAGATCACCATACGGGGTATTTATATGTACAGACCATCTATCACTCTTTTTCCTCTCTCCTGGTTCATCATCTTCCTTATCTTCCTTTTCATGGGCGTTTCGTGCCCCCAAATCAGCCCTGACCAGGCCGAGGCCGGCCAGAGGTCAAGTGTGAGGTGCGTCCAGATGCCCGTAAGGATCCAGGCATCGGTGGATATGGAGGGGCGCAGGATCTCCGGCCACATCTCCTTTGAGGTAAAAGACGACTGCGGAGACGATATCCTGTTTCATCTGCCTTCAGGGAGCGAGATCACATCTGTGAAGGCGGATGGAGACAGGCCCCAGGGGCTCTATGAGAAGGTTGGCGGAAACGGCCTTGTCATAAAGGCTGCCCATCTGAAGGAAAAGGGCCTGCAAAAGATCGAGATGGGCTTCGTGTCACGCTTCAAGGAGGGCAGGGAGGCGGTGGCCGCCCTTGGGCGCAAGGAGTTTCTGGGAGATCTCTACTGGGGGGATGATTTCTTCATGATGCTTGCCCCGTGGTGTCCGGTCCTGGAGGACAGGGCGGTCTATGACCTTGAAATCACCGTGCCTTCCGGCCTGACTGCCATATCCGAGGCCGATTACGTGATAGAGACGGGCAGTGGTGAGCGCTGCTTTACATTCGTATTTCCGTACCCAAGGCAGTTTCCCACGCTGGTGGTAGGAAGGTTCCGGCAATTCAGCAGGGAGTCTGAAGAAGGGGTGGGGCTCAATGTCTATCTTCTCGGCGATCAAGGGCCGGGGCAGGAGCGGCTGGCAGATGCCTATCTGGATGAAATGGGGCGTTTCATCTCCCTATACAGCGGGCTGATAGGGCCCTATCCATACAAGCGTTTTTCCGTGGTGGCAAACAGTGCCCAGACAGGTTTTGGACTTCCAACATATACGCTCATAGGGGAAAGGCTCATGCCCATGCCCTTTATAAGGAAGATCTCTCTCGGCCACGAGATCCTCCACTCATGGTTTGGAAACAGCGTGCTCGTGGACTATTCCCAGGGCAACTGGTGCGAGGGCCTGACCACCTACCTGGCAGACCATTACTATCGTCAGCTCGATGGCACGGCAAGTGCCTGGCGTCACGATGCCCTGGCCGAATTTGCGGCATATGTGACCCCGGAGCGGGACATGCCGCTTTCTGCCTTCACTCACAGAAGCGACAGGGCCTCCAAGGCCGTAGGATATGAAAAGGGGGCCATGGTCTTTCATATGCTGAGAAGGCTCGTTGGCGATGAGGACTTCTTCAGGGCCATCAAGCTCCTTTATGCCCGTTACAAGTTCAGGCCCGTTGCCTGGGGCCAGATAGAGGAGATCTTCAGCGAGGTCTCTGGCATGGACCTTGACTGGTTCTTCTCCCAGTGGCTGGAACGAACCGGCATGCCCAGAGTCCGTTTCAGGGATGCCAGCCTGATGCGCTCCAGGGATGGAGGATTCGTGCTTGAACTCGATGTGGTCCAGGAACTTAAGGGTGATCAGGGGCCCTGGCGGCTCGTGCTGCCCTTTCTGGCCGTGAGCAGGCAGGGGAATCAAAGGGTCACTGCAGAGGTCTCCAAGAGGGAGCAGAGGGTGCGCCTGAGCCTTGGGCAGCGCCCCTTGTCGCTCTTTTTCGATCCCGAGTACGATCTCGCCAGGGAGCTTTCCGAGCCGGAGCTTCCTGCAATGATCGCCACCCTGATAGGAGATCCGGACCGTTATGTGGTCATAGGGGACGATGCCAAGGAAGGCATCTACGAAAAGGCCGCCGAGTTTTTCGAGTCCGAGGGCTTCAAGCTGGTGAAGCAGGACGAGATCAAGCACCAGATGGTGAAAACGGCCTCGTTTCTCGTGCTTGGAAGGCCGAAGGGGAGGCTTTCAGGCATGATCCCCTCCCTTGACGATGGCAAGGCGGCAGTGACCATAGCCGTCAAGAAGAATCCGCTCAACAGGAGGCATGTGGTTGCGGCAGTCAGGGCCGACGATCCGGAACTCCTGAAGCTTGCCCTTTCAAAGGTGCCCCATTATGGAAAGTATTCCATGCTGGAGTTCGACCGGGATGGGAGGGTGATCAAAAAGGTGCGTTCATCCTATGTGGAAGGGGTCAACATAGAGTTTCAGCCCATGGTGCTGGCAGTGGCCTCATCCTCCCTGGTCGAGGCCGACTCCATCTATAGGCAGCTCAGGCCCTTTCGCGTCGTCTACATGGGAGAGACCCATGACGATGCGGGCTTCCACAGGGTGCAGTTCGAGGTGGTAAAGAGCCTCTTCGAGTCCGGAAAGGAGATCGCAGTGGGGATGGAGATGTTCCAGGCCCCGTTCCAGAAGGTGATAGACGACTATCTTGCTGGCCGGATAGATGAGAGGCAGTTTCTCAAGGAGAGTGAATATTTCAAACGCTGGAGATTCAACTACCGCTTCTACAGGCCGGTCATAGAGTACTGCAAGGAGCATGGGATCCCGGTCATCGCCCTGAACATCCCGGCCGAGGTATCGAAGAAGATCGCCCGAAGCGGGCTTGAGTCCCTGAACGAGCAGGAGCGTAGCTGGCTTCCCGAAGAGCTCGACCTGTCCAACAGGGCCTACCGCTATCACCTCCAGCAGGTCTTTGCACAACACCGGGAGGCTCCGGTGGAGGACTTCGAGTACTTCTTTCAGGCACAGATCGCATGGGACGAGTCCATGGGTGCCAATATAGTGAAGTATCTCAGGCAGAACCCAGAAAGATCCATGGTGGTACTGGTGGGAAGCGGCCATGTCGCCTACCGCTTCGGCATCCCATCCAGGGTGGAGCGGCGAGGCATCAAGGACCAGGCCGTTGTGCTCAGCGGACGGGAGAAGGTGCTCGATCCCGATGAGGCCGATTTCTTCCTCTTTCCGCCCGTTCTGCCAGAGCCCTTTTCCGCCAAGCTTGGCGTGCTCCTTTCGGACAAGCAGGAGCTGAGGGTCGAAAAGGTCGTGGACAAGAGCCCGGCTGATCAGGCAGGCATCAAGCCTGGGGATGTGATCAAGGCCATAGATGGGGTCAGGGTGAAGAGCCTTGAGGATCTGAGGATAGAGCTCTTTTTCAAGAAAAAGGGTCAGAAGGTTGAGATAACCGTGCTCAGGACCGATGAAAATGGCAATTCAAAGGAGATTAAGCTCCTTTCAGGCCCCCTTGAGGAGGTGGATTTTGCAAGTGCATCGGGTGGCTTCCACTCCAGGGCAAACGGGATGAAAGGGGCCTTGAAGGCTGGCCACAAGATGCCAAAGGGCCATCCTGCAACAGGCCCGGACAGGGGTGACAAATAGAGAGGGGAGAGTGACAGAAGGATAGGAATCAGTAGATCATGAAATCTGTAAAGATAGCAATCACGGCAAACTTCTTCATCTGTTGTCTCAAGTTCTTCGTGGCCTTGGTAGGCGGAAGTGCCTCCATGTTCGCAGAGGCCATCCACTCTCTTGCGGATACGGGGAATCAGGCCCTGCTCCTGGTGGGTATCACCAGGAGCAAGATCGGCCCTTCCAGGAAATTCCCCTTTGGCAGGGGGCAGGAGCGATTCGTATGGGGCCTCATCTCTGCCTGCGGCATCTTCTTCGTGGGGGCAGGGGTCACCATCTATCACGGTATCCACAGCCTGATCCATCCGAACGTGCCAGAGATCAACCAGTGGACCATCGGGGTGCTCCTCTTCGCATTTGTCGCAGAGGGCTATTCGCTCCTGGTGGCCTGGAGGGAGAAGAGGGAAGGGGACACCGCCAATCTTGCCGTTATCATGGAGGACAGCGCGGCCGTATTCGGTGTCATCCTGGCCGGAATCGCCATTGCACTTACCGAGTGGACTGGCGAGTACTACTGGGATGCCATCGGCTCCATAATAATCGGAATCATCCTGGCCATCATAGCCATCATCCTCATACGTGAAAACCTGGAGTATCTCATAGAGCGCGCCTCTCCGAAGGAGATGCAGGAAGAGGTGAGAAAGGTCATAGAGACCTTCCCCCTGGTGGAGGAGATCAAGGATATCCGCATGATAATAATCACACCGGATGCCCACTCCATAAGGGCAGAGGTGGAGCTCAACGGATACCTGCTGGTCAAGGAGATGGAGGCAAGCCTTAGAGAGGACTGGGAGGAGATAGAGACATTTGGCGACTTTCTCCAGTTCTGTGCAGCCTTTGCCAACCGGGTGACACGCACGGTAGGCGCAAAGATCGATGAGATGGAAGAGGCCCTCAAAAAGAGGCTCCCCTACATAAAGCACGTGGACATAAAGCCCTCCTAACGGATGACAAGGGGGGCAGGTGGCTGCTATTTCCTGCTACATCTCCACTGTTATGACCGTGTGGACGTTTCCGCGCGGATGAAAATCGCCAACCACCTTCAGCCTCTTGGGGTTGAGGCACGCCTTCAGATCGGCGAATATCCTGTTGGTTGCCTCCTCGTGGGATATGTATGAGTTGCGATAGCTGTTCAGGTAGAGCTTCAGGGACTTGAGCTCCACTATGTACCTGTCCGGCACATAGCTGATCAAAATCTTGGCAAAATCCGGATACCCCGATCTGGGGCAGAGGCATGTGAACTCAGGAAAGCTGATCTCTATGGTATAGTCCTGCTCGGGCGAGGGATTTGGCCAGGGCTCAAGCCGGGCCTTTGAGATCGCCTCCTCTCCGTAGCGTTTTTGCTGCTCTCTTTTCTCCTTGTCCATGAAAAATCGACTCCTGCACTCTCTGCAAGTTTGATGGCTTTCAGGCCTGTCCAGCCTTTATGTCAGCCATATCTGGTTGTGCCAAGCAGATTATTCCACCAGGCGGTGAATGGGAACCAGTCTCACCTGCTTTTTTATGAGCGGAAGCCTCTTGTAGAGTACCTCATAGGTGATCCGGTGGGGATGGCCTATGGCAACGGCACTTCCCCTCTTCTTGGCCAAGCTGACCAGTCTCTTGAGCTCCCTTTCCACTATCTTCCTGTCTGGCTCAGGGTCAAGGAAGACTGCCCGTTGGGCGCACGGCACCCCCATGGAGCGGGCGGTCTCATAGGCGACAGTCTTTGCCGTGGTGCGGCTGTCCACGAAGAAGAGCCCCTTGCTGCGCACCAGTGCCAGAAAACGCTCCATGGCCTGTCTGTCCGTGGTGAACTTGGAGCCCATGTGATTGTTTATGCCTACCGCACCCGGCACCTGCTTCATGGCCCTGTCCAGTGCCCCTATGAGCTGGTCCAGATCCATACTGGTGGTGAGCACCCCGGGCCCGGGATCGATTGCCGGATTGTCAGGCTCCATGGGGATATGGACGAGAACGTCGTGGCCCGATCTTTTGGCCTCAACTGCCAGGCCCTTGCTGTATCTGGCATATGGCAGAAAGGCAAAGGCCAGTGTTGGCTCAAGCCTGAAAAAGAGCCGGTCTATGTGGGGATTGTGCCCCATATCGTCTATTATTATGGCCACCTTCGGACGTTCAGGGATATGGCTCTTTCTTTTGGCACGCTCCCTCTTCTGCGGCACAGGCACCGTCTTTGGTGCAGGCTTGAAGTCCTCGTAGACAGGCCCGGCTGCCCTGCCTGGACCCTTTACAGGTATGGGAATCAGGTATATCACGGCAAGGACAAGCCCTGAGGCCATGAGAAGCCCCAGCGAGAAGAGGAGGCCGGGAAACCGCGCCCGCATCCCCTTTTTGCTCCCCTTCTTCCTGGGCCTTTTTACCCGTTTGGCTGCAGCCATCTGAAAATCTCCTCGGGAGACAAGGGACTAAAAAGGCGGCCTCTTCCATCACCGGAGGCCGCCTTGAGTGCCATCTTATCTGACCCTGTTATTGGCTTACGAGCCGCCTGCTGCCTTCTTGAGTCCGTGCTCCTGCATCTTTGAAAATATCTCCCAGGCCTTGAGAATGCGAAGGGCCTCTCTCAGCTGGTTGTCCTTTTCGAGCTGTTCGTCCGGCTTGATCTCTTCCTTCTTGGACTCCTTCTTGTCATTTTTCTCGCTCTTGTTCTCCAGGTGCCCCTCAAGGTCCTTCTCCTTTATGAAGGGGAAGCCGTTTTCCTTCTCTTTCTGCTTCTTTGGGGGTTCAAAGGGTACGATTATGTCCGGTGTTATCCCCTTGGCCTGGATGGATCTGCCGCTTGGGGTGTAGTAGAGGGCTGTGGTCAGCCTCACTGCAGCCCCGTCCTCCAGGGGGATGATGGTCTGTACAGAGCCCTTTCCAAAGGTCTGGGTCCCGAGGATGACCGCCCTGTGGTGGTCCTGCAGCGCACCTGCAACGATCTCTGAGGCGCTGGCACTTCCGCCGTTTACCAAGACCACTATGGGGAAGTCATATTCATGGCCGTTGGGCCTGGCGGTGAACTTCATCTTCTGGTCCTCTATCCTGCCGTCCGTATAGACGATGAGGCCAGAGTCGAGGAACTCATCGGCCACCTTTACCGCCTGGTCCAGGAGCCCGCCCGGATTGTTCCTGAGATCCATGACCAGGCCCCTGAGCCTGTCCTTCTTCTCCAGGCTGTCGAGGGCCTTTTCCAGCTCATCCGTGGTGTTCCTCTGGAAGTTGGAGATACGCACATAACCGAAGCCCGGCTCCAGGAGCTTGGACTTGACGCTCCTTATCGGGATCACGTCCCTTATGAGCTTGATGTCCTTGAGCTCGTTCCAGCCGCTTCTGAAGATGGATATGGTCACTTCTGTGCCCTTTGGGCCGCGGAGGAGCTTTACGGCATCGAGAAGGCTCATGTTCTTGGTGGATTTGCCGTTGATCTTCAAGATCTTGTCATTGGCCTGGATGCCGGCCTTGTAGGCAGGGGTCCCCTCGATGGGTGAGACCACTGTCAGCACCCCGTCCTTTATGGTGATCTCGATTCCGATTCCCGTGAACTTGCCCTTGGTCTCCACCTGGAGCTCCTTGAAGTCGTCCGGCTTCATGAAAGAGGAGTGGGGGTCCAGGGATGTGAGCATCCCGTTGATGGCCCCATAGATGAGTTTTTGTGGGGAGACCTCCTCCACATAGTTGCGCTCCACCAGGTCGAGGACCGATGCAAAGAGCTTCAGCTGCTCGTAGGTGTTGTCTATCTTGGCTATGGCGAGCTGGGTCCTGACCTGATGGATGCCAAATCCACAGATGGCTGCAAGGACAACGATTATGACAAGGTGCCTGAATCGACTCTTTAGATCGCTCTTCATGAAAGGTTTACCTCTTGATTATCTCCATTCCCCTGAGATCGAACCACTTGAGGGGATCTTCCTGTTTTCCGGAATGTCTTATCTCGATATATATTCCCTCTGGAACCCAGGGACCACCCCCAGATATACCAATTACCTCTCCTTCTGCAACCTCTTGCCCCACTTCCTTGAAGAAACGCTCTGCCTGGGCGATGAGGCTGAAGTAGCCCTCACCGTGATCCATGATCAATACATTACCATAACCGGGCAGCACATTGCTATAGAGCACCTGTCCATCGAATATGGCCCTGATCTCACTGCCCCAGGGCGCCTCTACTGCAATGCCAGGGACATCCTTCCTGCGGGCAAAGACGATCACCGTGCCATCCAGAGGCAGGTTGAGGCTCCCCTTCTGGGCGGCAAAACTGAACTGGTCATGATGTTCCCCGCTGAGCTCCTTGACCCTGTAGCCTCCGGTGGCTGCGGCCTTGGCAGTGAGTTCGTCTATGACCCCTTTAAGCTTCTTCTTGGCGCGCTCGAGCTGGCTTATCATGGAGCGATACTTTATCCCTTGGGCCTTCAGCTCATCCAGATAGGCCAGCTTCTCCTGCCGCCGCTCCTCAAGGGCGATGGCCTCTTGCTCCAGGGCGACGCTCAACTCCTTCAGCTCTTCCTGCTTCTGGGCAAGGGCCTCCTTCCTGGAGTCGAGCTCCTTCAGGCGATCCAGATACTCGGCTCTGCGCTGCTGATCGTACTTGAGGATGAGCTTCAGATACTCCTGGCGTGACAGGAGCTCCGGCAGACTGTCTGCCGCCAGCAGCACGTTGAGGGTCCCGATGGTGCCGAGCTCCCGAAGGACACGAAGCCTGGACTCGATAAAACCTTTAAGCTCGTCAAGGGCCTTCTCCTCCTGGACAATCTGCCTCTTTAGCTCCTCGAGCTCCATCTCCGTCTGGGTCCAGCGCTTCTTCACCTGGTTCAAACGCTCCCACTGCTGCGAGATCTGTTCGTCCAGACGTGAGAGCTCTGAAAGGACATCCCTCTGGAGTGCCTTTATCTTCCTGGCCCGCTGTCTCTTTTTCTCAATGGATTTTTCAAGGCTTTTGAGCCTGCTCTTCTGGGCCTCGAGCTCCTGGAGCACTGCCCCTTCCTGCGGCAGGGCAGAGTGCTGGAGTGCAGGCAGCAGCAGTGCCGCTAACAGAAAGAGCAGGGACAGGGCGGTTGGCCTTATAAAACCCGTCATAGCTTGAGGAATCTTCTAAGAGCGAGATAGGTGCCCAACACGCAGAATATGGAGCTTGCCCCGAGGACGGATGCTGCATAACTCCACGGGAGAAAGAGCAGGTCCATGTCCTGCAGGATTGGTGTCTGGCCTATGATCTTTGATAGATAGTCATATATGGCCCAGCTCACGGCTATGGCAATGGCGGCCCCTGTAAAGCCCTGGAGGAACGCCTCTATGAGAAAAGGGCCCTGAATGAAGCCGTTTGTGGCACCAACGAGACGCATGATCTCTATCTCTTCCTGTCTGGCATAGACCGTCAGCTTTATGGTGTTCGAGACCACGAAGGTGGCTGTAAAGAGCAGAAGTGCACCTGCTATCAGGGCCACATTCCTCATCACCCTGGAGAAGGCCTCGAGCCTGTCCACCCACTCCTGTCCATACTGGACCTTGGAGACCTCGCTCCACTTGGCCATCTCGGCTGCAAGCTGCCTGATCCTGTCCAGGTTGAAGGCCGCCCTGTTGATCTGCACCTCAAAGGAAGGGGGCAGGAACAGGGGGTCCACCCCCCTCAAGACCTCCTTTTCATCCTTTAGATAGCCTTCGAGCTTCTTGTAGGCCTCTTCGGAGGATATGAAGTTGACCGACTCCACACCCTCCAGGGATGAGATGCGTTTGTAGAGACCGGGGATCTCCTCCTGGGAGACGTCCTTTTTGAGATAGACCACGATGGCCAGCTCCCTGCCGAACTTCTCCACGAAGTGCTGGAGGTTGTATGAGATGAGCCCGAATATCACGAACAGGAGGCAGGAGAAGGCCACAACCCCTGTGGTCATGAAATGGGTGATGAAGTTCTGCTTGAGGTCCCTGAAGGCCCTCTTTGTGACTATGCCAAGTATCATCTCTTCTTCTCGTCCCGTTCCAGGATACCGTCTCTCAGGGTAAGGACCCTGCGATGGGTGTTTGTGAATAGGGTCTCGTCATGGGTGGCGAATATGATGGTAGCCCCCCTTGCGTTCAGCTCGTTCATAAGCTCCACCACCTCGGAGGTGCGTTCCCGGTCGAGGTTGCCCGTGGGCTCGTCGGCCAGGATGATCGGAGGACGGTTCACCACGGCCCTGGCGATGGCCACGCGCTGCTGCTCGCCCCCTGAGAGCTGGATGGCCTTGCGGTTCATCTTCTCCTTGAGGCCAACCCCCTCTATAACCTGTTTGACCCTGCGTTCGAGCTGCTCACGCTTGAGCCCGAGCACCTCCAGGGACAGGGCCACGTTGTCGAATACCGTATAGTTCCCCAGGAGCTTGAAGTCCTGGAAGATCACCCCCACCTTGCGTCGCAGGAAGGGCACCTGGGAGGGAGACAGGGTGGACAGATCCATGTCGTCCACGATTATGCTGCCCTTGGTGGGACGCTCTGCACAGAAGAGAAGCTTCAGCAGGGTGCTCTTTCCCGAGCCGCTTGGGCCTGTGAGAAAGACAAACTCCCCCTTTGCCACCTCGAGATCGATCCCCCTGAGGGCAGGGCTATGGCCTGGATAGACCTTTTCCACGCCCTTCATCTGGATAATGGGCTGTTCTAATGAAACCATATCACTATCTCTTTTCGCTTAATTCTGTCCTGACCTTGAGCCGATAAGGAGTACGAAAGACCGGATAGCCATCCGTGATGAGCAGTTTCGACCAGAACTGTCAGGAGGATTCTATAAAGGTATGGCAAAAATAGATGCATTTTTCAAGCTGCTGCACGAGCAGGGCGGTTCCGACCTCCACATGGTAGCAGGGGCACCGCCTGTAATACGCATAAGGGGCGACATGCAGCGGGTCAAATATAAGGTCCTGGACAACGACGAGTTGAAGGCAATGTTATACGAGATAGCCCCTGAGAACAAGATCAAAGAGTTCGAAGAGAGCGGGGACGTCGACTTCGGCTACGAGATTCCAGGCCTTGCCCGTTACCGTGCCAACTTCTTCATGCAGAAAAACGGCGTTGGGGCAGTATTCAGGGAGATCCCGAGCAAGATCTTGACTGCGGAACAGCTCGGACTTCCAGACGTCATGACCAAGCTTGCCATGCTCCCGAGGGGGCTGGTCCTGGTAACAGGTCCAACCGGAAGCGGTAAGTCGACCACTCTGGCGGCCATCCTGGACCACGCCAACAGGAACCGAAAGGATCACATAATCACCATTGAAGATCCCATCGAGTTCGTGCACGAGCACCAGGGCTGCCTCGTCAACCATCGCGAGGTGGGGGTGCACACCAAGAGCTTCAGTGCCGCACTGAGGGGTGCCCTGCGTGAAGACCCGGACATCATACTGGTGGGTGAAATGAGGGATCTCGAGACCATCTCCCTGGCCATCGAGGCGGCCATGACAGGTCACCTGGTCATGGGCACCCTCCACACCATCAGCGCTGCCAAGACCGTGGACAGGGTGATCGAGATATTCCCCACCCATCAGCAGCCACAGGTAAGGGCCACTCTGGCAGACGCCTTGAGGGCCGTCATCTCCCAGACGATGTTCAAGAGGATAGACATACCGGGACGGTGTGTGGCCTTTGAGATCCTCATTGCCACACCAGCCGTGAGGAATCTCATCCGTGAGGGCAAGACCTATCAGATCCCCTCTGCCATGCAGACCGGAAAGAAGTTCGGGATGCAGACCCTCGATGACGCCATCATGGAGCTTCTACAGAAGGGCTGGATAGACCCGGACGAGGCCTACTCCAAGTGCGTGGACAAGGCCAAGTTCAAGCCCTATGCGAGGAGTGCCCCCTTGGACTTCACGGAAGTAGGTTAGGAGGCTAAAGGCATGAGAAGAGCTGAACTGAACCAGATAATAGAGGAGATGCTGGCGGCACACCCCCGGATCTCGGACCTGAACTTCACATGCGGAAGGCCGTTTCAGATCGCTGCCGACGGAAAGCTCCACGAGGTACCAGTGGATCTGGCCACCAAGCGGCTTGTGCCGTTCCAGACAGAGCAGATGGCGCTCTGTCTCATGGACAACGATCGAAGGCTTCTTGGTGATCTGTTCCTTCACGGCTCCTGTGACTTTTCATACAAGCTCGACGACGGACCGCGTTTTCGTGTGAACGTCTTCTCACAGCAGGGCAGCTACAGCATCGTCATGAGGAAGCTGGAGAGCCGGGTGCCAACCATTGACGAACTGGGCCTTCCCGACTGTTTCAAGAAGATGGCCAGGGAGAAGAACGGGATCATACTCTTCACTGGTGCAACCGGCACCGGTAAGACCACATCCCTTGCGGCCATCCTCGACGAGATAAACCGCTCAGAGCCCCTCCATGTGGTCACCCTGGAGGATCCGGTGGAATATCTGCACCAGTCCAAGAACGCCACCTTCAACCAGAGGGAGCTCGGCCATGATTTCGACACCTTCGCCAATGGCCTGAGGGCCGCCCTTCGTCAGGCCCCCCATGTGATACTGGTCGGCGAAATCCGTGACCGTGAGACCATGGAGATCGCCCTCAATGCGGCCGAGACCGGCCATCTGGTCTTCAGCACCCTCCATACCGTGAGCGCAGGCCATACCATAAACCGTATCCTCGGTATGTTCTCCACGGAAGAGGAGCGGCAGGTCAGGTCCAGACTGGCCGAGGCCTTGAGATGGGTGGTGGGCCAGAGACTTCTTCCGAAACGCCAGGGGGGGCGTGTGGCCATATTCGAGATCATGCAGAACAATATCAGGGTCAAGGACAGCATCATAAACGGCGAGCGCGAGGGAAAGACCTTCTACGAGATCATCGATGCAGGCCATGCCTACGACATGCAGACCTTCGATCAGCACATCATCAGGCTCTATCAGCAGGAGGTGATCGACGAGGAGACAGCCCTTGCCTATGCCTCCTCCAGGGCCAAGGTGCGCCAGGGAATAGACAAGATCAAGGCGGGAAGGGGCGAGGTCACCTCTGACATAGACGATCTCGAGATCGATATGGAGTATGGCCATATGGTCTCATCCGCAGACAGGAGGATATAGCCATGGATCTCAAGTGCCCTGAGTGCTCAACCGCCTACCGCATCGACGACTCCAAGATCCCCTCGACAGGCCATGTGGTGGTAAGGTGCGTGGAGTGCGGTCACAAGATAAGGGTATCTGCCGCCTCGTCAGGAGGCAGCTCTGCTGCCGCCCCGTCTGCCGAATCCCAAAGGCCCATCGAGTATTTCGATCCAGATACCAAGACTGCCCTCATCTACTGTCCGGACATACAGGCAAAGATGGAGATGGAGTCCAAGCTGAACTCGCTTGAGTTCCAGGTGCGCTCCATAAGTGACAGGGCCGAACTTGCCCATCTGCTCAGGTTCAATATCTTTGATCTGGTGCTGCTCTACCAAGGAAGGCCGGATCCTGAGGAGAAGCTCCTGGAGATCCTGGACTACTTCAACAGAATCCCGCCAGAGAGCCGCAGGAAGATGTTCCTGGCCTACATCCATCTTGCAGGGAACAGACATGACAAGCTCGATGCCTTCTACCGTGGGGTTGACGTATGTCTCAATCCCATGGATATTGGACGCCTTGATGAGCTGGTGCCTCAGCTCCTCAAAGAAAAGGACGGGGAGTACAGGGTATTCTACGAGGTCAAAAGAAGGGTCCAGGAGGCGGTGGTATAACGGCACGCGGAAAGTTCGTAGGCGCCCATGTGAGCGCATTGGGCGGAGTGGACAATGCGCCCAAGAATGCTGCAGCCATAGGCGCCAGGGCCTTTGCCCTCTTCACCAAGAATCAGCGGCAGTGGAGCGCAAAGGCCCTCAGCCCAGAGTCGATCCGGCAGTTCAAGGCAAATGTCGACTCCTTCGGATTTCATCCAGATCACATCCTCCCACATGACAGCTATCTCATAAATCTGGGCCATCCCGAGCCGGAAAAGAATCGCAGGTCACTCGAGGCCTTTCTCGATGAGCTCGAAAGGTGCAGCCAGCTCTCTCTCACCATGATCAACTTCCATCCCGGAAGCCATCTCAGGATGACGAGTGAGGAGGAGTGCCTCGAGCTCATTGCCGCAAATATGGAAAGGGCCATGGCGGCCTATCCCGACATCACCCTCGTAATGGAGAACACCGCAGGCCAGGGGAGCAATGTGGGCTACAGGTTCGAGCACATTGCATACGTCCTCGATCTCCTTGGCGACAGGGCATCAGCAAAGGCCGGTGTCTGTCTGGATACCTGCCACGCCTTTGCTGCAGGCTACGATATCAGGACACCCAGGGCCTTTTTGAAGGTCATGGATGAGTTTGACCGCACGATAGGGCTCCAATATCTGAAGGCCTGCCATCTGAACGACTCCAAACGGGGCCTTGGAAGCAGGGTGGATAGACATGCCCCCCTGGGAAAGGGTGCCATCGGGCTCGATGCCTTCAGATTCATAATGGAAGAGCCGCTGTTCAACTCCATGCCCCTCATCCTGGAGACCCCTGACAGGAAGCGGTGGCCAGAGGAGATAGAGCTCCTCTACTCCTTTCTGACCATATCGAGCAGCAGAACGTGATAGGTGGCACGGATGGAGCCGAACCGCTCCATATATGCCTCCTCGACCCTCTTTAACATCCCAGGGGTACGAATCAGAGGTCTATGGCCGGTGGCAGGCCTTTTTGCAGAGGGTGCGGTCCCTGTCTGTTTGAAGGCCCTCAGGAGCTCTGCCAGGCCTGCATATCTCCTCGTGAAGGTGAACTCTTGAAGCCCGATGAGAGCGATATCTCCTCTGGCCATGGCCATGTCCTCGATCCCTTTTCTGAGCTCCTTTGCGCTCCAGAAGGTCGAGGTGAGCAGGCGATGGCCCTCATTTCTGCCAAGGCCTTCATTCATGGCCTCTTCCAGCTCTTTAAGGGTGCCGCGGGAGAAGAAAAGAGCGATGAGTCTTCCTCCAGGAAGGAGTAAGCCCACCATTTGTCCTATTGCCATCGGCAGGTCGGAGAACCACTGAAAGGTGCTGGCAGAGACGATGAGATCGAAGGATGCACGATCTGGGAAGGGAAGGGCCTCTCCGTCTGCAGAGATGTAGTGGATCTGGCCAGGGGCGCTGTCTCCGAAGGTGCCCAGGAGGCGCCTTCTGGCCTCCATGAGCATGTCTGGTGAAAGATCTAGACAGAAGATGTGCTCAGGGCTAAGAAGGCTCGATAGCCTCCTTGTCAGAAGCCCTGTGCCCGTTCCTATCTCCAATATGCGCCTTATCGCCCCTTTGCTGTCGGAAAGGGCCGAAAGGGGTCCTTCCAGCACTTCGAGCACCCGTTTCTGGATCACGGCATGCTCTTCATAGCTGGAGGCCGCCCTTGAAAAGGAGGCCCTGATCTCTGACTTGGCAGGTTGCATCCGCTCTCTATGACCCATGGCACAAAGGACCTCAGATCAACTCCTCTGGCGCTGTTTCAAAGAAGGGAAAGTGAGGGGCATCCAGGATGCGGATATCTGCTTCGGGTATGTCGATATGGAGAGAGTCGAGTGGGACTACCACATCCTGGCTGCAGTAAAAGAGCCTCAGCCTGAATGGGCGCTTTGCATCGAGGGCCATTTCTGCCACCTCCTCGAGCAGGCCCGAGTGGTCCTGTGCGAGATAGGAGAGCCCTCTTATCAATATCTCCCTGTTAAAGGCATCCTCGCCAAGGGCCTTCAGCATGGGGGCCTGGAGCCTTTTGAACCGTCTGTATTGATCCTTTCTTCCCCAGAAGCACTTGGCATGGAAGTTTCGAAGGGCCCTTTCAGGCACGCTCAGTACCGACTGCCTGAGCTCCCGGATATAGTCTGCCTGAAACCGTTCACACAGGCAGAACAGACTCACGGACGAAAGGGGAGGGAGGGAGGCATTTTCTCCCGGTTCTCCAAGCATCTTTTTTATGAGCTCAAGGGCAAACAGTGCCCCCATGGACCAGCCCACTATGGCTAGCCTGCCTGGTGCCCCTGGGGTGCCGCCCTCCAGCCGGGAGCTCTCCCTGACGTGCTCCAGAAATTCCGGGATCATCTCCTGGCTCAAAAAGCCCTCCTGAAACATGAGCCAGGGGCGCCCCTGATGGGTCGCGAATATCTCTGGCCAGAAGGTGCCGGAAAATCCCCAGCCCTGAAGGCATATGGCAAGGGTGTCCGAAGTCTCCGATTTCAAGAGGGTGGGTGCCCGGCCCACGGGCCGATGCTTCCGCCATCCTGCCTGCTGCTCCATATAGGGGTCCATATCCATGGGATTTGCCGCCTTTAAGAGCCCTGTGTCCTGCCGTCACTGAAGAAGTGCCTCAGGGCCCTTTTGAGAAGGTCCACATCTTCCTGGCCATGGCAGGAGGTGAGGCTGAAGCGTATCCTTTCTCTCCCCCTGGGCACTGTGGGAGGCCTTATGGCCCGGGCAAATATCCCCCACTGCCTCAAAAAGTTCTCGAGCCTCACCGCCAGGCCACTGCCTCCAAGCACAAGGGAGACGATCTGCATCTCGCCTATGGCCTCCTGGCCCAGCTCCTTTCTGATGAAGGAGGCGAGCTGATGCGACCTGTCGGCAAGCGTGCGTCTTTCCATCTCGAGATCGGGCAAGAGCTCTATCGCCTTCATGGAGGCTGCGAGCACCGGAGGGGGAAGGGCAGTGGAGAAGATGGCGGTCCGGCACCTGTTTATTAGATACTCCCTCATTGGGGCGGTTGAGGCACAAAAAGCCCCATAACTTCCCAGTGCCTTTCCAAAGGTGCCTATGGTGATGTCCACCTGGCCGGCGAGGTGGCGCGGGATGAGCCCGCACCCCTCCTTTCCCGTGACCCCAACGGCATGGGCCTCGTCAACCATCAGAAGGAAGCCGAATCTGTCCTTCAGCTCAAGGAGCCCCTCTATCGGGGCCACATCCCCATCCATGCTGTAGAGGCTCTCTGCCACCACGACTATGCGCCTGAAGCCCCTCGGGGCAGCATCCGACAACAGGCCCTCCAGGTGGGAGAGATCGTTGTGCCCGAACCTTTTGAACCTTGCGCCGCTGAGCCGGATGCCATCTATGATACTTGCGTGTACCTGGCGGTCTGCCAGGATGAGATCGCTTCTCGATGCGAGGGCAGGTATGATCCCACAGTTTGCCAGATAGCCGGATCCAAAGACCAGGGCGGCCTCTGTACCCTTAAGGCTTGCCGAGGCCTGCTCGAGCCTTTCATACAGGGGATGGTTGCCGCTGAGGAGCCTGGAGGCCCTGGAGCCTGCACCCCACTGGTCTGAAGCCCTGGAGGCCGCCTCCTTCATGGCAGGGTGGGAAGACAGCCCCAGATAATCGTTTGAGCTGAAATCTATGAGCCTTACCTCCCTGCCGTCTTGTTTGAGAAATATGTGTGGGGGGCTCACTTTTGTGATGTCGGCAAGGCTCCTGTAGAGCCCTGAGGCCCGGAGCCCGGAGAGCTCCTGCCTTATCTGGCTTGTGATCTCAGACACGCCGCTTTCCCCGTAAATTTCCCTGTAAATTAAATCCCTCTTTGGCTTTGGACCCGGCCGGATCCAGGCCCCTTTAACGGGACAGGAGCCCCTCCAGTCTCTCCAGCACCTCATCCACGGTGCCGGTGGTATCCAGTGTTACCACCCGGCCATGGGACCCGGCCTCCGGTGAGATCTCAGGTGGCGTAAAGGCCCTTTTCTGCTCGAGATAGATCTCCATTCTGCCATCCGAGACCCTGCCGTCTTCTGAGAACCTCTTTTCGAACCTCTGCCTTACCAGCTCCTCCGGACATGTGCAGTGGATGAAGACTATGTCGGCACCGGCACCGACAGCGAGGCGCTCTGCCTGCTGTCTCAGCTCCATGCTGGTAAAGGTTGCATCCACTACCACCGACTCTCCCAGGACGAGCCTCCTGCCGGCCAGCCTTGAAAGGGCCCTGTAGGTCCTTTTGGTGAACTCTGGGCTGTAGATCCCCTTTCCGTAGGGCTCGAGTCTGCTGTCGGTCTTCTTTAGCCCGGCGATCAGCTCCTTTCTTACGACATCCGAATTGAAATAGGCCAGTTGGTGTGCCTTTGAAAAGGCCTTGGCAATGGTGGACTTGCCGGTACCCGTAAGCCCCATGAACACATAGAGCACCGGCCTTGAAAGGGCCCCGGTATATTTGAGTGCCAGCCTGAAGTAGCGCTTGGCAAGGCCCTCCTGGAGCCTTCTGGGGCTGTCCTTTCCCTGGGATACAGGCCCCTGAGATCCAGTCTGTGACTCACTTGGCAGGGATGCCCATGTGAAACAGGCTATCTTTCCCCTCACATAGGCCCTGTAACACTTGTAGAACTCCATGAGCTCGTCTGTCTTCTCTTCGCGGAGCCCGTCCCTGTAGAGGTCGAACATGAGCAGGGACAGGTCGGACAGGCCCAGGAAATCGAGATCCATCAGGAGAAAGGCGATGTCACAGGCCTGGTCCCCATAGCGGAACCGTTCGTTGAACTCGATACAGTCGAAGACGTATATCTTTTCATGCTTGCGATCGATGCAGATATTTGCCGAATAGAGGTCTCCATGACCCTCTACTATCTTTCCTGCCTCCTGACGCTGGGTGAAGAGATCCGCATGCCCTTCCATGAACCCGATGGTATACTCTTTTATGGAGTCGAAGGTCTGCCTGTCTATGAGGGTTCCGATGAACTCCTCTGTCTGCTGGAAGTTTTCGAGACAATTCTCCCTGACGGTATCGAGACCTCCGAACTCCTCTGCCTTCTGCCTGCTGCAGACGGCACCCTTGTAAAATGGGATGAGAAGCTCTGAAAGGGACCTTATGTCCGCCTCTTCAACAAGGTCTGCCTCGATCATGCGGTCCATTCTGCCCTCGTCCGGCATCCGTTTCATCTCAACCGCCCACTCCACAGGCTCTCCCTGACCCTTCAGGTTGTAGGAGCCCTGCCCCTGTCTGCATATCGGGACCACTGCCAGATAGATCTCCGGGCAGAGCCGCCTGTTCAGGCGCAACTCCTCCTGGCAGTAGTGGTGCCTCAGCTCAAGGGTGGTGTAGTTCAGAAATCCGAAATCCACCGGTTTCTTGACCTTGTAGACGAACTCTCCGGCAAGGAAGACCCATGAGATATGGGTCTCCACCATCTCCACGTCTTGCGGACGGTGGGGATAGAAGGCGGGATCGAGCATCAGCTCGAACCATTCAGGCCGCTGACTCTTCATGATCTTGCTCCTCTGTCTCTTTTCTTCGCTTGGTGTGGGCCTTGCTTAAAGGAGGCGTGGTGATTATAGAACAATCCAGGTGGCATTGCCCGCTATTTGTTGAGATCTGATCGTTCGTTGAAATCTGACAGGGCAGCGTCCCGTTTGCAATCACCCAGCACCAGGCCACACCTGCTTGGATATCCGGCAAGTCGTGCCATTATAGAACGCTGTCAGTTATATTTCAGCCAGCTCTTTTGGAAGTGAGGTAAAGGAGATGGGAGAGATAAAGAGTGCCCTTGAGATCGCCCTTGAGAAGGCAGACCGGCTCGGAAGGCTCAGCAAAGAGGAGCTCGAGGCCCAGAGGTGGAATGAACAGGGAAGGCGTATCGCAGCCGATTACCTGAACGGGAAGACAGACGATATGCAGCAGGCCCTGGGTTCTGTCCCGGCCGAATTCCTTCAGGCCGCCCTCGATGGGGCGGCAGAGGTGTTGCTGAGGAACATCATCCTGCCCCAGGACGATCTGCAGTGGCAGGGTATCAAGCGTGCCATGGATGGACTCGTTGCCATAAAGGGTTCCATTGCCATGCAGGTGCTGCCGCAGATGGAGCAGCTCCTGAGAAACTATCAGCAGACCATCAACCACTATCAGGAGCAGTTCCAGCAGCAGCTGAAGGGCAGGATGGAGGCCATCAAGCAGATGGGCCAGGGTGCGGCAGGGGCCCAAATGGGAGGGGGCATGGATGCCAGCGAGCTAAACAGCCTCATGCAGGCACAGGAGGAGTGGAACAGGCTTGCTGCCGATATCAGGCAGCAGTTCGAGCAGCAGCTCGAGCCCCTCAAGAACTATCTGAGGCAGTAGGGCGGAAAAGGGTCATCAAGCGTGGATGAAAAGCAGCTCCTTGAGCTCCTTGGCCGCCTAAAAAGGGGCCAGATCCAGGAAGAGCATCTGCTTGCCGCCCTGAAACACATGCCTTTTTCCCACATCGGACAGGCGAGGATCGACCATCACCGAGGTATACGCACCGGTTTTTCAGAAGTGGTCTTTGGTCAGGGGAAGGACACGGCCCAACTCGAGGAGATCACCTCCCACCTTTTGGAGACCGGGGCCCCGGTCGTGATCACCCGGCTCCACGAGGAGCAGGCCCTTTTTCTGATCGAGCGCTTTCAAGACCATGGCCTCACCTATCTCAAGAGGGCAAGGATACTCTTGGGAAAGAGCGAGGCAGATGCCCTCAGGAGGGCCGAGGCATCCAGGCCGGCAAGGGTCTTCATCGTTACGGCAGGCACGTCCGATGCGCCTGTGGCAGAGGAGGCCGCTACCATGGTCGGTGTCGCCGGCCTGGCCTTCGAAAGGCTCTATGATGTCGGTGTCGCCGGCCTGCACAGGCTTATAGATGCCCTGCCCGCGCTACAGAGGGCAGGGGTGATCGTGGTGGCCGCTGGCATGGAGGGGGCCCTGCCAAGCCTTGTTGCAGGGCTTGTGAGTGCCCCTGTAATCGGGGTACCCACCTCTGTGGGCTATGGGGCAAACCTGGGCGGCCTCACCCCTCTCATGGCAATGCTGAACTCTTGTGCCCCCGGACTTGCCGTGGTCAATATCGACAACGGCTTCGGGGCGGCAATGATGGCCATTTCCATAATGCGCACGGCCTGCGGTGATTCCAGCGGGGAAGAAGGGCCAGAGGGGAAGAGGGGATAGGGGAGAGGCCGGCACCATATCAGGCCCCTTGTGCCGGCCCCTTGTGATTGCTGATTCGAATATCGGCTACTTGTTCTCCTGCCCGGCAGGGGGAAGCAGCCCCTTTGCCCTTAGCTTCATCCTCTTTTTACGACGTCTGCGTCTTCTTTCGATCTCTCTTTCACGCTCTCTCTTCTTATGTTTTGCCATGCTGCAAGCCTCCTTTTTTGTCCTTCTCTTTTGGTCTTTTATGGAGGGCCTATTTAATACTTCTTTTTCCAGGTGTAAACTCTCTGCCTCTGTTTACAATTGAAAAGGCCATGGTCATGGCATAGGATAGAGGGACTTTCTGATCATGCAGCATGACGAATAAGCGGTTGTTGGAACTTAGTTGAACAGGAACAGGCGGCCATGAAAGTAAAAAACTGGATGGTAAGAGATCTCATAACGGTCAGGCCCAGCACCAAGTTGCCTGAGGCAATCGAAATAATGCACAGGCACTCCATACGGCATCTTCCTGTAATGGAGGGAGAGAGGATGGTGGGGTTCGTAACCGAGAGCAATCTCAGGCAGTACCTTCTGCCAGCTGCCGTTAAAGAGATAACCATGGAAGATGTGATGATAGTCGATCCCATCACTGTGGATGCAGAGGCCAGCATAGATTCGGCGGCAAAGATCATCTATCAGCACAAGATCGGCGGCCTTCCCGTAATGGAAGAGGGGGCCCTGGCAGGGATCATAACCATAACGGATATCCTGGCCGCGTTCATAGAGCTCATGGGTCTTCTGCAGGAGAGCTCCCGCCTGGACATCGTACTCGGCCAGGGTGAGATCGATGATGTCTTGCGGATCATACGCGATTTCGGCGGCAGGATAATCAGTGTGGGGGTGGACACCAAGGACCCTGCCAGGAAGGTTTACTATATCAGGCTGGAGAAGATGGATCTCCAGCCCATAATCGATGCCATAGAGGGGCAGGGCCACAGGGTGCTGTCCGTGATAAACTGAAGGGGCATTGAAATACGAGGGGCTTTACAAGGCCATGGCCAAAACAGTCTGATCAGCCGCCTTGGCCCCAGCAAGTAGCATGGAGAGGGCATGTCCAGCAGCAGATATCAGGTGAACAAGACCTTTCAGGAGATCAACGAGAAGATAAGGCAGGGAAGGGCGGTTGTGGTGACCGCCGACGAGATGGTGGGCATCGTCCGCAAGAAAGGGGCGGTCAAGGCTGCAAAAGAGGTGGATGTGGTCACCACAGGCACCTTTTCTCCCATGTGCTCATCCGGGGTCTTCATCAATTTCGGCCACCCGACCCCGGGCATAAAGGCATCCAAGCTCTGGCTGAACGGCGTTCCTGCCTATGGCGGCATCGCAGCCGTGGATGCCTTCATAGGGGCTACGGAGCCCAAGGAGGACGATCCCCTGAACAAGATCTATCCCGGGGAGTTCCTCTATGGTGGCGGACACGTGATCCACGATCTGGTTGCAGGAAAGACCATACACCTTAAGGCGACTGCATACGGTACCCATTGCTATCCCAGAAAGGATTTCGAAAAGAGGATCACCCTGAAAGACCTGCCATATGCCCGATTGTGCAACCCGAGAAATGCATATCAGAACTACAACTGCGCGATCAATGTGACGGAAAGGACGGTCTTTACCTACATGGGGACACTGAAGCCCAGGATGGGAAATGCCAACTACTGTACTTCCGGCCAGCTGAGCCCGCTCTTCAATGACCCCTACTACAAGACCATAGGGATAGGTACCAGGATATTCCTCGGCGGTGCAGTGGGCTATGTCATAGGCCCAGGCACCCAACACAATCCGGACGTACCGCGCACGGACAAGGGGGTGCCCAAGGCCCCGGCAGGCACACTGATGGTGACCGGGGATCTGAAGCACATGAGTCCCGAATGGCTCGTGGGCGTGAGCTTTCTCGGATACGGCTGCTCCCTGGCTGTTGGCCTTGGAATTCCAATCCCGGTGCTGAACGAGGAGATGGCCGAATATACGGGCATAGGTGATGACGAGATCATTACCCGGGTCATCGACTACGGCAAAGACTATCCAAGGGGCAAGGGCAATGTGATATGTGAGGTCACCTACGAAGAGCTCAAGAGCGGCACCATCAGGATCGAGGGCAGGGAGGTCAAGACCGCACCCCTTTCGAGCTATCTGAAGGCAAAGCAGATAGCAGAGATCACCAAGAAGTGGATAGAAGGGGGGCAGTTTCTGCTCGGAGAGCCCCAGGAGCTGCTTCCCCAGCCCATGGGTTGATATTGGGTCCAGACCAGGTCCAGGCAAGAGGCCCGCTTTCACGCCTTCTAAACACCGTTGACGGACCAGTTGCAGTTGGCCTGTCCGGAGGTACTGACAGTGCATTTCTCCTGGCAAGCGCTGTCAAATACTGCCCTGGAAGAGTGGTGCCGGTAACCGCTGTGACCCCTTTTCTGAGCTGGAAAGAGCTCGGGGCGGTAAGGGATGTCTGCAGGGAGCTTGGGCTAGAGCCACGATTCGTCAAGGTCTCTCTCCTTGAAGAGCACGATATAGCCTTCAATGGAGAGGCAAGGTGCTATTTCTGCAAAAGGCGTATATATCAGGCCATAAAGGAGTACTGTCTCCATGCCTTTGGGGGAGGGCAGGTACTCGATGGCACGAATCTTGATGACCTTTCACGGCATCGGCCGGGTCTCAGGGCCTTGCAGGAGCTCGAAATCGCAACACCACTGGCCGACGCCGGACTAGGCAAGAAGCAGATAAGGCAGATGGCGAGGCGTGAGGGTTACAGCTTCTGGGACAGGGAGTCTTTTTCCTGTCTGGCCACGCTTTTGCCATCCGGGATAAAGATCGAGCCTCATCGCTTGCAGGCAATGGGGAGCTGTTATTGGGGATTTTTGAGCTTCTGACGAGAAATTCCCCTTGAAGCCCAATAAATTCGGGGCTTTTTTCAAAAATGGGCTTGCCTTTTAGAGTGAATACCATATTATTATTAAAAATTGCTCTGGAAAGAGTAAATATAACAAATCGGGAGGGCCTTTTATGAACAAGGGACAGTTGGTGGAACAGATTGCAAAGGGTGCTGGGATATCCAAGGCTGCGGCTGAAAGGGCACTGAATGCCTTCATGGATGCAGTGATGGAGGCGGTGAGTTCTGGAGACAAGGTCACTCTGGTGGGCTTTGGTACCTTTTATGTAACAGAGAGAAAGGCACGCACAGGAAGAAATCCCCAGACAGGCAAGAAGATAAAGATCCCGGCAAAGAAAGTGGTCAAGTTCAAGGCAGGATCCAAGCTTTCTGAGTCAGCCAATTAGTTCGCAAGATATCCTTATATCTGAGATTTCAATGCCGGCCCTGAGGGGCCGGCTTTTTTTGTCTCCTTTTAAAGTCCTTTCATCTCTTGCCGATAAGCACTTCAACAACTGTAAGAGATGAGTTTGTCTTAAAATTTTTTTAAAAAAGCTTAAGACCCAAAAATTAAAGTTCAGTTGTGGTCAGGCCGATTCATATAACAAGATATAGGACCATTAAATGACCATGAGCTGAACAGGTAGAGCGCAATGAACATCTCCTCCTTCCAAATCCAGAATGTTATAAAGGCCTATGGCCAGCGTGTGGAAAGGAGGGGAATTGCCAAGCTCAAGAGGTCGGGTGGCACCGTCACCCCGGACAGGATATCGATATCCTCCGAGGCAAAAAAGCGCCAGGTGCTCAACAAGGTTGTTGACAGCATTATCGAAAAGGCGAAATTTACATCCAGCAGGGAGATAGACAGAGAGGCCCTTATCGAGAAGCTTGGCGAAAGGCTCGGAGGCAAGATAGATATAGTGGATTCCAAGGACAAGAGGGGCTTTGCCATCAGGTTCAAGGTCTTTGATGAAGAGAAGGGAGAGATCATCAAGGAGCTTCGTCCAGAAGAGGACTTGAAGGATCTGATGGAGAGTGTCTATTCCAAGATCGGATAAAGCAGAGACAAACGGAGAAAGAAGATGAAGATAAACGACCAGCAGAAACTCCTGGAACTATATGCGCAGACCCAGGCCACCCAGAACCAGCAGCAGCAGAATCGTGCCGCTGAGACCGGCACCCAGGCCCCTGCCCAGGGCGATCGGGTCCAGATATCCAAGGGATCCAAGTTCCTCCAGAAGGTAAACGAGGCCATGAAGGCGGAAGACCCTCAGAGGGCCGAAAGGTTGCAGATGATCAAGGAACAGGTCCAGAATGGAACCTATGAGGTTGATCCTGAGAAGGTGGCAAACGCCATGATGAAGGATCTGTTGAAGGATTTGGGATGATTTAAAGACTTCTCCTCCTCTCCTCCCCGAAGAGGTGGTGGCCTTGGAAATAGGGCATCACCTCTTTTTTTGTGTCTCCATAAAATGTCGCATAAGATACATTATGTAAAATAAAGTGTCCGAAAAAGGATATGGCCAAGGTGACAAAGGATGGTAAGGCGCAGAATTAAGCAGAATGGATCTTTCAGGCCCCAGGGCCTCTTGTAAGTTTTTTAGGGGATCAGATCTTGGTCAGGCGGTTTATCTTGCTGTTGATGTTGGCGGCATGGAGGGCCTGATCCCTCACCTCTCTGAGGGTCTCCATTAGCCTTGTGGCAGAATCTGGGCCAGACTCCCCGGAGCACGACTCCAGATCCATGAGCGCAAGCTCCATCTTCCCCGCAATTATCTGCAGGGGCTGATTCAGCTGGTGTGTGGCTGCGCTTATGGATGAAAGGACATCGCAATATTTCTGGAGGCCTGTGGCGCTCATGGAGCTGGCTATGGTGCTGAAAAGCCCAGATACGATGCTGGCCAGGGCTTTTGGTGAGATATCCGGATCGAGCACCATCTGGATCTCGCAAAATTGCCTCTGCTGGGCATCCAGCAACACGGCAGGAATGAAGCTGAACCTTTGATATTTGCGAAGGATTTTAAGGATGGATGAAAGCTCGATATCTGAATCCACAGGCGTGACGACTATTGCACAGCTTCCTGCTGCCTGGGCCAGGATGGAGGGAAAATCATACTCTACGTCCTCCCTGTCTATGACGGTTGTCTTGAAGGTGTAGGAAGAAGCCTTCATGAAGTCATCGAGCCCAGGCCAGCCACTGTCGATGAGGATACAGCGAAAAGTGTCCTGTCCTGGCTGAATGGCCCCTGAGGAGCCAGGCTGGATAAGGCTTTGGCAGATCCTGTCCCTGGCAAGGTCCTTTTCCAGCTCAGCCAGGACGGTCTTCTCATCTCCTGTGAAGTCCGGCCCGATGCTCATAATACCCACAGACCAAGCCAGTTTCATGCCAGAAGCCTCGGCCCTTTCAGACAGACTCCTTTTGAGGCGCACTGCAGCGCTCTCGCCACCGCCTTCATGGGTGTCTGGAAGGATGATGGCAAAGAGCCCTTCTCCAAAGGGAAAGACCTGATCTACTCCCCTCAGCTCATCCTTGATGTTTTTAAGGAGCTTTGTCTCATAACCCTTTGGAAATTCGCCATTTTGAGACATGGGCTCCATGAGCATAAAGGTGGCCCTGTGCCCATATTCCCTACAGCGGCCTATCTCCCGGGTGATCTGCTCCTGGAAACTGCCCTGTCTGCTGGATCTTTCCTTGATATCTTCCATTCAACTGAAAAGGATAAGGTTCTCTCTGCTCAACTATCCTACCTATTTGGCCTATTTGGGCCCATTTTGGGCCCCTTTTGGGGAGCAGTCCATACTATAGATTTCGGCCTGGAGGCGGCCTGTGATTAATCTGGCAGGCCACCTACGGCCTTTTGGGGATGGTAAAGCTGAAGACAGCGCCGGTGGCTGTGCCGGTACGGTTCTTGACCCAGACCTTGCCCCCATGGGCCTCCACGATGCTCTTGACCACCGCAAGCCCCAGGCCCGAGCCCTCGATCTTCTCCTCCTGGTGGGCCCTGTAGAACGGATCGAAGATGTAGGGCAGATCGTCCTTGGCGATTCCTGGGCCCTGATCCTCCACCTGAAAGAGCACGTATTTCCCCTTGTCCTTCACCAGGATCCTTATCCTGGCACCGGAGGGGGAATATTTTATGGCATTGTCCAAGAGGTTTATGAGGACCCGCTGGAGCTGGTCCCGGTCCACCTCCAGAGGTGGAAGATCCGGATCGATCTCCTGGACTATGGAGATCTGCTTCTCCTGGGCCTTTACCATCACGCTGTTTACTATATCCGCAATGAGCGCCTTGACGTCATGGGGCCTCTTGGAAAGCGGGATCTGGCCAGCCTCCATGCGCAGGATGTCCAGAAATGCATGGACATACCGCTCTACCCGGGCGATCTCGTTCAGTACCGTTTCGGTGTATAGACGCTGTTTTTCATTGAGCGGGCCGGCCTTGCCATCCAGCAGCCGCTTCAGGAATGCCCCTGCCACGGAAAGTGGGCCCTTGAGGTCGTGGGCAAACATGGAGATCACCACCTGGCGATGCTTCTCGAGACGTTTTTCATTCGAGATATCCCGAAATATGGTGACCGCCCCCATGAGCTCACTGCCCTTGAACAGGGGGGCCGCCGTGTACATCACCGGGATCTCATGGCCATCTTTGTGCATTATGGTCCCTTCCCGGTGGACGAAATCCCCATCTGCCGGATTGAGGCAGGACTCCATCTCAGCCAGGTGGCAAGGCAGGCCGGTTAGGACCTCATGGCAGTGCTGGCCGCAGACCTCCTCCTTCGAGAAGCCGGTTATCCTCTCGGCAGCGGGATTGAACTCCAGTATCAGCTCCTCTTTGTCGATTATGATGAGGCCAACAGGAAAATTGCGGACAATGAGATCAAAGAGCTCTTCCTTGGTGAGCCCGGTCTCTATGAAGCTCTTTAGGCTTTCACACTGGTCTTGGGCCATTACTGCACTGCGTCTGCAACCTTTTTTGCAAGTTCGAGGAATATCCTTGCGCTCTCGGAATCATCCTCAAGGGCTATGGGGCGCCCCTTGTCGCCCCCCTGTCTGATGGCAGGATCGATGGGGATCTCTGCAAGGAGCGGGAGCTTGAAGGCATCGGCCACCTTTTTGCCCCCTCCCCTGCCGAATATGTCCATCGGCTCATCCTGGCCCGGGACCTTGAGATAGGACATGTTCTCCACTATGCCGAGAACCGGGATCTCATGTTGGCGAAAGAGCCCAACCGAACGCCTGACGTCTGAAAGCGCCACCTTTTGAGGTGTGGTTACGATTATGACCCCCTTGAGGGGTATGGATGTTGCCAGGGTCAGCGGGGCATCCCCTGTGCCTGGCGGCAGATCCACCACCAGAAAATCCAGATCCCCCCAGGCCACATGGCCCAGAAACTCCTTTATGGCCTTGTTCACCAGCGGCCCCCGCCATACTATTGGGGTGCCCTCCCCTGCCAGGAGCCCTGTGGACATCACCTTGATGCCATACTTTTCAACCGGGATCAGCATACCCCTGGAGCCTACCGGTCGCTCCTTGATGCCGAGCATTATGGGGATGTCCGGGCCATGCATGTCCGCATCCAGTATCCCGGAGCTGTAGCCGAGCCTCTTCAGTGCAGCGGCCAGATTCACACTCACGGTGCTCTTTCCAACACCGCCTTTTCCGCTGGCCACGGCTATGACGCTCTTCACCCCCTTCATGCCCTCCATCTCCGAGGGGGCCTGGCCAAAGATCTTGGCCCTCTGCTCGGAGGTCATGGTGGTGAGCACCACCTTTGTCTCTCCAACTCCAGGCAGTCTGGAGAGGGCCTCCTTCACATCCTGTTTGATCCTGTCCTTTAGCGGACATCCGGCCATAGTGAGACCAACGGTGACCCGCACATCGTTGCCCTCGATCTCGATGTCCTGGATCATGCCCAGGTCCACCAGGCTCTTTTTGAGTTCAGGGTCCTCTACAGGTCTGAGGACCTCTATGACATCCTGTTTGGTAAAGCCCATTTGCCTTGACCCTGTCAATGCTTAGTATATAGCTTTTATAGTGAGGTCTGTGGAACAGCGAAACTCTTTCCAGTGTAATTAGTACGATACCACATGTTTTAATCTTATGGCAAAAAAAAACCTTTTGAGGTTGGACGTGGCCATGGTCCAGCAGGGGATCGCCAAGACCAGGAGCAGGGCAAAGGCCCTCATCATGGCAGGCAGTATCACCGTCGATGGCCAGGGCATTACCAAGGCCGGAACCATGGTGGCCCCTGATGCAGAGATTCGGCTCAAGGCGGATGCCAACCCTTATGTCAGCAGAGGCGGACTAAAATTGGAGGGGGCCCTCAATACCTTTGAAGTAGAGGTCAAGGGCAGATCCTGTATCGATGTAGGTGCCTCCACTGGCGGATTCACTCACTGCCTTCTGGAAAAGGGGGCAGAGAGGGTGATTGCCGTGGATGTGGGCTATGGACAGCTCGACTGGAACCTCAGGAATGATCCCAGGGTGGTGGTCATGGAGCGGACCAATGTGCGCCACCTGACCCCTGATGCCCTGCCCTTCATCCCGGATCTTGCAGTGGTGGACGTCTCCTTCATATCTCTCAAGAAGGTGATTCCTGTCATAAAGGGCCTTCTTGCCCCTGAGGCGGACATCATCGCCCTTATAAAGCCCCAGTTCGAGGCCGGCCCAAGACACGTGGGCAAGGGAGGGGTGATCCGGGACCCGGCAATACATGAAATGGTGCTAAATGAACTTAAAAACTTTTTTTCTTACGATCAAATGCTTAAAATAAAGGCGATAGCCCCTTCCCCGATCAAGGGGGCCAAGGGCAACAAGGAATATCTCTGCCATCTGAAGAGGCAGGAGTGAGGCAGATGCAGGCAGATCGAACCCAAATGAGGATCTAAGGAGTTGAGATAAGACAGATCGATATGGGAGGAGTAGATCATCGGGAACTCATAGAGATAGAGGAGCGTGATGAGGTCAAGGAGCCGCCCATGTTCAGGGTGCTGCTCCACAACGATGATTACACCACCATGGATTTCGTGGTGCAGATCCTGGAAGAGATCTTTCACAAGAGTCCGGCAGAGGCAACCAGTATAATGCTCCATGTCCACAACAGGGGCGTGGGGGTGTGCGGAATATATCCTGCAGAGATTGCAGAGACCAAGGTCGACATGGTACACAGGAGGGCAAGAGAGGCGGGCTTTCCGCTCCTTGCCACCATGGAGAAGGTTTGACCAAAAGAGCGACTATAGGAACCGGCCGTCCACCGATCGGGACCGGCCGAAGAGCAAGGGAAATATGATAAGCAAAGATGTAGAACTGATGTTGGGTGCTGCAGCAAGGGAGGCGCATCTCAGGCGTCACGAGTATCTCTCCCTTGAGCACCTGCTTTTTGCCATAATACACCATGAAAAGGGCGAGGAGGTGATAACCGCCTGTGGCGGAGACCTTGAGCGCCTCAAAAAGCGCATAGAGCACTTCTTCGACACCCATCTGGAAAAGCTATCGAGCGGAGAGGTGGCCTCGCCGCAACCCACCACCTCGCTCCAGAGGGTGCTTCAAAAGACCATCATGCATGTCCAGTCTGCCGGAAAGGAGGAGGCCGACATAGGAGATCTGCTGAGTGCGCTCATGACAGAGGAGAACTCCTATGCCGTCTACTTCCTCCATCAGGAGGGGATATCGAGGCTCGATATCCTGAACTACGTCTCCCACGGCATTGCAAAGGTTGAAAACAGTGACAAACCTGTACCCACCCCGGATGAGGAGGTGCATCAGGATCAGCAGGCGAGCCCCAAGAAGAGGGAGAACTCTCCCCTTGAAAGATTCACCATAAACCTCACCGAGAGGGCCGCCCAGGGGAAGATAGACCCCCTGGTTGGAAGGGAGCGCGAACTCGAACGCACTATGCAGATCCTGTGCAGGAGGCGCAAGAACAATCCCATCTATGTGGGTGAGCCGGGGGTTGGAAAGACCGCCCTTGCAGAGGGGCTGGCACTGAGGATAGTGGAAGGACAGGTCCCGGAGCCGCTTGAAGACGTGGAGCTCTATGCACTCGACATGGGCGCCCTCCTTGCCGGCACAAAGTACAGGGGGGAGTTCGAGCAGAGGCTCAAGGATGTGATAGAGGAGCTGAAGGGGCGTGACAACGCCATCCTCTTCATCGACGAGATCCATACCATAGTGGGGGCCGGGGCCACGAGCGGCGGCTCCCTCGATGCCTCAAACATCTTAAAGCCCGTGCTGGCCACAGGGGAGATCAGGTGTATCGGCTCCACCACCTATGAGGAGTACAGGAACTACTTCGAAAAGGATCGTGCGCTGTCCAGGCGTTTTCAGAAGATAGACCTGAACGAACCCTCTGTGGACGAGACCGTGCGTATCCTGGACGGGCTCAAGGAGTACTATCAGGAGCACCATGGCGTGCGCTATACGGCAAACGCCCTGAAGGCGGCGGCAGAGCTGTCGGCCAGGCACATAAATGACCGCTTCCTGCCGGACAAGGCCATAGATGTGATAGACGAGGCGGCTGCCCTTCTCAGGCTGAAGGATGCCGATCGCACCAAGCAGAAGACCATCACGGTAAAGCATATAGAGAACGTGGTGGCCAAGATGGCCAATATCCCGGCCCGCAATCTCAGCCGCTCAGACCTTGCCAGGCTGGAAGAGCTCGCCCCCAGGCTCAAGGCCCAGATCTTCGGTCAGGACCAGGCCATAGAGACGGTGGTCAAGGCCATAAAGCGTTCAAGGGCAGGGCTCAGTCAGCCGGAAAAGCCCATAGGCTCCTTCCTCTTCACCGGCCCCACCGGTGTGGGAAAGACCGAGCTTGCAAGGCAACTGGCCCGGATACTGGGTGTGGAGTTCATCCGTTTCGATATGAGCGAATACATGGAGAAGCATGCGGTTGCACGGCTGATCGGAGCCCCTCCTGGCTATGTCGGCTTCGATCAGGGCGGGCTCCTCACAGAGTCGGTGAGAAAGCACCCCTATTCGGTGCTTCTCCTCGATGAGATAGAAAAGGCCCATCCGGATGTGTTCATCATATTGCTCCAGGTCATGGACTATGCAAGGCTCACGGACAATACGGGCCGGAGCGCAGACTTCAGGAACGTGATCCTGATCATGACATCCAATGTCGGTGCCAGGGAGATGGAGGCCAATGCCATCGGCTTTGGCAGCACCAGGCGAGACGAGGAGAGGAGGAAGCGTGGAGAGGCCGCGGTCAAGAGGCTCTTTACCCCTGAATTCAGAAACCGCCTCGATGCCACCGTCCAGTTCAGTCCGCTCAACCAGGAGATCATGGAGCTCATCGTGGACAAACTCCTGGATGAGCTCAGGGCCCAGCTTGCGCCAAAGAAGATAGGGCTTGTGCTGACGAGTGAGGCCAGGAGCCGGCTTGCCAGCAAGGGCTTTCATCCAGAATATGGCGCCCGCCCACTTGCAAGGGTGATACAGGAGAAGATAAAGGATCCGGTTGCAGATGCCCTGCTCTTCGGAGGCCTGAAAAAGGGGAGCCGAATCACCGTGGAGCTTGACGCAGATGGCGAGATCGTGGTCTCATACTGATCCGAGATTCTGCAACGAGCAGTGCAGGAAGATATCCGCCGGTTTGCCTGCCGCAACACCCACTTCCACAGGCAAGCCGGTTTTTTTCTCTGGTTTCAGATTCCTCATCATCCGATAAAGTGTAGAAGGTAAAGTGTAAAGGAACAGCGTTCGAAATGGCGTCTGTCTCATTCAATTAGCCAAGGAGTCACGTTTCCCATGCCGCTCATAAAGACCATCACCATCAGCCCGAACCTGCCCGAGAATCTGAGGCCCCTTCTTCGGCTGGCCAAGAACCTCTGGTGGACCTGGACCCCGGAGGCCATATACCTGTTCAAGGACATGGATGCGGACCTGTGGCAGAAGACCGGCCACAATCCCATTGCCATGCTTGGCTCCATCGAGCAGCCGAGGCTGGAAGAGCTCGAACGGGATGAGGTCTTCCTGGCCCGCATGGAGACCATCATCCAGGAGCTGGACCGGTATCTCAACGCCCAGACCTGGTACAACAAGGTTAGCAGGGATGGAGACGGAAACGTCATCGCCTACTTTTCAGCCGAGTTCGGCCTCCACGAGAGCCTGCCCCTCTATTCCGGCGGGCTCGGCATCCTGGCCGGCGACCACATGAAGTCTGCCAGTGACCTGGGGCTCCCCATGAGGGGCGTTGGACTCCTGTACAAGCACGGCTATTTTCAGCAATACCTGAACCCGGACGGATGGCAGCTCGAGACCTATCCGGCCAATGACTTTCACAACATGCCCCTTTCCCTCATCAGGGACAAGGATGGAAAGCCGGTGATGTTCGAGATCGAGCTGGACAATCGCAACATCTACTGCCAGGCGTGGGAGATCGTTGTGGGCCGCGTGAAGATCTACATGCTTGACACCGATGTGCCATTGAACTCCGAGGCGGACCGTCAGATCACCTCACACCTCTACGGCGGCAGCATAGAGACCAGGCTCCAGCAGGAGATAGTGCTTGGAAGGGGCGGAATAAGGCTCTTCAGGCACCTCGGGGAGATCCCGGCCGTATGCCACATGAACGAGGGCCACTCGGCCTTCATGGCAATCGAGCGCCTGCTTCAGCTCATCAAGAACGAGGGGCTATCCTTTGACGAGGCCATGGAGGCGGTACGGGCCACGAGTGTCTTCACCACACACACGCCTGTGCCTGCGGGAATAGACCGGTTTCCAAACGACCTCATAAGGCGCTATTTCTCAAAACCGGCAGATGAGCTCGGAATCGGCATAGAACGGTTCCTGGATCTCGGACGCATCCAGCCGGGCAACCAGTCTGAAGACTTCTGCATGGCAGTGCTCGCCATAAGGACGGCCTCACAGACCAATGGCGTGAGCAAGCTCCACGGCGAGGTGTCCAGGAACATGTGGGCCGGCATCTGGCCCCAGATACCCAAACACGAGGTGCCCATAACCCATGTGACCAACGGCGTGCACACCCTGGGCTGGCTATCCCGGGAGATGGCCAGGCTCTATGAGCGCTATCTCGGCTCCCGCTGGATAGACGAGCCCACGAATCATGCCATCTGGAAGCGCGTGGAGCACATTGCGGACTTCGAGCTCTGGAGGAGCAGGGAGAGGCTCAGGGACAGGCTGATATCCTTTGCCCGATACAGACTGAAGAGACAGCTCGAGGCCAAGGGGGCCCCGAAGTACCAGCTCAAGGCCGCTGACGAGGTCCTGGACCCGGAGGCGCTCACCATCGGCTTTGCCAGGAGGTTTGCCACATACAAGAGGGCGACCCTGCTCTTCATGGACGAAGAGCGCCTCACCAGGATACTCACCAACCCCCAGAGGCCGGTTCAGATCATATTTTCCGGAAAGGCCCACCCCAAGGATCGTGAGGGCAAGGAGCTCATCCACAAGGTGGTCCAGATGGCAAACAAGCCCGAGCTCCGAAACCACATCGTCTTCATCGAAAACTACGATATCGAGGTGGCACGCTATCTGGTGCAGGGTGTGGACGTCTGGCTCAACACCCCACGGCGCCCCCTTGAGGCCAGCGGCACGAGCGGCATGAAGGTAACGGCCAATGGCGGGCTGAATCTTTCCATCCTGGATGGCTGGTGGGTGGAGGGCTACAACGGCAACAACGGCTGGGCCATAGGGGCAGGTGAGGAGTATGACGACTACGCCTACCAGGACGAGGTGGAGAGCCGCCTTCTCTACGAACTGCTCGAAAACACCGTGGTGCCCCTGTTCTATACACGCTCCCACCACGGCATTCCGACTGGCTGGGTGGAGATGATCAAGAACTCCATCCAGACCATATGCCCTTTTTTCAACACAAACCGCATGGTGGAGGAGTACAGCACCAAGTTCTATCTGCCAAACGCCACCAGATGGAAGGCCTTTCAAAAGGATGGCTGGAGCGAGGCCAGGGAGCTTGCGAGCTGGAAAAAGCGTATTTACAGCCTGTGGGACCAGGTGCGCATAACCGAGGTCCAGTTGCCGGACAACAGGGCCCCAAAGGTGGGAGACAGGCTGCCGATCCACGTCTATGTGCAGCTTGGCGAGCTCTCCCCGGACGAGGTGAGGGTGGATGCCTATATCGGCCATCTGGACGACAAGGGCACGATCCAGGAGGGCCACCCCCTGCCCCTGCTATCTGCAGGTGAGACCACGGAATCCGGCCACCTCTACAAGGGCAACCTGCTCTGTCTGTCGAGCGGACAGATAGGTTTTACGGTCAGGTGCTATCCCTACAGGAAGGAGCTTGCCCATCCCTTCGAGATGGGGCTTTTGAAATGGTGGGAATCGGGTGCTTGAAGCGCTTGGAAGATAGTGGAGAACAAAAAAGGGCGACCCTTTAAAGGGCCGCCCTTTCCTTTTCTTGTTGCCTTCAACTCCTCGAGGCGGATCTACTTGCCGTTTCCGAGGGCTGCAAAGATCCTGTCCCTGATCTCGTCCACTGTGCCAACACCGTCGATTCTCACATACTTGGGTGCATTGGGATCTCCGGACTCCTCCCACTTCTTGTAGAAGTCCACGAGGGGCTCTGTCTGGGCATGATAGATCTCGAGGCGCTTCCTGACGGTCTCCTCCTTGTCGTCGTCCCTCTGTACCAGAGGCTCACCAGTCACATCATCCTTGCCCTCGACCTTGGGCGGATTGAATACGATGTGGTAGGTACGGCCAGAGGGGAGATGGACACGCCTTCCGCTCATTCTCTTGATGATCTCCTCATCCGGAACGGCGATCTCGACCACATAGTCGATCTTGACACCAGCCTCTTTCATGGCCTCTGCCTGGGGAATGGTCCTTGGAAAGCCATCGAAGAGGAAGCCCTTCTCACAGTCGGGCTGCTGGATCCTCTCCTTGACGAGGCCGATGATCACGTCATCGGGCACCAGCTCTCCGGCATCCATGTATTTTTTGGCCTCGAGCCCGAGCTGGGTCCCTTCCTTGATGGCCTGCCTGAGCATGTCACCTGTGGAGATCTGGGGAATTCCGTATTTTTCAGTGATGAACTTTGCCTGGGTACCCTTGCCTGCACCAGGGCCGCCTAACAAGATCAAGCGCATGTCTAACTTCCTCCCTTCGATTTAATTGTTTGCCGTATTCCCAGTAGTCACCCCCATCTTGTCGGACCAAGGGCTACTGAGCCACGATTCAGTATTTTCAGTTAAAATATATAGGCCAAATATGGAAAAAAGCAATTTATTTTTTGACTCCTGCCAGCTGGTGGCCGCTCTTTTCAAAGAAATCGTGGAAGACCTCCATGGCCTGCTCCATGGTCTTGGCCCTCTGAACGCCATAGGCCAGGGTGTGGCCAAAGAGATAGTTGGCGGCAAAGTAGTGGGTGAACTCCTTGAGACGGCCCAACTGGCGCTCCGGAGGGAACCTGTCGGCCAGGTCTCTGGCAAAGGAGAGATAGAGCCCGGATAGGAAATCCGGGGTTATCCTTTCCGGCAAGGCCGTAGCAGTGCCATATATGTCAGAGGCGATCTCTGCAAGGAGCCAGGGGCGCCGCACTGCTGCCCTTCCCACCATGACTCCTGCTGCCCCGGACTCTGAAAGGGCGCGCCGTGCATCCTCCGGGCTCTCGATTCCGCCATTTACCACATATGGTATGGAGAGCCTGCCTTTTAGGCAGGCCAGAACTCCCCACTTGGCCGGTCTTGAAAAGGGCTCCTTGACGAATCTGGCATGTATGGCGATCATATCCGCCCCGGCATCCTGCAACCTCGTGCAGAAGGCCACAAGCCAGCGCTCCACCTCCTTTCTGCCCCATCCCTCCTCCCTGAGGAGTCTGATCTTGATCGTAACCGGCAGATCGGTCATGGATCGGAGCTCTGCCACCAGTGCCTCTGCCTGCTCCTGCCTCGAAAGGAGGGTGCAGCCTGCCCCCCTCCTTCTGACAGGTGGGGCAGTGCAGCCCATGTTCAGGTCAACCGCCTGGGCATCGAGGCCTTCGATCACCTCCACGGCAGGGGCGATCTGTTCTTTTTCAGAGACGAGGAGCTGGAAGTCGAGGGGCCGCTCCTCGCTGCTCCTTATGAGATATGGAGACAGTTCAGGCACCTCCTGGGGAAGGGCGCGGGCAGAGAGCATTTCCGTGTAGAAGAGCCCGGTTCCGCCAAAGCGGGCAACCAGTCTCCGAAGGGCGCTATGGGTAAGTCCGGCCATGGGGGCTAGCATTACCGGAGGGCTTATCTCCAGGTCTCCGAGCCTGATGACGGGATCGAGTCGGGATGGTGACAGGGGGGTGTCCAAACCTTTTTGCTCTGCCTCCTTGTGGCTCCTTCAGGCCCTGCCCTTGCTGATGCCGCATCCGACAGCACCTGCAATGAGATGGGCTATCCTTATCGGCTCAGGCAGCTTGCCATAGATGGAGAAAAAATCAATCACCTCCTCGGCCTCCTCCCTGCTCAGGCCCACCCTCTGTACCCAGCAGGCCCCGCAGGGCTCCATGGGGCCGAGCTGCTGGATCAGCCTCCACTTCCTTGCACCGGACGGGAGGGGCTCAAGGGCCCTTTTTATGGCATCCATATCCGGCTTGCGCCTTGTGACCACGAGCACCGGCCTTGCGAGCTCCCTCTGGAGCCTGAGGGCGTCCACCACATTGAACCCCCCAAAGGCTATACCGTCCAGCATGATGAGGTTTATGTGCTCGTTGAACTTGCTCTCACCCACCATGCGGATGATCTGGCCTGTGGCATTGACCCCATCCTGCCGGATCTTGCCTATCAATACGCCATCCAGGCGCAAGGAGGCAAAGACCACCCCCACCAGGGGCACAAGGCGCCTTCTTGCCCTTTCAAATGGGGCATCGTCAAAGGCGATGCAGTTCAAAAGACCCCTTCGGCCCCGTGATCCCACTGGCCGGCAAGCCCCCAGAGCAGCTATTCAACCACCCAGACAGTACAGCCCTTGGCATAGTGGACTATCTTGTTGGACACACTGCCAAAGAGGAACTCCTCCGCCTTGGAGACCCCTCGCCTTCCAACCACTATGGTCCCAAAGCCTTCGGCCTCCTGCTCCTGGAGGATGGCCTGGGCAAGGCCGGGCCCTGTGCATGTGAGCACCTTGGTGTCCATCTCGGCACCGGAAACCCCAAGTTCCCTGAGCCGCGATGCACCCTCTTCCACGATCCTGTGGGACTCTTCCCTCTGGCGTCCCGAGGCCTCCTTCCAGGACTCGTCATCCGGGAAGAGGTCCCTGGACGGCTCACGAAACACCGTTACAAGTCGGATCATGAAGCCGCTTCCGTCCCCCACTATCTGGGCCAGGTACTCCAGGGCACGTGCAGCATTTTCAGAGGCGTCCAGGGCAACGAGTATCTTCTTGGCACCTTTCATCTTCTTTCTCCTCCATCCATATTTTGGCCTTTGCCACCCACCTTGAGATCCTGTTTTGCCTTTTCGAGATCGTCGAGGAACTCGTCCACGGTCTCATAGAAGAGCTCGGCCCCCTTGGAGAAGTGGAGCAGTACATAGTTGAGGCTCTCCGGTATATAGGGAAACAGCTTCTTCAGGTTGGCTATTCTGTTTCCGTACAGGAGCGAGAAGTCTCCGGACTCAAGGTCATCGGCAACGGCAGGATCGATTCCCAGCTGCTCCAGATTGGCCAGGGTGTAGAGATTCTTGCCTGCCAGAAAGAGGAGCAGGCTCCCAAGGCCGAAGATATCGAGTCCGAAGGGGCTCTCCTGAAACTCGTAGGCATAGTCGAAGTCGATCCAGCGATACCTGCCGGTCTTGTTCTCTATCCAGAGGTGGTCCCTCCTGATATCCCCATGGATCTCACCATGGTCGTGGAGGAACTTTATGGCGCGGCATGAATCCATGAATTTGTCCAGTATCCCGGGAAATGCCTCATGGAAATAGGTCTCGTGATCCATCTCCAGCTCGAAGACATGGTTGTCGAGCCGTTTTCCGCTTATGACATCGAGGATGCGAACCAGGTTGCCCTTCTCGTCAGGCAGACTGACGCCCTGCATGAACCTCATGTCCCCCCTTACGAGCTCCAGGATCCTGGCCTCCTTCTTCGGGCTCCGATAGCACGGGATGGTGAGAGAGCCCAGCTTCAGCTCGAAGCTTTCGTGGAACTCGAGTTTGAGGATCTTGCGTTCACCGGTCTCGAGAAGGAGGCATCGCTTGACCCAGTATTTGGGGTCCTCGATACCGAAGCTCCTTTCGGCCTCGTCACGCAGGACGAGATAGTGCATTTCACCGAGCTCTATGACATCTCCGTAGGAGATCTCCATGAAACGGGTTGTGTCCCTGTAGATGGTGCCATATTCGCCAAGGGAGAGGCCCGGCATCAGCCTCTTGACCAGCTCTTTGACCTGAGAGGACATGGTTTCTCCTTCTGAAAAAGTGATTACCTATAAAATAGGGATGGTTGGTCCCTTAGAAAAGCTTCCTGATCCATAAACAGGACAACAAGGCGCGGATTAATTTCATCCGTCTCTATATCTTTTTCAAAAGTTTTTTCAAAAAAGGCCTTGACATCCCTCCAAGAGGCATCATATATTTGAGGGAAAAGGAAATAAGACAAAAGTGGTTGAAAAAGTATTAATAATAATTATTGTAATAGCAGCCCTGTACTTCATTGTCCGGCGCCTGCTCCATGCAATTGCCAAGGAGCCTGGCATCAGCCCCTGTGAAGGGTGTTCAGGCTGCAGTTCGGCATCGGGCAGCGTGGAAGATGGCTGTTCCACCTCTTCCTGCGGACATGGTACGGAAACGGCCAGCAGTGCCGAAGAGAGATAAACGCAATCTCCTCCCCATCCCTACGGGTCCTGGCGCTGTTTCCTCTAGATGAGAGGATTCATTGCCAGGGCCCCCTTTTAATCTTCCGGGATTGCGGTGCCGGGAAGGAGAAAGTGATCAGGGCTTAAAGGCCAAATAGCTTAAGAATTAGGAGTCAGGAAATGAAGAGAGCAAAGGTCTCACTCTGCATAAAGACAGGAAGGCCCATAACCCACGAGGTCATCTGCAAGCTCTGTCACAGGAGATGTCCCTTGGCAGGCAAAAAGGGCAGAAAGCGCGGGGCAGTAATGTCAACCAGGGGCTAAGGGCCGGAGAAAAGCTCCTTTCAAGGCCCCTCAAGGCCGATTTCCATCTCATGCTTCCGGCCGCCTCCTGTCCCGCTCCCGCACCGGTCCCTGCCTGATCCACCAGCAATCCGCAGCGATCAGGCGCCAGCGCCATCCTTGCAATAGGGCTATGGCATCACCCCAAGTGTCACCTTGTTGACAATTTTCGTGTTACTTTTTATGGTATTTTCATTCAAAAAGTAACACGGAGGTAGTTCCATGCCAAAAATCGTGTCACAGCCGTGGTGCCGGCCCCATAAGATCTTTCTCGCCCTTCTATCCATCCTATTTCTGGCCCTTCCCGGCCGCTCCAGTGCCCATTTCGGAATGGTGCTGCCCTCTGACGAGATCCTGACCCAGCCTGAATCCGGATCCGCCCCTGCCTCGGAGCTCCTTACCCTACAGTTTCTCCACCCCATGGAGCGAGAGCTCATGGATCTTGAAAGACCTGAGAGATTTGCCGTCTGGTCGAGGGGTAAGGTCACGGAGCTTACCAATGATCTCAAGGAGATGACAGATGGCCATGGACACCGTTTCTGGCAGTGTGAATACCGGGTCAAAAGGCCAGGCGACCATATCTTCTTCATGGAGCCAAAGCCCTATTGGGAGCCTTCAGAGGACAAGTTCATCGTCCATCTCACCAAGGTCTGCGTCAATGCCTTCGGGCTCGAACAGGGATGGGACCAGCCTGTGGGCCTGGAGGTGGAGATCATTCCCTTGGTAAGGCCCTATGGGATCTGGACCGGAAATATCTTTAGAGGCCAGGTGCTGAAAAATGGCAGCCCCCTGCCCTTTGCGGAGATAGAGGTAGAGTATCTGAACCCCATCAAGGACGGCAGGCCTGAGATCACACCTCCTGATGAGGTCTTCGTGACCCAGGTGATCAAGGCGGATGAAAACGGGATCTTCTCCTATGCCATGCCAAGGGCAGGCTGGTGGGGATTTGCGGCCCTGACCGATGCCGACTGGACCTTGAAGCACGATGGGGTGGAAAAGCCCGTGGAGCTCGGAGCGGTCTTCTGGGTGCCGTGCAGGGATATGAAATGATGGGGAAGACGACAATGAAAAGAGCATCGCGTGGATATTCCTCCATATTGGAGATCTCGACTGCCCTGCTCCTTCTCGTCGCCATATTTATGCCGCAGGCTGCGTACGCCCATAGGCTAAACCTCTTCGTCTCCGAGGGAGAGATTGAAGGGGACGATGCCGGCAGCCATGGTGGCGAAGGCATCCCCGCGCTCTATGTGGAGGGGTATTTTGCAGACGGAAGCCCAGCCATGAGGAGCCGGGTCAGGGTCCTAGACCGGAATGGTGAGCTCTTGGCCGAGGCTGTAACCGACGAGCAGGGTGTTGCCGAAATCAAGCTCCCTCCAGACAAGGTGAAAGGGCTCAAGGCAGAGGGCGGGCCTGTCAAGATAGAGCTCGTTGCCTCCCTTGGGCACAGGGCCGAAATATCCTACCTGCCGGACTGGAGCAGGTGGGGCAAGGCCGAAGGGGGTATTACGGAAGGCACCGGCAGCCGGCACCTTCACAGACACCCGATAGGGGCGTCCAAGCTCCTGAGGGAGGCCGCCCTGGGGACAGGCCTGATAGTCCTTTTCTTTCTGGGGCTCTACTGCATCAGGAAGATCCACGCCATCCAGGGCCAGATGGAGGGCTGATGCATATATCAGACGGGGTACTTCCAACCGGCGTTACCACTGCCGGCATAGCGGTTAGTGCCGGGCTCTTCCTATGGAGCCTCAAGGGGATCAAGGAGCAGGAGATCCCCAAAAGCGCCCTGGTCACCACCACGGTCTTCGTGGCCGCCCTGATCCATATCCCCATAGGTCCCACAAGCGTCCACCTGCTCCTTTCGGGTCTTGCGGGCATACTCCTTGGAAGGGGTGCCTTTGCCTCCATTTCCATTGCGATATTCCTCCAGAGCCTGCTCTTCCAGTTCGGAGGGCTCACGGCCATAGGGGCAAACAGCCTGATAATGGCCCTGCCCGCACTCCTGGCAGGCTGGCTGTTCAGGGCCTTGATCGGGCGATTCGGGGCAAGGGCTGCCGCCCTGGCCGGTGGCCTGGCCGCTGCCCTTTCAGACTCCCTCTCCTCCCTGCTCCTCGCCCTCTTTCTCTGGATGTCCGGGGAGCAGTTTCATGAAGTGGCCATCCTCGCCATGACCAGTCAGCTTCCGGTGATCGCCGTTGAGACACTCGTAACGGCCTTCATGGCCGGTTTCATCATAAAGGTCAAGCCCGAACTCTTCGGTGAGCCCATCCTCTCTGCCCTGTCCCGCAGGGTGGGGCAAGGGGCCCATGAAGCCGAAGAGGCCGGTGGCAATGCCCGCTCATGACCGGGGCGCATGGCATGGAACAGGTAATGGAACAGGTACCTGGGGTATCGGTGATCCTCATGCCCTGGTGGATCGCTGCCGCCGCCCTGGGCATCTTTGCACTCCTGTTCTGCCTCATCACCCTCTTTGTCCTGAAAAGGGTGAGGCCTGCCGGGGGCGAGCTCCACATGCCTGCCCAGATCCCGATTGGCTCACAGGTGAAGGTCAGGGGCTGGCCCCTTTCCGGGTGGGATGCCAGGGTGAAGATAGCCGCACTGCTCTTTTTCATGTTTTCAGCGGCCTTTTTAAGATCCGTCCCATCGGCCCTGACAGCCCTCGTCTTTTCACTGGCCCTGGCCATCTTCTGCCGGGTCGGCCTGTACCGCATACTGGTCAGGATCTCTGCCGTCTCCATGTTCCTTCTTCTCATACTGGTGGTGCTACCCTTTTCCACTGCCCCGGCGCCAGGCGATACGGTCCTTGGGATCGAAGGGCTGGCCCCTTTCCTCTTCAATGTCAGGGGTCTCAGGGATGCGGCCGTCATAATAATGAAGGCATGTGCCATCGTGATGCTAATGGAGCCGCTCTTCTACTCGAGCCCCCTTTCCGAATTTTCAAATGCCTTGATCAGCCTCAGGATCCCCCCGAAGGCGGTCTATATCCTGAACCTTGCAACGAGATACCTGAACGTCATGGCCACCGAGGCATCATCCATGCTCTGGGCGCTGCGTTCGAGGGCCTTCAGGCCCTCTGCCACCATCTCAGGCCTCAGGACCCTGGCCGGCCTCTTTGCCATACTCTTCATAAGGAGCTATGAGCGCACCCAGCGCCTTCAGGAGGCCATGGCCCTGAGGGGATTCCACGGGGAGTTTCCAAGGGGCCGGCTCGGGCGGATAGGGGCGGCAGACATAGTGAAGGCGGCACTGTTCATAGCGGCTGGCCTATGTCTCCACCTCATGGATGTGGTATGGAGATGATCGGGGGCCGTGGTGGAGAGCAGACAACAGACAGGGCAGATTCAGAGACAGGGCCGTCTCTGCAGGCGGGGGTGTTGAGGTGTCGATACTCTTCAGGCTGAGTCAGGTATCCTACAGATATCCCGGGGCCCACCTTCAGGGACCGCAGAGGCCGGCAGGCCCGGTGCGTCTGTCCGCCCTCGAGGGCATCGACCTTACCATCAAGCGTGGAGAGCGCCTTGCCGTGTCTGGAGAGAACGGGGCCGGGAAGTCCACCCTGCTCAGGCTCCTTTCTGGTGTGGTGGCACCGAGCTCTGGCACGCTCCTCTACTGCGGGGCAGAAAGGGGGGCACGCGCCCTGCTCTTCCAGGACCCGGACGATCAGCTATTTTGCAGCACCATCTATGAAGACCTGGCCTTTGGCCCGTTCAACATGGGGCTTGACAGCTCGGAGACGAACGAGAGGATCGAGGAGGTCTCGGCCCTGCTGGGTATCGGGCCATATCTTGAAAAGGCGCCCTGGGAGTTGAGCTTCGGCCAGAAAAAACTCTGTGCCCTGGGCACCATCCTCACCATGAGGCCAGAGGTGCTCCTCCTGGATGAGCCTACGGCCGGGCTCGATTCCAAGGGGGTCAGCAGGGTGGTTCATGCCGTTGAATCCTTCAAGGGCACAGTGATCTGCATAAGTCACGATCTCGATATTCTGAAAAGGGTGTGCCACAGGATCATTGTCCTTAAAAAAGGACGTCTTGTTCAGGAGTTGGATCTCAATAATCAAGAAGGGCTTGATGAGTTTTCAAGGGCCCTCGGGGCGGATCACTCCATACGGGCCCCGATATTGAGGAGGATAACATCCAGATTCAGGCACCGTTTCGTGGATTCAGGCCCCGATCGCTCGATCGCCGTGGAGGTGAAGGGCCTCTGTTGCAGCTACGGCGGCAGGAGCGCGCTCAGGGACGTGAGCCTCCAGATAAGAAAGGGCGAGCACGTGGCCCTGATAGGCGAAAACGGTGCGGGCAAGACCACGCTTCTGAAGGCCGTCCAGGGGGCCCTGCCCATAGACAGGGGGATAATAAGGATCAAGGGGAGGGAGCCCCGGGAGTATGGCAGCGGGTGGAACGGGATCGGCATGGTGCTCCAGGAGAGCTCCCTGCAACTCATCTGCCCATCTGTCCTGGAGGAGGTCGCCTTTGGGCCGAGACAGCTCGGCCTTCCTGAGAAGGAGGTGGGCAGGCGGGTCGAGAGGGCCGTATCCGCCATGGGCCTTTCGGACTATCTGGACCGGGTCCCCCAGAACCTGAGTGGCGGGGAGAAGAAGCGGGTGGCCATTGCAAGCATCATCAGCATGGAGCCGGAGATCTATATCCTGGATGAGCCCTCTGCCAGCCTCGATCAGGAGACCGAGGCTCTGCTCGTCGAGTTTTTCAGGGATACAGAGGCAACGGTGATCCTTGCCACCCATCACCTGCGCCTTGTGCGCCAGCTTGCAGAAAGGGTCCTCATCATGGAGGAGGGACGGCTGTCCGCCGATCTTCCAGCCGAGAGATTCCTGGAGCTCTTCGATGCGGAGACAAGGGCCAGATCAGAGGCGCTTCTTTATGAGGAGGGCCTTGAATGATTCCTGCAGCCTGATGAATGCGTCGTGATCCCCTCCCTTGTCCGGATGCCTGGTCTGGGCCATCCTTCTGAAGTGGCGGATGAACTCCTGCTCGCTCATCTGGTTGAACTCCTCAAGGGTCAGATCGAGCTCCTTCAGATAGACGCCTTCGGATCTTTCAGGCCCTGCTGAAGGGGGCGCCTCATAATAGGTGCCTGCCCCCGTGCCTCTTCCCATGCCATGGACCGGCTGCCTGAAGGCGGTATCGAAGAAGAGGAACAGGTAACGCTTGAGATAGGGGTGGAGCCCCGGGCCCCTTTCAGGCATGGAGCCGGCATCTATGTAGCTTGCATCCTCGTTCAGCCTGCACAGCTCTTCGAGGAAGTAGTGGTCGATGGCCTCCTGGCTCTGTGCCTCCGGCATGAATCTCGTGAGCCTGCCGGGAAAACGATCAGGCAGCCTGAATATGGTGTAGAGATAGGTCCTGAGCTCCCAGGGCCTCAGCTCGAACTCCATGGACTCTATCAGGTGTTCGATCTCGTCCCGTGACTTGTCCAGTATCTGGTCGAGAAAGGGCATGGGTTCATCCATGAGCCTTTCCAGGTTGCTGCTTAGAAACTTCATAAACAGCATCCTGCGCCTGTCAAAGTCATGGATGCCCTCCTGCATCTTCCTCCTCACCTGCCTGCTTATCTTCTCCTTGCGCGGATGGAAGTGGCCGGTGCGCCCTCCGAAGTTGTCTATGCGCTGCCTTATGTCCGCATCGAGAAATGGCCAGAAGACCTCCTCCAGCTCGTCATATTCGTAATCGACACCCTTTGCCTCCAGGGCCTCTTCTACCACGGGAGAGATATAGAATCCCATGCCGTCCAAATAGACGATATACTCCTCAGGGTCCTGGCCAAGCTCCATGAGGTTGCGGCATCTCCATGAGCCATCCTCGGCCCTGTAGGACTCCCTTAGAAAGAATGTGATGGAGCCGTCCGGCTCCCTCTTCATGGCAAGGTACATGAAAGAAAAACCCCTTGAGATATTATCACTATATCTTTAGACTTGTCTGTTCAGTAAAGCACAACTCCAGCCCGGCAACAACAGCGGTCCGGCTGGTGCAGGCAGGCTACTTCTGCCACGGCCATGCCCTGCATGCGCCCCATCCCTGGTCGATAATCAGCTGATATTCAAAGAGATCCATTCAGATGTCAGGGAACGGCAGGGTGGCTGCTTGAAAACCGGCTGCCGGCATGGGATCTTTGATCTTGCGATGAACTCACGGTGAGGAAAAACAGAATATGAAGGTTGTCGCCTTTAACGGAAGCGCCAGGAGAGAGGGAAATACCCACAGGCTCATCACCACCGTACTCGATGAACTCCGGGCAGAGGGCATAGAGACCAGCCTCGTGTGGCTTGGGGCCAAGCCCCTTCCAGGCTGTATCGCCTGTTACGAGTGCCTGAAATCCAAGAACGGAAGGTGTGCCCAGGACGACGAGATAAACCGATATCTCCAGATGATGCTGGAGGCAGATGGCATCATCCTGGGCTCTCCCACCTATTTCGCCAATGTCTCCACCAACATGAAGGCCCTCATTGAAAGGTGCGGCATGGTGGCCAGGGTGAACGGGGACCTCCTCAGGAGAAAGGTCGGGGCCTCGGTGGTGGCGGTACGCAGGGGTGGCGCCTTCCACGTCTTCAACTCCCTCAACGCCTTCTTTCTCATCGGCCAGATGGTGGTCGTTGGCTCTTCCTACTGGAATCTCGGACGCGGCAAGGACCCGGGAGAGGTCATGGATGACCCGGAGGGCATGAGGACCATGAAGGATCTGGGAAGGAACATGGCCTGGCTCCTAAAGCGGCTTGCCTGATGGTGCCCTGGTTTTATGCTATTCCGGCAGACAGTCATGGATTTTTGAGGGGCACCGACCATGGCCTTTATTGAAAAGAGGGTGGTAGTCTTGAACCGTCTCGGGCTCCATGCAAGGCCGGCCTCCCGCTTTGCACAGCTTGCAGGCACCTTCGATTCCGATGTCTGGCTCATAAAGGATGACAAGGCAGTGGACGGAAAGAGCATCCTCGAGGTGCTCACCATATCGTGCCCTTCCGGCACGGAACTCACGGTCCGGGCAGAGGGCCCGGATGCGCAGGAGGCGGTGGAGAGCCTGAGCCGGCTCATCGAGAGCCGTTTCGGAGAGATAGATTGATGCCAGAGGCACACAAGGATCAGGAGGTGCGATGAAGGTCTTCAGAGGTGTGGGAGCTTCCCCGGGGATCGCCCTTGGGCCTGCCTTTGTGCTGGATGCACACAGGATAAAGGCCATCAGGCGCAGGCTTGCCCCCGATGAGGTCGCCCAAGAGAAGGAGCGGTTCATAAGGGCCGTTGCAGCCGTCGAGGAGGAGTTTTCAAGGCTCATAGACGAACTGCCCCAGGAGCTCAAGAAACACGACTCCATGCTCCGCTCCCACATCATGATGCTCAAGGACAAGATGGTCTATGACCAGACCATCGAGACCATCGAGCAGAAGGCCATCAATGCAGAGTGGGCGCTCAAGAAGTCTCTCGACCACATAACGGCCCTTTTCTCCCAGATCAAGGACGCATATATAAGGGAGCGCCTTCAGGACATAAGGCACGTGGTCCAGAGGGTCCAGGAGGCCCTGTCCGGCACATCGACCATCCTCGATCTCCACGAGAGCGATGAGCCTGTCATCGTGGTGGCAAGGGACCTGTCCCCGGCAGACACGGTGAGGATGACCAGGGACAAGGTGATCGCACTGGTCACCGAGCTTGGAAGCCGAACCTCCCACACCGCCATCCTGGCGCGCTCCATAGGCATACCGGCAGTGGTCGGCCTCGACGGGATCACAGCCCACCTGCTCTCAAACGATCTGCTCATCGTGGACGGGATCAAGGGCAAGGTGATAGTGAATCCCGAGGAGGAGACCCTGCAGACCTACCGCAGGAAGCAGGAGCAGTACCTGCGCTACCGCCTGGAGATCATCCACAACTCGAACCTGCCTGCAGAGACCAGGGACGGCTACCGGATCAAGATAAAGGCGAACATGGAGCTCCTTGATGAGGTGGCAACCGTCATCAAGCACGGGGCCGAGGGTGTGGGCCTGTTCAGGACGGAGTATCTCTATCTCGCCCAGAGGGAACTGCCCACAGAGGAGCAGCTCTACCGCTCCTACCGGGAGGTGGCCGAAAGGCTCTACCCCTACCCCGTCACCATCAGGACCCTGGACATCGGCGGAGACAAGTTCCTGTCGGACATCTCCCTGGACGACGAGCTGAACCCGGCCCTGGGCCTCCGGGCAATCAGGCTATGCCTGGCGGAACAGAAGATCTTCAGGACCCAGCTCCGGGCCATCCTGAGGGCGAGCGCCCACGGGAACGTGAGCATCCTGTTTCCGCTCATCTCCGGCAAGGGAGAGATACTGAAGGTCAAGGAGCTCCTGGAGGACGTGAAGGCCGAGCTGGACCGCCAGGGCCTGCCCTACAACAGGGAGATCAAGATCGGGATCATGATGGAGGTGCCCACTGCCATCCTCATCGCTGACATACTGGCCAAGGAGGTGGACTTCTTCAGTATCGGCACCAACGATCTCATCCAGTACTCCCTGGCCATCGACAGGGTGAACGAGGCAGTGGCCCACCTCTACGAGCCGCTCCATCCAGGCATACTCCGCATGATCGCAAACGCCACCAGAAGCGCCCACAACAGCGGCATAGAGATCGCCATGTGTGGCGAGATGGCCGGTGAACCGCTCTATATCCCGTTCCTCCTGGGCATCGGCCTGGACGAACTCAGCATGAACGCCCTTGCGATCCCCAAGGTGAAGCGGGTCATCAGGGAGAGCTACCAGGACGAGTGCATAAAGTTTGCAAACCATCTCCTGGAACTCACCTCGGTGGAGGAGATCAAACAGGCGGCTGCGGAGTTCTTCAGGCAGAACTATCCCCAGGACATTGAGACAACCGATTTCATGGCGGTATAGCCGGGGCCAGGAGGGCTTGTAAAATGGTGAGATATCCACTGCTTCATCGCCTCGTCCTGAGGGAGTTCGCCCTGCCCTTCATCTTCTCCATCGTCTCTCTCTCCTTCCTGTTTCTCTTTGCAAAGCTCTTTTCATATCTGCAGCTGCTGCTGATTGCGGGTATTACGCCGCTGGAGTTCGTACGCTTCACCCTGCTGCTGATCCCCATGTTCCTTGCGGTCCTGGTGCCCATATCGGTGATGATAGGGGTCCTGGTGGCCTTCATCCGGCTCTCACAGGACTGTGAGGCGATTGCGCTCTTTTCATGCGGGATCGGCCCGAAACAGATCCTTTATCCCCTGGGCCTGATCGCCATAGGCGCCATGATCTCCTGCCTCTTCATCTATGCCACCGTGGTACCCTATGCCAAGAGGCAGATAAGGATGTTCAAAAATGAGATAACGGAAAAGGGCTTCATGAGGGGGCTTCCGGAGAAGCACTTCTTCTCACCACAGCCCAACTTCACCTTCTATATCAACAGCAGCTACAAGAAGGGCAGGAAGTTCAAGGGCATCTTCATCAGGGACTCCAGGGACCCGGACCTCACCTACTACATACTGGCCCGCAAGGGCCACCTGTCCATAGAGCCATCCGCCAAGCAGGTGGTGCTGAACCTCTTTGACGGAAAGCTCGTGCGCATCTCTGAGGATTTCTCAGAGCTGGACAGGATATCCTTCAAGCGCTACCTGCTCTCCCTCGCCTCCAAGGAGGGCAGAAAGGGGCTCAGGAAGGGCGAGATGTCCATAGCACAGCTCTGGGCCGCCATCCACGACAGGAAGACGGATGAAAAACACAGGCGCAAGTATGCCATAGAGCTGAACAAGCGTTTCGGAATCCCCTTTGGCGCCCTGGTGATCACCTTTCTGTCCGCCCCCCTGGGGATCTTCTTTGGACGCACCGGCATGGCGGCAGGGGTATTTGCAGGGGTGGCCTCGTTCCTTGCCTACTACATGGCCATAATCGCAGGTTCCAGCCTTGCCATGAACGGGATCATCGCCCCGGCCCTGGGGATCTGGATACCAAACGTCCTCTTCGCCGCCGCCACCTTCTGGCTCTTCGGCCAACTGGTGAAGAGGGGGCCAAACTGGGGTTAGGACCATGCTGCTCGTCCAGTTCATATTGAAAAGATTCATCTCGTTCCTGCTGGTGCTCCTGTTCGGCCTCACAGGCCTCTATCTGCTCATAGATGCCTTTGAGCACATGGACGAGTTCATAAGGGCCGGGATGTCGGTGCCGGTAATCGGCGCCTACTTCCTCTTCTCCTCTGCCCAGGTCCTCTATGAGCTCTCCCCTCTGATAATACTGCTCTCCGGTCTGCTGACCCTGGTCACCATGGGAAAGAGCAAGGAGCTCCTGGCCCTCCGGGCAGTGGGCATCAGGCCAAAGAGGATCTTCTTTCCCCTCCTTGCCGCCTGCCTCCTGCTGTCGCTCTGTTTCTCCTCGTTCCGGCTCCTGGTGCTTCCGGGCATAAACGAGAAGCGGGACGAGATCGTATCGGTCTGGCTCTCCAAGGAGCCATCAAAGGGGACGATCCATGAAGGGCGGCTCTTCTACAAGACGGAACACGGGATCCTGTCAGGGCGCATCATCCTTCCGGATGCCTCGGAGCTGGCCGATCTGGAGTGGTTCTTCTATGACGGCAATTTCGATCTGACCAGGCTGATTGCCGCTTCCCAGGCGAGATTCGTGGATGGTGCCTGGCATCTGGTCGAGGGCGTGGACTATGTGGAGGGGAAGAGGCCGGACTTCTTCACCACCAAGGTGGTCGGCATGGGGCTTACACCAAAGGACCTGATTGCCGTTGAGACCCCGGCGGCAAGGGCCAGGCCTGATCGGCTATTTCACGCCATCAAGCGCCTCAAGGCCCTGGGGCTTCCCGCCCATGAGCAGGAGACGGAGCTCCTGTCCCAGATATTCTACTCCTTTCTGGGTGTCACCCTGCTCTTTGCGGCACTGCCGGTGGTGTTCTACAGGGTGCACGGGGGGCCGGCAGTCGGCCTGAGCCTTGGCACGGCCCTCGGCTTTGTTGTATGGAGCCTCTGGAACTTCTTTGCCACCCTTGGTAAAACTGGCCACATCCCGCCGCCCCTGGCAGTTGCGGTGCCGCACCTGCTTCTGGTCTTTTCAGGGGTCTATTTCAGCAGGCGGTTCAGGCTGTAGGAGATTCGAAGATGGACAAGAAGGAACGGCAACGCATAGACAAGATAATAGAGATCCTGAAGAAGGAGTATGGCGGCGCCCATGTTGCACTCAAGTATGACAATCCGTTTCAGCTGCTGGTGGCAGTGATCCTGTCCGCCCAGTGCACGGACGTGCAGGTGAACAAGGTGACCCCTGCCCTCTTCAAGCGCTTCCCCACCCCGGAGGCCATGGCCAAGGCGGATATCTCGGAGATAGAGGAGCTGATCCGCTCCACCGGCTTCTTCAGGAACAAGGCCAAGAACATCAAGAATGCGGCCAAGATCATAGTGGAGAAGTTTGGCGGCAGGGTGCCGGATACCATGGAGGAGCTCCTGACCCTGCCGGGCGTTGCCAGGAAGACGGCCAATATCGTGCTCTACAATGCCTTCGGCAAGGTGGATGGCATCGCGGTGGATACCCATGTAAAGCGGCTTGCAAAGAGGCTCGGGCTCACCAAGGAGGACAATCCCGTAAAGATAGAAAGGGACCTGATGGCCCTGATTCCCAAGGAGCTCTGGGGGCCCATCTCCTACATGCTGATAGAGCATGGAAGGCGGATATGCAAGGCCAGAAAGCCGGACTGTGAAAACTGCCCGCTGAAGGAGCTGTGCCCATACTACAAGGAGCACAGGGCATCCTCATGAGGGCGGCGAGGAAGGCTGGGCACAGGGGGCCCGGGCCCAAAAGAGGATCCAAGGAGTAGCAGGAAGGGACAATGGAAGAAGATTTCATGCAATATGTGAAGGAGGTGGAAGAGGCGGCCTCCTTCCTGGACAGGCAGATCAAGAGGCGGCCCGACGTGGTTGTCATGCTGGGCACCGGCCTTGGGGGAGTCGCCCAGGCCCTGGACGGGGCAGAGACGATCCCCTATGGCCAGATCCCCAATTTCCCGGCCTCAACGGCACCTGAACATCAGGGAAACCTCGTATGGGGGGAGATGGACGGGCTCAGCGTAGCCATATTCCAGGGCCGCTTCCACTACTACGAGGGCTATTCGGCCAGGCGGCTCACACTCCCCCTGAGGGCCATGTCTCTCATGGGCGCCAGGATATTCATCGGCTGCAATGCTGCAGGCGGCCTCGATCTCGATTTCAACTCCGGCGATCTCATGCTCATCAGGGACCACATAAACCTGATCCCGGACAATCCCCTGAGGGGCCCGAACAACGACCGGTGGGGGGAGAGGTTCCCGGACATGTCAAAGGCCTACGACCCTGAGCTGAGGCAGAAGGCCAAGGTGGTGGGCAGGGGCCTTGGCATCACCCTTACCGAGGGGGTCTTCGTGGCAGTGCCAGGGCCGAGTCTCGAGACCCCTGCCGAGACCAGATACCTAAGGATGATAGGTGCGGATGCGGTTGCCATGTCCCTGGTGCCGGAGGTGATAGTCGCCCGGCATGCGGGCATGAGGGTTCTCGGGATATCGGTGATCGCGAATGTGAACGACCCTGATGACTTCAGCCCCATCCTGATAGAAGAGGTCATCGAAAATGCCCAGAAGGCGGAGCGGCGCCTTGGCCGCCTGCTGACCGGGATTCTGATGGAGCTTTCGAAAGATGGAGTGTGATCTCATCATTTCAGGCAGCATGCTCCTGGCGTCGGCCAGACACGAGCCCATCCGGGATGGGGCCTGTGCCGTGATCGGAGACGAGATCGAAGCGGTGGGAACACGCCCCGAACTGCTGGCCAGATACAGGCCGAAGAGGCAGATCCACCGGCCATCCGGCCTGGTGATGCCCGGGCTCATAAATACCCACACCCACAGCCCCATGGTCCTGTTTCGTGGCCTTGCAGACGACCTTCCCCTGAAGGTCTGGCTGGAGGAGCACATCTTCCCGAGGGAGGCCGGCCTTACGCCCGAGCTCATCCGGCTTGCCACCAGGCTCGCCTGTGCCGAGATGATCCGCTCGGGCACCACGAGCTTCGTGGACATGTACTTCTTTGAGGACGTGATGGCAGAGACCGCCTCCGAGATCGGCCTTAGGGGCTGGTATGGCGAGGGGCTATTCGACTTCCCCTCCCCTGCCTATGAAGACGGCTTTGCCGCCCTGGATGCCACCAGGAGATACCATGAGCGCTTCTCATCGGATCCTCTGGTGACCATAGTGGTGGCTCCACATACGCCCTACACATGCAGCACCGAGCTGCTGGAGGCCGCCGCCCAGTGTGCCGCCGATCTGGAGGCGCGGCTGATCATCCATGTCTCCGAGACCGCCTGGGAGGTGGAGGAGACCATGCGTTCCCACCAGAGGAGCCCTGTAGGCTATCTTGACGCCATAGGCCTCCTGAACGACAAAGTTCTGGCAGTCCACGGGGTCCACCTGTCACAGGAGGATATAGAGATCCTCCATGCCAGGGGCACAAGCCTGAGCCACTGCCCTGAGAGCAATCTGAAGCTGGGCTCCGGCATCTGCCCCACCTGGGCCCTGCTGGAAAGGGGCGTAAACGTCTGTCTCGGCACAGACGGGGCCGCCAGCAACAACAATCTCGACATGTTCGGGGAGATGGACTTTGCCGCCAAGCTCCCCAAGGGGGTGAAGGAAGATTCCTCTATCATCACTGCCAGACAGGTGCTCGACATGGCCACGGTCAATGGTGCAGAGGCCCTGGGCAGGCCGGACCTTGGGCGGATAGAGGCGGGCTGCAAGGCGGACCTGGTGATTCTCGACCTCGACAGGCCGGGGCTTACCCCCTGCTACAATCCGGTCTCCCACATCGTCTATGCCGCAACCGGTGGAGACGTGAGCGATGTGGTGGTGGCGGGCCGGGTGCTCATGGAGCGCGGAGAGCTCACCACCATAGACGAAGAGGAGCTCATGGAACAGGTGCGCACCGCCCTTTCACGATGGCAGCTCTAGGGCCCTTGCCCTTCTGGCATCCTCCTTGCTTTTTATAGACCGTTTTGTTAGGTTCTCACGTGAATTTTTTGGCTGTACGCTACAAGGATAAAGGATACAGGGAAACAATATGGTCTTTGGTGCCCTCTTAGGGTGGCTGTCAAACGATCTTGCCATAGATCTGGGTACTGCAAACACCCTCGTCTATGTAAAGGGCAAGGGAATAGTTCTCCGGGAGCCCTCGGTTGTGGCCGTCAAGAAGGATTCCCGCTCCAACCGGGTCCTGGCCGTGGGCAAGGAGGCCAAGATGATGCTTGGCCGCACCCCCGGCAACATAGTGGCCATAAGGCCCATGAAGGATGGGGTAATCGCCGACTTCGAGGTCACCGAGGCCATGCTCCGCTATTTCATCAGAAAGGTCCACAACCGCAGGAGCCTTGCAAGGCCGCGCATAGTGGTGAGCGTGCCTTCCGGCATCACCCAGGTGGAGAAACGTGCCGTAAGGGAATCTGCAGAGTCGGCAGGGGCGCGCGAGGTCTATCTCATAGAGGAGCCCATGGCGGCAGCCATAGGGGCCGGACTCCCCATAACCGAGCCCACTGCCAACATGGTGGTGGACATCGGAGGAGGCACCACCGAGGTGGCCGTCATCTCACTTGCAGGCATCGTCTACTGCAAGTCCGTCCGCGTTGCAGGGGACAAGATGGACGATGCCATACTCCAGCACATAAAGCGCCAGTACAACCTGCTCATAGGCGAGCACACCGCCGAGAAGATCAAGATCGAGATCGGAAACGTGCTGCCCGAGCCGCCCTATCAGCAGTTCGAGATCAAGGGGCGCGACCTGGTCACAGGGGTGCCCAAGACCATAACGGTCGATTCCTCGGAGATAAGGGCTGCCATATCGGAACAGGTGGAGACCATCATAGAGGCGGTAAAGAGCGCCCTGGAGCAGACCCCTCCGGAGCTGGCCGCAGACATAGTGGACAAGGGGATCGTGCTGACAGGTGGAGGGGCCCTGCTGAAGAACCTGGACAAGCTCCTTCGGGAGAAGACGGGCCTTCCCATAATCATTGCGGACGATCCGCTATCATCCGTGGTGCTCGGCTCCGGCCAGACCCTGGACAACCTGGACGTGCTCCGGGAGATCATGATCCACTGATCCGCATCCATGTGCGATAGGGGCGGGCCTTTTTCTGCCTTTCAATTTTTGCTTTCCCCCTTTATCCTTCATCAGAAGCGGTCAAAGGCCACTGCCTGTGCCAGGGCTTATCAGGGCCATGCCCTGTCCATCTTCTGCTGATGTGAAAGGATTCTCATAGGGCGCAAGTGCTTTCAGGAAAGGGAAAACAGTCCAGGACAAGAAGGATCGTCTGCCTTGTGGTGACAGGCCTCATCCTGTTGGCCATAGCCGCAGCCCTGCGCTTCGACCCATCGATCCTGCTGAACCCGGGCCGGATCATCTTCCAGGAGACCACCGGCCATGCCCAGAAGACCCTCTTCATGCCCCTGGCCAATCTCCAGGGCTCCATCTCCGCCCATCTCCACATCCAGGAGATCCTGGAGGAGAACCGCCTTCTCAAGGCCGAGCTCGAACAGCTCCGGCAGGAGATCACATCCTACCGGGAGGCCGCCATCGAAAACCGCAGGCTCCGTGCCCTGCTGAACATGAGGCAGAGCATGAGCGCCAGGATGATAGTGGCCAATGTGGTCGGCTTCGACCTGTCGCCCTGGAAGGCGGTCATCAAGATAGACCGGGGCAGAAAGGATGGTGTCAAAAAAGACATGCCTGTGCTCACAGGGGCAGGCGTGATCGGAAGGGTCTTCGAGGTCAGCCCCTCCTTCAGCCAGGTGATACTGCTCACGGACTACGACTCGAGGATTGCGGCCCTCATTCAGAGGAACAGGGCAAGGGGGATACTGAAGGGCCAGGGCCGCTCTTCGTGCACCCTTGAATATGTGGGAAAGGGGGTTGACGTGGAGCCTGGAGACAGGGTCATAACCTCCGGCCTCGACGGGATATTTCCAAAGGGGCTCCTGCTCGGGGAGGTGGAGGAGGTAAGCCCCGGCCCATCCGGTGACCTGTTCCAGACGATCAAGGTGCGGCCCTATTCCAAGCTGGACACGGTCGAGGGGGTCCTGGTGATGCTCGAGGCCCCGGAGGAAGAGGAGGCCAGCCTGCCTGAAAGGGCCAGGGAACCAAGGCGTGGGCCGGGCACCGGGAGGTGATGGAGGGTTCCATGAGACTCGTCCTGATAGCAGCCGTTGCGGCAACCGTCCTGATCGTGCTGGAGACCGCCCTTTTCCCCTTCTTTCAGATGGGGCTTCTCAGGATAGACGGGCTCTGCGCCCTGATTGCATGGCTCGGGCTCAGATCCCCCTTCTCCCCCGCCTGCCTTGGGGCAACACTGGTGGTCTCTCTGATGGCCTGTCTTGCCACGGCCCTTCCCTGGCAGGTCGTGCCCATAGCCTACGGCCTCGGGGCCCTTGCGGCATCCTATCTCAGCATCAACATCATGGAGCTCACCTTCATACAGAAGATCCTTATGGTGGGGTTCGTCTCCCTGCTGGCCAATGTGATCATGCTTGCAGGCAGCGGGAACCTGGAGCTCGTATGGCCATGGGGCATCCTGCAGGCCCTGTTGAACCTGGTCACGGCCCCGTTTTTCCTCTTTGCCCTGGACAGGCTCTTCAGACTTTCTGTGCGTATAGTACCCTTGAGAAGAAGCGCCGATGATCAGGAAGCCATATAAGAAGGGATTCGGACATAACCTGAAACTAAGGAGGTTCGAGGAGGAGGGCCAGGAGTCCAGGACCACCCTGTGCCGGGTGGCGAATATCATCCTGATCTTCTTTCTCGTGCTGATAGCGGCCAGGCTATGGTATCTCCAGATACTTCACGGCCCGGACTTCAGGGCACAGTCCGAAAAAAACCGCATCAAGACCATCAGGCTCACTGCCTACAGGGGCAACATCCTGGACAGGGATGGCAGGCTGCTTGCCGGCATAGAGCCGAGTTTCAACATCTGCCTCATAAAGAAGGAGGCGAAGGACCTGGAGGGCCTGCTCCAAAAGCTCCTGCCGCTCCTGGACGATCCGCCGTCCAAGGTGCGGGCCCGCCTCTATGCCGCAAGGAACCAGCCCCTCTACATGCCGGTGGTCCTGGAGAGGAATGCCAGCTGGCAGACCGTCTGCAGGGTGGAGGCAAGGCTGTCGGACCTGCCCGGCGTGGTGGTTGAGGTCGGCCCCTCCAGGCGCTATCCCCACGGCAAGCTGGCCCCGCACCTCCTTGGATACCTGGGCGAGATCAGCATGGAGGAGCTGAAGAGCGGCAAGTTCCCCCACGCCCAGTCGGGGGATCTGGTCGGCAAGTACGGGATAGAGGCCAGGTTCGAAAACGTCCTTGCCGGAAAGAGCGGAAAGAAGATCGTGGAGGTGGACGCCCGGGGCAGGCTCATCAGGGTGGTGGCCACAGAGCCCCCCTCCCCCGGCCGGGATATCACCGTCACCCTGGACCTCGACCTCCAGCTCGCGGCAGAGGAGGCCCTGGCGGACAAGTGCGGGGCGGTGGTGGCCCTGGACCCGAAGAGCGGCCAGATCCTGGCAATGGCCAGCGGGCCCAAGTTCGACCCATCCCTGTTTGCCAAGGGGCTGACACCGGAGGAGTGGAAGGCCCTCAACGATCCCCTCACACGCCCTCTCATAAACAAGGTGATCCAGGGCCAGTATCCGCCGGGCTCCACCTTCAAGGTGGTGATGGCGGCAGCTGCCCTGCAGGAGGGGATCGTGTCACCCCAGGACTCCTTTTTCTGCTCAGGCTCCTTCAAGCTCGGAAGGCGCACGTTCAGGTGCTGGAAGCGCTGGGGCCACGGGAAGACCGATCTCTACAAGTCGCTGGTGGAGTCGTGCGACGTCTACTACTACAATGTCGGCCTGAAGCTCGGCATAGACCGGATAGCCCACTATGCCCGGGGCTTTGGCCTCGGCTCCAGGACAGGGCTCGATCTTCCCGGAGAAAAATCGGGTTTCGTGCCCTCACGCCGCTGGAAGCTCAGGCGCTTCAACGAGCCCTGGCAGAAGGGAGAGACCCTCAACATCTCCATTGGCCAGGGATTCATGCTGACCACCCCGCTGCAGCTTGCCAGGATGATCGCGGCGGTCTCGAACGGGGGCAGGCTCTACAGGCCGATCTATCTCATGGACCAGGAGCCGGAGCTCCAGGCAAGGGCACCTGTCTCCAGGGGGGCGCTGGCCACGGTGATCGAGGCCCTGAGAGGTGTCGTCGAGGACAAGCACGGCACTGCCCGCTCCATCCGCCTGAAGGGCATCACCATAGGGGGCAAGACAGGAACTGCCCAGGTGGTAAGGCAGAGCAAGAGGAAGCAGGACGAGGAGATGGAGTGGAGGTTCAGGGATCACGCCCTGTTCGTTGCCTTCGCCCCGGTGGAGGACCCGCAGATAGCCGTGGCCGTGGTGATAGAGCATGGAGGGCATGGCGGCTCTGCCGCTGCCCCTGTGGCCAGGGCGGTGATCGAAAGGTGGCACCAGAAGATGGCACCCAAGCCCACGGTGATACTGGAGCACTCTGCAGGGATTCAGGACAAGAGACACGAGGGGGCCGGACACAAGGGACATGCTTGACAGGAAACTCATAGAGAACATAGACTGGTGGCTTCTTCTCTCCCTGCTCGCCATAATGGTGCTCGGCTTCGTCAATCTCTACAGTGCAAGCACTGCGGCGAACTACCCCTTCCAGTGGAAGCAGCTCCAGTGGTACTGTGCCGGCCTGGTGCTCTTCGGCCTGATCCTGCTTGTGGACTACAGGATCCTTGCCACCTACTGGCTCGAGATATATGCGGGCACGGTGCTCCTTCTGATCCTCGTGCTCTTTGTCGGAAAGACCGTCTCCGGGTCCCAAAGGTGGCTCTCTCTCGGCTTTTTCAATCTTCAACCATCTGAAATTACAAAACTTCTTATCATCATAGCCATAAGCAGCTATTTTCACGAGCACGAAAAGGATGCCTACACCTTCAAGGACATCATAAAGCCCACCCTCCTCGTGCTCCTTCCCGTGGGCCTGATATACATGCAGCCCGATCTCGGAACCGCCCTGCTCATCCTGATGATCTATGGCACCATGGTGCTCTTTGCCCGGCTCACCTGGAAGACGCTCATCACCATAGTGACGGTGGTGATCGGGCTGGTGCCCCTTGTGTGGAAGTTCATGAAGCCCTACCAGCGGGCAAGGGTGACCGCGTTTCTGAATCCGGAGTCCGACCGGTTCGGCTCGGGCTGGCACGTGATACAGTCCAAGATCGCAGTGGGTTCCGGGCAGATCTGGGGCAAGGGCTTCATGGAGGGGAGCCAGGCCCAGCTGAATTTCCTGCCGGAGGTCCATACCGATTTCGCCTTCTCCATCTGGGCAGAGGAGTGGGGCTTCATAGGCGCCATTGTGCTCATGGGGATCTACTTCTTCTTCCTTGCCAGGTGCATCAGGGCCGCCCAGGAGTCGAAGGACCGCTTCGGCTCCTTCATGGCCTTCGGGATCACCTCCATGATATTCCTGCAGGTGGTGATAAACGTCTTCATGGTCCTCGGGCTCCTTCCGGTGGTGGGCATCCCGCTGCCGCTCATCAGCTATGGGGGCTCTTCCGTGATCACCACCCTGATGGGGGCAGGGATCATCATGAATATCAGGATGCGCAGGGGGATGTTCTGAGGGGTGCCTGAAGAATCCGGCTTGAATTGGAGAGAGGATAAGTTATCTTATGGGCGGACCTTTTCTAAAGAGACCGAGTGGGGATGTAGCTCAGTTGGGAGAGCGCCACGTTCGCAACGTGGAGGCCGCCGGTTCGATCCCGGCCATCTCCACCACCACACTTTTTTAGGGCCTTTAATGGCGGCCCTCTAAATCTCTCACATCATCTCTCCAGGGGAGAGCCTTGACATCTATCGCCTAAAGGTAGCGGGGCAACTTTGTTATTGTGAATCCTCAGAGCAATACGGACAAATATAAACCATTCTATCAACACCTTGGACTAGTGTAGAGCCGCAAGTATCACATTTGCGATTGATGCTGACTCTGTCTGTACCTATCGCTTTGTCTGCTACTCCTGCTATTCCGTACTTCTGAAACTTAAAAGAAAACTCTCGCTTATTCTTAACTTTATCAAGATCAATATTGTAATAAGAGGCTAATACCTGAACTCCTGAATCATAATCTACTGTTGTTACAATTTTTCCATAAATATCTTTATCTGAATGTTTAGATCGAATATCAATAACTCTTGCTAAAAAGGTAAGAAATGATGGGACATCAACCCCTGTGCTCCAATTCTTACATTCTACTAATAGAATAAAGCTATTCGCCTTTACTGATACATCAATTTGATGGGCAAATCCCGAAATACCAATCCATTTATTGGTATTACCATATCTTATTTCAAATTTATTTTTTTCGACACGCTCAAAAAGTTCCTTTCCGATATCAGCAACTATTTTCTCGTACTCTCTACTATTCCTGCGTTTGTTCATATCATTTATGCCCCAGCGATACGGGTCAGTTGCCGCCTAAAAGTACAGTGGAATGGCGGTCAGGTTGAGAAGCTTGTTTGGTGGCGGTTGCGGTTTCAGAACTAATGTATTCAATTTTACCATCTCTCCATATTGGTACTGCTAAATTGTTTTGGCGGGCTTTTTCAAATGCTTTATGAGCTGCTCGTTTTAAAGCATTTAAACCCATAGTTGCATAGTCTTTAGTGGGTCTTTTCATAATATTACTCCGATTTAAGGAGGGCCATTGAAGCAGGCCCCCTTCGGCGAGGGCCTTGAAAAATTATACACGAAATTAGTTCTCTTTCAACCAATTGAGAACTGTTTAGGATCTCTTAACCTGGTGCTTATACTACGATTTTGCTGGCCACGCCCTGCTCCATG
>CAZNKD010000008.1:0-85326 GCA_964573615.1 uncultured Desulfobacterales bacterium | reverse complement strand
GCTGTTTCAGGGCTGTAACAGGGGGGCATCGGCCCCCTTCATATCCCGGATCCGACACCTTTGACAACTCCTTGTGACCGTCCCCTTCTCTCCTTCCCTGGGAAAACGAGATGGATGACCTGTCTTTTGCAGTCTCTTCCTTCACTTAGGTTCATATCTCCATACAAGCAGTGTGGCATCATCCTTGGGGCTTATAAGCTCTGGCCGGTAGCCTATGATCTCGGAAGCCAGCAGCAGTGGCGATATCCCCGATGTATCCTCCTGCTCCTTTAGATGGAGCTGGCTGAAACCATCTGTGTAGAGGATGCCTATGACCGAGTGGAAGCCAGAGATTTCGGATCTGATGATATTGTTCCTGGAGACCACAGGGCCGATGATCCCGGAGCCGCTCGGAAGCGTGCGGGGCATGCCATCTATCAACATGGAGTGGAAGATGTTTCCTGTAGAGGCGGTATCTATCCGCCCGGATCGGTTCTCTATCTTGACTGCATGCATGGCAAGGCCGCCCCGTGGCCCCATGTCGTGCCCAACGGCAAGCAGCACCTCTTCCGGAGGGGTATCGGCCGGAATCCGCTCAAGGAGCATCACCACCTCATTCAGCACATCAGCGGCCCTCGGCCCGTGGCCGAGTGCATCCAGAAGTGTCATGCGGAAAGAGTCCCGGCCCGCCTTGAAGTGCAGGCCATCTCCCGAGAGGCTCTCACCCTCGGCTGGCCTGACATAGAAGGCCATCTCCAGGGGCAGATGCTCCCAGAAGCCTGGGGGGCTCAAAAAGGAGCTGGCAACCACGGTGCCATATCTCGCGGTGCCATATCTGTCCCCAGTAGCCCCACCTTCACGCTCTCTTCCCTCATCGCCGGCGATGAGCCGTGCAATATCCACACAGGGTCTCTGGCCGAACCGGCCTGAACAGATCTCGAAGCGGTCGGAGAGGCGTTTTATGGTGCCAAGGCCGTTCCCAAAGCTGCTTCCAGAGCTGACGCCATCGACGATCACGTCCAGGGGCTGGAGGATCCCGGGGCCCTCATCCAGGGCCGCGGCATTCATTATTCTGATGCCTGCGATCTCCTGGGCATAGAGCAGCACCCGGCCGGATAGCGCATTGTGGGAGACGAGATTCTGGGCCATCTCGCTCACGGCCAGCACGATGTCCTCCACGCGCCTTTGGCTGAAGCCGGCCCCCTCGGCAGCGGCCGAGGCGAGCTTTCTCGAAAGGGCCACATCCAGGTCCTTCGAGACCGGAATCAATCTGAATTCGGGAGGAGAAATCACGGAACCGCCTTCCACACCTCTACCCTCGTTCCCCCATCCAGAAGGCTCGCTATGCGCACGTCGTCCGAAAGGGCCTGCAGGAGATTCAGGCCCCTTCCCAAGCCCCCTCCAGTAGAAAAACCGGGCTCAAGGGCCTTTTCAAGATCCCTTATGCCCCGGCCCCTGTCTTCGGCCAATATCCTGAACAGGCGCCCACGGCCGGAGATATAGACGGTGATGCAGATATAGCCGGCACGGCCATATTTCAAGATATTGTGCCCGAGTTCATCCACTATGGTGAGCAGCTCCGCCTCAAGGGTCTCTTTTTCCAGGCCAGAGGCCCTCATGGCCTGACGGCACAGGGCCCTGGCGCCGGAGACGCCCTCGGCCGGATCGACCTGCCTGCATCCGTGAAAGAGCACCCTTGCCTCACTGGCCTTGTCGGCATCCATTGCCAGGGCTATCCCTCGGGGCCGGCGGAAGCCCCTTCCATGATCCTCTCCATGGCCTGCTGGGTGTCCAGGGCAAACTCCAGGTCACCAAGCTCTATGCCGAAATCCCGCAGGGTCATTATGGCCGGAGCGCTCAGGCCTGAGATGAGCACCTTTGCCTTGAGCAGGTGGAGCATCTCAGCAAGGCGCATGAGGTGTTCGGCAAGGAATGTATCCACCACATCCACGTTGCCGAGATCGATTATCACACCCCTTGCACCCCGCGACTGCACCTCCCTGCCGAGCTGCTGCAGGAGCTGCTCTATGCTCTTGTCGTCGATATCCTCCTGGATGGAGACCAAAAGCAGCCTCCCCAAGGGGAATATTGTAAAAAGCCTGCCTGCCATCGACTGCTCTCCGAAAGGATTGGCTGATTCGAGATGGTTATAGATAAAGGCTATTTACAAAGGCGGACGTTGTCCATGAAAAAGATGACAGGCTCCCTTGGCTCAGCGGTGAAGAAGAGAAAATGGCATACAGACTCCAGCCTGAGCGGCCTCTTGGTGCCTGAAGTCCTGACAGAGGCGAGATCGAGCTCGAAACGGTTCATGCCTGGCCTCAGGACAAAGGAGTGATTGACCCTGTCCGCATATGGGGGATCGTCCTTCCTGTCATCTATCCTCAATGTAAGGGCAATGGGCTGTCTTGATGGATTGAAAAGATCGACCCTGAGCCAGCGCCACCCCTTCCAGGAGTCGAGCACCGTCGAGAGCGTTATTCCGGCATACTTCTGGGGCGGATAGAGCTCCACCCGAAGGCTGAAGCTGCCCTCTGTTGCATGGCGCCTGTCACGCTCAAACCAGTTTCGGCACTGCCACAGGATCTGTTCCTCTATCTCCTGCTCGCTTTCAAAACCGTGCAGCACCACACAGGCCCCCTGGCCTTCCCGGCCTGAAGGCAGCCCCCCCATGGCAAGGGCCACAGGTGCCGGTAAGGCCATGAGGGCGACTATCGTGCAAGAAAGGAGGAGGCTCAAGGCAATGGGCGTAGAGGAAAATCCTTTGGGATCATGGATGGAGGACAGCCCCACGCCCCTTGCTGGCCCTGATATCTCAGATCTTTGAAAGCCTTGCATACTGCAGATGAAGGGTCTTCTGGCCGGCAGAGTCGAACACCACCTCCACGCGCTGGGGATCTATCACCTTGGCCACGGTACCCTTACCAAAGATGGAGTGGCGCACCCTGTCCCCGGCCGCAAAGGGCAGATGCGAGGCGACAAATGCTGCAACCGCCTCCTTGCCCGACTTGAACCCATCGCCGTCAGGGCCGGCGCCTTGCGTCCTGCCGCGCCTCGGACCTGGAGGGCCCGTCTTGCTGCGCCCCTCGACTCCGAGGGCCTTCTTCCTCTCTATCGGTTCAAGGAGCCTTTCCGGGATCTCGTCCAGAAACCTGGAGGGCCGTGCAGGCATCAGGCCTGATCCCTGTATATTGATGAAGGCGGGATAGCAGAAATAGAGGTGATCCTTGGCCCTGGTTGCAGCCACGTAGAAGAGCCTGCGCTCCTCTTCAAGCTCCTCCGGCCGATTCACCGCCATGGGAGAGGGAAAGCGCCCCTCTGCCAGAGATATCACGAACACCACCCGCCACTCGAGCCCCTTGGCAGAATGCATGGTAGACAGCACCACCTTTCCCTGGCACTCCTGATCAGGAGTGGACTCTGGAGGGTCCAGGGCCAGATCCGCCAGGAACTCCACGGCATCTTCGTACTCGGCACTCATGGCCTTGAGCTGGTTGAGCTCCTGGAGCCTTTTGGGGTAATCATCGCTGTAGTGCTCTTCCAGAAAGGGCCTGTACCACTTCATGAGCCTGTCCAGCACGCCTGGAAGGGACTCGCCCTCTGCCGACAGTCCTCTCAACATCTCGCCGAGCTGGCGCACCTTGGGTGCCCAGGCGGCCTTGGACCTGAAGCCCTCGAGTGTAGCCAGGGGATCATCCGACCTGACCATCTCCGTATAGATCTTCTCTGCACTCTTCGGCCCAAGGCGCTGGATTAGCAGCAGGGCCCTCGTAAGGCTGAGCCGGTCGAGCGGGTTGATCATGACCTTCAGCAGGGCCAGAAGGTCCTTGATATGGGCAGCGTCCACAAGGCGCATTCCTCCCCTTTTGACAAACCCGATCCCGGCAGACCCCAGGGCAGCCTCGAGCTGATAGGAGTGGAAGGCCGCCCTGAACAGCACGGCGATCTCCGACGGGTCTATCCCGTCGTCCATGTGTCTTTTGATCTGCCCGGTCACGAATCTTGCCTGTTCCGACTCGTCCGAGGCCACGAACAGCCCTGGGGGATGACCGCCCTTTCTCTGGGCCACCAGGCGCTTTGTGAACTTCTGCCTGGCATTTGCAATGATGGCATTGGTGCAGTCCAGATTGGGCTGCGTGCTCCTGTAGTTGCGCTCGAGCTTGATTATACGGGTCCCCTGGAACATCTTTGGGAACTCGAGGATGTTGTTGAAATCCGCCCCCCTGAAGGAGTAGATGGACTGGGAGTCGTCCCCTACTGCCATGACATTCCCGTGATCCCTGGCCATGAGATAGACCATCTCCGCCTGGGCCCTGTTGGTGTCCTGGTACTCGTCCACCATGATATAGCTGAAGCTGCGGGACATGGCCGCCCTTACCTGCTCATGCTCCCTCAATATCTTCAGCCACTTCAGCAGGAGATCGTCGTAGTCCATCAGGGCATGGGCCTTCTTGTAGTTGATGTATGCCTCGTGGAGCTGCCCGATGGAGGCCAGCTGATCGGCAAAATGGGGCCACTGCCGCTCCACCACCTCATCGAGGCCGAGGCCTGCATTGGCGGCCTTGCTGAACATCGCCACGAGTGCGGCCTTTGAGGGAAACTTCTTGCCCTTGCCGGTAAACTCCATCTGTCTTGCAAGGAGATGCACCAGATCCTGGTTGTCTGATTGATCCATTATGGTAAAGCCAGGGGGATAGCCGATCAGGCTGGCATAGCGTCTCAGCATCCTGTGGCAGAAGGAGTGAAAGGTGCCGCCTGCCACCCGGTTGCACTCCTCCCCTCCGATTCTGGCCGCCCTCTCCAGCATCTCCTGGGCGGCCTTTCTGGTAAACGTGAGGAGCAGTATCGATTCCGGGGCTATCCCCATGCCCACCAGCCTGGCCACCCTGTAGACCAGGGTCCTAGTCTTGCCGCTCCCGGCCCCGGCGATCACCAGCACGGGCCCCTCGGTGGTGGTCACCGCCTCGAGCTGTTCACGGTTCAGTTCACGATTGAAATCTATATCCATGCGGGGTTGTTTCATCTGGTCTGCAGAAGCGGGATCGGGGGGATCTGGCATCAGATGCCGCCTCCGGCCCGACAGCCTCCATCAGTGCCGCCGGGGCCGGCACCCTCGTCCTTCAGCCCCTCTCCCTTGCCTTCATCCTGCCCTTCATGTGAATCTACGGTTTGATCCTCATGGGCCCCATCTTGATAGGCGGGCTGAATGGGCAGAATGAAATAGAAGTTGTTTCCGAGAGGTACCGGCTCATAGCCAACCTCGCCCCCATGGACCTCGACTATCTTCTTGACGAAATGGAGTCCGTGGCCGGTGCCGGGATTGGAGCCTGTGCGGCGCCCCCTGAAGCCCTCTTCGAAGATGTGCCTGGCCTCTTCTTCCGAAAGATGGGGGCCGGTGGTGAACACGTTGAATTTTATACCATCCTTTCCGGGGCCGAAGTAGTCTGGCAGAAGCTGCCTGCCAAAGGCCATGAACTTCCTGGGCCTTCCGTTTTCGTCCAACACCTCCTCGGTATACTTCTCCGCATTTGAAAAGAGATTGGCATACACCTGTGATATCAGCCCGATATCCACTGCAAGGGGGATGTCCTCGTCCGGCACCCCACCCAGACGGTTGTCTATCTCTATGCCGCGCCGCTCAAGGCGCTTCTTGTAGCGCTCGAGCTGTGGCTCTATGATCTCCTTTGCAAAGTTGCACGGCCTGCGTCTGAGCACGAGCTGGCCCTTCTGGAAGTGTTCGCGCCTGAGCAGGCTCTCCAGGAACAGGCTGGTGTTCTGAAAGTGCTTCTTTATATCCTGGTGGCACTGCCTCAGATCCTCCAGGGTCTTTTCGAGCTCCTTCTCGATGGCCTCGGCGGAATCGGCACGAGGGCAGTGGTTCGCCCTGGCCTCATCCAGATGGGCACGGAGCTGATCCACCGCCTTGGCCAGCTCCTTGATCTTCTTGTCCACGATATTGAAGAAGACCTTGTACTTTATGTTGGGCAGGATCACATTGTGCTCTATGTCTGCCACCAGGGTATTGATGAACTTCAGGTGCTCCTCGTTCTGGAGGGCCAGGAGCTTGTAGTGGAGGTTGTATCCGATACGGTTTGCATACTTTTCAAAAAAGAGCCGGTCCTTGGCATCCATGTGGCTCTTTGGAAAGACCTCGAACATCCCGATGACGTCCTGGGCATGGGCCAGATTCTGGGCGGCAAAGAGCCTCTTGTTGCCCCGGATGGGCGCAAAGTAGGAATCCCCGTGTTCATAGGGCTCCTTTGAGACCTTTACGAAATCCTGGGGCGGCAGGCCGCACACGTTCAGGGCATTGAGGGAGTCACAGATGGTCTTCAGCTCTCCGGTGTCGCTGTCCACCAGATAGAGGCAGGTGTCGAAGCCTAGGAACTCCTTCGGGACAAAGACCGCCACCCGATAGAAATTGTCCAGGGTCTCGAACTCCTGGGCCAGATCGAAAAAGGCCCTGAGCGCCCTGCCCTGCATCTTGGAGAAGCCGTAGCGCTCGTAGTCCTCCTTCTTTTTCCTGATCCTTGCAAGTACGGCAGCAAGTTGCGGTGGATCGGCCGGTGAACAGTATATGGTCATGTGCCTTGTTCTCGAGACAAAATTTTTCCGAAAATATTTTAGGACGGTCCCCCAGGCTTCCCGGGCCCGCCTCCATCTGCCGGATCTCCGCCATGGCCCTGGCCCTTGAGGGCCCTGTCCTGCCTTGCAAAATCCCGCTCTATGGCCTCCACCATGGAGGCGATGGTCGAGCGCTCTGGCAGGATGTCCACCCGGAGCCCTCTCTTTTCTGCGCTCTTGGCCGTAACCGGCCCTATACAAGCAATACGGGCCTGGGACACTATCCTGTCGATGAGATCCCTGGGCAGGGCCTTCAGGAAGTTCTTCACTGTGGAAGAGCTCGTGAAGGTGACCACGTCCACCTTCTCTTCTGCCAGCAGCTCCAGGGTCTGGGGGGCGACCTCCGGGATCACCGTCTCATAGATGGGGATCACGTCCACCTGGGCACCCATCTCCGACAGCCCCTCTGGCAATACCTCCCGGGCGACCTTGGCCCTTGGGATCAACACCCTCTTACCTTCCATTTTAAGACTCCTGAAGGCCTCCACAAGCCCTTCGGCACGAAAATCTTCAGGAACCAGATCCACCTTTAGATGGAGCCCATGTATGGCATCGGCAGTCGAAGAGCCCACGGCAGCAATCTTTGTGGAGCCAAGGGCCCGTATATCCAGACCAAGGGCATCGAGCCTGTCGAAGAAGAACCTCACCGCATTGACACTCGAGAAGATGATCCAGTCATAGCGGGCAAGGCGCTCTATCGCGCTGTCTATCCGGTCCGTGTCCGCAAGGGCCCTCACCTCTATGGTGGGACACTCGATACAGCCTGCCCCCTTTCTCTCGAGCAGCCTGACCAGCTCACTGGCCTGACTCCTGGTCCTGGTGACGAGTATCCGTCTTCCGAGCAAGGGGCGGTTCTCATACCAGTTTATCTGATCCCGGACAGCCACCACATCCCCCACCACTATTATGGCAGGCGGGGTGAATCCGGCCTCCTTCACCCTTTGGGCTATGTCTTCCAGGGTGCCTGTGATGGACTGGTGAAACGGGGTGGTCCCCCACCTGATGACAGCCACCGGGGTATCCGGCCTGCGCCCGAACTTGATGAGATTTGCGGCAATGTTTGGAAGGTTGGTCATGCCCATGAGAAAGACGAGGGTGCCGACCCCCTTTGCAAGCCCCTCCCATAGGACAGGGGCCTCGGTCTCGTCCATGCGCCGGTGGCCTGTGATGAAGGCCACGGATGCGGTGTGGGCCCTGTGGGTCAGGGGGATGCCTGCATAGGCAGGCACGGCTATGGCAGAGGTGACCCCAGGGACTATCTCGAACTCCACCCCCTGCTCGGCCATGATCTGGGCCTCTTCCCCGCCACGGCCAAAGATGAAGGGATCCCCCCCCTTGAGGCGCACCACCATCTTGCCCTCCTTGGCCTTTTCAATGATGAGATCGTTTATCTCATCCTGCCTTGCCACATGGCGGCCTATGCGTTTGCCCACATAGATCTTTTCAGCATCCGGATTCACATAATCCATGAGCCTTGGGCTTGCCAGGCGGTCATAGATCACCACCTCGGCCCTCTCCAGGAGCTCACGCCCCCTTAGAGTCAAAAGCCCGGGATCACCCGGGCCAGCACCTACCAGATAGACCTTTCCCTGTTTCCCCTTGCTACTCATCTAATATGTCTCTTTCATGATCAAGATTCCTGGATCAACACTCAGGACACAGGCCCCTACTTTACAAGGAGGCCTCTTATCCGCCGGCATCGTAAACCTCTTTGAGGATCTCCATCCCGCCTACATCGAGGATCTGTTCGGCAAGGACCACGCCCAGGTCCCTCGCCCTGGATACAGGCCCTCTCATGCCGCGCCTGATGATCTCGGAGCCATCCTCCGTGGCCACCATACCCTCCAAGGTGATGTTGCCATCCTCGTCCAGGTAGGCGTATGCCCCTATTGGCACCTGGCATCCCCCCTGGAGCCTGTCCAGGAATCCGCGCTCGGCAGTCACACAGACCGCCGTCTCCTCGTGATGGATGGCAGACAGGATCCTTCTGACCTCGTCATCGCTGCTCCTGAACTCAAGCCCCAGACAGCCCTGGCCGATGGCAGGGAGCATCTGTTCGGTATCGAGCAGAGAGGTGATCCTGTCTGACAGCCCAAGCCGGTTCATGCCGGCAGCCGCGAGTATGATCGCGTCATAGAGGCCATCGTCCAGCTTCTTGAGCCTGGTGTCCAGATTGCCCCTAAGGGATTCGATCTTCAGGTCCGGCCTGACGGCCCTGAGCTGGGCCATACGCCTGAGGCTGCTGGTACCCACCTTGGCACCCTCGGCCAAGGCATCGAGGGAGTCTGCACTATTCGAGACAAAGGCATCTCTTACGTCTTCACGCTCGGGGAAGATGGAGACCTCGAGGCCCTCTGGCAGCTCTGTGGGCACATCCTTCAGGCTGTGCACGGCGAAATCTGCCTCACCCCTGAGCATGGCCTCCTCTATCTCCTTTACGAAGAGCCCCTTTCCACCCACCTTTGCCAGGGGCACATCCAGGATCTTGTCCCCCTTGGTGGTTACATGCAGCAGTTCGATCTTGAGGCCGGGCCATGCCGCCTCGAGCTGCTCCTTGACCCAGGTGCTCTGGGTCAGGGCGAGCTTGCTCTTCCTGGTAGCAAGTGTCAGGGTGCGTTCCAAGGCCACCCCCTAACCGCTGCACGTGCTGCAGCTCGTGGCGGTGCAGCCTGCACACCCGCCGCTCGATCCCTTCTTGCCGGTACCCCTGAACTGGGAGCCCGACTTCATGGCGAAGGTGGACATCTTCTTGGTGGTATTGGCAGAGCCGCACTTGCGGCACTTGACAATCTCCCTGGAGTTGAACACCAACTGCTCAAACTCCTGTCCGCACTCCTCACATATATATTCATATATGGGCATGTGACCGAGTTCCTCCTTTTTCCTTTAAAATTCAAAAAACAACAACCGACACCCGAGCCGGATGCCCTCAACCGGCCAACTCCTCCAGGATCGCCGCAGCCAGAAGCGGGACCATGAGCTCATGGTGGCCGGTTATGTTGAAGCCCTTGCCGCCCTCTAAGGTAGGCCTGGATACCACATTGGTCAAGGGACGGTACTGTCTTATAAAATCTAGATTAACCGTGGTAAATCTCTTCACCTGGTGTCCGAGGTTCCTCACTGCCGTAAGGGCCTTTAGGAACACCTCCGGAAGCAGCACGGCAGAACCGATGTTGAAATATACCCCTCCCTCGAGCCCCTTCACCAGGGAGCAGAAGATCTGAAAGTCCCTGTAGCTCGCCTTGCCGATATCCTCTCCACGGGCATCGGGATGGATATGGATGATATCTGTTCCAATGGCAACGTGGACGGTCACCGGCACATCGAGCCTTGCAGCAGAGGCAAGGAGGCTCGCCTCATTGTGGGGATAGCCCGCCTCAAGCAACATCATGCCCACGGCCTGTCCAAGGCCGAGGCCCTCTGCTGCCGCCCGTGCTATACAGGCATTTAGAAACTGGCCGGTCTCACGGGCAGCCCCAAAGGCACCATCGCCCAGCACTGCGGCAACGTCTTCCGAGGTCTTTCCCGCCATGGCGAGCTCGGAGTCGTGTATGATGCCTGCGCCATTCATGGCAATGGCCGTAATGATCCCCCTTTCCATCAGATCTATGAGCACGGGATTCAGACCCACCTTGATCACATGTGCCCCCATGGCAAGGATCACCGGCTTGCCAGCCTCCACTGCACTTGCGGTAAGTGAGGCTATCTCCAGAAGATCTGCTGCAGCAAGCTGCCTTGGAAGCCGCCTCAAGAATTGCCGCACGCTCATGCCCGCATCTGGCGGGGAGGCGAGATCGTCCGTGGTCACCTTGCTCGGCCTGTCATAAAGGGAGTAGGTGTTCAGGCCCTGGAATGAAAATGGTTCAGGATATGGCATGGGTTGAAACCCTCCTTCGGCACTCGATCCATCACTCATGTCTGTCTTGTGGGCCGCGCTTCCTGCACAGGGCCGCCTCCACCAACTCGCAAACCATGTGGGCCAGAAAGATCTGTATCTCCTGAATTCGCGGGGTATCGCTTGCAGCCGCCCGGATCAGGAGATCACAGCGCCCTTTCATCCTGCCGCCAGAGCTTCCAGAAAAGCCAATGGTCGCAATACCCATGGCACGGGCGGCATCCAGGGCCCTGATCACGTTTGGGGAGTTGCCGCTCGTGGATATGGCCCAGAGGACATCCCCGCTCCTTCCGAGGGCCTGCACCTGTTTTTCAAATACCAGATCGAACCCGTAATCGTTGCCGCAAGCGGTGAGGATGGATGTATCGGTACTGAGGGCCACGGCCGCCAAGGGCCGCCTGTCCATTCGGAAGCGGTTTACAAACTCTGCCGCTATGTGCTGGCTGTCAGCGGCGCTCCCGCCATTTCCGCAGATCAAGAGCTTTCCTCCAGCCCTTAGCCTGGCCTCTATGAGGGAAGCGGCCGCCCCTATGAGATCTCCTTGAGAAGAGACCGTTTCCTGCAACCCAGAGATCAACGCAGAAGCAGCCCTTTCAAGTCCATGGCCGGGCTCGGACATGGTGCCGCCCCTCTCACCCGGCTCAACCTTAATCTGTCGCTCTTCCATGGACCAGTCCTCACTCGATCATTCCATCTGTCAGATTGGGCACCCTTTAAAAAGCCCTAAAAGATGACCCTGCCTCCACACCATGTGTGGAACTTGTTGCCCACCACATGGGAAAACCATTCCTATGGTGCAGGCTATTGCACGACCATTCTAATGTATCCCCCCGGGGTTTTTAAGAAGAAACTTGCCCATTCCGCCCTCTTACGCATGGATTCCATGTGCGGCACACCCTTTGCTGTATATCCGGCATGAACCAAAGGTCTCAACCAGCAAAGCGGGAGCGACACTCGTGATGAACATGCCATTGGACACGTCATTTAAAAACATGCCGTTGACAAACGACCTGATGCTCACCTCTCCGGGCCCACAGGGTGGAGGATCAAGGCCTGAAGTCCATCGGCCAGACATGGCGACAGGCCGTATGGGGCAATCAGACAGAGGCAGTGCGTCCTGTCCATCATCTGAGGAGCAGGCCCCAAGGACACGGAACTCTTCATCCTTCCCCAAGGCCCTGGAACAGGCCAAGAGGACATCAGGACAGAAGGCAGTGACTGCACAGGCCGGCCAGAGCGAGGAGGCCGCAAAAAAGATCGCCGTAAAAAAGGCCATCGATGACAAAGAGCTCTCTCCCCAAGACCTTGCAGCCCTCCTTGCCACCCTGGCAAGCCAGCTTCAGGCCGCAGCAGAGGGAAAAGAGTGGGCCTTTGGCACACTGCCCCCCGACCTGCAAAAGGCCCTTGAAGGCCTTGAAGCCATTGAAGGGTTTGATGACACCTCTGCCCAAAACCCTCTGATCGCACTGATTGAACGGGCTGTCGATCTGCTCGGCCCCGACGGATCGACCGGCCTGTCTCCAGGCAGTGATATCGCTCAGGAAGAGATGGCCCCTTTCAAAGGTGCGATGGAGTCCTTGCTGGATGAGCTGGCAACAGCCCTGGATACGGGCCAGGGTCTTTCTGACAGGGAGGAAAAAGGGCTCATCCGCACACTTTTTAAGGCAGCAGAGGATTTAAGCAATAATCGATTGAGCGGGCTCGAGGATCTAGCCAGCCAGAAAGCCGGCAAGGCGGAAACAGCACCATCAGCAGACAAGATCGGGCTAGCAGGAGATGGAGGCAACAATGGGCCAGCAACCGGGGCCAGCCTAAATCTTCCTGGCAAGGCGGGCAAAGAGAGTACAGGGCAAGATGGCCCTCACAAATCTTGGAAGCCGGAGGAAGGCCAAAAGGGAGCTCCTTTTCAGGGTATATCTTCAAGCGATACAGAGTCTATAAAAAATTTTACAGATAAAAGGACGGGCAATGACATGGCTTTCCTCTCAAAGACAGAGGACGAGACCATAGAGAGTGCCCCTGCCGATCGAGCTGCCGACATCCTTGGCAGCAAAAGGACCCAGGCATCAGACAAAAACGAGGACAAATATAGTTTCAAAAAAGAGGTGCTTGATACAAGTATGGGCAAGACAGCAAGGGGCAGCAATCCCCCTGGGCTGGACAGGCCTACGGACAAACACCTCGATCTTACCGGGTCCATACAGAGGATGGATAACCATAGAGAGGGCATGGCCCGCAGCCAGAATCCACAGTTGCAACCTGATGGCACGCCCCCCCTTCATACAGCAAGCAGCAATCAGGGACCTAACGGGATTGGGGGCACCGGCCCTGGAGCCCAGAACGACTTACAGGCAGCAGGGGTCAAGATATCCATTTCACACCAGCTCAGCCAGGGCATTTCCGAGGCCATAAGGTTCAACCGGAACAGGGCGGTCCTGCATCTCAATCCGCCTGAACTTGGAAGGGTCAGGGTGAGTCTTTCGGTTACCGGAGGCAACCATGTGAACGCAACCTTTATCGCCGAGCATCCGGAGACGAGACAGATCATAGAGGCCAGCATGGCCCAGCTCAGGGACCAGCTCCATCAAAACGGTTTTTCTCTTGGAGACCTGAATGTCGGGCTTGGTGGCAGGCAGGACTCTGCAGATTCGTCATCCTTCTTTCAGGATCTCAGCGGTAGCAACAGGCATGTCAATGAGGCAGCAGGCCGTGACCAGGATATACGCACACCTGAGGCTTCCTTGACAGCAAAAGGCGGCAACCACCACGGCATGCTCCATGTGGTGGCATGAACAATGATCAAAGATCAGGGAGATAAACCATGAATGCTTCAGGCATCATAACCGACAGTCCGGTTTACAAACCAGACAAGGACCCCCATGAAGTGGAATACAAGACAGCCAAGGAGAAGGGCTCTCTGTCCAAGGATGACTTCATGATGCTCTTTGTCACCCAGCTCCAATATCAGGACCCGATGAATCCCATGGAGAGCGCCGAGATGGCCTCCCAGATGGCACAGTTCAATGCACTCGACCTTCTCTACAAGAACAATGAGGCCATGGAACGTCTGGCAAAGACCTATGAGAACACCATGGGCCTTTCAGCAGTCTCCCTTCTGGGCCACTCGGTCTATTACAAGGGGAGCACGGTAACGCTGAATGGGGCAGGAGAGGGCCAAAATCTCTATATCGAACTCGATTCACCCGCTGCATCCGTCTCATTGGAGATCAGGGATGCCTCAGGGGCCTTGGTCAATGTAGTCGATATCGGCCCCATGTCCGAGGGCAGAAGCGCCATAGGCTGGGATGGCACGGACATGAATGGCAATCCGGTCCCTCCGGGTGATTACCGCCTGACGGTATTGGCAGCAGACGAACAGGGCGATGAGCTTGAGGCCACACTCTGGACGCCCAGTCGCGTTACCAAGATCGAATTCGATGAACACAGCACCCCACTTCTCCAGCTCGAAAGCGGCTCCATGGTGAGCTGGGAAGATATCTGGACAATAAGTTAAGGAGATTTGACTATATTCAGGAGGAAGATATGGCACTCACCAGTTCTCTCTACTCAGGGGTCAGCGGACTCATAAACATGGGCAACGCCATGCAGGTCATTGGCGACAACATCTCCAATGTGAACACCACCGGTTTCAAAGGAGCCAGGGCCACATTCCAAGACATCATGGCCCAGAGCATCAATACGGCCAGAGGAGGCTCACAGGTTGGTCGCGGCTCGGCCATGAGTGATGTAGCCCCGCTCTTCACCCAAGGCTCTTTCGAGAGCACCACATCTCCAACTGACCTGGCCATTGCAGGAAACGGCTTCTTCATGGTCTCGAACCCGAAGGTGGAAAACAGTGTCTACTATACAAGGGCAGGGCAGTTTCATGTGGACAAAACCGGATATCTAGTCAATCCGGCAGGGTTGAGGGTCCAAGGCTGGGAGATGGAGGAGCAGGCAGATGGCACTGCAGAAATCATCGGCTCCATTACGGATATACAGATAATCAATACGTCTCCGCCTGTGGCCACCTCTCAGGCCACAGTAGCGGTCAATCTCGACAGCCGTACCACCGGCCCGGTCTCCCCCAACACGCTGGTGGATGACTGGAACGACCAAGATGGCGACATTACTGCAAATGTCCACTATGAATACAAGACGACATTCAATGTTTATGACAGCCTTGGAAACACCCATGCCCTGACCGTCTATTTTGACATGGTGGATCCCGATACCAGACAGTGGGAATTCATTGTCACCTGCAATCCGGAGGAGGACAAGGCCATAACGAGTGCAGGGGATGCCGCAGACCCGGGGCTTATGATGAGCGGAAGGCTCACCTTCACCCCAGAAGGCCAGATAGCCAATACCGACGGCATCACCTTTGACCACCTGCTCATCTACAAGGATCCTGTCACAGGGGAGACACTTGACACGCCAGTCCGTCCCGAGATTGGGGAACATGGCTATCCAGAGATGGTGGCCTACTTCCTGCCGCCTAGCGGAGACGGCATCGCAGGTACATCAAACGACTCTTCAGCCCAACTGGTTGAGATGAATTTCGGTGCCAAACTCGCAGAGATAGACACGGATAATGACGGCACAAACGACGCCTACAGATGCACCACCGAGGCCATCAGCACCACTCAGTTTGCCAACAGATCAAGCACCATCTTCTACGACCAAAACGGCTTTGGAGCAGGCTTTCTCGAATCCCTAAATGTGGATTCCGAAGGGATCATATCCGGCTCCTATTCCAACGGCCGCATAATCCAGCTTGCCCAGATCGCCCTGGCAAGATTCAACAGCCCCACAGACCTTGCCAAGGAGGGAGGCAGTCTCTGGAGAGAGACCACGGCCTCCGGAGCGCCTGTCACCGGCCCTCCGAGGACCAATGGACTCGGCACCATCGCCGCCAATGCCCTAGAGCAATCGACAGTGGACATGGGAACCGAGTTCGTGAAACTCATCACCACCCAGAGGGCCTTTCAGGCAAACTCCCGGGTGATCACCACCACCGACGACATGCTCCAGGAACTCATGAACATGAAGAGATAAGGGGCCACTCAGCAGCCATTAAGGAGATCAGGCATGGATGGAAAGGGGGCCTTCCAATCAGGAGGGCCCTCTTTTTTTGTCTTGTGTTATTGACATTTGATCAATAAAATGTTTCCATTCTGCGCTGTTTCGATACCGAGGCACTTATTTTTCAAGGGAAAATTCCGCCGGAGACAGGTGCGTACCCGGCATGGACAGGAGGGCTGCTTATGGCAACAGCGACTCCGGCTCTCAGGGCAGAGCAGCAGGAGAGACAGGCATCCACTTCCCAGGTGATGAACCGGGCCCTGCGCTCCGGCTTGAGCACTCACCTCCTGGTGGAGATGTGGAAGTCTCCATTTGCATCTCTGGCCGATGCCAACCACATAGGCAAGATCCTGGACAGGGCTGGGACATTGATGGACGGCCTTGGCCGAGAGACCAGGCCTGACGTCCATGTATACCAGTTCAATCCATACGGGGTATCCGGCACCGCATCCAGCGACCGGGCCCATATCCTCATACATACATGGCCTGAGAAGGCCTTTGCGGCCATAGACATATTCGCCAAGGACCACTCTGCCGCCTATCAGGTCCTTGAGCGCATGAAGGAACGGCTCAAACCCGGGCTCTGCAATGTGATCGAGCTCACCCGGGGCAAACTGCTTCAGATGGAGGACACTTGACTCGCTTCTGGTGGTCCGAGAGGATCGGACCAGGCTTCACTCATGGATACGAGATCGAGCTCCTTTATGAGGAGCGCACCCCCTTTCAAAAACTGGTGGTCTTCGACAACGAGCAGTGGGGCCGTGGTCTCATCCTTGACGGTATAGTTCAGGTCACATTCAACGACGAATTCATCTACCATGAGATGATGGTACACGTGCCCGTCATGGCGCGTACCACATCGGTGGAGTCCGCCCTCATAATCGGAGGTGCAGACGGAGGCATCCTGCGGGAGCTGCAGAAGCACCAGCAGATCAAGAGGATCGTCCAGGTGGAACTGGACGAGGCCGTACTCGCAGCATGCCGGAAATACCTGCCGGAGATCTGCGGCGACTGGAAGGATGACCGTGTCGAGCTGATCATCGGCGATGGTGCCGACTATGTGAAGAGGGCCCGTGAAGATGGGGAGAGATTCGATCTCATCATCCTGGACTCCACCGATCCCATAGGGCCTGCAATCGTGCTGTTCGAGCCACCCTTTCATGAAGACCTTGCCGCCATCCTGACAGACACGGGCACAATTATCAGACAGTCGGGCCTTCCCAATACCATGCCCAAGGTGATGCCCTTTGTGATGGCAAGGTTCCAGGACGTACTGCCCCATGTGGAGGTCTATCAGGCCCCCATGCCCACCTATGGAGGCGAAATAGCCTTTGTGGCAGCCACCAAGGATGGGGCAAGCATTTCAGAGCCGCGATCGGACTTTTCAGGCAGATACTACAACAGGGAGTGTCACCGTGCGGCCTTCGCCCTTCCCACCTGGTGGAGGGAGCTCATAGACCAGTATGAAGATGACGGGGTGGTGCCCGTTGAACCCGTATCCTATTTCTGATCATCCATTAATCGTATTTCTCTCCGATTTCGGACTCCATGACCCCTATGTAGGTATAGTCAAGGGGGTGATCCACTCCATCTGCCCGGAGGCCAAGGTGATCGATCTCACCCATGAGATCCCGCCCCATGATATAGAGGCTGCTGCCTATATCCTATCCCGCACATGGCGGGATTTTCCGGATGGCACCATATTTCTGTCTGTGGTGGATCCGGGTGTGGGAGGCCCAAGGGCGGCCCTTGCAGCCAGGGCCCAAGATGCCCTGTTCATTGCCCCGGACAACGGCCTCATCTCATTTCTGAGGGAGGAATTCCTGGAAATCAGGCAGATAACCGATGAAAGATTTATTCGAAGCGGAAAGATGAGCGCAACCTTTCACGGAAGGGACATATTTGCACCAGCAGCCGCGCATCTTGCAAAGGGGACCGACCTGAAAGAGCTCGGCCCTGAAACAGAAGGGATCACCATGCTGGAAAGGGCACCTGTCAACTGTTCCAGGGACGGGATACATGGCAGTATCGTATGGTTCGACAGGTTTGGAAACGGGGCTACCGACATCCCGGCATCCCTTGCATCCACCTGTTTCGGAGAGGATTTCCCCTCCAGGGTCCGGGCAGTGGCAAGGGGCATGGTGCTGCCAATAGTCCGCACCTTCAGCGATGTGCCGAAGGGCTCCCCTCTTGCCATAGTGAACAGCTTCGGGGACATAGAGATATGCATCAATGGAGATAGTGCAAAAAAGCGGCTCGAACTCGCCAAAGATGAGCCGGTCAGGCTCATCCTATCCGCTTCGTGACCCAAGCCTTTTCCAGGCCTCATCCGAAAGCCTTGCTGCAAGGGCACCGAGCAGCGCCCCCAGCAAGGCCCCAGCAGCCACATCCAAAGGATAGTGCACACCCAGATAGATCCTCGAGTAGGATACAATGAGGGCAACGGCCATGAAGGCCAAACCTATCCGTCTGTTCTGGCAGAACATGAAGATGGCAACAGACCAGTTGTTCATGGCATGGGCAGATGGCAGCGACATGGTATCTCGTACCCTCTGCACGAACTCCGGTGTGGTGAGCATGAATCTGCCCCCCTTGTAGACCCAAATCCCCACCAGATCGTCAAAGGGGCGGGGCCGCATGAACAGGGGCTTCAAGACCCTGTTGCACAAGAGATCGCTCACGAGCAACACAAGTATGGCGCAGCAGATGACGAACCGCTCCCTTTTGCTGCCCTTGTAGAGCCTCCAGGCTGCAACTGCCGCCAGGATGAGCCAGAACCAGGCGGGAGGATAGGAGAAAAAGAGCATGAGCCGGTCCAGAAACGGATCTCTGGCCCCGTTTAGCGCGATGAAAAGGGCCCTGTCCTTGGAGCATATCCAGTGAAAGATCTCCAAAAGGCTCATCCCCCCTGCCATTTGATTAGCTCGGCCCCATACCAGAGACGATAGCTCCTTGAAAGACCGCCAAGATCGATGGTGATCTCCCCCAGGGGCTCGATCCTCTTGAACGATCGCACAAGGCCCTGGGGCAGAGCCTTCGCCTTTGATACGACTATGAGGGCATCCCAGTGGCTTCTGCCCTGTTCGGGGCCGGGCCATAGCTCGTACTGGCTTGAAATCCTGCCAGCCCTGCCGGGACTCCGGTACACATGAGGCCTTCCAGGCATATAGAAGGCGAGCTCACTTACAGTCTGGCGCCTTCGTGCCACTATGAAGGTCCTTTCGGGATTGGGAAGGCCTCTCAACACGGAGTCCACTTTCTGGGCAAGCTCCTTCCAACCCCTGAGCCTCAGGGTAGGATCCATCTTGGTACCCTCAATGGGGCTTAGGGGAAGCCATAGGGGCATGAGATAGACGAGGGCCACCATGAAAAGACCGATCCCGATACCTGCCCTGTAGGCAGGAAAGGTCCTGCGTCTGAAGGAGAGCAGCATGTCTCCTGCCTTTGCCACAGGGCAGCTGTATATACAGGCAAGCAGCAACAGTGACGACAGATAGAACGGGGCGGGCCAGTTCGCGTTTATCCTCTGCCGGAATGCAAGGAGGCAAACTGCAGCTATCAGGGCCGGGCCACAGGCTGCCAGGAGGCACATCCACCCATTCCGGCCGTTCAGGCCGTTTTGGCCACCAACATCTCCCTTGGCGCCGCCGTCCCCGGCCATCCTCCTTGCGCATATGGGCAGGAGCAGGGCTGAGGCAATGACCAGCAGGGGAAAGACTACCGGGTTGGTGACCCCGAGCTGTCCTGCCAGGAAATCCCCAAAGGACTTCAGGCGTCCGAGGCCTGCCCTGCCCGGCTCGAAATGGTGGGCAGTGTGGGCCAGGGTTATCCATTCATGCTCCATGTTCCAGAGAAACACCGGCAGCAGGAAAAGAAGGGCCAGGGCGAGATAGAGCCAGGGCCAGGGCCCCTTGATAAGCCTGCGCCCTTCCGAATCCAAAAGGAGATAGAGGAGGAGTGCAACGGGGAGGGCGATCATGGTCTGCTTGCTGAGAAGCCCGAGTCCGGTGGCGCATCCTGCTGCAATCCACCACCATCTCGAGCCGCCCTGTCCGCATCCCTGGCCAGACCATAGTCCATGGCCTGAAAGGGCCCGCATAAGGCACCAGAGACTCAAAGCCCAGAAAAATAGCAGCGGGGCATCGATGGTCATGATATATGCGGAAAGGGCTCCCCCAATGGAGGCGAAGAGTGTGAGAGCGGCCAGAAATCCGCACCTTTTGCCGCACAGCATGGATCCGGAAAGATATAGCAGGACAAGGGTGAGGTCCGACAGGACCATGGCTGGAAAACGCACCCCGAACTCACTCTGGCCCAGCAGCCAGGTGGATGCCGCGATCAGCCAGGCCACCATGGGTGGCTTGCTGTAATAGCCCCAGTCCAGGCGTCTGGACCAGTCCCAGTAATAGGCCTCGTCAGGTGAGAGCTCATAGGGGCTCAGCCACAGGAACAGAAACCTTACGGATATCACCGCCAAAAAGAAGAGGGCAAGGGCCAAAGGCTCAGGCCCTCTTTCAGGGCCGCTCCTGTGCATCCTATCCCTGGCCTCCATCATCGGCATGGGCCAGCTCTTCAGGGGAGGGTAGCTCCTCCTTGTGCATGCCTGCCAGATACCCGATCCCGCCAATCAGCGCGGCAGCGGCCTGTACCGCATAGAAGCTCAGGCTCAGGGTGATGGCAGGTGCGGCACTCACCCCTTTCAGGCCCAGGAAGAAGACGAATCCGCCCTCTCGCACCCCAAATCCGCTCATTGAGATGGGAAGCACGGTGATCACTGCCACCAGGGGGAAGGCCGCAAAATAGAACAGGGGATCCACATCTATCCCAAGCCCACGGGCCAGGATGGCCACGGCACTCATACCCGCAAGCTGCAGCATCACCGAGAGCACTATGGCAAGTGCCATGGAGCTCGGCCTGTGCCAGAAGGCGAGGAGGGATCGTGATGTCAGGATGGCAGGAGAGGGCATGCCTGCCGCCTTAAGCATCCTGTCCAGGCTGTGGGATACCAGGGGAAAGGCCACAAGCCCGATGGTCATGGAGATGGCCGCAGCCCTTATGAGATGGGCAAAATAGGCTGGCATCAGCATTGGCTCAAGGGTGACGGCGCAAAGGGCGATCAAGAACATGGCATAGAAACCGAACATCCTGTCTGCCAGGATGGAGTAGCTGGCCTTCAGCTTTAGCGGCCTTCTCCTTGCAAGGAACCAGATCTTTATCACGTCCCCGCCTATGCTCGTTGGCAGGAAGAGGTTGAAGAACATCCCGATGAAATAGTATTTGAGATAGGTGATGAACCTTCCTGCAAAGTCGAGTGCCCTTGATAGGATGTACCACCTGATGCTGCTGAGCAGCTGGGAAAAGAGATAGAGGCCAAAGGCAGAGGCCCAGGCCCATACGGGCATCCCGAGAAACGATTCCGCTATCCTGCCTGCATCCGTGCGGCTCAGGAGCCAGGCCAGCAGGCCCAGGCTGACGCCCAGGCGCAACAGAAGCTTCAAAGCGCCCTTGGCCCACCTCATTCCACGATTTCCCGTATGGCGTATATATGTTTTCCACTGGATTCGTAATAGGTACGAATAACGAGCTCGGCCAGCAGCCCTATCCCCAGGAGCATTATACCGGTGATGATGAGGAGCATTCCAAGAAACAGGAGCGGACGGTTGCCGATCTGCTGACCCATGAACAGCTTGAGAAACGTCAGATACAGCTCAATAAAAAGGCCTGCCAAGAACATCCCTCCCCCGGTCAGGCCAAAGAGCTGCAAGGGTCTGGTGGCGAACTTCTGGAAGAAGAGCATGAGGAGCAGGTCAAGGATCACCCGGAAGGTGCGTCCAATGCCATATTTGCTCTTTCCCCTGGTACGAGGATGGTGTTTCACGACTATCTCTGCAAAACGGGCACCCTTCAGGCTGGCAAGCACAGGGATGAACCGGTGGAGTTCACCGTATAGTATGAGATCTCTTGTGATGTCGCTCCTGTAGGCCTTGAGGGAGCAGCCATAATCATGGAGCCTAACCCCTGTGGCCTTCCCGATTATCCAGTTGGCTATCCGGGAGGGAAGCCTCCTTGAGAGAAAGGCATCCTGGCGCTCCTTCCTCCAGCCGCTCACTACGTCATAGCCCTCTTCCAGCTTGGCTATCAGCCTGGGGATATCGTCCGGGTCGTTCTGAAGGTCTCCATCCATGGATACGACTATATCCCCCCTGGCCTGCTGAAAACCGGCGGTCATGGCGGCACTCTGGCCAAAGTTGCGCCTGAATACGATGGCCCTCACCTCTGGCTCACGCCTCGCTATCCGGATCAGGAGATCGGTTGTGCCATCGCTGCTTCCGTCATCCACAGCGAGCACCTCGAAGCCCCTGCCCATGGATCGAAGCACCTTGAGGACCCTTTGAAGGAGCTCCTCTATATTCTCCCGCTCATTGTAGATGGGAATGACTACTGAGACATCTATCCCTTCTTGCGCCAATTCTCTCTTCTCCTCGATCAGTTGGCAAAAAGCGGCCTGAAGCTGCCAAAATCCTCCATCGCCCGCCCTGCCCCCTCCACTACCGTGGTGAGGGGAGAGGCGGGGACCCTGAAGGTTATGCCTGTCCTATGCCCTAGATAATCCGGCAGCCCCCTGAGCAGGCTGCACCCGCCAGTGAGCCATATCCCCGGGCCGGATATGGCACGCCTTGTCTGCTCGTCCAGGGCGAAAAGGGCATCTCTTATGACCTCTGAAATGGATGAGATCACAGGAGAGATGGCCTCCACCAGCCCTTCAAGCTCCACTGTGCAGCGAGCCGGCTGTCTGGTGATCAGATCCTTTCCGTAAACCTCGGTCTTTCTTGCCGGCAGATCACGGACAGAGGCGGCACCGAAATCCCACTTCAGGCGTTCAGCACTGTTTGGGCCGACCCAGAGGCCATATTCATCTTTGAGCCATGCCTCTATGGCCTCATCGAGCTCGGTGCCTGCAACCCTCTTGGAATCGCAGTAGAGATATGCAAGCTCTGAGATAACGGCCACCTCCGTGGTCCCTCCACCTATGTCCACCACCATGGCAGGACGGCTTCCAAACAGATCCACTCCGCACCCGGCAGCAGCAGCCATCACCTCGTCGAGGAGATAGACCTTTTCAAAGCCCGCCCCTCTGACGGCATCCAGGACCGCCTTCTTCTCTATCTGGGTTATCTGTGAGGGGACACAGACCACGACCCTGGGAGATACCAGGGTGCGCCCCCTGCGTGCAGAGGCAAGACAGCTCTTGATAAACTCTGTGACTGCCTGGAAATCCTCTATTACACCATCTTTCATGGGCCTCAGGATCTTTAGCTCAGGGGGATTCTTGCCCAGGAACTCCTTTGCCCTGGCCCCAAACCTCACCACTTCGCCATACTCGTCGAAGGCGATTACAGTGGCCTCGTCGAGGACGATCCCCTCTCCCTGGAGATAGACGAGGGTATTTGCCGTACCAAGATCCATTGCAAGGTCCTGGCGGATCTTTTTTCTTATGAGACCGAACACCAAGGTCTATTCTCCTGCACCATAACCCATGAGCTCAAGCTGATGCCTGATGATAGCTGGCATATCCCTGGGCCACAAGGTTATGTCTGTCTCTCCCCTGAATATCACGGCCTCAGGCCCTGAGATACCCACCACATTCCTATCACCATGGCCCTTCTTGTCCATATACAACCCGAGCACCACGCTCCCTTTGTCAAGGCCATCATCCGGCTCCACCAGATGGCTCACAAGCCTTTGGCGCCCAAACCTGTCCAGGAGGATCTCTCTTTCATGGCGCAATATCCAACCTGCAAGCCCCTTCTCCACAGAGACCTTGCCGCCAAACCTCCTGAGCGGCTCCCTGAGCACGGCCCCATGACGGTCGATCGCCTCCTTCATCCGGTAGTATCTGCCGCCTGCAAAGGACTGAACCTTAACGAATATCTCCATATCGAGTATGCCCATGAGCTGGCAAAGGCCCTCCACGGCCCATGTCCCAAGCCACCGGCGCTGCCAGTCCAGAATCTGTCTGTAGAGCCAGGCCTGGTATGCCGAGCGTTTGGAAGCGATGAGATCGCAGGCGAGCCGGGCAAGATCCAGGGCAATTCGTCTCGTCTTGTCTGGAAACTGATATCTGTTCCTGCTGTCCAGGACCAGAACGCCCAAGCGTTCGGGCAACGGCACTGCCAGCATGGCCTTTATGCCCGCATCCTGACAATAGAGCCCCAAGGTGACCGAATCGTTGTCGAACCTGGTGACATGGAGGGGTTTCTGTTCCCTGTAGACCCAGCCGATAAGGCCCTGGCCCTCTTCCAGACATGCATCCGGGATGACGAGATCGCTCAGGGAGTGAAAGGCCCGCAGGCACAACAGCGGCTCTGACCCGCCACTTGCCAGGAAGAGCGCTGCTGTATGGGCCTCGAAGAGATCGGCAGCCGCCCTTACGAGACTGTCAAGCCCCTGGGCGAAGGATCGATCTGATGGCAGCATCATAAGGAGGAACCAGGACCCCCTTCTCTGTGATGATTGCAGATACCAGCTCGGCAGGCGTCACATCGAAGACGGGGTTGACTGCCCGGGCACCCTCTGGGGCAAATCGTCTTCCAAACACCTCCACAACCTCCTCGGCAGAGCGCTCCTCCACCGGAATGAGATCGCCGGAGGCCATATCCAGATCTATGGTGGAGGTGGGGGCAGCCACAAAGAAGGGGATCTCGTGCTCTTTTGCCAAGACGGCCACGTTGTAGGTGCCGATCTTGTTTGCCACATCCCCGTTGGCAGCTATCCTGTCAGAGCCCACCACCACGGCCTGGATACGCCCCTTTCGCATGAGATAGCCCGCGGCATTGTCCACATTGAGGAGTACTGGTATGGAGTCCTGCATCAGTTCCCAGGTGGTGAGCCGTGCGCCCTGGAGCCACGGCCTGGTCTCATCGGCATAGACGGTGATCTGCTTGCCGGCAGCCACGGCACCTCGAATCACACCCAGGGCCGTTCCATAGCCGCCAGTGGCCAAGGCCCCGGCATTGCAGTGGGTGAGCACACCGCCCTCATCCGGCAGGAGCTCGCCTCCGAGCCGGCCCATCTCGATATTGGCCCTGATATCCTCAAGCCAGATCTCGAAGGCCTCGGACTCCAGCTCCGGCACCTTGATGCCGGGTTCGGAGCGGAAGAACTCGAGCATCCTCTCGACAGCCCACTTGAGATTTACGGCAGTAGGTCTGGCGGCCATGAGCTCACGGCCCGCCTCATCGAGGGTCCTTCCCAGATCCCAGCCCTTCTCCTCGGCCTCCATGGCTGCCAAGACCATCCCGAAGGCGGCAGTGATGCCTATGGCAGGAGCACCACGAACCACCATGTCGGTTATCGCCTGGGCTGTCTCGAGGTAGTTCTCACACACAAGCCACTTGGTCTGCCAGGGCAGAAGCCGCTGATCCAGAAGCGAAAGCCTTCCTGTCTCCCACGAGATGGGGCATATGGAGCTGCCTGCCTGTTCAAGCAGGTTACGGACCCTGTCCATGCATCGCCTCCTCTCGCCCGTTACCCGTCCAGCAGCTTCCGCAGCAGCTCATTGGCCGTCTGGGGATTGGCCTTGCCCTTGGTGGCCCGCATCACCTGTCCCATCAAAAAGCCCAGGACCTTCTTCTTTCCGGCCCTGTACTTCTCCACCTCCTTGGGATTCTCATCTATCACCCTCTCCACGATGGCCTTGAGCTCAGAGGTGTCGCTCACCTGGGCAAGCCCCTTTTCCTCCACTATCTCGGCCGGGGCCTTGCCTGTATCGAAGACCTCTTCCAGGATCTTCTTGGCGATCTTGTTGCTGATAACCCCCTTGTCCATGAGCTTCAACAGCTCAGCCAAGCGCTCAGGGCTCACCTTTATCTCACCGATGGCCATGTCCGCCTGCTTGAGCAGGCGCATGAGCTCCACCATGACCCAGTTGGCCACGGTCTTGGGCTTGGGAAAGAGCCGCACCACCGCCTCGAAATAGTCGGCCACATCCCTTGAGGCAGTGAGCACCTCTGCATCGTATTCGCCCAATCCGTACTCCTGCATGAAACGCTTGCGTCTTGCCTCAGGCAGTTCGGGAAGGGAGTTCCTCACCTCACGGAGCCACTCCTCGTCAATATGGACCGGCATGAGATCAGGGTCAGGGAAATAGCGGTAGTCATGGGCCTCTTCCTTGCCCCTCATGGAGTGAGTGACCCCTTTTGCAGCATCCCAGAGCCTGGTCTCCTGCACCACCTCCTGGCCGTCGAGCAGCAGGGCCGCCTGCCTTCTGATCTCATACTCGAGGGCGGCCTGTACGTGCTTGAAGGAGTTCATGTTCTTGAGCTCCGCCTTGGTACCGAACTCCTCGCTGCCCTTTGGCCTCAAGGAGATATTGGCATCACACCTCAGACTCGCCTCCTCCATGTTTCCGTCACTGATACCGAGATAGCGCACAAGCTGCCTGATCTTCTTGAGATAGGCCGAAGCCTCCTCCGGGCTCCTGATATCCGGCTCGCTGACGATCTCGATAAGAGGGGTGCCGGTCCTGTTCAGGTCCACGAAGCTCACCGGTCTGTGCTCGTCATGGACCAGCTTTCCGGCATCGTCTTCCAGATGGATCCTGTTTATCCCGATTCTGCGCCTGCCCCCCTCGGTCTCAACCTCGATCCAACCATGTTCGGCCAAGGGCAGCTCGTACTGGGAGATCTGATAACCCTTGGGGAGATCGGGATAGAAGTAGTGTTTCCGGGCAAACCTGTTCATGGGCGGGATCTCACAGTTGGTTGCCAGGGCCATCTTCAGGGCATATTCCACCACCTTCTTGTTGAGAACAGGCAGGACCCCAGGCATACCCAGGCATACAGGACAGGTGTGGCTATTTGGGGCAGCTCCGAATTTGGTTGAGCAGGAACAGAATATCTTGCTGTCGGTCTGGAGCTGAACGTGTACCTCCAGCCCGATTACGGCCTCGAAATCCATACCCTGAAACTCCTGATGCAGCTGTTTTTTCGATAGTTGTCACAAAAAACGATAAGAACAACAGATACGAGGCCAAGCTAACACGTTTAGGGGCCCTGGGCAACAAGGCGACACCGGCAGATATCGCCTCTGTGCCCTCTAAAAATACGGAAAAAAGAGGGGTGTAAAAAAGGCCACTAGCCCTTACATGACCCTCCTTTTGTGCTATAAAGTGGTATCCGTTCAAGGAAACTCGCCGCTTTCGGAGAAAAACTGATAATGAAAAGCCACTGTTTGATACTCTTTCTGGCCGTTTCTCTCTTCTTTCTGCCTGTTTCCGTTTCGGCCCAGCCTGTAGCCAAGGGCGCGAGCCAGAGTGGAAAGGGGATAAAGATCCTTATAGTCCACTCCTATCACAAGGAGATGCCCTGGGTCTCCGAGTACACCCAGGGCATTCTCATGCGCTTTAGCCAGAGCAGCCTGGGCCAGGAAGTCCAGATCAAACACTTCTATCTGGACACAAAAAGGAGGCCTGAGATGGCCCAAACCATGGCGGCCCGGGCCTTTCAGAAATACAGGAAATGGCGCCCGGATCTCGTATTTGCCTGCGACGACAACGCCCAGAAATATTTCGTAGTTCCATATCTAAAGGACAAGGCAGGGACCCCGGTGGTCTTTCTTGGAGTGAATGCAGATCCTGAAGAGTACGGTTATCCAACCCCCAATATCACCGGAGTGCTGGAGAGAAACCATATCAGGTTGACCATGGCCCTGCTCAAAAGACTCGATCCCTCTGTTGAAAGGATAGCGGTCATAAACGATGACAGCCCCACAGGGAGGATAGTCACCAGGCGAATAAAGGAGGCCATGAAGGAGGCAGGACTCCAGGTAATAGGCTACTACAACACCAACTCCTACCGCGAATGGAAAGGACTCATAAAGAGGTTCCAGTCCGAGGTGGATGCCATCTACCTCATCACCTACTACACCCTGAAGGATGAAAGAGGCAGGCATGTCCCCATTCTCGATGTGGTCAAGTGGCTCGTAAAGCACAGCAGGCTGCCGGATGCCACCAACACCAAGGACAGTGTCAAAAATGGGCTCTTGTGCTCTGTTGCGATAGATGGCTTCATCCATGGCACGGATGCGGCAGAGATGGCCATAAAGATCCTGAAGGGCACCCCCCCGGCCCAGATCCCCATCACCCGCACCACCAGAGGCATCAGGGTGATCAACAGGAGCAGGGCAAAGGTGCTAGGCATAAGGATTCCTACCTATATCTTGGAGGGGACCACCTTCTACGACTCCCCGTTCATCAACTCTCTAAACGGGGCTACCGGAGAAGAGGAGTAGAAAAAAGCAAAGAGCAGATGGGAAGGGACAGATCCTCTCTCAGAGAGATATATCTGAAGGGCCTTGGCGTCCTGATCGCCTCGTTTGCTATACTCCTGTCCATTGCCGTCATAAACAACCTCCAGGCAAGACGCGCTGTCAGCCAAGTTACACAACTCGAGCAGAAGATCCTCTTTCCACTCGGAAGGGCCCTTGAGGACATCTATGGGGCCTTAATGGAGCTCAAGGAACAGACGGTACAGATGAAACCTGCTGCCGTCGCATCCGACTACTTCAACAGCGAGCTGACCAATGCCAAGGCCAACCTGAATGTGGCCATGCAGACACTGTCGGAGATATCGGACAATATGGAACTCCTTGTGCCCATAACAGAGACCAGGCAGCTGGTGGAGAGATTCGAATCCATAGGCACAGCTGCCATTGCTGTGAGAAAGGAGAGCCTGGCCCTAAAAGAGCGGCTCTTCAAAAAGCTTTCAGAGACGATCAAGCAGATCCAAGCGATTCAGGATGACATCTCCCAACAGCTCCTTTCCATAAAGACCAACGCCCCTGAAAGGATCTTTCTTTTCCAGGCACTGAACGACCTTACAGCCATCAAAAACTCCCTTGTGGAGCTCCAGTCCTGCATGGAGCACTACATAAGCACATTAACCGTCCAGGAAAAGGGAGAAAACAGATGCTCGGAACACATGGATGACATAGAGTTTCTGATCCAGAGTGCCATGGCCGCCCTGCCAGAGAAAAACAGCCAGCTCAAGGCCCTGGAAACACCCTTGATCAAAATCGACCAGATGAGAAAAAGGCTCATGGAGGCCGTGTCGTCCACATATCTCAAGGCCGCTAAGGCCGCGGCCATGGCCGATGAGCTGGCGCTCAACCTGGAACTCTGCCGCCAGTCCGTGGGTACCATAAACGAACAGATAAATGGCGAGGCCAACTCTACACTGAGAAACTTCTTTCTGCTCCTCCTCGGCTCTATCCTGGCCTATATGTTCCTGGCCTTTTTCTCTCTCAAATGGATAAAGAGCCAGGTCGTAGACCCCCTCATACAGCTCAGCCACTCTGTTACAGGGGTGGGGCGCGGAGAGAAACGATTCGAGGTGCCTGAGAGTTCGGTCAAGGAGTTACACATATTGGGCCGGCAGCTAAAGATCATGTCTGCAAGGCTCATGATGAGGGAGCGTAAGATAAAGGAGGCACGCAGGCAGTGGGAGGCGATCTTCAAGGCAATTGGCGGGCCTGCCTTCATTCTGGACAGGGAACTCAGGATACAGGAGTGCAACCATAGGTTTCTTGAGATCACCCAAAAACGCAAGATCGAGGATGTAATGGGCAGACACTGCTACGAAGTGGTCTGCCAAAACAGGCCTGAAGAGTGCAACTGCGCACTTATAGGCCTGGATCTCGACAAGTTCCAAAGCCCCATAGGCTTTGAGAGGATGGTGGACGGTGTTCCCTACTTCTTCACCGCCTCACCGAGCCACGATGCCGAAGGTGAACTCGACAAGATCATCCTGATAGGTGCCGATCTCAGCGAGATAAAGGCCCTGGAGCTCAAGCTTCAGAGGGCTCAGAAGATGGAGGCCCTCGGAACACTGGCAGGCGGGGTGGCCCATGATCTGAACAACATCCTGACAGGCATCGTCACATATCCGGACATGCTTCTCATGCAGCTTCCTGAGGATAGCCCGCTTAGACGCCCGCTTTCAGTAATCAAGAGCTCAGGCGAGAGGGCTTCTGCAGTGGTACAGGATCTACTGACCCTTGCGCGGCGCACCATGGATATAAAGAACGTGGTAAACATAAATGATATAATCAAAGAATATGTTGACTCACCAGAGGCCAAGCGTCTGCTTGCCATCAACCCGGCTTTGAGTATCGAGACCGATCTGGCCCCGGATCTCATGAACGTGGAGGGCTCCCCTGTCCATCTCATGAAGATGATAATGAATCTTGTGACCAACGCCGCCGAGGCCATAGTCGCAAACGGAACCATCCGGATAAGCACCCAAAACATATTCCTGGACAGGCCCATAAGCGGCTATGACACCGTGGAGAAGGGCGAGTACATACGAATAACCATAGAGGACAATGGTTCTGGAATATCACCGGATGACCTGCCCCACATCTTCGAGCCCTTCTACAGCAAGAAGGCCATGGGGATGAGCGGCTCCGGCCTTGGGATGGCAGTGGTCTGGGGCACGGTAAAGGATCACAAGGGCTATATCGATGTAAAGAGCTGGCCAGACAAGGGGACCAGGTTCGACATCTATCTGCCAGTGAGCCATCGCAGGGCGAAAGATGTGCCAGAAGACGAGGATCTTACAGAACTGAAGGGTTCAGAATCCATCCTGGTGGTAGACGACATAGAACAGCAGAGGCAGGTCGCCTCAGACATACTTGGCAGGCTGGGCTACAGGGTGGAGGTGGCAAAGAGCGGTGAGGAGGCAGTCGAGCTGTGTAAAAAGAGGTGCTTCGATCTCGTGATCCTGGACATGATAATGGATCCCGGCATGGATGGGCTGGAGACATACCAAAGGATCATAGAGGTGTGCCCCGGCCAGAAGGCCCTGATAACCAGCGGATATTCGGAGACAGACAGGATGCGAAAGGCGTTGCGGCTTGGAGTTTCCATATATCTGAGAAAGCCCTATTCACTCAAGCAGCTCGCAACAGCGGTAAGACGCTGCCTGGACGAATGAGCCCAGGGGCATCTTCCCCCTCTTTTTTCAGCATCTCTTTTCGACCCTGCCTGCCTCAGGACGACTGCCTGGCCCCGAGTGTGCCAGCACCACCCTGGCTATCAGCCAGCACTCAAGGCCAAATGGCAGATAGCCTGCATAGCCGACAAGGGGCATCTCAAACAGCTTGAACCTGCCTACATAAGGGATGAGATAGATCCACTTGGCTTGGCTCTTCCAGTTCCAGAGCTCCCAGAAAAATCCACAGATGAGGGCGGCAAGGGCTGCTGTGGCCACCAGGGACCAGTCACCACGCAAAAGTGGGGAGAAGATCTCATCCCTGCCGGAGAGCAGATCCAGGGCAGTGAAAATCAGCAGAGGGCTTACCCAGAGGAGCCAAAATAGCTGATCGGGAAAGATGCAGATCAGCGACAGCCCCAAGGCCGACAGGGACAGGAGGCCATAGACTGCAGCCATGGCAGGAAGGGCTGGCACATGTATAGGGGGGCCTTCCGACAGACAGCGTGTCAGCCCCGGAACGGAGCAGATCAGCTCCTGGGTGGAGATCACAGCCGGAAGAACGGTTGAAAAGGAGATGGATGCTGCCACCGCATAGGTGACCCCGGAAAACTCCTGGACACCGAGATAGTACCAGTTCTGCACAAACCTGTTCAGGTATTCGAAATACCACCAAAATATGGTACTGAGGGGAAAGAGCAGGCCAAAACCCTTGGGATCCCTGGTAAACAGACACCTGCCCTTAATGGCGTAGACGATACCGTTTATCAAAAGGATATAACAGAACCAGATCGGTATGAAGGTAAAGGGTTGCAGGGGGGCAAATAGCGGAAAACGGCTCCAGGCCAACAGCCAGGAGATCACAAGGCCAAGGGCAGATAGCCTGGCCCACCAGGGCAGAGGCATTTGGGGCCGCAGCAACGAGATATGGCTGCGGCATCTGAAAAACAGGGAGAAAAAGGCCGCATAGATACATGCCTCAAGCAGTGCAAGACAGATAAAGACCGGCCACGAAAAAGGGGCATGCTCCACATAGATGGTGCGGGGAGGAAACTGCAGGTATAGGGACAGATCCCGCCCGGATAGGACAGGCCCCAAAAGGGGCAACATCACCACCAGAAAGGTGGCGCTCAAATAGATGATAGCAGGACGTGACTTATGCCATTTCACAAATTAAGATTACCTTCAACGCCCTGATGGTTCAAATCGTCTGGACAGGGACACAGAAGGGCCGTTCTACAACACTACTCACAATGGAGCAGGAGGAGATATGGACAACCAGATCCTTTCAACAGCATATTTCAAAAAGGCCAAGGAGCTCATCCCTGGTGGCGTGAACAGTCCGGTGCGCGCCTGCAAGTCTGTCGGGTGCGACCCTGTCTTCGTGGACAGGGCCGATGGCTGCGTCATATACGATGTGGACGGAAATGCCTATATCGACTACGTCTGTTCCTGGGGGCCCATGATCCTGGGCCACAACCACCCACACGTGACCGCAGCAGTTGCCGAGGCACTCGATGGCGGCACAAGCTTTGGGGCACCCACATGGCGTGAGGTGGCCCTGGCCGAGAAGATAGTGGAGTGTGTGCCCTCGATAGAAAAGGTACGCCTTGTCAACTCGGGCACAGAGGCCACCATGAGCGCCATCCGTCTTGCCAGGGGCTATACTGGCAAAAAGAAGATCATGAAGTTCGACGGCTGCTATCACGGACATGCCGATTCATTCCTGGTGAAGGCAGGCTCTGGTGTGGCCACCCTGGGCATTCCCGGTAGCCCTGGCGTTCCAGAGGAGATCGTTGCCAACACCATATCCATCCCCTTCAACGACGAAGAGGCCTTCAAAGAGGCCATAGAGGCCTCCAAGGAGGATCTGGCAGCCGTGATCCTTGAACCCGTGCCCGCCAACATGGGGGTTGTGCCGCCAAAGCCCGGCTTCCTCGAAATGGTGAGGGATCTCACCGAGAAAAACGGGATCGTCCTCATCTTCGACGAGGTGATCACAGGCTTCCGGCTGGCCCTTGGCGGGGCCCAGGAATACTTCGGGATAATGCCGGATCTCACATGCCTTGGAAAGATCATCGGAGGGGGCCTGCCCGTAGGGGCCTATGGAGGCAGGGCGGAGATCATGGACCAGATCGCCCCCGAAGGCCCTGTCTATCAGGCGGGCACCCTGTCGGGCAATCCGCTGGCCACGGCAGCTGGCCTTGCCACACTGGAGGTCCTGAGCCGCCCCGGGATCTACGAGGCGATGGACGAGAAGGCCGAAGACCTTGAGGCTGGCCTGAAAGAGGCCGCTTCCCAGCACGGCATCACCTGCACCCTGCAACGTGTCCGCTCCATGATGACATGCTTTTTTGGCAGATCCGAGCCGGTGACCAACTTCCAGGAAGCCCTGGCCTCCGATACCGAGATGTACGGGGCCTTTTTCAGAAATATGGTTGAAAATGGCATCTGGCTGGCACCGTCACAGTTCGAGGCCGCCTTCGTATCCCTGGCACACGACTGGTTCGACATATCCGAGACGGTGGATGCCGCTGAATCAGTATTCAATTTACTGGCCCGGAAGTAGCCATTTGCTATTGACACCCCAATGGGCTTGTGATAATAACTTACCTTCAAGTAGGGAGCGTTTCAGTTGACGTCTCCCTATATTTTGAAGGTGAAATGAGGGACTATTCAGCACAATAACTTGATTTGACAGGAAAATTTTTTTAACCTAAATGCTGAATGGTAATTCATTCAATCTTTTCGATAAGTTGGGAGGCCCTCAAAAAGGGGAGGATTTTAGGGGAGAAATTTTATACCACTCCTTTTTGATCATCGCGATGAACCTCTATATGTAATTTTCAAGGAGGCCCTGTAACCATGGAACATCCGTTACTGTTTCTACCCATCATACTGGATGCCCTAGGCCTGCCTGCCTATGGCGGAGACACACCCATAGCCCAGGTGCTGGCTCCGCACATGCAGTACAGCTATCTGGCCATGATCATCTGTCTGGTCCTGGCCTGGCTCGGCACCAAGAGGCTCCAGATGATACCTTCAGGCATGCAGAACGTCATGGAGATGTTCGTCGGAGGCATGGAAGACTTCATCACCGAACAGGTGGGCGACAGGCAGAAGGCCAGGATGATCTTCCCGATGGTCGCCACCTTCGGTTATCTGATCCTGATCTCCAACTACCTGGGTCTCATTCCGGGCTTCATGTCACCAACTGCCAATATCAATGTCACCCTGGGTTATACATCTATAGCAATCGTCACATACCATGCCCTTGGAATCAGGTTCCACGGCTTCAAGTATATCAAGCACTTCATGGGGCCTATTCCGGTCATGGCACCCTTCTTCCTGATAGTTGAAACCTTCAGCCATCTTGGAAGAATCGCCTCGCTCTCCATTCGTCTCTTTGGTAACATGATGTCCAAAGAGATGCTCCTGGGGCTGCTCTTCACCATGGCTGGACCATATCTGGCACCGCTTCCAATCATGTTGCTGGGCACCCTGGTCTGTCTGCTACAGGCATTCATCTTTGTAGTGCTGCCTGTTACATACTGTGCAGAGGCAATGGCTGAAGCACATTAGGAATAAAATAGAAAAAATTATAAAAAGGAGGAGTTTGATGAAAAAGAAGAGCTTAATTATTTCCGGTCTGAGTGTACTGTTTGTCCTGGCCACCAGCGCATTGGCCCTCGCAGCAGGTGAAGGTGCCGGAGCAGATACAGGCCTGATCATGGCTGCCTCCCTGGTAGCAGCTGGCCTGGCAGTCGGTGGTGCTGGCGGCGGTTGTGGTGCTGGTATGGGTAACTGTGCCCGCGGTCTTCTGGAGGGTACAGCCAGGAATCCCGAGATGGCCGGTAAGCTGACCGTCTCCATGTTCATTACCTTCGCCCTCATCGAAACATTTACCATTTACGCCCTGGTTATCGGTCTGATCGCCCTTTATGCCAACCCATTCCTCGGCTAATTAAAGGGGAAGAGCAAGAGACTGAAAAAACAGGCATAATCAGCCCCTTTTCAGGGGAATTGAAAAGAGAGCGGTGAAAGCGATTTTCACCGCTTTTTTTATTTGGTATCCTGTCCTGCCAAGAGATTCGGCCAAAGTATCCATAATGGATTCCTTGATTCCATGACCCGACCAGAGCTGAAAAGAGCGTGAGACCCGAGACAAAAAAGTATCTTCATGAGATAATGCGGATCCTGGCCCATGCCTCTACCATGGGGGCGGCCATGGTATTTTCCACATTTGCGGGGGTATGGTTCGGTTACTGGCTGGATACCGACGTCTTTGAGGGCAAGACACACCCATGGCTCACCATAATCTTCTTTCTCTTTGGACTTGCTGGCGGAATCAGAAATCTGCTCATATTGAGTAAGCGGCTGAAGCGGAAGACAGAGGAGTGGAGCAGGGAAGAGAAGGAAAAGAGCATGGAACGGGCAGAAAAGAGGGCAGAAGAGCAGCGCCAATGGAGGAAACTGCCACCAGAGGCCGAAGACGACTGGGACGAGGATTAAGATCTTGAGGGATTTGGACGGGTTGAGGCCATGTTGATCTGGATAGGCGAGCTGGATGAAGGCCTTGCAAAGCGCTTCTTGATAGCCATCTGGCTGATCCTTGCTGCTCTGCTGGCCGGTGCCAACCTGTGGTGGAGTCCCGAAGGGGTCCGAGGCATAGCCCTTGGCGGCATAGTGGCCGGGCTGAACGCCATAGGAGCACTGCGCGATACCAAGCGCATAGTGAAATGGCGCTCCCAGGTGGTCTACTTCATAGGCATGTTCACCCGGCTCCTCCTGGCCATTGTGATAATCGGGACATTCGTCCTGAAATTTCCGGGGAAGTTCAGTCTCGTGGGGATATTCGTCGGGATCTCGGTGGTACCCATCACATTCCTCCTCCTGGTCATCCAGATGAAGCTCGTAAAGAAAAGGGATTCGGGCGAACCTGAACCCAATGATGGGGGAGGCCAGGAGCAGGATCACTAGGACCTTTTCTCACATAGGCCTCGGCCTCGATCACTTACAAAGGGGTTTCGATCACAGAGGTCGCAGCCTCTTTGAGGAACTCGGAATTGTCTGCAACAACTATCAGATTGCCCTGATCGGAGAGCCAGGAGAACAGATCATATACAAGGAGCATGTCACTGTAAGAAAGCCCGACAGAGGGCTCATCCAAGAAGAATATGGCCCTCTTGCCGTAGCCTGTGCCGCGACTCCGGAGCTGAATCAGCCTTAGCCTCTGCCTTTCCCCTCCAGACAGGCTCATAACCGGCTGGCCCAACCGGAGATAGCCAAGGCCAAACCGGGCCATTTGATGCAGCACCTCCTGGATCCTGCTCACCCGTGAAAAGACCTTGAGGGCCTGATCCACCTGCAGCCCTAAGATATCGGCGATAGAATAGCCCTTGAACTCCACAGAGAGGAGATCCTGGCAATAGCGGCGTCCTCCACAAACCGGGCAGATCTCTTCAAAGAGCTGAAAACCCACACCCTTCTGCCTCAAGAGCCCAAGGCCCCTGCACTGTTCACAGCGCCCGCCCTTCTTGGTAAGGCTGAAATATGACGGGGTCAGCCCCCTGCTTCGTGCCTCCGGCACCCTGGAAAAGAGCCTCCTGATGTCGGCCCATATCCCTGCAGAGCTGGCAACGATGGAATAAGGGGAGCGCTCCTTCAGGACCCTGGGTATCCAGTAGGCACGAAAGGCCCTCCCTTCTGTCTCAACGCCAAAAAACCGATAGAGCGCACTCAAGAGGCGGCTCTTGCCCGAACCGGAAGGCCCCCTCACCACGAGGAGGCCTGATTCGGGAAGGTCAAGCTCACGCCTCCCCCCTGCCGGATGGCCGACATGCACACTGGCCTTCAATTCGCCTCCGCGCCCGGTACCGATCCTGTCGGGGACAGGGCCCGGGCCCCCTTCCATTCCCGGCCACTGGCAGGAGGGGCCCTGATATATGAGTCTGCCTCCCTGCTCTCCAGCCCCTGGCCCAAGCTCTACGATCCAGTCAGCCTGATGGAGCTGCTCCGAGGCCAGGCTCATGTCGTGCTCTACGATGACCACCGTATTTCCCATGGCCTTGAGGCCCATTATGAAGCGCCAGATGGCCTGCCTCTCTCCTGGCATATAGCGTGACAATGGCTCATCCAGGATATATAGCAATCCTGCCATATCCTTTCTATAGAGCCTCAGGAGCCGCGCCCTGTGGAGCTCTCCTGCAGAGAGCTCCGTGGCTGGTCTCGATAGGGCAATGTTTTCGATGCCGAGCTCCACAAGCATCTCTGCAGCCGCTTCGATCTTGGCCACCTGTGCCTGGAAGGCCTTTCCGGTCAGGGCGGAGGCCCTCATGTCTGCCGAGACGGCTCTCTTCAAGGCATCGAGGAGCCCTCTTGCATCCAGATCGAGCCAGCCCCCCATATCCATATCGAGCAGCCTGAATGCAACCCTGCCCGGATCCACATGTAAACCGCACTGGCTGCAGGACCAGTCCAGATTGAAACGGCGGCAAGGGCCTTCACGCCCCTCTATCAACACGGTGCCGCCAGACAATTCGGATGCAGCCCTGATGGATTCAAGCAGCCTATTGGCCCCTTTCTTCTCCACCCTCAATCTGTCAACGACTATATCGAGCCCCCCTCTTTGCCCCATCTCCTTTGCCTTGTCGCTATCCAGCTCATCCAGGTAGAAGGTCCCCTCTTCGTCCCTTGCCCTCACAAATCCACGGGACAGGAGCTCCTCTATCGAATGTTCATGCAGATCCACAGGGGCCAGGACAGAGACGGGCATACCCTCAAGCTCTTCCAGCAGGTGTGTCACGAGCTGTCTCGGTTCAAAGACCTCTATTTCCGTACCGCATTTCGGGCAGACCGGCCTTCCTGCCAGACGGAGCAGTTCTTTTATTGCCTGACTCAGACCGATGACCGTGGCCAGTGTAGAGTGGCTTGAGCTTGGCGCAGGAAGCTGCTCCAAAAGGAGTGCGGGCGGGATCCGGTGGATCTCCTCCACATCCGGCCTCTTCAGGTTTATGCCGGCATGAAGCCCGGGGAGCTCAAGGGCCTCGAGATAGCGAAGACGCCCTTCCGGATAGAGCACATGGGCAGCCACAGAGGACTTTCCAGAGCCGGATGGGCCTATGACAAGGGTGATGGCCATCAGGGGAATCTTTATGTCGATCCCCTTCAGGTTGTGCTGCCTGGCCCCTTTTATCTCGATGAATTCCATTTCTGGTCCTTGTCGGCTATCTTTTGTCGATCTATCCCCAAAAGGTAGCCACAAGGAGTTGGCATGTCACCCTCTTTGCCGACGGGTGGTTACGAGGCTTGCCACACGGAGGAATCCGGACAGGAGAACACAAAAAAACCGCTGACTCTGCTCAGTCGATCCAGACCTCCCCAAAACAGATCAGTGGAGCAGAGGCAGCGGCTGCCTCCGGATTGCCTTGAAAAACTATCTTCTAAAATATCATTGCCAGGCTCTGCTGGGCTGCAAGGGCTGCCCTGGCAAGACCTTCGGGCAGTATGCCTAAATAGAGTACACCAAGGGCCGTGATGACCAGGGCCAAGACTGTCGGTGCTGCAACAGGCCCTCTGACCACCTCTCTGATCTCGTCTTTCATATACATCATGTAGATGACCCTGAGATAGTAGTAGGCACCTATGGCACTTGTGAGCAGGCCCAGGGCCGCCAGGGTATAGTAACCCTCCTTGATGGCGGCAGAGAATACATAGAACTTTCCGATAAAACCGGCTGTTGGCGGAAGCCCTGCCATGGCCACCAGAAACAGGGCCATGAGAAAGGCAAGTGAAGGATACTTGTATCCTATGCCTCGATAGTCATCCAGTGTCTGGGCATTTCGCTCCTGACCATCAATGAGATAGATGACACCGAATGCCCCGATATTCATGAGGGTGTAGGTGAAGAGATAGAAGAGCACCCCCATACGCCCCTCGGCATTGGCAGCAATGATCCCCATGGCCATATAACCGGCATGGGCAATGGAAGAGTAGGCCAGCATCCTCTTTACGTTCTCCTGGGATACGGCCACCAGGTTGCCAAAGAACATGGTGAGGAGGGCAACCCACCAGAGCACCGGCTTCCAGTATGCAGCCAGGGCCGCCAGATTCACGGTGCTGTAGAAATCGGGCTGGCCGCTGTGGCTGAGGATCGGGGTAAAGGCCACGAATAGGACCTTCACGAAGGCACCAAAGGCACCGGCCTTCACTGCTGTTGCCATAAAGCCGGTGACCACCGAGGGGGCACCCTCATAGACATCGGGTGTCCACATGTGAAAGGGCACCATTGCCATCTTGAAGAAGAGCCCTGCCATGAGCATGGCGAGTGCAAGGAGCACCATCTTGTTGTCATAAAGGCCGTAGGAGATGGCAGTGGCGATCTTGGTCAGATTTACGGAACTGGTGATCCCATAGAGCAGGGCGACACCAAAGAGGAAGAAGGCGGAGCCAAAGCTTCCGAGGAGGAAGTATTTGAGTGCCCCTTCCTGAGAGAACTTGTTGTTCTTCAAAAAGGCGGCCAGGGCATAGACGGCAAGAGACATCACCTCGAGGGCGATGAACATCATGAGCAGGTCAACGGACTGCACCATACAGATGGTACCGGCCACGGCAAATATCAGAAGGATATAGTATTCGCCCTTCATCACCTGATTGTTCTTCAGGTATCCCATACTCATGAGGGAAGCCAGCATTCCTGACAGCAGGGCAACGATGGATACGAAGATGCTGAACTTGTCCGCAGAGAAGACCCCCATGAAGACTATGTCATGGAGCTCCCACTGCCTGTCCACCATGTGCATGAGGGTAAGGCCGAAGATGATGACAGTAAGCCAGCCCAGGATGCGGCTGCGCTTTTCCTCTTCCTTCTCCATCAGCCATATATCCACCAGGATCAGGAAAATTCCTGCAAGGACCAGGATTATCTGGCCTCCGGCGACCTCCCATAAGTGGCCAAGATCAAATGCATATCCCATGGTGTTCACCCTCTCTACTCTTCGGCCATAGCTATTTTGGTTTCATCCTCCAGGACAACACCGGCATGATGGTGAGCTGCAGGGGCCTGCTGCTCCACCTTGACCTGTTTGATGAAATGGTTGACTGAAACGTGCATCTTCTTCAGGAAGAAATTGGGATAGAGCCCAATCCAGAATATGAGCACAAGGAGCGGCGCCATATAGACGAGCTCCCGCAGATTCATGTCTGGAATCTTGAAGTTCTTGGGGTTTGTGACCTCGCCGAAGAAGACCCTCTGGACCATCCAGAGCATATAGACAGCGCCAAGGATCACACCCGTTGCCGCCAGGGCGGCGGCTGCCTTGTTGACCTGGAAGGTACCGAGAAGGATGAGGAACTCCCCGATGAAGCCGTTGGTGGTGGGAAGCCCTATGGATGAAAGGGTCACGATCATGAAGACGGTGGCATATATGGGCATTATCCTGGCGATGCCGCCATACTCCTTGATGAGCCTGGTGTGCCTGCGCTCATAGATGATACCAACCAAGAGGAAGAGTGCGCCAGTGGAGATACCGTGGTTGATCATCTGCAGCACAGAGCCCTCGACCCCCTCCTGGGTGAGCACATAGAGCCCGAGCATGCAGTAGCCGAGGTGAGATACCGAGGAGTAGGCCACCAGCTTCTTTATGTCAGGCTGTACCATGGCCACAAGGGCACCGTAGATGATCCCGATTATGGACAGGGTGATGATAACCGGAGCGAAATAGGCAGAGCCCTCGGGAAAGAGCGGCATCGCAAACCTTACGAATCCGTATGTTCCCATCTTCAGCAGGATACCTGCCAGGATGACAGAGCCTGCGGTTGGCGCCTCCACGTGGGCATCCGGCAACCATGTATGGAGTGGAAACATGGGCACCTTGATGGCAAAGGCCAGGGCAAAGGCGGCAAAGAAGAGGATCTCATAGGTGCGCGGCAGATCTGTCCCGTAGAGGGCCAGCAGATTGAAGGTGATCTCCCCTGTCTGCTGATTGTGGAAATAGACCAGCCCGATGATGCAGACCAGCATCAGCAGGGAGCCGACAGCGGTGTAGAGGAAGAACTTGATGGCAGCGTAGATGCGCCGCTCACCGCCCCAAACACCGATTATGAGGTACATGGGGATGAGCATGATCTCCCAGAAGACATAGAACAGGAAGAGGTCCAGGGCCACGAAGGTACCCAGCATGGCCGTCTCCAGGACCAGCATGGAGATCTGAAACTCCTTAACCCTGTTGTCTATGGCCCTCCAAGTAGAGAGTATGGTTATAGGGGTGATGAAGGTGGTCAAAAGCACCAACCAGAAGGAGAGCCCGTCGAGCCCGAGATGGTACCTGATTCCGTACTGGGAGATCCACTCATGGTCCTCGACGAACTGAAACCCTGCAACCGACGGATCGAAGGCGAAATAGATCCGCAGCGATGCAAAGAATGTAAGCAGGCTGACCACCAGGGCAATTCCCCTGATGACGTTCTTGGTGCCCTCGCTCTTCTGGGGCACCACAAGCATGAACGGAATACCTATCAGGGGCAGAAAGGTTACATATGTCAGGATGGGTGCGTTCATTGAAATCCCCTATCTCCTCATAGTTTTATTTGAGACCTTACTCCCTCGCCTACCCGTACAGCCTATCCGTACAGATAGAAGCACGCTATGGCCACCAGTCCCAGGACCATGAATGCTCCGCAGGTCTGTACGTAACCGTTATGGATGAGACGGACACCGGCAGAGCATCTCTTAACGAGCCAGCCAGGGCCGTTTACACCTATACCGTCGATGATGAATGCATCCACTATCTTCCAGAGTGCCACGGAGAAGTAGTAGATGGGCTTTACGATCATGAAGTCATATACCTCGTCCACATAGTACTTGTTGTGGATGAGCTGATAGAGCGGGGCGTACTCCTTGGCCATCTTCTCTGGCAGGTCTGCCCCCCTCTTCATATAGATGTAGTAGGCCGTGCAGATACCGATCACCGCCACTGCCACAGACAGGGCCATGAGGCTCCACTCCAGCGGCTCTGGATAGTGCGGGGTCGGCGCCACATGGGCCACGATCTTGGCCGAGTGCTCGAAGACAGGCTCCAGCCAGGTCTCGAGGATGTTGGGCACATGTCCGAGCTTATGCCCGATCAGATGCGGAATTCCGAGCCAGCCGCCAGTGAAGGAGAGGAAGGCCAAGATCACCAGTGGCAGGGTCATGCTCACCGGAGATTCATGCAGGTGCTTCGCCTGCTCCTCTGTGCCGCGGAACTCCCCATGAAATGTCATGAAGATGAGACGGAACATGTAGAATGCCGTGACACCTGCGCCAATGGTGCCCAGGGTCCAGATGATCTTGCCCATCACAGGATAGTAAGGAAAGGTGAAGGCCTTCCAGAGTATCTCGTCCTTGCTGAAGAAACCCGCAAAGGGCGGAATTCCTGCGATGGCAATAGTTGCTATGAGCATGGTGGCATAGGTGATTGGCATCTTCTTGGCGAGCCCTCCCATGTGCCTCATGTCCTGATCGTTGCTCATGGCATGGATTACGGAGCCGGAGCAGAGAAAGAGACAGGCCTTGAAGAAGGCATGGGTCATGAGATGGAAGATGCCTGCCCAGTATGCCGTAACCCCAACACCTATGAACATGTAGCCCAGCTGGCTCACAGTGGAGTAGGCCAGTACCTTCTTGATGTCATACTGCAGGATACCCATGGTGGCGGCGAAAAATGCGGTAAGTGCCGCTATGATCCCCACTACCAGCAGTGCCGTTGGGGCCAAGGTGTAGAGGATATTGGTCCTTGCCACCATATAGACACCAGCGGTCACCATGGTGGCGGCATGGATCAGGGCGGAAACAGGGGTGGGGCCAGCCATGGCGTCCGGCAACCAGACATAGAGGGGTATCTGTGCCGATTTTCCAGTGGCTCCCACGAATAGCAGGAGGCACATGGCCACCATCACCCCCGAGTTCAGGGCGAGTGCGCCGCTCTCATACATCTCGAGGGCCTTTGGAAAGACCTCCAGGTACGACAGGGAACCGAAGGTGAGAAACATGAGGAACAGGCCCAGGACGAAGCCGAAGTCACCGATCCTGTTCACCACGAACGCCTTCTTTCCTGCATCGGCATTCTCGTCTCCCTGGTACCAGAAGCCGATGAGCAGATAGGAAGCGAGACCGACGCCCTCCCAGCCCACGAACATGACCAGGTAGTTGCCGCCCAGCACCAGCATGGACATGAAGAAGACGAACATGTTGAGGTAGGCGAAATAGCGCCAGTAGGACTCATCATGATACATGTAGCCCGTGGAGTAGACGTGGATGAGGAAGCCGACCCCCGTGACCACCAGGATCATGACCATGGAGAGCGGATCGATCATGAACTCCAGGGGCACATGTACTCCTCCCACACTGATCCAGTCCCAGATCACTTGGGTAAAGAGGCGCTCCTCAGGCGGCAGGGCGAGCAGGTCCTTCCATATGAACAGGGCCGTCAGGAACGAGAAGCCTACGGTGAGGCAGCCCACGAAGGAGACTACGCCCTTTCCGAGCTTCTTTCCCAGCAGACCGTTGAATATGAACCCAATCAGGGGGAAGAGCGGTATCAAAAAGATGAATTTATCCATGACTGTTCCCTTTTTCCCTCACCTTATAGTTTCGCCCATTACCATCTGAGCAGGTTGAACTTGGTTATATCCACCGACTTTATGTGCTTGAACAGACAGATGAGGATGGCAAGTCCTACCGCCACCTCTGCTGCTGCCACCGCAAAGATGAACAGCACCATTACCTGTCCGGCCATGTCTGCCTTGAAGTGGGAGAAGGCCGTAAGCATTAGATTGATGGAGTTGAGCATGAGCTCGATGGACATGAAAAGGATTATGGCATTCCTCCTTGTGAGGAAGCCTATGGCCCCCAGTCCAAACAGTATGCAAGAAAGGGTTATGTAGTATTCGATAGGCGCCATGTCCCCTCTCCCCTCAAATCTTCTTTTTGGCCAGGTATATACTGGCTATAAGGGCCACCAGGAGGAGCACTGAGGCCACCTCGAAGTGGAGCAGAAAGTCCTTGAAGAAAAGATCCCCGAACATGCTCGGATGGCCGAAGCCCTCCGGCAGGTTCTCCTGGTGAACCAGCTGTGTCACGCTCTTCGTACCGATGAGCAGCAGGACGATCATGTAGGTGGCCAGGAAGGCACCGGTCATTCGAAACGGCATGTTCCGCTGGGTCTTTTCCAGCTCCTCATCCGGCACCATCAAGAGCATGATGACGAAGACCACCAGGACAAGGATCGCCCCTGCATAGATGGTGATCTGAAAGATGGCCACAAGCGGTGCATGGAGATGGAGATAGAGCGCGGCCAGGGCCACGAAGACCGTAAGCAGCCCCAATGCGCTTGGCAGGGCATCCTTTGCCGTTATGGTGAATATCCCGGCACCCACGGCCATGATGGCAAAAACAAGGAAGTAGATATCCATTTATCTCTCCTGCTGGTTACTCGACTTTACTCTTTCTTCTCTTCTGCCTTGGTCTCGGCCTTTGCCTCAGGCTTTGCCCCTTTTGCCTTGGCGCCACCAGCCTTGGCTGCCGCCGCCTTCTTGGGAGCCGCCTTGGCAGCGGCCTTGCCCTTGGCTGCACCTGCGGCCTTCTTGGCAGCGGGTTTCTTGTCTCCGCCAGCCACAGGCACAGGCTTCTTGGGCGGTTTCAGCTTGCCCTCGGCCTTGGCCTTGTGGAAGTTGGCAAGGAGCTTTTCCTTGTTGTAGATGCAAGAGTCCATGTCGTACTCGGCAAGCTCGTACTCCGGCCCCAGCTTGATGGCCCCCTTGGGGCAGGCCTCTTCGCAGAAGCCGCAGAAGATGCACCGGAGCATATCGATCTCGAACTCGGTGCACATGGTCTTTCCTGCATACTTGCCCTCTTCCCCTTCTGCGGGCTTGCCCCTCTTTACGGTGATGCACTTTGCAGGGCAGGCCCTGGCGCACATACCGCAACCCACACAGAGCTCCCGACCCTCGTCATCCAGGACGAGATAGTGCGCCCCCCTGAAGATCGGGGCTATCGGACGCCTATCCTCTGGATACTGCCAGCATGTGGGCACGGTGTGGGGCCCTGGCCTGAATGAGGCACGCACGTTGAACGTGAAGTGCTTCCAGGTCAGCTTGAGCCCCTTGAGGATCTCCCAGAGGTAGATCCGCTCCCCGAAGGTGTATTCCCGCTTTACTACAGGTTTTTGTATTGGCTTCAACATCTCATGCTCCCGTCTACACGGTTAACTGGATACAGAGTGCGGTAATGAACAGGTTCACCAGTGCCAGGGGGATAAGGGCCTTCCAGCCAAGCCCCATGACCTGGTCATACCTGAAGCGCGGCACCGTCCAGCGCACCCAGACAAAGAGCCACAGGAAGAAGGCGGTCTTCAGGAAGAAGACCAGGAACGAGGCTATCCCGTAGCTGATTGGTCCGAGAAATGCGCTCATGTCCACATAGGGCAGGTGCCATGAGCCAAAGAACAGGGTGACAGTAAGGGCTGAGAGCGTATAGAGGTTCACGTACTCGCCAAAGAGATAGAGGCCGAGCCGCATGGAACCGTACTCTGTATGGTAACCCGCGACGATCTCGCTCTCTGCCTCGGGCAGGTCGAAGGGGACCCTGTTGGCCTCGGCATAGGCCGTGACCATGAACAGGATGAATCCGAGAGGCTGCTTGAAAACACCCCAGTTGGGCAGAAAGCCGAGGAAGGTCCCCTGCTGGGCCAGAGATATCTCGCGCAGGCTGAAGGTGCCGTAGATCAAGACTATGGCCAGCAGGGCCAGCCCGAAGGGCACCTCGTAGGATATGAGCTGAGCAGTGGAGCGGAGACCGCCCAGGATGGAATACTTGTTGTTGGAGCCCCAGCCGCCGACCACCATTCCGTAGACCCCCATGGAGCCCAGGGCCAATACATAGAGGAAGCCGATGCTCACGTCAGAGACCTGGAGGATGATCTCCTTTCCATCCACCACCATCTTGTCCCCGAAGGGGATGACCGCATAAGTGGAGAAGGCCGGCAGGGCAAAGAGGATCGGGCCCAGGGCAAAGAGGATCTTCCTTGCCTTCTCAGGGATTATGTCCTCCTTGGTGAAGAGCTTTATACCGTCTGCCAGGGGCTGAAACAAGCCGAATGGGCCGGCACGGTTCGGGCCCAAGCGGTCCTGCATCATGGCAGAGCCCCTTCTTTCCACCCATGTCATGAGGGTGGCGATGAGGAGGGCCCAGGTCCAGATGAATACTACCTTGATCAGTGCGATTACCCAGTTTTCCATGGGTCAGCCTCCTTACCTGTCCAGCTCGCCCGCAATGATGTTGAGACTGCTGAGACAGGCTATGGTGTCAGCAATCATCTCTCCCTTAACGAGGTCCGGAAACGCCTGATAGACCATGTAGCATGGCGGCCTTATCTTAAGGCGGTACGGCTTGTCCGTACCGTCACTCTTTATGTAGAAGCCAAGCTCTCCATTGGGGGACTCTATGGCAGAGTAGATCTCCCCTGCAGGCGGCTTTATGATCTTTGGCACCTTGGCCTTGAGCGGCGCATCGGCGGGCATCTCCTTGTACATGGCATAGGCCTGGTCGATGATCTTGATGGATTCCTCCATCTCGATCATGCGGACCATGTACCTGTCGAAGACGTCGCCATGCTTGCCCACGGGGATCTCGAAATCGAACTTGTCATACATGTAGTAGGGCTCGTCCTTGCGAAGGTCCCTCTTGACCCCGCATGCCCTGAGACAGGGGCCGGTGAACCCGTAGTTCAGGGCATCCTCTGCCGAGAAGGGATTGACCCCGATGGTACGATCCATCCAGATGCGGTTGTGGGTCAGGAGCTTGTCGGTCTCGTCGTTGGCCTTCCTGATGCCATCTTTCAAGGTCTTCCACTTGGCATCGAACATGTCGGGAAGATCTGCATCCAGGCCGCCGATCCTGCCGAAGGTATTGGTGAGACGTGCCCCGTTGTACCACTCGAAGATCTCATAGATCTCCTCACGCTGGATTATCAGATAGAAGAACGGGGTAAAGGCGCCAAGGTCAACGCCGAGGATACCGACACAGACCTGGTGATCGGCGATACGGGCCAACTCCATCATGATCACCCGGACGAGCTGGGCCTTCTCCGGCACCTCGATCCCCATGAGTTTCTCCACCGCCTTCTCATAGGCGACATTGTTGGCTATGGCGCTACAGTAGTTGAGCCTGTCTGTAATGGGGATGAACTGATGATAGGTGAGGTGCTCTCCCAGTTTCTCGACCCCGCGATGGAGGTAGCCGATCTCGGGTTCTGCCTCGATGATGGTCTCGCCGTCGGTCTTTGCAACCACACGGAGGGTTCCGTGCATTGCCGGGTGGGACGGGCCGATATTGATGGTTACATAATCACCAGTTATCGGCTCATGATTCTGATTAAAAGGATCGTATGACACAGTCTCCCTCCCTCGAACCGCCAGTTTCAGAACAGCGGTATTAGAAAAACAGGGCTGTAGGGCCCCGACATCAATCAGTCACAGTAGTCGAAATGGCGCTCTTCTCCCTTTCCTTCCAGCGGATAGTCCTTCCTGAGCGGATAGGAACCAAAGCCATCCCACATGAGCAGACGTTTCAGGTTGTGATGGCCGCGGAACTTGATACCGAACATGTCATACACCTCACGCTCAGGCCAATCGGCAGCCCGCCAGATGGTGGTTACGGTATCGACTACCGGGTCCTCTTCCGGGACCCTTATCTTGACTGCCAGACGCTCGTTGCTCTTTAGCGACAGCAGCAGGTAGATCACCTCGAAGCGCGGAGGCGTGGGCTCCTCCTTCACAGGTTCGGCCTCTTCCTCCTCCTCATCCTTCTTCTTCTTTTTCTTGGCCTTCTTGGCCTTTTCATAGAGGGCACTGTTGTCAACCCCCACGACATCGCTCAGGAAATCGAACTCCAGCCCCTCGGTCTCCTTGAGTTTTTCGAGACAGGCCACAATCCTGTTGCGCTCCACCTCTACGAAGAGGTCGCCCTGGCACTCGGTTATCTCCACGATATCTCCGAGCAGACACTTTTCGACTCGATCTCTCAGGGTCATGACTCTGCTCCTAATGCTTCGACCACTTCCTGGCGATGCTTCCAAAGGGGATGGTCCTTCTGAATCTTGTCCATGAGCCTGAGAAGGCCATAGAGCAGACCTTCAGGCCTCGGCGGACAACCAGGGATGTAGATATCCACGGGGATCACCTCGCTGATGCCCTGCTGGGTGGAGTATGTCCTGAAGACGCCCCCCGTGCAGGCACAGGCACCCATGGCGATCACCCATTTGGGCTCAGCCATCTGATCGTAGATCCTGCGCAGGACCGGAACCATCTTCTTCGTGATAGTACCGGCCTCTATGAGCACGTCTGCCTGGCGAGGTGAAAAACTCGGGCGCTCCGCACCGAACCTGGCCATATCATAGCTGGCAGCCAGGGCTGCCATCATCTCGATGCCGCAACACGCGGTACCGTAGGGCAGCGGCCAGGGAGACCTGCTCCTGCCCCAATTGATCAGCTGCTCGGCCTTGGTCAAGAGCCAGCCCGGCCCTGTATAAGCCTGAAGTCCCATAAGTTGCCCCCTAATCCCAATCTATGGCCCGCTTCTTTATGGCATAGTAGAGACCGGCCAGAAGAACCGCCACAAAGATAAAGACTTCGAAGAAAACACCCCAGCCGGCTGCGGCAAGGGCCTTGTATTTCACTGCAATGGGATAGATAAGAACGGTTTCCAGATCGAAAACCAGGAACAGAACGGCTACCAGATAGTACTTGACGGCGTAGCGCTTGTGCCCGGGATCCAGCAGCGGAACACCGCATTCATAGGTGGTTGCCTTACGTGGCTTGGGGCGAAACGGCCCCAGCGCTGCCGATACAGCCAGCATGATCAGAACTACCAGCAGCGACATCCCCAGATACATGACGATGGTCTCGAAACCGCTCATCATGTCATGGCCCTCCTCTCTCAGCCATAGCACAACGCCAGCCGAAGTGAAGTTTGATTATTAAATTGTTCTCCCCGTTGCTCTCCCTTAAGAAAAAGGGGTCCCAGAAAACTCTGGACAGAAATTATCACAAGCCCATGAGGGTGTCAATATATGAATGAATATTTATTCACTTTTGACAGGCACTCAAGAAAACGAGAACAAAGGGGGAAATCGAAGATCAACTGACTGGAATCACAGATAAAAAAGGGGCTGCCAAAATACCTGACAGCCCCCTTGCTATCTCCATGGTGGAGCTGAGCGGGATCGAACCGCTGACCTCGTGAATGCCATTCACGCGCTCTCCCAACTGAGCTACAGCCCCGTGAAGCGACGCTCTATATACCATATCGCAGATGGGCAGTCAACAGGATTTCAAGGGACAAAAGCCCTCACTTTCCCTTATTTTTCAACAGGTTTTCGCCGCTCGTCCAATTTTCAGGGACCTTTTGAACGCCGGCCCTCGAAGGGGGCAAAAGGCCGCCGAAACGAAAGCCCTCCAGAGATGAGCCAGCCCTGTAGGGACCACTTAAACAATTGAAACAGGGGCCCAAGATAGTAGAATGGAGCCAGTTATTCATCCCACCAAGAGGAGATAAAGACAGGAAATGGCATATAGCGACCTGCAGGAATTCATAAGACAGCTTGAAAGGGCCGGAGAGCTCAAGAGGATCAAGGCCCCTGTGAGCCCGGAGCTCGAGATAACAGAGATAACCGACCGGGTATGCAAACTCTACGGCCCTGCCCTGTTGTTTGAAAATGTCCCGGGCTATGACATGCCTGTACTCATGAACGCCTTTGGCTCCTTCAAGCGGATGTCCATGGCCCTGGAGGTTCCGGATCTCGACAGCCTCGGCCAGGAAGTGATGGACTTCATGGAGGCGGAGGCGCCGGACACCCTTATCAAGAAGCTCAAGATCATCCCCAAGATCAAACGCCTCAGCAACATAATGCCAAGGATGGTCAAAAAGGCCCCGTGTCAGGAAGTGGTGCTGGAGGGCGAGCAGGTGGATCTGGGCAGGCTGCCCGTCCTCAAGTGCTGGCCCGATGATGGTGGCCCGTTCATCACGCTGCCCCTGGTCTTCACCAAAGACCCTGAAACAGGGATCAGAAACGTGGGCATGTATAGGATACAGGTCTATGACAGGAACACCACCGGCATGCACTGGCACACCCACAAGGGGGGAGCACACCACTACAGGATTGCGGAAAGGCGCGGAGAGATCCTGGAGGTGGCCGTTGCCATCGGTCCGGATCCGGCCATGACCTATGCGGCCACGGCCCCGCTCCCGGACGACATGGACGAGGTGGCCTTTGCAGGATTTCTGCGCCAGGCCCCGGTGGAGCTGGTAAAGTGCAGGAGCATCGATCTGGAGGTGCCGGCAAACTCCCAGATAGTGCTGGAAGGCTATGTGAAGCCTGGCGAGCGCCGGATAGAAGGGCCTTTCGGGGACCACACGGGCTACTACTCCCTGGCCGACGAGTATCCGGTCTTCCATGTAACCTGCATGACCATGAGGAAGGACGCCATATATCCTGCCACCATAGTCGGCCAGCCCCCGCAGGAGGACTGCTACATGGCCAAGGCGACGGAACGGCTCTTTCTGCCCATGATAAAGAAGACACTTCCTGAGATAGTGGACATGAACCTGCCTCTTGAGGGGGTCTTTCACAATCTGGCCTTAGTCTCCATAGACAAGCGATATCCGGGCCACGCCCGCAAGGTGGTAAATGCCCTCTGGGGCCTGGGGCAGATGATGTTCTGCAAGATAATCTGCATCTTTGACAAAGAGGTGGACGTCCAGGACCTTTCACAGGTGCTCTGGCGGCTGGGGAACAACATCGACCCTGAAAGGGACATCTTCTTCACCAGAGGGCCGGTGGATGCCCTGGACCATGCCGCTCCAATGACCCACTATGGGAGCAAGATGGGCATAGACTGCACCAGGAAGTGGCCGGAAGAGGGCTTTGAACGCGACTGGCCCGAGGTGATCCAGATGGACCCGGAGGTTAGAAAGAAGATAGATGCCCTGTGGCCAAAACTGGGGCTTGAAAAGTAACGAAACAAAAAAAGGAAACTGGCAGTGTCAGAGCAGCGCAAGGAAGGCCATCCACTCCTCCTGGCCATCACCGGGGCAAGCGGCTCCATATATGCCCTGGAGTTCGCCCGGCTCATGGAACGACTGGGCCAGCCCCTGCACCTCGTGATCTCCGAGACCGGAACACTGGTGCTGGAACACGAACTTGGGCCGGAAGGGCTCAGGGCCATCCGCGCCCTTTGCCAGCAGGAGTATCCCAGCACTGCCATTGGTGCAGCCCCTGCCAGCGGATCGAGCCGCTGGAAGGCCATGGTGATACTGCCCTGTACCATGGGGACACTCGGGGCCATAATGAGCGGGGCCTCTCGAAATCTCATCCACCGGGCAGCCGACTGCTTCCTTAAGGAGCGGCGGCAGGTAGTGGCAGTGGTAAGGGAGAGTCCATTGAACAGGATTCATATGAGCAACATGCTCGCCTTCCACGATGCCGGAGGCACCATATTCCCTGCCATGCCCGCCTTCTATCACAGGCCGTCATCCATAGATGAACTGGCCAGGTTCTTCGCATGCCGCATCGCCGAGTTCTTGGGTTTCCAGGTGGATGAGATGGAGGCATGGAAAGGGATCTGAGGGTGTCACAAGCCCCTTAAAACTCTTCGTCAAAAAGCCTACAGGTTATCAGGGTGAGACAGATTGCAAATAACACCGCAGATGTACCCAGAACTACATTGTAATAGACGGGTGCAACAAGGGCTATGCGGATGATCATGGTGGACAGGGCATAGCCAGAGTTTCTGAACACCGAACTTGCTGAAGGATTGAAGTACTGGGCCACCAGGACGATCAATATATCTGTTATGATGAGCACTGTATAGAAATCCTGGAAAAAATATGCCTGGCCATGGCCCACAAGACTTGCATACATGCTCCAGCCCCCCATAACCATAAAAGCCACCAGCAGCACCATGGATATGGCCTTTTTGGCTGCAACAAACTCAAAGAGCTCCGCAGGCCACCGTCCCCTCTTTGTTCCAGGCCTTTGGACAAGATAATAGAGCCCAAGCAAGGCAAAAATTAGCAGGGCCCCGAACCCGTCAGCAAGGATATGCAGCACCTTCTCCTCGTTTCCTGAAAAGGTTATAGGCTCTGGAAAATAGGCCAGTTCCTTGAAGGCATTACGCATGAGTATCAACGCCAGGATCTCAAACTGTTTACCAACCGAACGAGAAAAAGAGCATGGGAGCACGAATATGAGGCTGATAACCTCTAGGACGAGTATCACCACGAAAGCGGCCTGAACCGCATGAAAGTGATTTTCTGGCACGAGAAGGCCCAGATCCCCAGGAAGCATCCCTCTCCTGTTGAGTTCGATGGCCAGCAGGCTCGCAAGGAATAGGAAAACTAGCCCGGCAGAGATCTTACGATGGAGGCCTTCATGCTCCCAAAACCCATGAAGCCTGTCAAACAGGTATGTTATCTGCTCATAAAATCTCTCCATGCCTTATTCTGATGCCGCAAGTCCTTGAGCGGACCTATGCCAAATCCGGCGACAGGGTCCGTCCGGCAGCCGACCTCGTCTGCCTGTTAGCGGCCGCCGTGGCACAAGCTTTGTGTCTATTCCCCTTTCTCTTCCGCTATCTTGAGCAGCCTTTCGGCCTCCTGATGGTGTCTGGACCAGGCTTCATGTGCCAGTTTCTTCAGTACAGGCCTCATCTCCTCGGGTTTTGGGAGCCTCGGAAACCTAGGGATGGCCGCCTCTATATCGTCTAGGTTGGGCAGGGCGAGCTTCTTTTCGAGCTGGGATCGCTGGGCACTCGCCACATTGGTCCCCAGGACACTGGCATGGACATCCCCCATGCTGTCGAGCTCGCTCAGGAAGGTCAGGATCTCATCCAGGGAGTAATTGGAAGTGAACTGATTTATCTCCTCTTGCACCACGGCCATCTCATCCTCGATCTCTTCCAAAAGATCCAGGTATTTCAGATAGTTTTTATAAAGCTCCTGGTAACTGTCCATGACCAAATTGGTATACTTGGAACGGCTAAACCAGCCATGTAGCTCCATGTCTTTCAAAAGGCGCCTCTTTATGCTCTCCGACTCCACTATATAATCGTCATAGAATGGCAAAGGCCCTTCCTTCCAGCCCAGATGGTTCAGTAATGCCTCGGCAAGGTCCCTGTCCATCAGCAGAGAATATATCCTGATCATTGGGGGACCGAGCTGTTCATAGAGCCTTTCCAGTCTGGAGATCATCTGTCTCAGGTTGGCACTGTCGTCCTCGATCAGCTTCCTGACCCTGAAATACCGTTCCGCTATCTCCTTTTTTATCTGGTAGGCCATGGCCTTGCCGATATCGTGTTCCATGCCTTGCCTCCACTGGTTTACTGGTTATAGGCTATTTTTTGAACCTGTGCCTACCAGCAATCTAATCACGAACCATTTTGCTGCAAAGCATGGGGAAGATGGCACCATGACAGGCCATGATCAAGGGAGTAATAGAGAATCATGCGAGGTCCTTCCCTCTTATGTGAAGAGAGGTATTATGGGCAGGGGAAAGAGACATGCATCAACCAGTCATGCATCCTTGGAAGGACCCCGCATTTTTCTCTGTATTGCTTTGTAACTAAAACCCTGTGCTTCCTGATACGGAAAGGCAGGGAGGGTGAGGGCTTCTATGCCTCCGCCTCTTTTCTGATCTGCTGAAACTGCTCTGATTCTGTGATCCTGCACTGTTCCAGCTCCTCGATCTCCTCACGGGTCAAGTGTATCTGGCGACAGACCGGGCACCTGGCATCGAACTCCTCACCGACAGCCCGCTCCCTCAGCTCATCCACGGTCATGTGGCCGATATAGCCACAGGCACAGCTAGGGCACTCTGCCTTCACCTTTCTGCGCTCCTTTTTCTCTTTGGCTGACATGATTTTTTGCCTCCTGGCTCTAACCGGCCATTTCCTTGATGATATGTCCCTTGGAATCCAGTATGGACAGGGTCACAGGTATTCCGCCATCCAGGCGGTGAGTGGCGCATGAGATTCACGGATCGTATGCCCTTACAGCCATCTCGATCCTGTTCAGAATCCCTTCATCTATCTCTCCCTTTTTTATCAGTTCCTTGGCAGCGCTGGCCACGCTCAGATTCATAGGAGCAATGTTGTGTGTAGTGCCCACGATCATGTTGGCCTTCTGGATGCATCCATTGGCATCAGTGACATAATCATGGATCAGTGTGCCCCTAGGGGCCTCGACACATCCTACACCCCGACCAGCCTTCGGAGTTGCCGGGGTCCGCACCTCAGGATCTGTTATCTCCGGATGGTTCAGAAGTTCGACACTCCTTTCACACACGTACACAAGCTCAATAAGACGAGCCCAATGATATAGGAGTGTGCTCTGGGCAGGACGGCCAAATCTCTCTCTGAACTCTTCCAGGGCCTCTTGTGCCCTTGGAGTGGCCATCTTGTCGGCTACATTGATCCTGGCAAGCGTATTGGCCCTGTAAATCCCCTTGGGGGCATCGAGATCCAGGCTGAAACCCTCATTCCACACCTTGGCATAGGGCATCTTGGCATAGGACCATTGGGCTACATGTTCGCTGATATAGTCTGTATATTCTTCAGGATCGAACTCCGTGATAGAGCCATCGGGCCTCATCAACCTGAGTTTCCCATCATACAGACGTAGGGCGCCATCATTATCGACGGTCCCGAGGAAACCTGTCTCAATGGTGCCAAGCTCCCTGATAATCTCATCATACCGGCTGAAAACAGACTCCTTTGCAAAATCCAGGGCATACAGAGCAAAATCCAGTAGCTCCCCAGCACCCTTCAGAAGCTCCTTCCTCTCATCCTCTGTCATGGGTTTTGAAAAACCGCCGGTAACCCCAGCCACTGGATGAATGGCCTTGCCCGCAAAGCCCTCCAGCATCTGCTGTCCGAGCTGGCGCATCTTCACCACCATAGAGGCCAGCTCAGGGGCCTGTTTAACTATCCCTATCACATTTCTTACAGCATAGTCGCTGTCTGGCCCCAATACGAAATCAGGGGCTGCCAGGAAGAAGAAATGGAGGATCTTGTCGCTGATATGGGCCATAATCTGGCACAACTCCCTGAGCCTCCAGCCTGCCGGAGGGGGTGTGATCCCAAAACATGCATCCACGGCCTTGCACGAGGCAAGATGGTGCATCCAGGGACATATGCCGCAGATCCTGTTTACGATACGCGGCACCTCCTCGGCAGGACGGCCCTCGATGAACTTCTCGAAGCCCCTCAAGGACATGATATGGAGTTTGGCATCCCTGACGTTGCCATCATCATCTAGATGGATCTTGATACTGGCATGCCCCTCGATCCGGGTAACCGGCTGAATCTGTATAACCTTGTCCATTATAGAGTCCTCCCGAGTCACGATCTCCTGCCAAGGGGCCGCAAGAGCCCATGAGCGCCCGAAAACCTCAACAAAGACCGCCTGTCCACCACCGATCTCCAGTCTATCCCATTGCTGGCAAGGGCATTCATCATATCCAGCATCTGATTGCCATCATGGCGAACCGGGCCAAAACATCCTCTGCATGGCACACGTGCAGCAATGCAACGCGGGGCCCCGTCATGGGCACAACCTGCAGCAGTCACTGGCCCCATACACATGAAGCCTTGCTCAAGCAGACACTGCATCCTGTCCAGGGGTTCCGATGGGACGAAATCCGCATTTTCCAAGAACCTCCTGACCTCTTTCACCTCCCCTTTTCCCTTCCTTACCGTGGGACAGGAATCACATACACTCTTTTCAGGAAGCACAGGAGAGTCTCCATCGAGCAAGGCCTCCAACACACCGGCAATATGGGCAGGATTTGGAGGGCATCCAGGGATCAACAGATCCACATGGACCTTTTCATCAATCGCATAGACCCTGTCCAGCATGGCCGGGACCCCCTCTTCGGGATAGGAGCCGAACTCATCGGTCGTCGGGGTATGGAATATCGTTTCCAAGGCCTCTTCCATAGTCCAGCAGTTGATAAGGGCCGGAATTCCTCCATGCGTGGCACAGGTGCCCAGGGCAATAAGGAGGCGGCACTTTTTTCTCATCTCTTCAAGCACCTCAACATGCTCTTCGTTGGCCACTGCACCAGAAACGATCCCTATGTCGGCATTAGGAATCTCCAGCTCCCTGTTGAGGCCATCCCTGCCGAAATATTTATGGTCCATGAGCACAGGCATGTGGACTAGTTCAAGCCTGTTGAGCAGATCTACAAGGCTCTCGCCCATGTTGAGAATGGCTATTTCACAACCAGAACATGCGCTCAACCACTCTTCTGCAACCGTTATTGCCATATCTAGCTCCTTTGGAATCCTGCAGGCTTCCCTAAGCTGCCTGCAGGCTGTGTCTGTGAGGGCCCAGGGTCTTGACCCGCTTGGCCATCCTGGTGACTGCCTCAACAAACTTGTCAGGTTCGGCAGCGCTGCACCAAGCAATCATGAAGCGCTCCTTTTCATAACCGAAGTCTTCCAGAACCTCCTCCACCATCTCTGCCCTGGAAAGAGCCTTGTAATTACCATCCTGGTAATGACACTCCCCCAGGTGTCACCCAAGGACCATGACACCGTCAGCGCCCTTTTCCAGGGCCTCAAGCACCATATCTGGATGAACCATCCCGGAGCACATAACCCTTATAATCCGTATGTTCGGCGGATACTGCATGCGCGAGATCCCTGCCAGATCCGCTGCGGCATATGAGCACCAGTTGCAGCAGAATGCTATGATCTTTGGTTCATAACTCATGATCAAATCCCCCAATTTGGATTCTATCCCATGGCCTCAAGCTGCCAGGGCTGCCTTGATCTGTGCCCGGATCTGCTCTGTGGAGAAACCGGCCACATAGACCCCTTCCTTTGGACAAGTACCCTGGCACAGGCCACATCCCTTGCACTGTGCCTTGTTGATCTCCACTCGTTTCCAGACATTGTCTTCCTGGTCACTTCCCTCAATGAGGGTAATGGCTCCATAAGGACACACATCTATACAAAGTCCGCATCCATCACACCGTTCCGGAACCACTTGGGCCTTGGTCGCCTCCAGGACGATCTCATTCCTGGAAAGGACCGAAGCCGCCCTGGCTGCCGCAGCCTTGGCTTGGGCAATGGCCTCCTCCACGGGTTTGGGATAATGGGCCAGACCAGCCATGAAAAGGCCGTCAACAGGGAAATCCACCGGCCGCAGCTTTGCGTGGGCCTCTTGGAAAAAACCGTCACCATCCACTGGAACCTTGTAGAGCTTTGCAAGCTCCCGAGCCTTCGGATCGGGAAGTATGGCTGTAGCCAGCACCAGGATGTCCGTATTGATTATCATGGGCCTGTGGAGCACATGATCCCACACCTCTACAGTCAGTCCATCTCTGTTTCTTTTAACTTTTGGCCTGCCATGCAGTTCATAGTTGATAAAGACCACGCCGAGCATCCTTGCTTCCTTGAAGAGGGACTCCCTTTGACCATAGGTGCGCATATCTCTATAGAGGATATATACAGACCTGGAGGGATCCTCCTTCTTCAGCTCAATGGCCGCTTGAACCGAGTGCGTGCAACAGACTCTGGAGCAGTACATACGCTCCTCTTGCCTCGAGCCTACACACTGGATGAAGACAAAGGTGCGCCCTCTTTTGACCCTGAAGTCTCCGGCCTTCTTGACTGCATCAAACTCGATACTGGTGAAGACCTCCTCATACTCACCGTAGCCATATTCACCCTTGGGCCTGTAAGGACGGCCTCCGATGGCTATTATGCCGATGCCATGGCTGATCTCTATCTTCTTGCCACCTTTCCTAATAGTGGTAAGGAAGTTGCCAACAAATCCCTTGGCCTCAATCACTTCCGATTCCATATGGACATGGATAAAGGGATTTTCCGTGACCTCCTTCACGAGTCCATCTAGGTACCTAGGGATATCCTCATAGGTCCAGGAATGGTTCAGGTGGCGTGCATTGCCGCCCAGATACCGGCGCTTCTCCACCAGATGCACCTCAAAACCCTGTCTGGCAAGACTCAGGGCGCTCTCCATGCCGGCCACACCACCTCCCACCACCAGGGCAGAGGGATTGACCGCCACACTTTCTGCCTTCAGAGGCTCCTGGAGGGCCACTTTTGCAACTGCCATGCGGACTAGATCCTTGGCCTTCTTGGTGGCCTTTGCCGGGTCATCGGAATGGACCCAGGAGTCCTGGTTTCTCAAGTTGGCCATCTCCAACAGATATTCATTAAGACCAGCGGCCTTGATAGTCTCGCGAAACAGGGGCTCATGGGTCCGCGGCGTACATGCAGCAACCACTATCCTGTTGAGGCCGTGCTCCTCGATACGCTTACGCATGAGATCCTGAGTATCCTGGGAGCATGTAAAGAGATTCCTCTCCACATGCACTACACCGGGAAGGCCGGCCGCGTACTCCGCCACTTCCTCCACATCCACGACTCCTGCTATATTGGAGCCGCAATGACATACGAAGACCCCGATCCTTGGTTCCTGGCCGGAAATGTCCCTCTCCGGCGGGAAGCTCCTCTCCCTGGTCAGGCTGAATCTGGCAGGTGCCAGGATATCTGCTGCACCTGCTGCCGCTGCCGATCCCTCCATGACAGACTGGGGAATATCTTTTGGGCCTGCAAAGGCCCCGCAGGTGAAGACACCTGGCCGCGAGGTGAGCACGGGAGAGAAAGTGCTTGTTGCGGCGAAGTTATGGGGGGTAAGCTTGATTCCGATCTTTTCGGCCAGAGCCTTCACCTGTTGCGGGGTCTCTAGACCAACAGAAAGAACCACCAAATCATAGTACTCTTCTATCTGTCTGCCCTCTTCATTGATATAATGAAGACGCAGATCCCCTTCCTGCCCGTGTGGTTCGACACCATGAACCCTGCATCTCACAAACCGGATACCGTGCTGGCTCTTGGCATTTTCATAGTAACGCTCGAAGTCCTTGCCAAAGGTGCGCATGTCCATGAAAAATATGGTGGCATCCAGGCCGGGCACATGATCCTTGGCTATAATGGCCTCCTTGATTGCATACATGCAGCAGACCGAGGAGCAATACTCATTATTGCATCTGTTCTGATCCCTGCTGCCCACACACTGAAGAAATGCCATTTTCCTCACGGGCTTGCCGTCTGAAGGACGCATCAGATGCCCCTCTGTGGGGCCGGATGCGGACAGATAGCGCTCGAGCTGGAGGGATGTGATCACATTTGGATAGCTTCCATAGCCCCAGACCCCTGCCTCTTTTGGATCGAAGCAGTCAAAACCCGGGGCCAGTATTATGGAGCCCACTTTTATATGGTGGATCTTTTCGTCATCATTAAAGTTTATGGCCCCTGAGGGGCAAAACTTCTCACAGAAGCCGCACTTTCCCGGTTTATTCAGCCTTATGCAGTGTTCCGGATCTATCTGATACTTGAGGGGTACAGCCTGGGCATATTTTACATAGATGGCTTTTCTCTTGGCAGTGCCAGCATTGTAATCATCCACCACCTTCTTGGGACACTTTTCCGCACAAATGCCACAGGCAATGCATTTGTCCGGATCCACATAGCGCGGATACTCCCTTATCTCTACAGTGAAATCTCCCTCTGTGCCGGTTACATCCATAACCTCGCACAGTGTCATAAGTTTTATATTTAAGTGCCGACCGCACTCAACCAGCTTGGGCGCCAGTATTCACATTGCGCAATCATTGGTGGGAAAGGTCTTGTCCAACTGGGCCATTGCGCCGCCTATTGCACCACTTCGCTCCACCAGATATACGAAATAGCCCGAATCAGCCAGATCGAGGGCAGCCTGAATACCTGCCACTCCCCCACCTACCACCATGACTGAGCCAATCCTTTCCTTGCTTGCCATATCAAAATTCCTCCTTGAATAAGGATCTTGCCTCCATCTCTGGCACCTGAATCCCCTGTACTGCACACCTTCAGTTTTTCACCGGCAGCACCAGGGAATCGGCCACCAGCTCCCACAGGTATTTCACCTCTATGCCCAGTTGATATTCCTGATTGAGGGACTTCTTTATCTGATCACGGCAGTTATGACACGGAGCAATCACCAGCTCGGCACCGGTCTCCTGAATCTGGCGGGCCTTGATCCTGCCGTAATAGACCCGCTCTGTCTTGAAGGGCATAGCCCACGCCCCTCCGCCAGCCCCACAGCAGTAGTTACCCTGGCGATTCGGTTCCATATCCACAAAGTCCGGGGCGCAGGCCTTGGTGATTATACGCCCTTCCTCAAAGTAGCCATGCCCAAAGGTTTTGAGGGATTTTCTGCCATAGTTGCAGGGATCATGATAGGTGGTGCGCTGCTTGTGGACTCCCCCGTCAATAGTGATCCTGTCCTCGTTGTAATACTCCAGCAGAAGATCGAACACTGAATAGATCTTGTACTTTTCCAGGACATCAGGGAACCACTTGGTCAACCCGTACCGGGTTGCAAAATATGCATGACCTCACTCCGGAAGCAGCAATCCTTCACAGTTGAGCCGCTTCATATTATCCACTATACGGCCCACTATGGTCCTCAAGGCATCGTCATCACCGGAAAAGAGCCCCCAATTGACTCCTTCCCAGTTCTCGGAGGAGATCGTCCAGGATTCTCCGGCGGCATAGAAGATCTTCCACCACCACTTCATGTCATCGGGCTCGGCAAATGGTTCCTTTGAATTGACCGTTACCAGGATTCTCGCACCATGCACATCGACCGGCGTGGAAAAACCGGGGCAACACTCTTGGGCCAGTTCGTCGCCAAGGTCCTCCAACAAGAATAGAAAATCATCCTTCGGTATCCCGAGATTGTTGCCCCGTTCCAGACAATTGACCACCCCCTTGTGGATCGGGCCTGGGACTTCGTCCCTGGGCCTTAAGGAACGGATCTTTCTGATGAGCTGGACGATCTCGACATCCATGGGGCAGGCCTCTTCACACTTGGCACACATGGTACATTTCCATATCCAGTCCGTATTCATCAGCTCATCCTCCAGACCGAGAAGAGCCATCCGGACGATCTTTCTTGGATCCAGGCCATCTACACCAGCGATAGGACAAGCACTGGCGCAGGTGCCACATGTGAGACATACATCCGCCCATGTGGCATCTGGATAAAAACGCGTGGAATCCGGCTGCAGCTCTATGGTGGTAGGCCCTTCCTGTGGCTGATGCTCAGGTCTGCTGCCGGTGTGGGGCATGCGCGGGGTCTTGCCGAACTTTTCACATAGACGCTGATAGTCGGACCAATCCATCAGATATCGCCGGCCAGGCCCCTCCTTGGCAGGAATGGTTCCAGACTTGATCCAGTTGCGGATGGTATTCCTATGGACACCAAACTCTTCTGCCAGATCAATTACACGAAACTCGTAGATCATGGATCACCTCTCTGTTGCTCTTGCACCAAACCATTTCGGAGATCATCTCACACACCTGCCCCACTGCCTCCTGAACAGGGCGAGACAGGCCAGGGCTTACCTCTTCCGGGATAGACTCGACCTGCACTGCCAGGATCTTCACACAGGTCCCGGCCTCCTCCTCGAGCTCTGCCAACATGTTCACAGTAGGGAACTGATGCAGGGAAAAATCGTGTACCTTCCGGGCAGGTATATCCCTGGGCCGCAACTCGAAGACCTCGCCAGGCGGCATGCCGGCAAAATCCACAGCATCCACAATAATGATAAGATCAGGGCGGAGATCGGCCGTCAGCAGATAGTCAAAGAGCCTCTCCCTTATGCCAGTGCCCACATCTTCCACCATGACATAATCCGGCAGAGGCTGACCTTTCAGGGCCTCTATAACCGCAGGCCCCACCCCATCGTCACCAAAAAGGAGATTGCCGCAGCCGAATATGGCTATTTTATACATTCTATCTGCTTTCATTGTGCAAATTGTGCAAACTGCCCAAAGAATTTTTTCTTAAAGAGAGGTTTAACACAGGAAATTGCAGGAATCAAGAAAAAATAATTCTTTATGGAATTATATTTTTCAAAAAGATTGCACAATTTGCACAAAAAATGATTCTCATTAGCAACGCCATGTTCCATCCATCCTTCCATCCCACTTCTGTACTTGAAAAGAGTCCCTCAACAGCGTAGCCTTTTACCGGTATGTCACCAGTTAAGGAAAAAAGTAAGGAAAAAAGAGACATCAAGGCCGGCACATTCAGGAAGATCAAGGTCTTCCTGGACATGATCAAGTTTGAACACACCATCTTTGCCCTGCCCTTTGCATACGTAGGGGCATTTCTCGCGGCAAGGGGGGTGCCTGAGCCCAAAAGTTGCCTCTTCATCCTGCTGGCCATGGTAGGGGGGCGCACCGTGGCCATGGGCGTAAACAGGATCGTGGACTACCACTTTGATGCCAAAAACCCGCGTACCGCTGACAGGCCGCTTGTTACAGGGGCAATCGGACAGGCCGAGGCATGGATCATGGTGGCAGTGGCGGCCCTGGTCTATTTCCTCGCCTGTGCAAATCTCACCCCCCTTGCCCTCAAGCTCTCGCCCTTCATCCTGGCCATCCTGGTCTTCTACTCCTATACCAAGCGCTTTACCCCCTTGTGCCACCTCTTTCTCGGCCTTGGCATAGGAATCACACCCACTGCCGGATGGATAGCTGTGCAGAACTCCATAACCCTCACCCCCATCCTCCTGAGTCTGGGGGTGATGTTCTGGATAGCGGGCTTCGACATACTCTATGCCTGTCAGGATGCGGAGTTCGATCGCAAGGAGGGGCTCCACTCGATCCCTGCATCCATAGGGGTGGAGAAGGCCTTCATGGTCTCTTCCCTCTTTCATGCCATCGCCTTTGCCGCCTTTGTGGCGGCCGGGCTTAGCGCAGGGCTTTCGTGGATCTATTATCTCGGAACGGCCATCACCTTCATCCTGCTGGTACTTCAGAGACGGGTCATAACCCCGAGCGATCTGAGCCGCATGAACATCGCCTTTTTCCGGCTGAACGCAGCGATAAGCATAATCCTTTTCACCTCTACCACGGCGGCCATCTTCATGGGGGGCTGACAAGGAAACAGGCGACAGACGAACAATGCCCAGACGCTTCGATCACATCTATGAGATAGTCTCCAACAGGCAGGTTGCACCAGAGACCTTCCTGCTCCAGGTTGCGGCCCCAGAGTTTGCAAACCAGGCCATCCCCGGACAGTTTGCGATGCTTAGGGCTACAGGAGAAGAGGTGCTTGACCCCCTTCTCAGAAGGCCGCTTTCCATCCATAGGGTGAACAGGGAGCGGTCAAGGGCCGATTTTCTCTACCGCGTGGTGGGAAAGGGTACCATGCTACTTTCGAGGAGGCAGCCAGGCCACCACATCCAGATACTCGGCCCGCTCGGCAGGGGCTTTCACGTCCGGGATGGGGCCATCCCCGTACTGGTGGGCGGTGGGCTCGGGGTTGCCCCGCTGCTCTTTCTGGCAGAGAGGCTAAAGGGGCAAAGGGGTATCATTTGCCTTGGCGCCATCACCAGAGGCCAGATACTGCGCCTCGATACCTTCACCAGGACAGGGCTTGAGCTGCTCATCGCCACGGAGGATGGCAGCCTCGGCACCAGGGGCCTCGTTACCGAGGTCCTGGACCGGATGCTCGCCGGCCTGGACAGGCAGGACCGCAAGCGTATCCAGATACTGGCCTGTGGCCCTGTGCCCATGCTGAAGGCGGTGGTGCGCCTTTCAAGCCACTATGACTGTCCGTGTCAGGTATCCCTGGAGGCCTTCATGGCCTGTGGAAGCGGCCTCTGTCTCGGCTGTGCCGTGCCCGCCTCTTCAGGAGACGGTTCTGGGGATGGTTCAGGGGATGGCTATCTCCATGTATGCAAGGAGGGCCCGGTTTTCGATGCTTCTCAGATAGACTGGGAGAGGATCTGATCATGACTGATCTCACCGCCGACCTGGGCTTTATAAGGCTCAAAAATCCGGTCCTGCTGGCCTCTGGCACCTGCGGCTACGGGGCCGAGCTGGCCGATCTGCTCGATCTTGAGCGCATAGGGGGAATAGTGACGAAGGGGATCTCCCTGGAGCCCCGGGCCGGGAATCCGCCGCCCAGGGTCTATGAAACACCCTGCGGCCTTCTCAATGCCATAGGCCTTGAAAACGTGGGCGTGGAGAAGTTCCTGGCCTCCATGCTGCCCTGGCTCCAAGGGCTTGGGTGTGCCGTGATAGTCAACATCCTCGGAAGCAGCCTCGATGAATATGGCCAGATCGCCAGGCGGCTGTCAGGCGTCGAAGGCATTGCCGCCCTGGAGGTCAACATCTCCTGCCCCAACGTGAAGGAGGGCGGAGTTGCCTTCGGCACCTCGGCCCGGCTTGCCGCCCAGGTGACACGGCGGGTGAAGGAGGCGACCGATCTGCCTGTAATCGTAAAGCTATCCCCCAATGTCACGAATGTGTGCGAGATAGCAAGGGCAGTCGAAGACGAAGGGGCAGATGGCATCAGCCTCATCAACACCCTTCTGGGCATGGCCATCGACATAGAGAGGAAAAGGCCGGTGCTCGGCAACATCTTTGGCGGCCTTTCTGGTCCGGCCATAAAACCCGTGGCCCTACGGATGGTCTGGCAGGTGGCGAGGTGCGTTCAGATCCCTGTGATAGGAATAGGCGGCATCACCACCTGGCAGGACGGAGTGGAGTTCCTGATGGCAGGGGCCAGTGCCATACAGGTGGGCACGGCCACTTTGGTGGAGCCGGCAAGCGCCCTGAGGATCCTTGACGGCATCGAACGGTTCATGGAGGCCAAGGCCATCCCCGACCTGCCTTCCCTCAGGATATCCCCCTGAGGCCCCCTACATTCCTCTGACAAAAGGGCATCAGCACTCGGCCCGCTCAAGACATGCACCCTTTAGCTCCCTGATGGCCTCTGCATAGTCATCCCTGCCGAAGACAGCGGAGCCGGCCACACAGATATCTGCCCCTGCGGCCACCACATCCCTTATGGTGGACAGGTTTACCCCGCCATCCACCTCTATGGTGACGTCCAGGCCGGCCTCATCTATCATGCGCCTCAAGCGCCTGATCTTCTCGAGGGCCGAGGGGATGAAGAGCTGCCCGCCAAAGCCCGGATTCACACTCATTATCAGCACCATATCCAGATCCTCCAGGACATATTCTATGGTATCGAGGGGCGTGGCCGGGTTGAGAACGGCCCCTGCCCGAACCCCCAATGCCTTGATGCCCTGGATGCTCCTGTGGAGATGGGTGCAGGCCTCCACATGGACGGTGATGATGTCTGCACCGGCCTTGGCGAAGGATTCCACATACCGGTCGGGCTCGACGATCATCAGGTGCACATCGAGAGGAAGATCCGTCACCGGCCTGATCGCCTCAACCACAAGGGGGCCGATGGTGATGTTGGGCACGAACCGGCCATCCATCACATCCACATGGATGAGATCGGCTCCGGCCTCCTCCACGGCCCTGATCTCCTGACCGAGCCTTGCAAAATCGGCTGACAAAATCGACGGTGCTATCTGTACTTTCATGGCAGCTAAGTTATAGTCTAACTCCTGAGAAAAATAAACCAGGAGGTGAAGAGGCACAGATGGCGACTTCAGCTATAGCAGGCAAGATGACGGAATTCATGGAGCGGGCTTCTTGGATACGGAAGATGTTCGAAGAGGGCGCCCGTCTCAAGGCCGAGCATGGCCCGGACAAGGTGTGTGACTTCAGCCTCGGAAATCCAGACCTCGCCCCGCCGCCCGAGTTTCAAAGGGCCCTGGAGAAGTGGGCCACGGATACCACCCCCGGACTCCACTCCTACATGCCAAACGCCGGTTTCCCGCAGGTGAGGCAGCGGATAGCCCAGGAGGTGGAACGGGCCCACAAGGTGCTGCCGAAGGTGGACGATGTCATCATGACGGTGGGTGCTGCCGGAGGCCTCAATATCATATTCAAGGCCATCCTGAATCCCGGGGAAGAGGTGATCGTACCCCGGCCCTTCTTCGTGGAGTACGGCTTCTATGTGGACAACCACGGCGGGCGGCTGGTCCCGGTGGAGTGCAACCCCGACTTCTCACTGAACATGGGGGCCATAGAGGAGGCAATCAACGAAAAGACCAAGGCGGTCCTCATAAACTCTCCCAACAACCCCTCAGGGGCCATCTATGACGAAGGGTCCATAAGGGAGCTGGCAGCCCTGCTGGAGAGGGCATCGGAGCAGGTCGGCCACACCATATTCCTGGTATCGGATGAGCCGTACAGGAAACTTGTCTTCACCGGCGCCACTGTCCCGCCACTGATGAAACACTACAGAAACACCATCGTTACCACCTCGTTCTCCAAGGATCTGTCCATCCCCGGAGAGCGTATCGGCTATGTGGCAGTGCATCCGGAGGCACAGGAGCGTCAACTGCTCTCTGGTGCCCTGACCCTGGCAAACCGTATCCTTGGCTTCGTGAACGCCCCGGCCCTGATGCAGCGGGTTGTGGCCGACGCCCTTGAGGCCAAGGTGGACTGTTCCATCTATGAAAGGAGGCGTGATCTATTCGCAGAGATCCTGACCGATGCCGGCCTGGAGTTCACCATGCCCCAGGGTGCCTTCTATTTCTTCCCGGTCTCCCCCATAAAGGATGATACCGAGTTTGCCCGTATCCTCCAGGAAGAGCTGATCCTTGCCGTTCCAGGCACGGGCTTCGGGCTTCCTGGCCACTTCCGCCTGGCCTTCTGTGTCCAGGATGAAGTAATCGCCCGCTCCAGGGACGGGTTCAAGAGGGCCGTGGAGAGGGCCAAGGCCGCCTCTTAGCAGGCTCAAGGGCCTCACAGGGCCGGACGAGAACAGACCAGACCTTTCTATTTATGGAAAGCCATCTCCTGCTGGTTGCGGCCATAGCCTTTCTGGCAGGATTCGTACAGGGGCTGAGCGGATTCGGCTCGGCCCTTGTGGCCATGCCGCTTCTGCTCCTCTTCATGCCAGCCCGAACGGCCACCCCCTTCTGCCTCCTCATGGGGATCTTCATCACCCTGATCCTGAGCCTCAAGATGAAGAGGCATCTCGACCTCAAGAAGATCGCCCCGCTCTTTGCAGGCTGCCTTCCAGGCATAGTGATAGGGCTCGAGATCCTAAAAAATGCCCAAGATCAGGCCATAAAGCTCTTTCTCGGCCTGATACTCATAGGATATAGCACGTTTCAGCTCACATACCGCCCCAGGCAACGGAGGCTTTCAAGGCCGTGGGGCATACTCGCCGGTTTCCTGACCGGCGTCATCGGGGCAGCATTCAGCGCAGGCGGCCCCCCGACCATCATCTACGTAACCCTGAACAACTGGGACAAGGACCAGATGAAGGCGACTCTCACCGGTTTCTTTCTCCTTACTGGCACCCTCGCCGCAGCAGGCCACGCCCTTTGCGGCTTCACCACACTGGCGGTGCTGAAGCTCTTTGCCATCTCTGCCCCGCTTGTGGCCGCCGGCACCCTGGCAGGCAGCACCCTCTACGGGCGCATGAGCCACAGCGGATATCTGAAGACCATATACGTACTTCTCATATTCATGGGGCTCATGATGCTGTTTGATGCAATCGGGCTCACCAGCTGACGGTTGCCAAGGCAGGGGCAGGAGACTATTTTTTGAAAAGACGACCATAAAACGGAAAAAGGAGAACCTGCCCATGTCCGACTGCCTGTTCTGCAAGATGGTAAAGGGAGAGATCAAGCCCGACGTGGTCCATGAGGATGAACACGTGCTGGCATTCAGGGACATAAACCCTCAGGGGCCTGTGCACATCCTTGTCATCCCGAAGGAGCACATACCCACCATCAACCACCTCGAGGATGAACATGCCGAGCTTATAGGAAGGATCTTCCTTGCAGCCAAAAAGATAGCTGCCGAAGAAGGGATAGCCGAGGACGGATACCGCCTGGTCTTCAACTGCAACAAGCATGGAGGCCAGGAGGTCTACCACATCCATCTGCACATAATCGGAGGCAGGCAGATGACCTGGCCCCCAGGCTAAACAGATATCCGAACACGAAAAAAATGAGGGCTGCCCCCTAAGGAGGCAGCCCTTTTCATTTCAGGCCCTTGCCTGGGTATTTGCTACCGCGATCCCATTAGATGTCGTAGTAGAGGAAGAACTCATAGGGATGCGGACGGAGTTTGACGGGATTGACCTCGTTTTCGGTCTTGTAGTTGATCCACATGTCGATGACGTCCTGGGTGAAGACATCGCCCTTGAGCAGGAACTCGTGATCATCCTTGAGGGCCTGGAGGGCCTCGTCCAGGGAGCCTGGGGCCGATGGGATGTTGGCCAGCTCTTCAGGCGGAAGATCGTAGATGTTCTTGTCCATTGGCTCGCCGGGATCGATCTTGTTCTCGATGCCGTCCAGCACGGCCATGAGCATTGCAGAGAATGCAAGGTATCCGTTGCAGGAGGGGTCAGGGGTCCTGAACTCGATCCTCTTTGCCTTGGGAGAGGCTGAATACATGGGGATCCTGACAGAGGCGCTCCTGTTGCGGCTGGAGTAGGCCAGGTTCACCGGTGCCTCGAAGCCGGGCACCAGCCTCTTGTAAGAGTTGGTTGAGGGATTGGTGAAGGCGCACAGTGCACGGCAGTGCTTGAGGATTCCGCCGATGGCGTACATGGCGCTCTCGGAAAGTCCGGCATACTTGTCTCCAGCAAAGGTGGGCTCGCCATCCTTCCAGATGGAGATATGGGTGTGCATACCGGTTCCATTGTCACCATAGAGCGGCTTGGGCATGAAGGTGACGGTGCGGCCATGCTTCCAGGCCACATTCTTCAGCACATACTTGAACCACATGAGCTGATCCCCCATCTGCAGGAGGGGCTTGAAGCGCATGTCGATCTCGGCCTGGCCGGCGGTGGCGACCTCGTGGTGCTGGCACTCCACGTCTATGCCCAGCTGCTCCAGGACCAGCATCATCTCTGTCCTCATGTCCTGGAACTTGTCGGTGGGGGGAACAGGGAAGTAACCCTCCTTGTGCCTGGCCTTGTATCCAAGGTTGGGGCACTCGTCACGGCCCGTGTTCCAGATGGCCTCGATGGAGTCCACTTCATAGAAGCAGCTGTTGGATGCATTGTCGTAGCGGACATCATCGAAGATGAAGAACTCTGCCTCAGGACCGATGTAGCAGGTGTCACCAAGGCCCGTGCTCTTGAGATATGCCTCTGCCTTCTTGGCGATGTTCCTGGGATCCCTGCTGTATGCCTCACGGGTGACAGGATCCGCGATATCTCCGATGAGCACCAGTGTGGGCTCCTCGAAGAAGGGATCCATCTGGGCAGTCGATGGATCGGGCACCACCAGCATGTCGCTTGCATGGATGGGCTGCCAGCCCCTCATGCTGGAGCCGTCGAAGCCGAAGCCATCCTCGAATGCGCCTTCATCAATCTCGGAGGCAGGCACTGTAAAGTGCTGCCAGACGCCTGGGAAGTCCAGGAACCTGATGTCCACCACCTTGATGTTCTTCTCCTTGATCAGATCGAGTACGTCTTTTGGACCCATAAAATCTTTCCTCCTTGTCCAGTGTTTATTAACTCTGCCGCGAAGGCACACCTCCACGGGCCTTTTTCGCTCCATGTGCCAGAGGCCTTGCCCGGCCCCCAGCCTTCAGTTCACAAACTGATTTTTTAGCACAATGTTTACAAAATGGCATCAACTTTATCACATTTTTGTGAAAATAAATTCATTTTCATCCCAAATAGAGGCGCCTGAAAAGCATCAGAACAGGCATGCCTGTGATGCATAGAGCAGGGCCTGCTCCACCTCGCGCTTGAAGCCCTCGTCCTCTATCCTCTGTCCCAGGCTGTCCAGCACATAGAACACATCCACCACCTGATCGGCACTGGAGCCGATCTTGGCCTTGAAGATGTTGATACTGAAGTCGGCCAGGATCTTGGTGACACTGTAGAGGAGGCAGGGAGACTCCTCGGCGTAGATCTCGATGATGGTGTAGAAGTCCGACATCTGATTGTCTATCACCACCTTTGGCTGCTTGGCTATCTTGGGCTTGGCGGCCGAACCGAGGCGCCTGTACTTGGCAGCGAGCCTGTGGGAGAGCCCGAGCCGGTTGTCGATGGCAAGGAGCAGATCCCTTTCGAGCCCCTTCCAGTCCACGTCCTCGAAGGAGCTGTTCACCATCGAACGCACGTCAAGCACATCCACTACGATGCCGTTTTTGAGGGTGAAGATATTGGCCTGCAGGATGTCCAGGCCATAAAGTGCAAAGGTACCGCATATCTTTGCGAGGAGCCCTGTCCTGTCCCGGGTGATGAGAAGGATGGACCAGTAATCTCCCCGGTTCTCGGGCACGCAGATCACCTTGCGGCCGGCCAGGCCCTTGGACAGCTCCAGGTGGTGGAGGATGGCCTCGGGCGTAAAACTCAAGAGGTAGTCCTCAGGAAGCAGGGGGAGATATTCGTCCGCATCTTCCCCAAGGCGCTGCCTCACCTGCTGCTTCATCCACTCCACCGCCGCGACCCTGTCCGGATCGATGAGGTCTGCCTGTTCTATCAGGTGGGCTATCTTGTGATATAGCTCGAGGATCAGGGCCGCCTTCCATTCGTTCCAGGCATTTGGGCCTGTGGCAAGGGCGTCGGCAACGCTCAGGACATAGAGCATATTCAGCCGCTCCAGTGTGCCTATGGTGCGTGCACACTTCAATATGAGCGACTCGTCCTCGAGATCGCGCCTGGTGGCGGTATCCATCATGAAAAGGTGCTGCCCCACGAGGAAGGAGAGACATTCCGTCTCTGCCTGGCTCAACCCAAGGCGCGGGCCTATCTCCTTGACCACCTCGGCACCCTTTTCTGCATGTCTTCCGCCCCTTCCCTTTCCCACATCGTGGAGCAGGCCGGCAAGCCTCAGCACATGGGGGGCCTCGATCTCCATGAACACCTCTGGCTCCTTGGGCTTCAGCCTGTTTATGTTGGCCACTGTCTCGAGGCTGTGCCTGTCCACGGTATTCACGTGATATATGTCATGCAGGACCAGATATCTCAGGTGCTCCATTTCCGGGATGAAGGCGGTCAGGAGCCCGCAGTCGAGCATCTGCTCCAGGATCTCTGGGCCTTGGGCATTTTCCAGGACCTGAAAGAAGTAGTTTGCGCATCTCTTTGAGCCCTGCCACTTCTCTTTGAGCTCTGGCACCAGCTCGGAGATGAGCCGTCTGGCCCTGAAATGGAGGCCGCGCCCCTGCTTTGCAGCCAGGGCAAATGCCCGGAACACGGCCCAGGGCTTGGCCCTGATGCTCTCTGCATCCCTGAGGCCCACCCTTCCGTCCACCAGGGTGATCCCCCCGCCCAGGTCCTTGACCTTGGGGCCGCCGGGGCCCTTTGCAGAGATCACCTCCGAGACATGCTCGAAGAACATATCAGAGGCGATGGATATGGTCTTGAGTGCCTTGTGGACCGAGCGCATGAAGCGCTCCACCCCCATCAGCCCCTGGGAATCGTAGTGGCGCAGGGCCTTTGCGATCTCCTCCTGATACTCGAAATAGAGCCGATCGTTCTTTCTGCCGCTCACATAGTGCAGGCGGTTTCTTACAATGATGAGCTGGTCTGTGGCCTCCTGGACCTGCGCAGCCTCCTGGGAGGTCATGAGACCCTCTGCCTGGAAACGGGACAAGCCCTTCAGCCCAAAGAGCACCTGGGCGGTCCAGAGCATGCTCTGAAGATCGCGAAGCCCGCCCCTGGACTCCTTTATGTTTGGCTCGAGCATGTAGGTGTGATCGCCAAAACGCTTGTGGCGCTCGAGGCGGTGAGCCATCATGTCTTCGGCAAACCTGCGCCGCCTGCCCTGGCTGAACCAGGCACGAAACCTCTCCTGCAGCCTGGAGAAGAGCGCCCTGTCCCCGCAAAGGAAACGTGCATCCAGCAGGGCCACCTGGAAGAAGAAGTCCTCTTCCATGTCCTCCAGGCACTGCTCTATGGTGCGCACCCCATGGCCGACGTCGAGACCGGCATCCCACAAGGGATAGAAGACGGCATCGGTCACCGCCTCGATGATTCCCTCGCTCTCAGGGGCATAGAGAAGGAGCAGGTCTATGTCGGAGAATGGAAAGAGCTCCTGGCGGCCATAGCCCCCCAGGGCGACGAGGGCGACAGGAGTCTGCCCGCCCTCCTTTACCACCTCATGAAAGCGATCCTGTATGAAGCCGTCTATAAGGGAGCTGTGGTGCTCAAGGAGCCGGCGCCCCTTGAGTCCCTTGTCCCAGAGGGCGGAAAGGGCCTGTCTGGGGGTGAGGAAGCGGATTATCTCCCTTTCCTGAATGGCAGCCGGCTCCATCTATCGCTCTTGCCTCCGGGCCTATATGGCCTCTTTTCCGCGCTCGCCTGTACGCACCCTGATCACGTCATCTACAGGGAGCACGAAGATCTTTCCATCACCGATCTTGCCGGTGTTGGCGGCCTCGCGGATCTTTTCGACCACCTGCTCCACCATCTCGGCATCCACGATGATCTCCAGCTTCACCTTGGGGATGAAATCCACCACGTATTCCGCCCCGCGATAGATCTCCTTGTGGCCCTTCTGGCGCCCGTGTCCCTTGACCTCAGAGATGGTCATACCCTTGATGCCGATCTCGTTCAGGGCCTCCTTAACGTCATCCAGCTTGAATGGCTTGATAATTGCCTCGATCTTCTTCATGATATTCCTCCATTTCCGTTTCCGTAAAAGATTACTGATTATAGCCGATTTCGCTGTGCTGGGTGAGGTCCAGACCCTGAACCTCCTCCTCAGGACTTACCCTGACACCCACGGTGATGTCCACTATTTTTAGTATGATGAAACTGAGCACCAGCGAATAGGCGATGGCAGCCCCTGCCCCTATGGCCTGGACCAGGAACTGATGGGGATTTCCGAAAAAGAGCCCGTCCGCCCCGCCCGGATTCCAGGCCGTCGATGCAAAGAGCCCTGTTGCAAGGGCACCCCAGAGCCCGCCCACCCCATGGACAGCGACCACGTCCAGGGCGTCATCATAGCCGAGGCGGGACTTCATGAAGATGGCACCATAGCACAGGACCCCGGCTGCCAGCCCTATGACCATCGAAGACAGCGGCCCCACAAATCCTGCTGCCGGTGTTATGGCGACCAGCCCTGCCACGGCCCCTGAGGCGGCCCCCAGTGTGGTCGGTCTGCCCTGGAAGAACCACTCGGCCACCACCCAGGAGATCAGGGCACAGCCTGCCGCGATCTGCGTGGTAAAGAGGGCAAGGGCTGCAATGCCGTCTGCTGCCAGGGCACTTCCTGCATTGAACCCGAACCAGCCGAGCCACAGGATGCCTGCCCCCAGAATGGTCATGGGCAGATTGTGGGGATGGAGCGCCTCCTGTCCCCAGCCCTTGCGCTTTCCGAGGACCAGGGCAGCTGCCAGGGCCGCACATGCGGAGTTTATATGGATTACAGTGCCTCCGGCAAAGTCCAGGGCGCCCAGCTCTCCAAGCCATCCGCCTCCCCAGACCCAGTGGCAGACCGGAAAGTATACGAAGGTGGCCCAGAGCACCGTAAAGAGGATGAAGCCAGAAAACTTCATCCGCTCTGCATAGGCGCCAGAGATCAGGGCCGGGGTGATTATGGCAAACATGAGCTGGAAGGCACAGAAGAGGAGGTCCGGGATGGTCTCCGAGTACGGGCCGGGCGAAAGCCCAACCCCCTTGAGCCCCATCCACGAAAGGGAGCCGACAAAGCCCCCGATATCCGGGCCAAAGGCCATCGAATAGCCATAGAGCACCCAGAGTATCGAGATCAAACCCAGGCAGAAGATGCTGTGCATCACGGTGCTGAGCACATTCTTCTGCCTTACGAGCCCGCCATAGAAGAGGGCAAGTCCTGGGGTCATGAACATGACCAGGGCCGAAGCTATCAGCATGAAAGCGGTATCACCAGTATTCATCTCTACTCTCCCTTTCCTTTTTTGAGGTCCTTTCACCAGGCCCGGCTCAGGCCTTTTGGGCCCGGGCAGCGGGCACACCTTGAGCACTCCCCCTTTTCGGGGCCGTTTTCTATCAGGCAGGCCCTTTGGGACCCGCCTTTTCCATCAGTTACTGCTGTTTTGGTATCAGAGGTTGTATGCGGTCTCGCTGTGCTGGCTCAGGTCGAGTCCCTGCACCTCGTCCTCCTGGCTCACCCTGAGGCCAAAGATGCCGTTTATCACCTTCAGCAGGATGAAGCTGACGATGAAGGCATATGCCAGGACCACCACTGATCCAAAGGCCTGGGTCGCCAGGAGCGAGCTTCCTCCATAGAGGAGGCCGTCCGCCCCGCCCGGGTTGACCGCCTTTGACGCAAAGATGCCGATACACAGGGTGCCTATCAGTCCGCCAACCCCGTGGATGCCAACCACGTCCAGGCTGTCATCATAGCCGAGCCTCTCCTTCATGCTCACAGCCAGATAGCACACGGCACCCGCCAGGAGACCTATGACTATGCCGGCATGGGGTGTGATGAATCCTGCTGCCGGGGTCACTGTCGCCAGTCCGGCAATGGCCCCTGAGGCAGCGCCCAGAGTGGTTGCCTTGCCCCGGTGCAGGTGCTCCACCACAGACCAAGACGCCATCCCTGCCATTCCAGCCAGATGTGTGGCCGTGAAGGCCCCGACTGCGATGCCGTCTGCCGCCAGGGCGCTTCCTCCATTGAAGCCGAACCAGCCAAACCAGAGCAGTCCGGTGCCAAGGAGGGTCATGGGCAGATTGTGCGGCATGAAACTGCGCCGCCTGAACCCCTGTCTCGGACCGATCACGATGGCACCGGCAAGGGCGGCAGCCCCGGAGGTGAGATGAACCACCAGGCCCCCTGCAAAGTCGAGCACTCCCCTTTCCGCCAGCCAGCCTCCACCCCATATCCAGTGACATACGGGGTTATAGACCAAAATGGCCCAGAGGAGACTGAAGAGGACGAAGGGGCCGAACTTGACCCGCTCGGCCCAGGCACCAGTGATGAGCGCCGGGGTGATGATGGCGAACATGCACTGATACATGGCAAAGAGCAGATGCGGGATGGTGGTGGCATAGCTGTCGCTCGGGGCCGCACCAACACCCTTCAGGCCGAACCAGGAGAGATCGCCGATGAAACCCGACACGTCCGGGCCAAAGGACATGGAATAGCCGAGATAGACCCATTCGAAGCTGATGATTGTGATCATGATCAGGCTCTGCATGAATGTGCCCAATACATTTTTGTTCCTCACCATGCCTCCATAGAACAGCCCCAGGGCCGGGGTCATCATGAGGACCAGGGCTGCCGAAACCATAATGAACGCTGTATCGCCTGCTGAAATGCCTCCCATCTGTCAAAAACCTCCTTATCGATAAACGATTCGTCTTTAGGGTTTTCAATTCTTTACAACAAGCGTGCCAAACAGCTATTACACTCATATCTTACTGTTTTCAAAAATAATTTAGTGACTGAAACAGAAAATCGAAAAAGATGAAAAAGAATTTTACATTACATTTTGGTAAAACTCTGCTAATTAAATTACATTTTTGTAAATTAAAATCCGTTTATGACATCGAGACAGAAGTGATGGAGGGGCAGGATGGGAGCCATCGGCTCAAGGGACAAAGAGGCTATCTGCCTTCATCTTTATCGATATGTACCTGCTGGTACCAGGAGAGGACGAAGGCCGTTCGCTCGGAATCGGCCCTTCCGGTGGTATGGGGGATATAGGGCATCCAGAACTTTGGTGCGGGCAGGGCCAACAAGGAGGCCGAGGAGGCAGGAAAGACGAACAGCTCTCTAAGGCCGAGCTCCTGGACATGGGAGGGGTGCAGATTGTCGAGCACGGGTTCATCCTGGGCATCGAGATAGGAGATGGAGATATCCAGGATAGGGCGGGCCACAAAGAGCCTTCCCCTGGCATCGCTGCCAAGGACCACATACTCGAACCTGCGGAACAGGAAGGACTTGAACCAGGCCCCCCAGTGCCATCCCCCTGAAAACTTGTCCTCCATTATTGCAGGCCCTCCCCTGTCGATCGCCTGCTCCACCTCGGAGCTGCCCTGCACCTTCAGAAAGTCCCACTCGTCAAGATCGGGCAGGTCCTGCCGCAGGAGATAAACGCCCACATCAAGGGGCTGCCAGAGGGCATGGCATACCTGGCACTGGGCCACCTCTATAAGGCCCCTGTCATGGTAAGGGACACCCTCCTCCACTATTCCGGCATGGCAGGAGAGGCAGCCCCGGTTTGCCCCGGACACAAGCTGCCGGCCACTGCCCTTCTGGTGGTCGCCCTTCTGGCAGGGGGCCTTCCGGCCCGGATGAAATGGGCCAGATCCGTGACAATCCAGGCACCCCATGCCCCTTGTCCTGTGGATATCCTCGGAGGCAGGAAGCCACTCGACCCCATAGGGCCTGTCCATGTGCCTGCCCCTTATGAGAGGGGCACGAAAATCCTCGGGAAGATCCTTTTCGAACCTGCCGGCATAGTCCCATCCGACGAAGTTCTGCCTGTGGCAGGAAAGACACCTTGCCTCAGGCACCCTGGCGCTCAGGCGGTGAACTCCAGAGGGGATATCCATATAGAAATGGCATGCAGCACACCCTTTTCCGTGTCTCGTGGCCCTGTAATCGTCACCCTGCCAGTAAGGGTGGCACCTGAAGCAGCGCCTTGCCAGGGCATCCTCCACCACCTCGCGCACACTGTCCGGATTGCCGAAGGCCCTCATATCCTCCACGGATGGAACCCTTGCATCCGCACCAAAGAATGCCCGATAGAGTATGCGCCGTTCATCGCAAAGCCGATAATGGACAGAGATCTTGGCGGAATCCTCCTGCCTCTCATGGCATGGGGCGCAAAGGTCTCTGCTGTGATCGGAAGAGGCAGGATACCTTATGAGCCCTGCATGGGCCCTGAGCGTAGTCCTGCCAGCCGGATCACCGCCATGACACCTGGTGCAGGCAAAGCGGTGCGGAGCATCGAGGCTGAGGTCGTGGCATCTGCGGCACCCCTTTTTGATCGGTGCCCCCTCCGGGGCAAAGGGAGGCTCACAGCCAGAAGAGGCCAAAAGGGCCAAGACCAGGAGGCACGGGAGCAATAAAGAGCGGAATTTTGTTTGCACAAAACCAATCATGTTCATAGAATCTGCCTGCGATCAAGGCCCAGTATTCCATATCGGACTGGCCAGGGAAACCATTTTCGAAAGCGGCACAGGAGACAATGGACAGAGGAGATGTCACGGAAGATCGGGCCTCTTCTTGCGAGAAGGCCGACCTGAAAGGGGCGATAGAATACCTGAACAGGTTCCAGTTCCATGGCTTCAAACTCGGGCTCGAGCGTATGGAGGCGGTGCTCGCCCGTCTGGGTATGCCCCAAACCCGCTACCCGGTGATCCACGTGGCCGGCTCCAACGGAAAGGGCTCTACGTGTGCCGCCCTCGTATCCATCCTGACAGAAGCCGGCTACAGTTGCGGCTTCTACTCATCCCCCCATCTCTTCAGGCTGAATGAGCGCTTCATGATAGGGAAGGAGACCATCCCTGACGATGAGCTCTGCCAGCTCATCCTCCGCATAAAGGAGCTGGTGGATCAGGGCTGCGAGCTCAGCTACTTCGAATACACCACTGCCATGGCCATGGCATGGTTCGCCCAAAAGGGCGTGGATGTGGCGGTCCTGGAAACCGGCCTTGGGGGCAGGCTCGATGCCACGAATGTGATAGAAAGACCCGTAATGACCATCATCACCACAGTGAGCCTCGAACACCAGCACTGGCTCGGCCAGACCATAGAAGAGATCGCATGGGAGAAGGCAGGCATCATAAAGCCCGGCTGCCCTGTGATATCGACTGTTGGGGACAAAAGGGCCGCAAGGGTGATAGAGGAGAGGGCACGGGAGCTGAAGAGCCCCATCTATCGGCTGGGCAGGGAGTTCGAGGCAGAGCCGGATGGCCCGAACCTCGACTTTCGCTTTGGACAGATCGACATGAAAGGGCTGGAGTTCGGCCTTGCCGGCAGGCACCAGGCAGGAAATGCCGCTGCAGCCTGTGCCGCGGCGATACTCCTTGACAAGGCCGGATTCAAGGTGGATGAGCCTGCCGTGCGGGCAGGGCTCCTCAAGACATCCTGGCCGTGCAGGTGCGAGCTACTCCATCTGGACTCCAAAGACCTGCCGGCCTTGCTCCTGGATGGTGCCCACAACCTGGAAGGGATATCCGCCCTTCGAGAATACATCAAGGCCCTCGATGCCAGGCACCCCTTTAGGGGGAAGGCCCTTTTATGGGCCTGCTCCAACGAGGGCGGCGACAAGCCCTTCTGGGAGCTTCTTCAGATGGTAAGCCCCATGTTCCAGCGCGTGGTCATAACAGAGCCGCCTGGGCCAAGGGTGCCCGTCAAGGTGGAGCAGTGGCGAGAAAGGCTGGGCATCCCGGAAGGGGGCCACCGGGCCTGCAAGCATGGCGGCACCAGGTTCAGTTTGGAGCAGGACTGGGAAAAGGGGCTCAAGGAACTCCTTGCCGCAACAGGGCCAGAAGACCTGATAACGGTTGCAGGCTCTCTCTATCTTGCAGGAATCGTACGTGAAGCCATAATTTCAGGCAGCTGTTGACTCCACAAAAAAAGCCGGCTGCCATACCTGAGGCAGCCGGCCTGTTTTTCCATAACGTCTCTGTTTGCTACTGGGTTTGCTACTGGGACAAGTGACACACCAATACCGGACAGGAGGCGAAGCCTATCACCCGTTCGGTCACAGAACCCATGAGCAGACGGGACAGGCCGGTCCGTCCATGGGAGCCCATGACGATGGTGGTTGCGCCGAACTCCTCGGCTGCCTCGGCGATGCCCTTATGGGGCTCGCCCTCCTTCACCATGATCACGAGATCCAACCCCATGCTGCCGGCCTCTTCCTTCAGCTCATCGAGCTTCTCTCTGGCCTTGGCTATCATCTCCTCTATGAACTGGTGGGCCACGGTGAAAAACTCATCGTTGCTATATACAACCGTGACCGCAGCGATCTTGGAGCCGTGCTCCTTTGCGATATCGAATGCGTGCTCTACTGCCGGTCGGCAGTTCGGGGAGTTGTCGGTCGCCACCAGGATCTTCTCCCAAGAGATCCTAGAGCCCTCGGGCACCACCAGCACATCCTTGGTGGTATGGCCGATGACCCGCGCGGTGACACTTCCGACAAGCTCCCGCTCGATGGCGCTCATTCCCTTGCGCCCCATCACGATGAGATCGCAGCTCTCATCCTCCGCCACGGCCACGATGCGTTCATAGGGTTCACCCTGTTCCAGGTCTTTCAGGACATTGACCTCCTCTGCCTCCGCGATCTTCTCGGCCTCCTCGAGCAGTTTTCTACCAGGGCCTTCGATGGCCTCCTTGATGTTGTGAACTGCTATGAGATCGAGATCCCCCTCATAGGGAGGGACCACCGCCAGGAGCTTGATCCAGGCCTGCTCGGCCTTGGCAAGGCGGCACGCCTCCCTGAGGGCGTTCTTTGCCGATTCGGATCCGTCGTAGGCGACGAGAATCTTCCTGAATCTACCCATGCGATATGGCCTCCTTCTTCCGCTCCTCGGCCTTGGCCTGGAGCATTCCTCTGATCATGGCAACAGTGATGATGATACCTGCTGCACCAAGGGCAGTAACAAGGGCCCAGAAGCTGATGGCATCATAGAGTGCAACTGCCTGGGGTGCCAAGGGCTCACGCAGACCCAGATCTGCGAGATAACCGGGGATCTTGGCGCCACGGCTTACAGATACGATAAGCATGACCGCGCCCATGACAATCTTGATCATGTAGTCCTTCACATAGGTGGTACCCAGGGCACCGAGCTGCACGCCAAAGAGGGATGCCGCCAGGATGAGCAGGGTGAGACGGATGTCGATAAGCCCGCTCAGACCCCACTGAATGGAGCCCCACATCCCCATGACAAAGGCGATGACCAGCTCCGTGGCACTTGCAACCACCGCCGAGGCACCGATCACATAGATGAGTCCGGGCACCCCGATGAAACCGCCAACGGCAATGGTGGCGGCCAGCATTCCGGTGGCCACTCCCACAGGAAGGGTGAACCAGAGGGAGATCCTGATATTTGCCTGCTTGAAATGGATCATCGGGGGCAGATTGATCTTCTGCAGGGCCAGGGCAAGCTTGGTAGTCTCTGCCTCCTTGCCGCCCTTTGAGAGCTTGTAGGCATCATAGAACACATAGGTGCCAACCACCACCAGGATGATGACGAACATGAGGCTCACATAGAGGTTTGAGCCTGCATTTCCCCAGTGGTCCAGGATGTATTTCTGGATCTGGATACCTATCTGGACACCGATGATGGCCGAGGCAGCCATGACCAGACCCAGCTTCACATCTGCCTGGCCATACTTCCAGCGCTTGTAGGCACCCACCATGGCCTTTGGAAACTTGTGGCACATGTTACTTGCAACGGCAACAGCACCGGGAACACCGAGAGACATCATGGATGGTGTGAGCACGAAGGCACCACCAGAGCCGATGAATCCGCTCAACAGGCCTCCGATCAAGCCCACCACCAGGAGCGCCACCACCTTGCTTGGCGGCAGGTTTATGAACATGATGGAGATGCGCTTGACCTCGTTGGTGATCTCGTGATCGATGGTCTTGAGGGTCACGAGGACCTTCCTGTTCATGGGGACGTCCTCTGGCTTGATGTCTTCAGGAAGCTTGAGGATCATCTCTTCCCCTGTGACATCCTTCTGGAAGACTGCCGTATTGTCAGGATTGATCTTTATGAAAAAGCCCTTGACCAGGTTCTTTGGCGGCCCTCCTCCGCCAGCCAGGACAGTAGTTGCTGCTAAACAGCATGCCAACATCACCGCTAACGCTATTACAAGACGTTTCATTTTATTGCCTCCTCCTGGAATATCCTTTGCTCGTCTCTTCTTGATTCAAGTTCCATCTATTAGTGACCGCCCTTGGGCTCTATGCCTATCAGTGACAGAAAGTTGCTGGCAAAGGCCCCGTGGATGAATGAAAAGGCCAATGCAGTACCCACGGGATAGACCGTGTGCCAGCCACCCTTTGTGTATTCGGTAGTAACCCAGTCCACATTGCTGAACAGGATGTAGTACATACCCAAGGAGATGGCCCCGAAGATGAGGGTCTTGACAACCAAGGCCCCCTTGTTCTTCTTGGGTTTCTTGGCAGTGGCCCCTCCCCCGGAATCCATCATCTGCCTTGCGGTCTCATGCTCGCCAGCTTCAGCAAAGGCCGCAGCCATCATGTTCTTGTCGAACTCGTTCAGTTTGGTGCTCATCTTCCTCACTCCTTTCCTATTATTTTGCCATTAAGGCCTTGAGATCTTGTCCTTTGCTACCTCTTGGATCTGCTGCAGCTCCCTCTATCTCAAATTCCATGCCACAAGAATAACTGCTTGAAATCTCTAATATTATCCCAAAAACACATGCAAAGGCGGCTGCCTTCAAAGATCATTTGATGCATTGTGCAACACAAAATTTAGGAGACTAACAAAACGATGGGCGATCACGATCCATGTGGTTGGCTTAGTGCACTAAGGATACGGGTCCAACTTTATTAGCAACCTATTGATTTAAAAAACAAAATCTAAGCAGACAAAATCATGGAGGATCTTTGTCGTTCCGGCCTACTTCAAACTGTTGCATTTTGAAATAGCGACATAGGAATCTGCAACAAGTGGTCACCGGCAGGAGATTGCCACAACAACCTACTGAAATTACAAATATTTTTCTAACACGCCTTTCTTTAAAGCCTTGCGGCCCCTTTGGTCCCCTGCAGAGGGCAAAAAACGGCACAGGCAACTATACTCAATAATTACAATATATTACATGCATGGCACACTTGTTGAAGGTACCATCCACGAACGTGACCATGAGTTAAAGGAGCTACGGGAATGGCGAAGGAGAAGAGAGAAAAGACTCATCTGGAGAGATGGCGCAGCTTTTTCGACAACACCATGTCCGCCATCACCTTCGCAGAAGCCGGCGAGCCAGATGAGGCAAGAAAGTTCCTGGAATTAAAAAAGGATTCCGTACTCCTCGTTACCGATGCAGAGGGTCCGGGCGACAGGACAATCCGATACGCAGTGGACCTCTGCCGCAACACGGGCTCTGCCCTGGTGGTGGTCAACATGGGCGAGCAGGACACCAGGCAGATGGAGGAGAATCTGCTCAAGAAGATAGGCTCTGCCCTTGATATGCCGCTCATCCTTATAAATCTGGATGGGCCGGTGACAGAGGCACTCAAGGCCCTGGTTCAGTCCACGGACAAGATCATATCGGTGATATTGGACCAGAAATGGATGGAAGAGAAGCTTTCAGGCAAGAAGTACCGCAGATGGCTCAACAACTTGGGATGCCCTGTGGTCATGGTGGAAGAAAGAGCGACTTAGAATGACAAAACCAAAATGGTGAAAGGAGGTACACCATGGGAATCATGAACTATCTGAGAGAACATTTTGCAGCGGTCACCTTTGCAGAGGCAGGAGAGTTCGACACAGCACGGCAGATCCTGGACGAAACGCCGGATCTGATGGATGAGGTATTGAGGGATTCAGAGCCGACTCCGGCGGAACTCTCCTGGGCGGCGGTTGCCTTTGCAGAGGCGGGAGAGTTCGATACGGCACGCGAGATGCTCGAAACAAAGGGCCCGCATGGGGACGAACCCCAAGAGGTCTATGGCCCTGAGACCGTGGCAACTGCAGCACGTTAGGTGCCATGCAGGTCAGAATGCCGCGACCCAACAGGAATCGTAAAGAAAAGGAAGCCAATACCCTTGGATCTGCTGCTGTTGACTGTCTCTTCAAGGATGGGCGGATTGGCGCCGGAATCCTTGAAGAGGCGGCCAAGCTCTGTCTTTGACGGCCCTTAAGGCTCATCACACAAGACTATCCCCTACTTTTCAAGGCCATATCTCTTGATCTTGCGCCACAAAGAGACCCTGTCGATATTGAGGATATCGGCAGCCTTGGTCTTGTTCCAGCCGGTCTGTTCAAGGACCCACTTGATATAGTTCTTCTCCTGCTCTTCCAGGCTGGGCAGTTCCCCCTGTCTGGGCCTGAAGGTTGAGACCTGGATATCTGGCAGGTTCTCCACATCGATGGTGTCGTTCCTGGTCAGGACCACGGCCCTTTCTATGATATTCTCCAGCTCCCGCACATTCCCCGGATAGTCGTAACGCTTCAGCATGTCCATGGCCTCGGGGGTGATGAAGCGCACATCCTTTCCGCTCAGCTTGCTGTATTTGTCTATGAAATAGTGGACCAGAAGAGGGATGTCCCGTCTGCGCTCCGAGAGGGGAGGCAGCTTGATCTTCACCACGTTTATGCGGAAGTACAGGTCCTGCCTGAACTTGCCCTCCTCTACGAGCTGCTCTATATCCCGATTGGTGGCAAACAGGAAACGCACATCTACCTTAACGGGCTTTGTGCTGCCAAGGCGCATGACCTCCTTTTCCTGGAGCACCCTCAGGAGCTTCACCTGCATCGAGAGGCTGATCTCCGTGATCTCGTCCAGAAACAGGGTGCCGCCGTTTGCCTCCTCTATGAGGCCCTTCTTCAGGCTGTCTGCACCGGTGAAGGCGCCCTTTTCATGGCCGAAGAGCTCATTTGCAAGGAGCTCCTCGGAAAAGACCCCGCAGTTCACAGCCACCATCGGGCCCTTGGACCTCGGACTCATCTCATGGATGTACCGGGCCAGCACCTCCTTGCCGGTACCGCTTTCACCGGTGATGAGCACGCTGCAATCGCTCACCGCCACTTGGCGAGCCACCTCCAGCACCCGCTTCATGGATGGATCCTCGGCTATGATCTTGAGCCCCGATATCTGATCAAGCTGGGCCTTCAGATTCCTATTCTCGAGAACGAGGCGCCTCTTCTCCATGGCCTGCTCCACGGTCTTTCGCACCTCCTCGATCTTGAACGGCTTTGCTATGTAGTGATAGGCGCCAGCCTTCATGCTCTCAATGGCGCTGTCCACGGTGGCATAACCGGTGATCATTATCACTTCCGTATCGGGCTTGATGCGCTTCACATGGCGAAGCAGGGCCATACCGTCGACATGCGGCATCTTGAGGTCCGTGAGCACCAGATCGAAATCGTACTCCTCCACGAGCTTCAGGGCCTTTCTGCCGCTCTGGGTCCCCTTGGTGGCATAGCCCGCCTTCTTCAATATGTGCTGGAGGTTCCTGAGGGCGACCTTCTCGTCATCCACAACAAGAATAAAACCTCTGGAACCGGCTTCATCCTCTTTCATCTATCAATCAACCTCCTTGATCTCAGAAATGTCTCTCATGGGCAGCACAATGGTGAATGTCGTTCCATGACCCTCCGAGCTCTGGACCTCTATCTTTCCGCCATGCTTGGAGACTATCTCATGAGCAACAGACAGGCCAAGGCCAGAGCCATGACCGACCTCTTTCGTGGTGAAGAAAGGGTCGAAGATCCTGTCCATGGTCTGCCTGCTGATGCCAGAGCCATCGTCCTGAATCTTGAAGATGACCTTTCTGTCCTTTGGATCGATGGAGCCCCACAACAGGATATGGCCCCTTTCCCCTACTGCCTGCACGGCATTCTTGAGCAGGTTCAAAAAGACCTGCTGCATCCTCTGCCTATCAAGGACAACCGTGCCGCCCTGTCCCGTCTCCACCTTGATCTCAACACCCTCCGGCACCGGGATGGAGAGCAACTCGACACTCTCTTTTAGCAGCTCCTCCAGATCCACCTCCTGATACTGGAGCTCCTTTTCCCTGGAAAATTCCAGAAGCGACCATATGATCTTCTTGGCCCTGTCACTCTGATCGATGATCTGATCCACCATCTCCCTGGCAAACTCTTCATCGAACTCCTCTTCATCCATCTCTTCCTTGAGGATCTCGGCTGAGCTCACGATGTTGGATATGGGATTGTTGATCTCATGGGCGGCCCCTGCCACCAAGGTGCCAAGGGCGGCCAGCTTCTTGGACTGAACCACCTCCTTCTCCCTCTTTGCAAGCTCTTTTAGCATGGTCATGAGGGCATCATGGATCGCATGGATCTCTGCTATCTCGACAGGGTTTTCACAGATCACGAACTTCCCCTTGGCGATATCCTCCATACAGTGGACCACCTTCTTCAAGGGTTTGACAATACTGTTTGCCAGATAGATCCCCATGATTATGGATATGAATGCCGCAATGATGCTGAAGAGGATGGTAATCAGGATGATACTGTCCAGGGATCTCTTGAGTGTCCTGTGCTCCTCTTTTCTGAACTGGTGCAGGTCCTCGATGAGGGCCTGGCCCTCGTGGCGGATCTTCCTCACGAGCTGTTTGGCATTTACGGGATCTTCGGTATGGAGCAGCTGATCCATCAGATCCTGATAGATCCGGACCCGTTTGTTGATCTCCTTGAGGAGCGAACTTGCCTCGAAAAGATCAGGGAACTCCTCCTTGTAGCGCTCGATTATCCTCAGGACCTTGTCTATCTGATGATGATTTTCCACCAGGGCCTGGGGATCCTTATAGAGGAGCCAGTTCTTCTCGTATCGCCTCACCTCCAGGATGGCATCCACGAACTCTGCGGTGATCTCACTCATGGTGATCCGCCTTTGGAGCTTGGACAGGTTGAGCCACTGTATCAGGGAGCCCACCACAATGATCACCAGAAATATGGAAAAGCCCCATTGAAGGCGCTCAGAGATACTGTTTTCCCAAGGAAATTTCATCTGATTTCAAATACCTATAAAAAAATAGACTTTAATCTTTTTAGGAATATACGCTCAAAACAGGTCTGTGTCGAGGGAAGCGACCCTAAAACGGGCCTAAAAACGGCCAGGATATGCC
>CAZNKD010000007.1:0-11148 GCA_964573615.1 uncultured Desulfobacterales bacterium | reverse complement strand
GTGGTGGTAAGGGCGATGCAGGGTGCCTTTGCCGCCTTGGCAGCCTTGATGCCTGCCGGGGCGTTTTCCACCACGACCGCATCGGGGGCGGCTACGCCCAGCCGTTCCATGCCGGCCAGATATGGATCGGGCCAGGGCTTTCTCCTGTCCACTTCGTCGCCAGTGATGATCACGGCCATGAACTCCGTGATCTCCTCAGGGAGCACCTCGGACAGCACGTCTCTGTGGGAGCTGGTCACCAGGGCCATCTGGAAATCGTGGGAGGCAAGCTCTTCCAAGAGCTCTGAGACATCGGGATATGGGGCAACCTTGTGGCGATAGCGGGTCTTGAATATCTCCTTCTGGCGCTGAAATATCTCGGAAAAGAGAGAGGGCGTCATAGAGACGCCCTGTGATCTGAAGATCTCAACCGCTGTTTCCGGCTCTATGGCCCCTTCATGGAGATAGAAGAGTTCTGGCTCAAAGGAAGGGAGCCCAAAGTCGGAGAATGCATCAAGCCATGCCCTTACATGCCACGGCATGCTGTCCAGCAACACCCCGTCCATATCGAACAGGATGGCCTGCTGGTTCAGTCGCCTGTTTTCATTCCTATGCCTGAACATTGATAGGCAGTACACCTCTTTCTCTTCTCCATCGGGCAGTCCACTATGTTCCAGCACGAGGTATACTGCATCAATTTCTTGATTCCGGCAATACTTATGCCCTGATCGTGGATCATGTGGCGCAGGCACTTGATCCACTGGATATCGTTCAGGCTGTAATATCTGCGCCCGCCCTTGCGCCAGGGTTTTATGAGCCCTTCATCCTCATAGATCCGGAGGGTTCTGGGATGCACCTCCAGCATGGTGGCCGCAGTGCCTATGGGAAACATTGGCTTGTCAGGATCCACCCCGTCAAAGCCGACATCAATGTCGATCTTGGTCTTCTGTGCCGGTTCGGTATCGGCCGGGGCTCCCTTTTTTTTGTCTATGTCCATATCTGGCACGTTGAACATACCTCTTCCTGGCAAGCCGGTTCAGCACCCCTCACGATGGATGAGGGGTGCGCTCGTACGGTTTTGTCTATCTCTCTGCCAGAGTCCTCATGGGTTTAGTGGTGCTCGCCTTCGGCAAAGACCCTGCCAAAGTAGCGCTCACCCAGGAGGAATGCGCCAATGGTGAAGGAGGCGCCGCCCATCACAATGAGAAGCTCTGCAGGAGATGGAAAGTAGTTGAGGATGGCAGGCAGATCATCCCATCCATAGAATACAGGGACGAGCTGTCCGTTGATGACCAGGTCATAGCGCTGGAAGAAGCCGCCTACCAGGGTCATCAGGGCGGCGGCAGACATGGCGCCGATGTTGTTGACGCCTGTGGCCACTACCAGAAGCAGGGGCAGTACCAGGCCGATCACTGTCTCAAAGACCCAGAAGTTTATGGACAGGTTGCCGCTTAACAGATTGTTGGCAGCGATGATGGCGAATTCGTTGCCGCCTGTGAAGATGCAGATGAAGCGCCATATCGTGGCCACGATGATCAGAAAGAGTGTCAGGGCCATGATCTTGCCGGCCATGCGGATGCCCTTCCATGTCCCTTCATCCATCTCCTCTCCCCTGAGCTTGAAGGCTATGTGGGTGAAGAGGATGAGTGCTGCAGCACCGGTCATGACAGCAGAGCAGAGGAAGAAGACCGGAAGCTGTGCCCCGTACCAGAAGGGACGGGCCGACAGTGTGGCAAAGACGGCACCGAGGTTGGAGTTGGCGCCCACCTCAGCCAGTGCCCCTATGGCGCCTATGGCTGCAGCCATTCCCCAATTGGCGGTGAGTATGGCAAAGAACTCCACGAACATACAGCCCACGGCCAGGCCGTAGAGGGTACCCATCCACCAGATGTTGGAGCTGAAGTTTGGAGATATGATGTTGTAGAGCAACATCCTGTGGGGGCTTTCGAGCTCCACTCCGATGCAGATGAAGGCAGACATGATGGTGATGATGGACAGGAACACCGCCCTGTTTGCCAGCGGGGCCAGGTAGTTGCCGCCAAAGGCATGACTGATGGCGGCCAAGACGCAGAGCCCTGTTGAGATGATGGCAAAATAGGCGTAGCTGGAGATCAGGATGCCCCAGGGCACCTCCCTCGTGGTGGCGTAGACATGGTGGTGTCCGGCGATGAATGCATAGGCACCGGCGCCAAGCCCAACGGCCACCAGCCCAAGAAATCCAAGGGCCACTACGTTGATTCCGGGCTTGGCAAGCTTTGGTTCTGCCCAGGCGGTGATAGCGGATAGTGCATTAGCCATAACTCTTCCTCCTTCTCCCTAAAGTTTTGTCTTCACTTATCTTCTTCGCCTCAGAAAACAGAAGCACAGCCCCGGGCCGCCACCCGGGGCCTGCATCCGTTCAGGGGATAACAACATGAAGGGAATTTCAGGTGGCAAAATTCGCCTTCATGTGTTAAACAGTAGAGTTATGAGCAAATGTCGTGCCTGAGATGTCGGTCTGTGGCGCAATTTTGTGTTGCTTGCCATTTTTTATTGAAAAAATAATAGGTTAAGTAACTTGTCTGTTTTTACCCACCTTTTTATTTCCCGATTTTTATTGATAAAAACCGAATAGTGGCGAGATGATTTTGCGTCTTTTGGTGTTGTTAGGGCTTGTTTTGCGCCCTTTTCTGGGGATTTTGAATTGATTTTTGGAAAATTATAGATTCCGTATCTGTTTGGAGGGTGAGGGCGGAAGAGGAAGAGTTGGAAATAATTATTGATAAAAAGGGCGGGGAATACCCGCCCTTTTGCTATTTCGTAAGGAGTTAATTGTAAGGAGTCAATTGGTGGGCAGTGTGCTGGGCTCAGGCCTGGAAGCAGAGCTCCTGCTGACTGTTTGCATGTGTATGGCCATCCACGAGCCTTTTGATTCCGCTGGAACAGGGCGGCTCGATCTGTCCGCCTCTATCCCTGTTTGGCGCCAGCATGGCCTCTGAGAAGCGGCGTGATCTGCATTTTTCCCGGGTGTCGCATTTGCAGCGGCTTATCTGCCAGCACGGCACGACCTCGAGAAGTCTGCCAAGTCCTGGTATCCCTATTCCCATATCCTGGACCATGTATCTGAGGCATGCCAGCCAGTGCAGATGTTCTGCTGAGAAGAGCCTGGCTCCACCGTGATAGATCGGTTTTATGAGCCCTTCCAGCTCCATGGTCCTGATGAATCCTGCCTCTACACCCAGCAGCTCTTTGGCTGTCTGGAGTCCATAAAGGGGGGATCGGTTGTCCATTTTTCTGCCTCCATGCGCCGGTCGAGATCAATGGGATGAGTGGGAAGAGGTATGGCCGCGAAACAGCCTCTCTCCTGCCATGAAGAGAAATCCACAGAAGCTCATGCCTCCAAGGGTGATCATTATCTCATGGAGACTCGGAGCATAGGAGAAGATGTGGCCTTGGCCGGTTATCCCGAGCTCATGGAAATGGGGTACGAGCTGTCCCACCACCACGAGGTCGTAGCGCATGAAGAAGATGCCTATCATAGAGAGTGCCCCTGCGGCAAAGAGCCATTTGGTGCTCTTGCCCTTGGTGGCGAGGATGATCGCAAATGGTGCCACAAGACCGAGAAGGATCTCTCCCATCCAGAATGCAGGTGCATACTCTCCGCGAAGTAGGACCATCATGGCCTCGAATTTTCCTGGCGGATTGCCGGCAATGCCGGACAGGACCTTCCATGAGACGAAGAACATTATGACTGCCATCAGGAAAGCGCCAAGGATGGCCGTGGCCCTGAAGGCCTTTTTGAGCTCGTCGTCCATCTTCCAGCCATTTGCCCTGTATCCCAGCCAGGTGAAGAAGAGTACTGCAGCACAGCCCGACATGGCCGCAGAGGTTATGAAGTAGATGGGCATGTAGGGCCCATGCCAGAATTCACGGGCGCTCAGCAGCCCGAAGACCGCCCCGAGATTGCTGTGGGCAGCGATGCCGGATAGCACACCAGCGAGGCCCACGATGCCTGCAGCCCTGTGCAGCCCTCTGGTCATGAGTACGAACTCGGTAAGCATGAAGAAGAGGTAGGCGCCATACAGTGTGCCCATCCACCATATATTGGATGAGAGGTTTGGGGAGATGACATTGTAGATGGCCATGCGCCAGGGATTTTCGATCTCGAAGCTGATGACCAGAAAACCGCTCACGATCGTGGCAATGGCCAGGAAGACCGCCCTCTGGGCAATGGGCTCAAAGGCCTTGAACTTGAATACGTGGGCGAGAGACGAGACCAGACAGAGACCGGTGGATGTCACCACGAAGAATACATAGGAAGCGATGAGGAGCCCCCATGGGACCTCTCTTGTGACACCATAGACATGTTCATGGCCTGCTATGAATGCATGGAGCCCGAAGGCGACCCCGATCGCACTGAGCAGGCCAAGGCCAAACATGACAGCAGTATATACCCTGCTGCCACTCAAAACCTGTGACAGCCCGGAAGTCAAAGTAGCAGACGTTACCTGTGACATGGCAAACCACTCCTTTCGATTGTTTAGATCAATGGATGAAAATCAAAACGTGAATCAGGCCGGATCAGGGCTGCCTAATCGATAGGATAGCCCCATTCATCCTTCTTCTTCTGGATGTAAGGTTTGATCTTGAGATCGTACAGAGTGTGCAGAGATGCACAGGTGAACCACAGAACCAAGAAAAGTATTCCCTTCATGTTGTTAGCCCCCGACACTTTTATAGGTTTGTTTTTTTGTTTAGGGACAGGTGGCGGCCTGTCCTTCCAGCTACAAGTCATGCTGTGGCCACAGACTTTGCTGACGTTTCAATGTTCTTATAATAGGAAATTGTAGTTGTCAAGTTCTTTCTAAAAATTATGGGCCTAAATTTTAGCCAGGGATATGGAAATTTGGGCAATTGTGGCGATATTGCCTGTTTGGCTTTGGGTTAATGTGCTGTTTTTGTTGAATATTTCTTTTGATCTCTAAAGATTTCTTAATTTATAAGGGCTAATTTTGCGCCCATTAAAAGGCGCTCCTTTGCTCCGGACAGGTGGGGAAATGGTTTTTGTGTCTAAAATCCTCTTTTGGTGGGCCATTTTGTGTGGGGTAGAAAGGGATGATAGGGCAAAATAGGTTTTTGGCTAATTTTGCGCCCATGCGTTTTGGATGATGGCTAATTTTGCGCCTAACTCGAGACCAATATCTATCCTTTAAACTTACCTCTTAAATTAAATTTTCTGTTTAGATATTTCTTAACATCTTAAAAATAAAGGAATTTTCCATTCTGTGTGCCTGTTCCTCCCCTCTTCTGCCTCGGTTTGGCACAGTTGATGCTCATGTTACTTTTTGAAACATGATGACAGCCCACGGAACCCGGCTGGATGTGATGGCGGTCACCTCCAGCCACAAGGCAGAGAAAGGAGCCTGATATGAGCACCCTGACACTTACATCCAAAAAGATTCATGCCAGCAACACCCGGCACTCTCACAAAGAGATGGCGGCCAAGGCTGCCGAGGCCTTCTGGTTCACCCTGAGCTTCCTGCTCTTCTTGGCCATGGGGCCGTTCGCCGCTATCCCTGCCCTCATAGGGGTCTTCAGCCTCAAGGCCTCAGAGGACACCTTTGAGCCTGAGATGGCGGAAAAGGACGAGGCAGAGGGCTCAGCCCTTTAGAAGATAAGAACAGAATTTATATCAATTTATATCAAGGAGGTATAAGAAAATGGCCATCAACGTACCTGTAATCGGTGAATACATCGAACCGAGGCTTGCAAAGTCAAACATCAATCTGACCATGGCACTCTTCCTGTTTCTCACCCTGGTGGGTGTGGGAACCGGACTCTATGCATTCATCGCAGGTCACCATCATGTCTATGGGGTGACCAGGGAGGTCCCCTGGGGGCTTCTCATCTCGACCTATGCCTTTTTCGCCATTACATCCACGGGGCTCTGCCTCTTGGCAGCCATAGGCCATGCATTTGGTGGAAACAGGCTGGCCCCGCTGGGAAACAGGGCGGTATTTCTCTCCATAATCACCATATTGTCCGCATTCCTGGCCATTGGGCTCGAGCTCGAAAGCCCCCACAGGATGCTCCTCTACAACGTGATCTCGCCCAACTTCAGCTCCAACATCTGGTGGATGGGTACCCTCTATGGCCTGGCCGTAGGCTGTATGCTCCTTGAGTTCTATGCAATCCTCACCCGCAAGTGGGGCCTTGCCCTCTCCATAGGTGTGCTCGGTGCCCTGGCCGAGGTGGGTGCCAATACCAATCTCGGCGCCGTCTTTGCCACCCTGGCAGCCCGTCCCTTCTGGTATGGCGCACAGCTTCCGGTCTACTTCCTCTGCTCTGCTGTCATGAGTGGAGCTGCAGCCATCATCCTATTCACCGATCTTTCGGCCAGGATGAGGGGCGTGGACCTGGATGAGAACACCAGGGATGGGCTCGAGAGCGCAGGCAAGGTCCTTGCCCTCACCCTCTTCCTGCTGGTGGTGGCCACTGCATGGAGGTTCATCTCCTTCTTTACAGGCGGCTCCGACATGGCAAGGATTGCGGCAGGCCATCTGCTCAACGGCCCTATGGCAATGAACTTCTGGATCTTCGAGGTTATCATCGGGCTGGTTCTTCCTCTGGTGCTCCTTGTTGCCACGAGGATGGAGAACAGGACCGCCATGGCAAGTGCGGCCTTCATGGCCCTGATAGGTGCCTTCGTGCAGCGCTATGACCTGGTGGTGGCTGGTCAGCAGACCCCGGTCTTCTATGGATGGGACAATCTGCCCAGCTATCTCGGCTACGTTCCCTCTGCCGGTGAGATGCTGGTGGCTATAGGTGCAATCTCCCTGACCTGTGCAGGATTCATAGCAGGCGAGAGGTTCTTCGGAAAGGTCTTCGAACACGGCCACCATTAAACCGAAAGGGGTGTTTGCTGCCATCCGGGCCGGGCGAATCGAGACGGCCTGGATGGCACTCAAATGGCAGGCAACCGGAAGGTTTGAGACAGAAGGATCAGCTAGAAGAGAGACAAACCAGAGAGGAAATAGCCATGAATCTGGAAAAACTCAGGACAGAAAAGGTAAAGAGGTTTAATAAGGGTGGCGCCAGGCGGCCTGAGACCTCTAAGCGGACCAGCCCGGGGTGCAGCTCCTCGGAGATCGATCCGGAAAGGCCGCTTTTTTCCATAGGTACGGCAGCAGCCATGCTTGAGGTGCATCCCCGCACCCTCAGGATCTACGAGGAAGAGGGGTTGATAAAGCCCTTCAGGCGCTCGGGACGGCGCTATTTCAGCCTCAATGACATTCAGTGGGTCAAGTGCCTGCGCCACATGATCCATGATCAGGGCATAAGCATAGCCGGTATAAAGAGGCTGCTTGAGCTGACCCCGTGCTGGCAGATCGCCGAGTGCCCCATGTCAAAGAGGAGGCAGTGCAGTGCCTGCGGATGCGCAACAGTACATTGAAAAAAACAGGGGCTTGACATGAATAGCAGAAAAACCCTCCTTCAAGGGCGGGACCCGGTTGGGCCCCGCCTTTTTTGATCTCCTGCACCCAGGGCTTGACAGTGGTCCCGGCCTGATAATCTTATTTAGTAAAGAAAGGAAAAAACCTTTTAAAACAAGAAGATATCTTGAAAGGAGGTGGTGTTATGGCAGCCAGGATTCAGTTTGAAGAGGCCTTGCTCGCAGCCAACAGGGATTATATCGCAAGCCTTGAGAAAGGCCTTGAGATCCTTGAAAAGGAGATCGAGGATGCCAGGGATGTGGAAAAGGTCTGTACTGATGAGTGGTGCAAGTCCGTTGATGTATATATAGATGAACTCCATAATGCCATCTACTCCCTTACCGAGCCCAGGTTTGGCTCTGAGGAGGATTCCAGGAAGATCAAAGAGCTCAGGCGGCGCATCCGCGATCTCTATGTCCAGTTCAAGGAGGTTACGGGTTCCGGGCTGAAAAAGGCGGCCTAAAGGGCGCCATCCTGTAAGCCAAGGTAAAAAACCTTTTTCTGGGCTGCCTTCCATGCCTTTTTGCGTGTTGGGGGCAGCCCTTTTTCTTTCCCTCTTTTTCCTTCCAGTCCTGTTTTGCGTCTTCCGCTCTCGAGTGCCGGCTCAGGGCTCAATTTGCGCCATATATCCGTGTTGCATGATGCACTGAAGATATCCAAAACTCTCAATAGATATTTGCTGTTTTAAAAACAACCTACTGATAAATAAGAAAAATTTATAAAAATTGGTGTTGCATAATGCATTTTTTCTTCTTGACATTGATGCATGTTGGGATATATGAGACTGATCAAAAAGTTGAGGAGGGGTTAAGATGATTGCCGAACGATTCAAGCTGTTGTGGCAGGCCGCAATGGTGCTTGGGCTTACCCTCATGGCCAGCCCAGCCTTTGCGACTGCTACCGAGGCAGCAGCCACCGGAATGCCCAATGATGGCACGGCCTGGTGGGTCTGGCCTGTTGTCCTTTTTGTTGTCACGTTTGTCATGGGGATTATCGCCGTTCTTGGCGGTGTCGGAGGCGGCGTCCTCTATGTGCCCATAATCAGTGGTTTCTTTCCTTTCCATCTGGACTTCGTCCGCGGTACCGGCCTGCTCGTGGCCCTTTCAGGGGCCCTGGCTGCAGGCCCCGGCCTGCTCAAGGCCAATCTGGCCAGCCTGCGTCTTGCGATTCCCGTGGCGCTCATCGCTTCTACATGCGCCATAGTAGGCGCCATGATCGGCCTGGCCCTGCCGACAAATATCGTGCAGATACTCCTTGGAGCCACCATCCTTGGGATAGTGGTCATCATGCTCACTGCAAAGAAGGCGGAATTTCCTGATGTCAAGAAGGCTGATGCCCTCTCTTCCGCCCTCAGGATATGCGGAGTCTATACCGAGGCCAGCACCGGCCAGGAGATCAACTGGAAGATCCACCGCACCCCGCTGGGCCTTGCGCTCTTCGTCATAATCGGCGTCATGGCTGGAATGTTTGGTCTTGGTGCCGGATGGGCAAACGTGCCGGTGCTCAACCTGCTCATGGGTGCCCCTTTGAAGATCAGTGTTGCCACCAGCAAGTTCCTTCTCTCCATCACAGACACATCTGCTGCCTGGATCTATCTGAACAAGGGCTGTGTCATCCCCATGATGGTGGTGCCGTCGCTGGTAGGGATCATGCTCGGCTCCTTTGTGGGCGTGCGTATCCTGAAGGTGGCAAAGCCAACCTTCATCAGGTGGATGGTGATCGTTATTCTGGCCTTTGCAGGCATCAAGGCCCTTACCAAGGGGCTTGGCATCAACCTCTTTTGATTGCGGCCAAGCCGTTTCAGCATGAATCGAGGATCAAATAAAAGGAGAGAACGAAAATGAGCATTCAAAGCAGCAAGGTAAACGAAGAACAGGTCATATATGCCAAGGTCCTTGAGGCCGGTATGTATGTAGGCCTGGCCATTTTGTTCATAACATTTGCGCTCTATGTCTTCAGGATAATGGAACCGGCCATCCCGCTTGAGCACATCTCAAGCCTCTGGAGCCAGCCTGTCCATGACTACTTGGAGGAGATCAACCACAACTTCCTCCATCTGGATGAGCTGCCCACGGGATGGACCTGGGTCACCCTCCTGCACAAGGCAGACTTTCTGAACTTTGTAGGTATTGCATTGCTTTCGGGCGTCACTATAGTGAGTTTCCTTTCGATCATCCCCGTACTCCTGAAAAAGGGAGACAAGGTCTATGCTGCCATGGCCCTGGCAGAGGCAGTGATCCTGGGCCTTGCAGCAAGCGGAATCCTGCAGGTGGGCCACTAAGAGTAGTGATCAGTTATTGAGGCCAGAGCCTGCCCAAGATCCCCCCAAGGCCCCCAAGATCCTTTGAGGCAGCCCCATCCAAATAAGAGATAGGGCTGCCTCATTTTTTTCGATTGTGTCAAGGGGTTGCTTCTATCGCTCACTATGTGAAAATATTTCACCTCCTGGACTTAGAGCCTATTCTTCCAAACCCCAAAAAGTCCCAACAAACCAAAGCCAAACAGCAGGATCGTAGATGGTTCAGGAACAGGATTGCTTTCCTCATAAGTAAAAGAGGATATGTCCCAGCGGATAACGCGGTTATCGTACTCTGAAGAGCAGCCTGATGGATCGCATTCGAACACCATTCCTGCCAGATAAATTAGTGAGGTATCAGACATCAGGTGTTGTAACTCGTCGGTCGTTGGCAGTGAATCTCCTGGCAAAAAAACTCCATCCGAGTTCCTTTTGAATATTGCAAAAGAAAATCTGGTTACTGCTCTGCCGTTAAGAGTGCTACCGGGTTCAACCGTCCATGTAGAAATGCCCATGGAGTTGGTATCATATAGAGAGGGGTTATTCTCAATGAGGATGTTTGATTTCGAAGAGGTTGCGGAAAAGGCTGCGCCCATAGACACGGAAAAAGGCTGATCCGACAAGGGATGATATAAGCCATAATTGCCATCGGGCTCTAAATCAGGCAGGGCAGTGTCGTAAGAGAATTGGCCTTCAACCAGATCACCAATAACGATTCCGCCTCCAGTCAGCTCACTGCCGATGCTCTGGACGGTTCCGCTAAATTTAATGGTAATGATTGTAGCATCAGATAAACCGGAAAATCCGCACAGAAAGAAAAGACACAACAAAAAACAAGATGCCCTTTTCATTTCATCTCCTCCTTTGCATTTTTGGATGACAGGAGATTGCTTTTAACGGATGGGAGGAGTGAAACTAGGGTCTTGTTTTCCCATGCGTCTTCCTATCTCCTTAGATCAGAAACTCATATGCATTGCCTCCACTTAGATTTCAGTAATTATTATATTACAAGAAAAAATTACAAACAAGTCATTTCTTGGGCGTCTTTTTCCTAAGAGATCAATTAACACGCGAATAACACGCGAATAACCGAAAATCGAAAGCTGCATTTGGAATTATTGTTCTACTTCTCCTGACTCAAGAAAAAGCGTCACAGACTTAGTCGATGCTGGCTCCCCTTTTCACGGATATATTTTATGCTTATTTTTGGGCAGAGAGTCTATGTGGAAAAGGGGTTGGCTTGTGTAGAGCAAGAAGGGTAAGGAGGCGAGAATGAAAAAGCTTATAGGGGCTTTTATGCTGATTCTGCTTCTGTCATGGATGGCCGAAGCCAGCGTACTGGTAACTGGAAAGACCAAATATACCAAGTTCGAATCTGGTGACAGGATACTTTTCGAGACA
>CAZNKD010000006.1:0-12528 GCA_964573615.1 uncultured Desulfobacterales bacterium | reverse complement strand
TCTGGAGATCCTCTATCTCTGACCGGAGCCTGAAATTGGCAAGGACGTAACTGGTGGCAAGGACGACGAAGATGCCGATTACGGCCACAAAGAGGAAGATGAGCCGCTTTCTGATGGTCGGCTTCTTGGACTTGGGCATTGTTCAACCCGCCTTTCCCGTAACTATACGGCGGTGTTCAAGAATCTCTCTTTAAATTTTAAAATGCCTCTTCGCGCAGAAATTTGAGATTGAACCGCTCTTCATTTATAGACAATAGCAACATACGCCCATAAAAATCAAGGAGAGAGGCGCAAAATTATCCGGCAGATATGCCTTAACTGACAAGCCGACAGGGACATATGGCTGTTATCCGCCGGCCTGCCCTACTCTAAAAACAATATTGAAATTGAAAGAATGGCCTTGGCCGAAAATGAAAAAGGGCAGCCGCAACGACTGCCCTTTCTTTGCTTGATGGATGGAGCGGGAAACGGGATTCGAACCCGCGACTTCAACCTTGGCAAGGTTGCACTCTACCACTGAGTTATTCCCGCCCCGGCACTCAGCCTTTTTGAAATCCGAAAGGAATAATAAGTTGCCCCTTATCTATTGTCAAGTACGTTATAACTGCTTGATTTTTCTATGCAGAAAGGGCCTCATCCAGCAGTTCGAACAGCCTTTTGCCAGACAGGAGCATACCGCCGAATATGGGGCCCATACGGTAGCCGCCATATACGGCAGCCGTGGCCATCCCGCACACATAGAGCCCGGGATAGACCTCCCGGGTGTTCGTGACCACGGCCTCTTCCGCAGTCTGGGCGAACATGGAGCGCTCACCAACCGGCTTTCCAGACGGCGTGTTCAGCTTCACGTCGTTCTTGCGGGAAAAGACATGCACCACATCGTGGTCATGACCTGTGGCATCCACCACGGCCTTTGCCTCTATGGTCAGGGGATCCACTGGAAAATGGTTCATCTCCACGAAGGTGTTGTTTATCACCACCCCCACCACACGCCCCTCGCGCACGAGCAGATCCTCGGCAACGGTGAGGTTGAATATGTTCACCCCCCTGCGTGAGGCCTCGAAGATGAGCCCTGAGGCAAAGGTTATGGAGTCCACGGTATGGAAACCGTCTCCGTAGGGCTTGCTGGGCACATTGAACTCATCCAGGACATGCTTGGCCTCCTCCTGGATCATGACATACTTGTATCCCATGCCGCCGCCCCAGATGCCTCCTCCAGGGGCCAGGCGCTTTTCGAGCATGGTCACATTGTAACCCTTGCTTGCCAAAAGCCCCCCTGCCACGAGCCCGCTTGGGCCTGCCCCCACTATGACAACATCGCTCTCGAGGGCCCTTTCCAGGCTCTCAACATGATTCCTGACAATTCCCTTTGTTATCTCTATCTCACGCATGATCTACAAGATGCTCCTTTCTCCTTATGATGCCGCACTCAAGTGTGTATCACTTCAGTATCAAGAATACGCAATACTCACCGCACATGGTGCACGCGCCCTCTCCGGAGCGCTCCTTCCTGACCTTCCGGGCCGTTTCCGGATCTATTGCAAGCTCGATCTGCCTGTCCCAGTCCAGGGCCTTCCTGGCCCGGGAAAGTTCGTTGTCCCACTCCATTGCCCCTGGGATCGCCTTGGCGATATCTGCCGCATGGGCAGCGATCCTCGCGGCAATCACCCCGTCGAACACATCCTGGGCCGTGGGAAGGCCGAGGTGCTCCGATGGCGTGACATAACAGATGAAATCCGCCCCGCACATCCCTGCGATCCCGGCACCGATGGCAGAGGTGATATGGTCGTATCCCGGGGCCACATCCGTGACGATGGGGCCTAGCAGATAGAGGGGGGCCTGATTGGTGAACTCCTTGATCCTGTGAACCGCCTTCTTGATCATGTGGATGGGCACGTGTCCCGGACCCTCTATCATGGACATGACCCCACGGTCAAAGGCCCTCTTCTGGAGCTCGCCAAGGATCTTCTGCTCTCCCACTTCCAGGGCGTCTGCCGCATCCGCCAAGGCCCCCGGCCTCATCCCGTCTCCAAGGCTCAGGACACAGTCATATCTCTCTGCGAGGTCCAGCAGCCGGTCGTACTGCTCATAATAGGGGTTTTCCCTGCCGGTATTGCGGATATATGCCGCAGTTATGGTGCCGCCGCGCGACACTATCCCCTCCAGGCGCTCCTCAGGCGGATGCTCCTCTATGAGCCTTTTTGTGATCCCGCAATGGACAGTTACGAAATCCACGCCCTCGGCCATCTGGCGCTCCAGCACCTCGAACATCTCCTCGGCATCCAGGTTCACCACGGCCCCGCGCTTCAGCCTGGCCATGGTGGCGGCCTCATAGATAGGCACCGTACCCACGGGCACACTGGAGTTTTCAAGCACCATCTTCCTTATCTCAACGATGTTGTCGGCAAGGGAGAGATCCATGATGGCGTCTGTCTTGGCCCTCAGTGCCGCATCGAGCTTCTCCCTCTCGTAATCGATGGAGGAGGTCAGGGTGCTTGCGCCTATATTGGCGTTTACCTTGGTCCTCACACCCCTTCCCACCACCATGGTGCCGCGGCCGGTCCTGTGGCCGAGGACCACTGCGTGTCCGGCCAGGATGGCCTCTACCAGCCTGTCGGTGTCAATCCTTTCCCTGGCTGCGAGATCCTTCAGCCAGTCAGGTACTTCACCCTTTCTGAGAGTGGTCAAAAGGGTAGCTTCCATAGATTCCTCCAAGATTTGTCTGGACGGTTCTGCCAGGCGGCCCTGTCGAAAAGAAAAAAGCCGCCTCCAGCCAAGGGATGCGGCCTTCAACCTGCTTGGTTTGGCGGGTCGGAAACCTCGTTTCCCTTCGCTGGCATTACCCAGATCAGGTTTAGGGGTCGTCGGCGGAAAATAGAGCCGACCTCTCAGCCGGGTTCACCCCAGCTCCCCCAACGGGTCCTGCAAAGGTGGTAACAGGAACTATCTGTTTACCAGCCAGGACCGAGATGTGTCAAGACGTGGCTGGCCAAATGGCAAGGGGTGCCTTTTTCCGTCTTGCAAAGGCCGGGTCTCTGTGTCAGGCTCTATCAAATACAAAAAAGGAGATCGGGAGAGGACATGGCATCCATCACCTTCCACGGTGCGGCAACGACGGTCACTGGCTCCTGCCACCTGCTCAAGCTTGGCAGGTATCGCTTCCTGCTAGACTGCGGCCAGTTCCAGGGCCCCTGGGAGCTCGAGAAGAAGAACTACGAAAGATTCGGCTTCAACCCGAAGGCCCTTCACGGCCTGATCCTGAGCCACGGTCACCTGGACCATTGCGGGCGCATCCCCGTGCTCTACAAGCAGGGATTCGACGGCGACATCTACTGCACCCCGCCCACAAAGGACATAGCGGCCCTCATAATGATGGACTCCGCCCATATCCTCAAGGAGGAATTCCTATGGAAGCAGAGGAGGCTCACCAGGGCGGGCATAAAGGTCAAGGAACCCCTCTACTCCGTGGAGGACGTATTCTATGCCCATGAGCTCTTCACCAAGCCCATCCCATACAACCGCACCGTCCAGCCTGTACCGGATGTGAAGCTCACCTTCCATCTCAAGGAAGCCGGCCACATCCTCGGTTCTTCCCAGGTCGTGGTGGAGTACAAGGAAAGAAGGACCCGTCGCTGGAAGAAGATCGTATACACCGGTGATCTCGGCGATGGAGGCCGGCCCATGGTGAACGACCCCGATCCGCCTGAAAGGAACATAGATGCCCTCATCATGGAGTCCACCTATGGCGACAGGGATCACAAGTCCTACGAGGACTCGGTCCTGGAGCTGGAAGAGGCCATCACCAGCACGGTCAAGAGGCGCGGCACAGTGCTGATCCCCACCTTTGCCCTTGAGCGCACCCAGGAGATCCTCTACCACATCGCCAACATGAAGAGGGCGGGCAAGCTCTCAAAGAGGGTGCCGGTATTCCTGAACAGCCCACTTGCCATCAACATAACCAGGCTATATGAGAGGCACTGCAAGTACTGTCATCTTTTCATGAACAAGCACTTCTCCCGCAAGCGCTCCCCCTTCGACATGCCGGGGCTCAAATTTACGGAGACCGCCGAGGAGTCGAAGGCCATCCACTCCATTCCAGGGCCGAAGATCGTGCTGGCAGGAAGCGGCATGATGACAGGCGGCAGGATCAAGCACCACCTGAAACACAATCTCTGGAAGGAGAACACCACCCTGATCATAGTGGGCTTTCAGGCCCAGGGCACCCTGGGAAGGCGGATAGTGGATGGTGCAAAAGAGGTGAAGATCTTCGGGGAACCCATTGCCGTAAAGGCCAGGATATATACGATAAACGGCTTCTCTGCCCATGCAGACAGGACAAGCCTGTTAAACTATGCAAAAGCGGCCAGGCCCCGCAAGCTGTTCATCGTCCACGGGGAACCAGAGGCCCAAGAGGCGCTCAGAAAGACCCTGGAAAGAGTGCTTCCAGGCACGGAGGTCTTTGTGCCAGGGCTTGGAGAGAAGTTCAATCTTTAAAGAAAAGGCCCATCAGATCCCCAACAGGCGCTGGATGGCGTCCTTCATCTTGTGGACGTCAAAGGGCTTTCCCATGATGAAGTCGGCCTTCTTTTCCTGGGCGAGTTCTTCTGCGTGGTATCCATATCCGGTGATGGCGATCACCGGTATGTCCGGGAAGTCCTTCTTGAGTATGGAGATGATCCCGATGCCGCTCACATAGGGCATGGCTATGTCTGTAACCACCAGATCGTAGCTGTTCTCCTTGATCTTGGTCAGGCCCTCGAGCCCGTCTGCTGCAGTATCCACCTCGAGATCGAGAAACGACAGGTAATCGTCCAGCATCTGCCTGACCTCCCTGTCGTCCTCCACGATAAGAACCCGCTTCTTTTCCTTCATCTCAGCTCGAGTAGTCTCCTCTGACTATCTTCATGTACTCCACCTGACTCAGCACCTGGATCTCGTCCAGGGTCTGCCTCAGGGGGTCCTGCCCGTCGAGGCGTAGCTTGGACTCCTGCACCTCCTGGACCTTCTGGCTCAGGCCATCGGCCAGGGAATCGAGCGCATTGTCCGGCATCCTCGCCTCTTCAAGGAGGGCGGAAAGATGCTCAAGCAGCCCCAGGAGCTCCTCACCCCTGGCCAGGGCGGCCTGCTGCACCTGGGTTATGGCAGCAGATCCTGCCAGCTCCGACGGGCCACTGGTATGTGCCGTCGCCTGGGCACCTGATGCCGCACCAGCTGCACCAGGGGCTGCGCCCTTTCTTATGCCGTCCAGCAGATCCGAGAAGCTGCCGGAACCGCCTTCAGGGCGGCTTCCCTCAGCGCCCTTTTTGATACCGCCTTCAGGTCCGATCCCGTAGGGATTCTGAATCTTCATGGCTCATCTCTCCTTGCTATCTCTTATTGGTACATGAGTTCTATCGCCAGTGTCAACACCAAAGGCCTCCAACAAGAGCCATACTCGGTGCTGCCAAGGCCAACTGCAATACGCTGTCCCCAAATGAGATGGGAAAATATTTCCGCCCACTGGGGAAACCCATTCCTGCTCGGGAGGTGCTGTCCGCGGTGCCTCACCCCCCTTTATCCGTTACTGTTGCCCTAAAATGGGCTCTTAATTATCATGCATGCCCATGAAGCCTGAAATAACGACAGACAGAGGCATTGACACCGTAAGAAGACGCAAGACCCGGACCATCCATGTGGGAGACGTGGCCATAGGCGGCGACAATCCCGTGGTGGTGCAGTCCATGTGCAACACCGACACCAGGGACGTGGCGGCCACTGTCCGCCAGATAAGGGAGCTGGAGGACGTGGGGTGTGAGATCATCCGTGTGGCCGTTCCCGACGTGGAGGCTGCCCGGGCGATAAGTGAGATCACGAGCTCCATCAACATACCCCTTATCGCGGACATCCACTTCGACTGGCGTCTGGCAATAGCTGCCATGGAGTCAGGAGCGGCAGGCATCCGAATAAACCCCGGCAACATAGGCGGTCCTGAGCGGCTGAGGAAGGTGGTGGAAAAGGCCAAGGAGTACAGGGTGCCCATAAGGGTCGGGGTGAACTCGGGCTCCTTGGAGGCCGACATCAGGAAAAGATATGGGGGGCCAACGCCAGAGGCCCTGGTGGAGAGCGCCATCAGGAATATCCAGTATGTGGCCGACTTCGGCTGGGAGGAGATCAAGGTCTCCATCAAGTCCTCCGACGTCATGGACACCATCTCATCCTACAGGCTCCTGTCTGAGCGGAGTGACTTCCCGCTGCACATCGGTGTGACAGAGGCGGGCGGACTCATTGCAGGCACGGTCAAGAGCTCGGTGGCCCTTGGTGCCCTGCTCATGGAGGGCATCGGCGACACCATGCGGGTATCCCTGACCAGGGACCCTGTAGAGGAGATCGCTGTTGCATACGAGATCCTGAGGGCCACAAGACGCCGGTTCAGGGGGCCTGAGATCATCTCCTGCCCCACCTGTGGCCGCACGGAGATCGACCTGTTCCCCCTGGCAGAAGAGGTGGAGAGGCGGGCAAGACGCATCCCTCACCCCATAAAGCTTGCGGTCATGGGCTGTATCGTGAACGGCCCTGGTGAGGCCAGAGAGGCAGATATCGGATTTGCAGGCGGCAAGGGTGTGGGCATCATCTTCCAGGGCGAGAAGGTGATAAGGAAGGTGAAGGAGGAAGAGCTGCTCGAGGCCTTCTGGAGCGAGGTCGAGCGGGTGGTCAAAGAGAAGTTTGAAGGAGACGTTTGAGGATTCCGGCAGGAAATGAAGGCAAGGAGCTGAAAGGACATGCGCTATTCCAGATATTTTCTCCCCACTTTGAAGGAGGTCCCCGCCGAGGCGGAGATCGTCTCTCACAAGCTCATGCTCAGGGCGGGCATGATCAGGAAGCTGGCCTCAGGCCTCTATTCCTATCTCCCCTTGGGCCTGAGATCCATCAGGAAGGTCGAGCAGATCGTAAGGCAGGAGATGAATGCCGCAGGTGCCGTGGAGCTGCTCCTGCCCATGGTGCAGCCAGCCGAGCTCTGGAAGGAGACCGGACGCTGGGAGCTCTACGGGAAGGAACTGCTCCGTTTCAAGGACCGCCATGGCCGCGAGTTCTGCCTCGGCCCCACACACGAAGAGGTGATCACCGACCTTGTGAGAAAGCATGTACGCTCATACCGAGACATGCCCCTCAATCTCTACCAGATCCAGACCAAGTTCCGGGACGAGATAAGGCCCAGGTTCGGCCTCATGAGGAGCCGGGAGTTCATCATGAAGGATGCCTACAGCTTCGACACCGACGAAGAGGCCCTGGACCGCACCTATCAGGCCATGTACCGGGCCTACTGCAACATATTCGAGCGGTGCGGTCTGGACTACCGGCCGGTAGAGGCGGATACGGGCTCCATCGGCGGACATGCAAGCCACGAGTTCATGGTCATAGCAGAGACCGGAGAGGACAAGATCGCCTGCTGCACCGCATGTTCATATGCGGCCAATGTGGAGCTCGCCCCTGCTGCAGAGCCGGATGACAGGAGACCATCTCCGGATGAAGACCCTGACACAGGAGCTGAGCAGGAGGCCCGTGAGGTATCGACACCGGGCAAAAAGAGCGTTGACGAGGTGGCGGAATTCCTGGGCGTTGACACATCGAGGCTGGTCAAGACCCTGCTCTTCCTGGCAGACGGCAAACCGGTTGCCGCACTCATCCGTGGAGACATGGAGCTCAACGAGGTGAAGCTCAAGAACTTTCTCGATGCCGAAAGCCTGCAGATGGCAGATGCAGAAACCGTTGCCAGGCTGACCGGCGCACCCGTGGGGTTTGCCGGGCCGGTAAATCTGCCAGGCCAGGTCCGAATCATCGGGGACTACTCCATAAAGGGACTCAGGGACTTCGTGGCCGGCGCCAACAAGGCGGACACCCACCTGGTAGGGCTCAACTGGAACAGGGACCTGCCCCTTCCCGAGCTGGCAGATATCCGGGTGATCACTGAGGCAGACCCATGCCCCAGGTGCGGAGGCAAGATAGAGATCAAGCGGGGCATCGAGGTGGGCCACATATTCAAGCTCGGCACCAAGTACAGCGAGTCCATGGGGGCAACCTTCCTCGACTCCCAGGGAAAGGAGCGCCCCATCATAATGGGCTGCTACGGCATCGGCATCGGGCGCACCGTGGCTGCGGCCATAGAACAGGGCCATGACGAGAAGGGGATCGTGTTTCCACGTCCGATAGCACCCTTTGAGATAGTGATCTCAGTGCTTAACGTAAAGGACGAGGCCCAGAAAGGGGCGGGCGAGGATCTCTACCGCGGCCTGAGGGCCAAAGGGGTCGACGTGCTCCTGGACGACAGGGACGAGCGGCCTGGCGTGAAGTTCAAGGATGCCGAGCTGATCGGCGTGCCTGTCAGGATAACCGTTGGCAGAAAGCTCAAGGATGGCCAGGTCGAGATCACTGAAAGGAGGCAGGGCCAGAGCAGGGATGTCCCCTTTGACGAGAGCCTGGAAGAGGCACTCAAGGCCCTGGACCAGTATTGAGGAGCCAGAATCTGACAGCAAGACCTGCTGCCTGCCTCTGCCTGCCCGAAAAGGAAGCGCAACAAGGCAATAGATGGTTCGCATAAACGACATCCTGGATCAGATCCACTCCTACCTCCCCGAGGCGGACACCAGCCTGGTGGAAAAGGCCTATGTCTTCTCTGCCAAGGTGCATGCAGGCCAGGTGCGCCTTTCTGGCGAACCATATCTCTCCCACCCCCTGGCGGTCGCCTACATCCTGGCCCAGCTCAAGCTCGATCTGCCCAGCATTGCCGCAGGACTCCTTCACGACACCGTCGAGGACACCCTCACCACCATAGAGGAGATAGAGGAGATGTTCGGCCCGGATGTGGCCAGGATCGTGGACGGGGTCACCAAGATCAGCCAGATCGAGTTCCAGAGCAAGGTACACAAGCAGGCAGAGAACATCAGAAAGATGATCCTTGCCATGAGCAAGGACATCAGGGTCCTGCTGGTAAAGCTTGCAGACCGGCTCCACAACATGCGCACCCTCCAGTATCAGAAGGAGCACAAAAGGCCAAAGATCGCCAGAGAGACCCTGGACATATATGCCCCGCTGGCAGGCCGCCTCGGTATCGACTGGATCAAGCGGGAGCTGGAAGACCTGGGCTTCGCATTCCTCTATCCCGAGGAGTATGAACAGCTAAAGGCAGAGGTGGAGGCAAGGCTTGGCGAGAGGAAGGCCTATGTGGAGGAGGTCAAGGCCATCATCTCCAAGAAGATGGCGGAGTTCGGCCTGTCGTGCCGGGTCCTTGGACGCCCGAAACACCTCTGGAGCATATTCAGGAAGATGAGGCGCAGAAACGTGACCCTGGACGAGATCTACGACCTCATCGCCTTCCGGATCATCCTCCAGACCGTCACCGAGTGCTATGAGGCCCTGGGGATCGTCCACTCCCTCTGGAAGCCGGTACCCGGAAGGTTCAAGGACTACATAAGCCTGCCAAAGGCAAACATGTATCAGTCGCTCCACACCACGGTCATCGGCCCTTACGGCGAGCGGATGGAGATCCAGATACGCACCGAGGAGATGGACAAGGTGGCCAACGAGGGTATCGCTGCCCACTGGCTCTACAAGGAAGGAAAGATCCTCACCAGGGAGAAGGAGAAGCAGTTCGACTGGCTCAAGCGGCTCATGGAGTGGCAGAAGGAGCTGGAAGACCCGAGGGAGTTCCTGGAATCGGTGCGCATAGACCTGTTCCCGGACGAGGTCTATGTGCTGACGCCAAACGGTGAGATCAAGGCGTTCCCTGTGGGGGCAACCCCCATAGACTTCGCCTATTCCATCCACACCGAAGTGGGCCACCACTGTGCTGGCGCCAAGGTCAACGGCCGCATGGTCCCCTTGAAGTACCAGCTCCAGAACGGAGACGTGGTTGAGATCATCACATCCAAACACCACAAGCCGAGCCGTGACTGGCTGAAACTTGCCAAGACCAGCCGTGCAAGGGCACGCATCAGGCAGTGGATCAAGACAGAGGAGCGGGGCAAGTCCCTGGCCCTTGGAAAGGACCTCTGCGCCAGGGAGTTCAGAAAGCACCGGCTGGACTTCAACGAATTCCTCAAGGAAGAGGCGGCAGAGGAGGTGGCCAAGGCCCTTTCCTTCAAGACGGTGGATGACATGCTCATAGCCGTGGGCTACGGCAAGATCTCGCCGCTGCACGTGGTGCGGCGCTATATCAAGATCAAACATGGCGACGGCTATGAGCTCACCGAGGCGGATCTGGCCGCCCAGAAGACCAAGCCAAGAAAGCGGACCAAGGAGGGGATCACCATCCATGGCCACGATGACATAATGATCCATCTCGGAAAGTGCTGCACACCTGTGCCTGGTGACGATGTCATAGGCTATATCACAAGGGGGCGCGGCGTGACCATACACCGGGAGGACTGCCCCAATGTGGCCAACCTGGAGTCGGACCGCAAGGTGGAGGTGAGCTGGGAGCCGGACAAGGACGCCACCTATCCGGTGAAGATAAATGTCACCACCGCGGACAAGAAGGGGATGCTGGCTGCGGTGAGCAACGCCATCAGTGCATCCGAGGCCAATATCCTTGAGGCAAAGGTCACCACCACGCCGGATCAGAGTGCCCACTTCACCTTTGTGACAGAGGTGCGCGACGGCCAGCACCTGCAAAAGGTGCTATCAGGGATCAAGAAGGTTGGAGGAGTGCTAAGGGTTCAAAGGGTTGCTTCAGACTGAAGCAGCGATGGGCGATGGCCGCCCCGGCCCTCTTCCCCGTTTCAAGGACTCTTTCAAGGATTTAAGTGCCTGAGATAAAACCTGAGATAAAAAAACCGGCCAGCACTTTGGTGCTCGACCGGTTTTTTGATCGGGATCCTCGATCGGTGATTTCGATCTCTATTTCGATTCCCGCAAAGAGTATGGGATCAACCCTACCTACTCCGCTACGGCCTCCTTGGGCCTGATGGCAGGTTTGACGATCTTGCCAGAGCGGATGCACCTGGTGCACACCCTCATCCTGCGGGTCTTTCCTCCGCCTATATCCACGCGAACGCTCTGGAGGTTTGGCAGCCAGCGCCTCTTGGTATGGTTGTTGGCATGGCTTACGTTGCATCCTGTTCTGGGGCCCTTACCGCATATCTGACACACCTTGGACATGGTCGTTACCTCACTTTTGAAACTTTTGCTCCTGCCCAAAAAAGAGATTTGCAGGACTGGGAGAGCTTTATAACCCCTCAGGGGAAATTATGCAAGCGAGTAATTGAGGGCAGAAGGCCTGTTTGTAGCTATTCCGGCCTCTATCCTGTCCCTCTGCCCTGGCCAAACAGCTCTCTAGGGCCTTACCGGCCGGATAGGCCGATCCCTGTAAAAAACATGCCGAGATGAAAAACACTCCACAGAAAAAGTTTTCCGTCAAAGGAAAATATTTTCCCAAAAAGAACATCCCACCAAAAAGATCCGACTTTTATGCACTTCAAGCCTCTTCACTTCTCCTTAAAGCGGTATTTTTTTTGCTTTATGCTTGCCTTTGAGCAGGTATTTTAAGAGGTGAAACAGGACATATACATAGAGACCTCTGCATTAAAGGCACCTATTTCCACTATTTATGGGCATATTATCAAAAATAGACAATCTCGGCAGTTTTATAGAAAAGTTTTTGCTATTATCTTCGCTTTCTCATCATTTTTTTGATATATCCTGGAATTTGGACACACTACTCCTGTTAATCCCTATTTCAGAAGAGCATGGGCCCTTCTTAGGTTGTACGCGGTACACAGAAGAAAGAGATGAACTTCATTACGTATCAGATCAAAGTACCTGGCCCTGCTGTGGCCCCACTTGGCCTTTATGATGGCAAAGGGCCTCTCTACGGCTGCCCTGATCCTGGAGATGAACTTGTTGCGCTCCTTGTCTTTCTTGGAAAGGGGACGGTTTCTAAATGCCTTCTTCATGATCCAGGAGACATACCTCTTCCCCTCTATTTCAATATAGTCCTCCCACTGGATCCGGAAGTAGGCCTTGTCTCCAGCCACCAACTCTTCATCTCCAGAAATCAGCTTCTTCATCACCTGGCTGTCATGCACCTTGGCAGTAGTAAGAGTGGTCTTTCTGATGATTCCAGAGTCCATGTCTGTTCCTATATGCATCTTGTAGCCGAATACGCTCTTTTTGCCCTTGTGGCCCCAGGTGGCATCCTTATCCTTGGACTGTTTCCTTTTTCTGGGCTTGGCAGCAGACTGGATGAAGGAGGCATCAGTGATGGTGCCTGTTCTTACGATGATCCCCTTTTCCAGAAACTGCCTGTTTACTTCTTCAAAGAGCATTCTGGCCCTGTGGCCGAGTTCATTTCTGAACCTGCAGATAGTGGTTTCATCAGGGCCTGTTTCAGCGATATCCATACCCAGGAAGAGTTTGAAGGAGATACGGTCATTGATCATGGCCTCGGCCTGAGGATCAGAGAGATTGAACCACTGCTGGAGCAGGAGTATCTTGAACATGAAGACAGGATCATAGGCAGGCCTTCCTCTCCTTGCAGGATGGATGTCTGCGAGA
>CAZNKD010000005.1:0-50788 GCA_964573615.1 uncultured Desulfobacterales bacterium | reverse complement strand
CGACTTTTGAAGAAGGCCCCATCACTCCCTTGTCCAAGGCCGGCTCTCTCGGCATGCTCAAGGGCTCTGGGTCAGAGGCGACAGAGGGATCTAAAGAGGGATCCCATATCGAAAAGGTTCCATCCCCGTCTGTTTCAAGGGTCTTTCAAGACCTGTTGCATGGCCTGTCCGGGGCTCGGAAAGATGGGAGTCCTTTTGAAGTGGCTGGATCTTCCGGGCCCTCTTCCGGGTCGTCTGCCGGACTGGGGGGGGCTTCTGAAGCCCGGCCTTCGGTATTCAGGCAGACCATACTGGAGAGGGTGTTTTCCTTTTTCGAGGGAGCCGGCAATGCTCCCGGGGCAAAAGAGGAGGCCAGCGGGGATCAGCCCGGACAGGTTTGGGGGGCCGGGGCTGAAAAGGCCTCGGTCTCTGGTGGCAGGGAGCCAGAAGGGGGTCATGCAAAGCATGTTCGTACAGGCCTGCACGACAGCCCTTCTGATACAAGGCCTGTGCCCTCTTCCCTCAGAGGGCCTTTGGTCAAGGAGTCTGATGGAGGAGAGCCTGGCGGAAACAGGGTGTTGGAGGGTGCCGGCCCTGCGGCTGGCTTGCATGAGTCTGATAGATCCGCCCCTCTTTCAGATGTGGTCATCCGTATGGCTTCCGGATTTGTTGAGGCCACAACCCATCTCCAGTCCCTGGCAAGGCATGAGCTTGGCATAAACCTCCTCCTCTTCCCCCTCTTTCTTGCAAACAGTACAGGGGTCGGAAACTGGGCCTATTGGGAGGAAAAGGGGCACGATTCCGATGGGGATGGGGAAGGCCCGTCTGTGGTCAGCCATATCGCCTTTGATCTGAATATGTCCGGACTCGGGCTGTTGAAGATTCATGTTGCCAGCAAGGACCAAGGGCTCGATCTCACCGTGGGTGCTGAAGGGCGCTCTGTGGCCCTGGTTCGCAGGGAGCTGCCCCTCCTCGTAGAGCGGCTGAAGGCCTCTGGTTTCAGGTTTTCGGCAATTGATATCTTTTCCATCGAGGAGTGTGGGGCCGATCCGTTCTTGGCCCCTGGCCAGACAAGGCTGCCTGCTTCAGGCAGTCTGGACATACTGGCCTGAGGATGCCCGGAGCTGCAGAGGGGATGAGATAGGGATTTTGAAGATGGCAGCAGGCACCAAGAAGAAAAAGGCCATTGCCTTGAAGTATGATGCCTTGAAGGACAAGGCCCCCAAGGTAGTGGCCAAGGGCGAGGGTGTAGTTGCCGAAAAGATCCTGGACCTTGCCCGCGAGGCCGGAGTGCCTGTGCGGGAAAATGCCGATCTTGCGGAGATCCTGTCGCGTCTGGAGCTAAACGCCGAGATCCCGCCAGAGACCTATGTGATAGTGGCAGAGATCCTGGCCTGGGTCTACGAGCTCAACAATAGAGCGGCCAAGGGATAGGGTTGGTTCAATAGGGAGGGCTCGGTCGATTCAGGAAGGGCTGTTTGGTGAAAAGAGGAGCACCCTGGCCCTTTCTCCCCTCTCCAGCCCTTCGCTGTCCCTTGGCACGATGAGGAGTCCGTCTGCCTTGACCAGGGGGCGCAACAGCCCCGATCTGCCCCAGACAGGAAATGCCTCTGGCAGGTCCCGGTCCGGCAGTCTCTGTAGCCTTACCCGCACAAAATCCTCTCTTCCGCTTACAGAGGGGATCTCCTGGCTGCATGTGGCCAAGATCTCCGGAAGCCCGATCGACAGTTCCCGTCCGGACATGAATCTGACAAGGGGCCTGACGAATAGATAGAAGACCACCATGGCCGAGGCCACGTGTCCTGGCAGGCCAAACAGGGCCTGGTTGCCCCGTTTTGCCAGAATGGTGGGTTTGCCCGGCCGTATGGAGACCCCGTGGGCCAGTACCTCAGTGCCTGGTATGGCCTCGAATACCGTCAGGGTAAAATCGCGCCTGCCAACAGAGCTGCCACCAGAAAGCAGCAGGATGTCTGCCCCGCTGTCCAGGGCATCTTGGCATGCCTCGAGCATGGCTTCAGGATCATCTCCGATGATCCCCATCTTCAAGGAGATTCCGCCAGCCTCCTCTACCTGGGAGGCCAGGGTGGTGCTGTTTATGTCCCTGATCTGTCCGGGGGCCGGTCTCCTTTCCGGAGGGACCAGCTCGTCCCCTGTGCTTATGATGGCCACCCTCGGCCTTCTGAAGACCGGTATCCTCGTGATTCCAAGCCCTGCCAGCACCCCGATGTCTTGACTTCTGAGTTCGTGTCCGGCATTGAAGACGATTTCTCCTTCTCGGAAGTCTTCTCCTTGGAGGATCACGTTTTCCCCTGGTGCCACAGGACGAAATACCTCGATGGTCTCAGGGTCCACCAGGTGTGTATATTCCACCATGACCACGCTGTCTGCCCCCTTGGGCAGGGCCCCTCCTGTCCAGATCTTGGCGGTCTGGCCAGGCATGATCTCAAGGTGGTCGCCTGCGGCACCCATAGGGATCTCTCCCACTATGTTCAGCAGGGCCGGTTCTGATTCACTGCATCCAAAGGTGTCCTTTGCCCTTACTGCAAAGCCGTCCATTGTCGAGCGCGAAAAGGGGGGCAGATCCTCCGGGGATCTTATGTTTTCAAATATGATCCTTCCCCTGGCACCATCCAGGCCTGTTTCCTCGCGCTCCAGGGGTTCAAATCTTGCCAGTAGCTTCATGAATTCTCTCCGGCCTATGAGTTGGAAAAAGCCCTTCATGGTCTCTCCGTCCTGGTTAGAGTTTATGGGCAAGGGACAAGGTCTATTTCTCGTCCCATTTGAACCTGAAAGGTGGCCCATGACAAGGCTGGTCTCCGTTTAAGACGATTCTGTTTATAGCATTGCATCGGGCAATAGAGTAAATCAATTGGACAAAAGAGGGCTTTGCGGTCACTTTGTTGTCACCCGACTGCTACCGCCGTTGTCAAGGGGGTAGCCAGTATCTCACAAGCCATGATAAGGAGTTCAGCATGAAGAGGATCGATTGCTGCGGAATGACATGCCCGAAACCTGTACTTGCGGCAAAGGAGGCCGTGGAGCGCTATCCTGACAGATTGATAGAGGTGAGGGTGGACAACGAGGCATCCAGGGAGAATGTGGCCAGGTTCTTCAAGAGCCAGGGCTGGGAGGTCTCGGTCAATGAAGTCGATAGGGGTGTTTGGACGGTAACAGGGGCCCCTCCCACATGTGAGATGGGCATGGGGGATCTTGCCGATCCTTCCGGCCCTGGTGCCAGGGGGCACGGTTCCTCGACGGGTCAGAAGATCCTGGTCTTTATTCCTTCAAACAGGATGGGGCGTGGAGACGACGAGCTTGGAGCCAGACTTATGGCCAATTTCATCTCCACCCTAAAGGAGATGGGCGGCGATCTTTGGCGGATAGTGCTTGTAAATTCAGGGGTGAGGCTTGCCGTTGAGGGCTCCGGTGTGCTCGAGGATCTCAGGGGCCTTGAGGAGGCAGGGGTCTCTATCCTGGTTTGCGGCACATGTCTCGATTTCTACGGCCTTCTAAAGGACAAGGCCGTGGGCGAGACCACCAATATGTTGGATATCATCACCTCCATGCAGCTTGCCTCCAAGGTGATCAGGATTTAACCTTCAAGTCATGAAACTCCTGCTACACACATGCTGCGGCCCCTGTCTGCTCTATCCGCTTGATAGTCTGAGGCAGCAGGGCATAGAGCCGGTTGGCTACTTCTTCAACCCCAACATCCACCCCTTGCTGGAGTTTGAGCGCAGGGTGGAGGCCCTGGAGACCGTGTGCCAGAAGAGGGGGGTTGAGATGGTCTGGGATAGCAGGCTCTACGGCCTTGATGACTGGCTCAGAGAGCTTGGGGGCCGGTTCTCACAGCAGGAGAGATGTCCGGTATGCTACCGGATCCGGCTTGAGGCAGCGGCCAGGGCCGCATCAGCACTTGGTTTTTCTGCCTTCAGCACCACGCTCCTTTACAGCAAGTATCAGAGACACGAGCTCATCAGGCGGATGGGAGAGGAGATTGCCAGGGCCCACGGGCTCGACTTCTTCTATCAGGACTTTCGCACTGGCTGGAGCCAGGGCATCGAAGAGGCCAAGGCGATCGGGATCTACCGGCAGCCCTACTGCGGCTGTATCTTCAGCGAGGCAGAGAGGTACAAGGGCAGAAAGGGGCGAATGGAAAAGAGGCTGCTTGCTGGGGCAGGCGGCATCTCTGGTGCTGAAACTGCAGATATTGCCGTGAATTGACAGGTGCTTATCTTGATAGCGCACCCTTAAAAGAGAGTGATGAGGTAAGGAGGCGATGAATCCGTTTTCCGAGTTTGGAAGGCTGCTCCTCATACTTGGCGTGGTCATAGCAGTTATCGGGCTCATAATGATGCTTGCGCCCAAGATCCCTTTTCTCGGAAGGCTTCCAGGGGATATTGTCATCAGGAAGGGCAACTTTACGTTCTATTTTCCCCTGGCCACATCGATCATCCTGAGCATTGTCCTGACCATCATCTTCTCCATCTTTCGAAAATGACCCGGAGAGGCGCTCTAAAAGGGGCCATCTGGGCCCTGATAGGGGCCCTTTCATGGCCCTTCATATCCTTTGTGAGGCAGGAGCGCTTTCGCCCGCCAAAACGGATACGGATCAGAAAGGCCCTCAAGCCAGGTGAAAGGCTGCTGGAGCAGGACTTCGTGCTTTTCATGACAGACCAGGGCCCGCAGGCGGTGTCTCGTACCTGTACGCACTTGGGGTGCAGGCTCAATTTCATAGATGAAGACGGGATATTTCTCTGCCCCTGCCATCAGAGCAGATTCAGGCCAGATGGGAAATATATCTCCGGGCCAGCCAAAAAGGACCTCCAGCTCTACCGCGTAACTCTCCTCGAGGATGGGGAGGGCTTCGTGGTGGAGATACCCAGGGGGTTATGACATGGGCGATTGAATCAGGATTATGGCATCTGCACCTAAGGGAAAGGGAAGGGCGAGAGCGGCAGCACGCATGGCTGCTGCCTCGATGACTTCCGGGGAGCTGGCAGCCGCCTCTTTGATCATCTCCATAATGAGCGGCTTCGTGGTGGCCTACCAGTTCGAGCCAGCCACCCCTTTTGAGGCTACCGTGGCCATAGAGGCCACCCTTGCCTGGGGCTGGTTCTGGCGAGGCCTCCATTTCTGGTCGAGTCAGTCCTTTTTCCTGTTGCTGCTCTGGCACACATTTAAAAAGTCGGTGGTCCTTGCCCCTGCGCCTGTGCTGAGGCAGAGGTTCCACTGGAGTATCGTGACCCTGAGTGTCGGTCTGGGGGTTTTTGCCCTGTTTTCAGGCTATGTGATCCGATACGATGGCACGGGCCAGGCCGCCGGTACCATTGCCGAACACCTTATGCTCAGTGTGCCGCTTGTGGGAAGGGCCCTGGACAGGCTGCTCCTTGGCATCTCGAACGACGGGATGAACCGGCTCTATGCCGTTCATATACTCATGGGGGCGCTGTGCTGGGGCATTGGTACCTGGTACCATACCAAGAGGGTTGTAATGCCGGCCTCCGCCTTTCTGACAGCCCTGGCCCTTCTGGTCACCTTCAGCCTGTTCGTGCATGCACCCTTGGATGTGCTCTCTCCTGACATGCACCTCATAAAAGGACCCTGGTTTTTTCTGGGCATTCAGGAGATGCTGAGGGGAATAGAGCCGTTCTGGGCAGGGATCGTCTTCCCTGCAATTCCCATCCTGGCCGTGGGCCTGTTGCCCTGGATCAGGCATCGCAGGTTGATTGCGGCCCTGATGATCGTCTGGTCTGCATGTTATATTGCAGCCAGCATAACAGCCGTGATGAGGAGCTGAGAGAGAAAATGGAAAACAGTGCCGTAGCTGTTGTCATATCTGTTCCCCTGATACTTGCCGGGCTTGCCGGGCTCGTGCTTCCTGTGCTTCCCGGTCCCATCCTCATATGGCTGGGAATAGTGGTTTATGGCCTGATGGTGCCGGATCTCGACTGGTCGTGGTGGTTTTTTGTAATAGAGGGCCTTCTTGCAGCCTCAACCTATCTTGTAGACTATCTCACCACCATATGGGGGGTGAGAAAGTTCAACGGCTCCAAGGCCGCTGCCATAGGGGCCGTCCTGGGCTCCCTTATGATCTTCTTTATCGGGCCATTGGGGATAATAATAGGCCCTTTCTTGGGTGCTATGGCCGGCGAGCTGATTGCAGGAAGCGAGCTGAAACAGATGTTCACCTCCGGATTTGGCACCTTTCTGGGATTTATCGTGGCCATGTTCATCAAGATGTTCATATGCGGGATCATGCTGAGCTGGTTTGTGATAAAGGTTGTCAGCTCATGGCCAGGGGGACCCTTCTGATCAGGCAGGGGGCAAATGGGGTGGAAGGCCTGGGCCAAGGGGCGCTATCCCATCAGAAGTACCAGCTCCAGTATAGGCCAAGCTGCCAGTCCGGACTTCCGTCCTGAAGCCCTCGTGCCACAAAGGCCGATATGTCGTTTCTGGGGTCTATGCTGAAACGGCTCTTGAAGCCTATCTCCAGCTGATCGTCGGATTCATCCGAGATCGCCTCGGCGGCATAGATGTAGAGACTGTTTTTCAGCCGCTCGAAGCTCCGGTGTGAGATGCCTAAAGTGATTCCTGCATAGTCGTCAAGGTCATAATCGCCGCCAGGATCGCCGATGAAGTTGTACTCTACCGAGCCAAATAGTCCCCAGGGCCCGAAGTCCTTGGATGCCCCGAGTTCGACAATATAGTCGAACTCTCCTGTGCCCAGATACTTGTCCTCGTCGGCTGTGGGCAGTTTGATCGAGCCGGAAAAATAGATGCTTGGAAGTGTTTGGGTCTGTTCCAGGAGATAGTAGCTCAGGCCAACAGTGGTGTCGCCTATTCCTGTCTCGCTATCCCTGTCCGTATCTTCCTGTTCCGTATCATCTGGTGGTAGCGTGTGTTTCGAGCCGTGCCCCTTCATGCCGACCACAGGCCTTCCGGCAACGGCCAACAAATTTGTCGTCTTCATATACATGAAAGGGACAAAAGTTACATAGAGTTCGAGTCTGGGAATCGGGGAGTATCCAACTGTTATGGGGATGGAAAATAGATCCGTATCCTCATCCGTGCCATAATCACCCGTGCTGAACTCTACCGCCGGTTCAATGAAGCCGTACTGCTCATCCTCTTGACTTTCCTGGGAAAATGCCTGCGATGTAAGAAGCAGGACAATCGTAACAACCTGAAGGGACAGTGCTGTTTTTCTGAACATTTTAGACCTCCTTCTCTCTAAAAGGGTTGAAGAGGATGGAAGGGAGCCCATCCTCTTTGCTGTTCAGAAAAAGCACTTCCCGTGCCAGCGGAAAAACTGGTCTTTAGACCATGATGATGTGTGAAATGTGATAGCAGATGAGGGCTAGATAACTCATAGAGATGATGGCAAAAGCAATAGAGGTGCCCTTACTCTTTCTGCCAAGGGCCACGAGCAGGGTAAGGCCGGAGAGGGTCATTGTGTTTTTCAGCACAAATGCCGTCATGAAGCGGCCTTCATGGAATAGAGGTGCCAGTATGGGGTTTGCCTCGATGGCGCCAAGAGAGATGTTGTGGAGGGTAAGGAAGAAGTCCAGGAGGTTTGCAATCCAGATGAATATTACGGCAGCAGCAACCCTTCTTGGAACAGGTTGTACGAGTACGCCGTGTACCTTTTCCAGTATCCTCCCCTGAAAGGGCAGATCTGCCTCCAGTGAGATCAACTTGCCTTCTCCTCCCGTAATGGTTTGGGCACAAGGCACCCTGAATGGATTCCCGTTCTCTCTGCCTGACACTACTTGTCTGTAAATATCAAAAAATGTGCCTGCAGAAAAGGAACTGTTTTTTGAAAATATCCTAAAGAGCAGGGACATACAGAGTGGTTGGAGATTTTTGGGAAAAATTTTTCTATGAAAAAACTTTCCGGGAAAAATTTTGGAACATTTTTGGGGGAGTGAAGGAGATGAAGGGCCAGGTCCCAAGAAGAGATCGGCAGAAGGGCTGGCCCTTCGTCGTATCGCTTGAATTTAAAAGGGTACGTCGTCCTCTATGGGGGGTGGCTCCGGCGGGGCGAGGTCTCCGCCGTTTCCTGTATCTTCACGGCTTCCGAGGAGCACGATGTCCCGGGCTATGACCTCCGTGGTCCAGCGTTTGTTTCCATCCCTGTCCTCCCAGGCCCTGGTGCGAAGTCTGCCCTCCACATAGACCTGCCTGCCCTTGCTCAGGTACTCGTTGCAGATCTCGGCAAGGCGCCGCCAGGCAACGATCCTGTGCCATTCGGTCTCCGTCTCCCACTGATCCCCCCTCTTTATAGGGGTGTCAGTTGCCAGGTTGAAGTTGGCCACAGGTGTGCCGTCTGCCGTATATCTGATCTCGGGATCGGCCCCTAGCCGGCCTATGAGCATCACTTTATTTAAGGATTTCGACATGATGAAGAGCCTCCGATTGTTTTTTGCCTAAGACACTGTCTGAAAAAGAGTTTAAAAAAATCAAAGGGAAAGGGCCAGAAAAATCTTGCTCTGTGGTGCCGAGAGGTGCTGCCCGAGTCTTGCTGGCTGCCCGGCATATCCTGCAGGTGTATCCAAAGGTCTTTTAGATCTCCACGATCTCTGCCCTGACCACTCCATCATTGATCTGCAGGATCGCAACCGTAGGGCGTGATCCCCATTTGGGCCGCCCTGCACTGCCTGGATTCAAAAAGAGCACTCCGTCCCTCTCCTCCACGGTGGGGATGTGGGTGTGGCCAAAGACAACGCAGGATATCCCTGCTGCAGATGGGTCGAGATCCAGGAGATAGGGCTCGTGCATGAGATAGAAGAAGGCCCCGCCAAGCTCGAACATGTCCGTCCTGGGATATATGTCGGCGACCTGGCCGTAGTCCATGTTACCCTGCACGGCCCTTACCGGGGCCACGGCCTCCAGCTGGTGGACTATGTCGATTGGCCCGATGTCTCCGGCATGCAGTATGGCATCTGTGCCAGCAAACTGCTCCAGCACCCCTTCCGGAAGCTCCCCGTGTGTATCCGATATGACCCCTAATCTCATAGTGTCTTCAGCTTAATTAAATGTGGCCCTCCAGTCCACAGTCAGGAGAGGGATAGCATCCCTGTTTTTCATACTTTTTCTTGACTCTACCCGGTTTCATGGTAATGTTTCTCTCCGCTTCAATTATATTGTCGGAGGAAAATGGAAATGTACGCTGTTATAAAGACCGGCGGTAAGCAATATAAGGTCTCCCAGGGCGACCTGCTCAAGGTTGAAAGGCTTGATGCCGAGCCCGGATCCGAGATCGAGATCTCCGAGGTGCTCATGGTGGTGGACGGAGACAATGTCCAGGTGGGTACCCCTGTGGTGGAGAGCGCATCTGTGAAGGCCAGGGTGATCGAGCACGGAAAGGACAAGAAGATCATCGTCTTCAAGAAGAAGAGACGCAAGGGTTACAAGGTTAAGCGCGGTCACAGGCAGCACTATACCACCCTTGAGATCCAGGAAGTGAGGGCATAGCCCCCGGGAGAGATATCAGCCGAGATAGATATCAGATAGATATCAGGAGGAACAGGCATGGCACATAAAAAGGCAGGCGGAAGCTCGAAAAACGGCAGGGACAGCATAGGCCAGAGGCGCGGGGTAAAGCGCTTCGGCGGGCAGTTTGTGAGGGCCGGGAACATCCTGGTTCGTCAGCTCGGCACCAAGTTCCATCCGGGAAGAAATGTGGGTCTGGGAAAGGATTACACCCTGTTCGCCCTGACCGATGGAGTTGTGAAGTTCGAGACCAAGAGGAACAGGAAGCTGGTCAGCGTATATCCCGCAGCATAGCCCTCTTACAGAAATAGAGTCCATTTTACCCGCACCATGGCATAGGCCGGTGCGGGTTTTTTTGTCCCATGCCACCGTACAGGATCTGCCATTTCTGGTGGGCTTCACCTTTTGCCAAGGCCTTTTTCGCCCTCTTTTTGGGCTATCTGGGCTATCCATTCCCCATTGTTTGCGGCTATACTGGAAGCAAATTCATCACTAGGGAGGGATATGAAATGAGACAAAGGCCTGCTCTGTATGTGTTTGTATCCGTGCTTTGTGGAGTGTTCCTCGTCCTTTCTGGCTGTTCCTCATCCGATTCCGATTCCACCGAGACAGGGGCAAACAGGGGGGAAAAGGCGACTTCCTCCAAGGTGACCAGGGCCCCACAGCTCTCCAATTCTTGCGATCTGCTGTCGAGTGAGGATATTCTGGAGTTCTTTCCTGGCGCCTCTGTAAAGATCACCACGCAGGGGGATCAGGCAGGCGAGGCCCTGGGCAGCAGGATCTGTTTTTATGAGCTCTCCGATCAGGATATGCTCTTCGTCCAGACCATGATCTGCCGCACCAGTGACATGAGTCCAGCGCTCAGAAGCTCGGGACGCCATGTAAAGGACAACTATTTTGCCACAAAGGAGTATGTAGAGGGCCTTGTTCCGGTAGACGGCCTCGGTGTGGATGCCTATTATGGAGGAAGTGGCCTGTCCGCCTTCTCCGGGCTTCATATCCTTATTGACGAGGATACGGCCTTGAATATATCTGTTGGCCTCGGCCATGGAAATGACAGTGATGAGGCGCACTTGAAGGTGGAGAGGGCCCTGGCAGAAAAGATCATCTCAAGGCTGTAGAGGCCTCACAAGGGGGGCCCTGGCACAAGGATCTATTGGGTGAAGGCGGGGTCTTGCGCCCTGTTGTCTGGCTGGTATCTGGCCGGTATCTGGCCGGGCCGAATCCAGTATTTTGTTTTATCAGGACATACAGGATGAATTTTGTTGATGAGGCAAGGGTGATCGTAAAGGCTGGAGATGGCGGCGACGGGGCCGTTAGCTTCAGACGGGAGAAGTACGTCCCGAAGGGAGGGCCCGATGGCGGCGATGGCGGCCGCGGGGGAGACGTGGTGTTCCTGGTAGACCCTGGCCTCAACACACTTCAGCACTTCCGGCACAAAAAGTGGTTCCGGGCAGAGCCAGGAAAGGCTGGCCGCGGAAAAAAGATGCATGGCAGGAGCGGGAAGGATGTAGTAGTGAGGGTCCCGCCAGGCACTGTGGTCAAGGATGGGGCAAGTGGCCTGATACTGGCAGACCTGACCGAGCCGGGACAGCGCTGGATAGCTGCCAAAGGGGGCTCGGGTGGCAAGGGCAATGCCCGCTTTGCCACGGCCACCAATCAGGCCCCCAAGCATGCCACCCCTGGCAAGAAGGGCCAGGAGCGCGAGCTGGTCCTTGAGCTAAAACTCCTTGCAGACGTGGGTCTTGTCGGGCTTCCAAACGCAGGCAAGTCCACCCTGCTCTCTCGCATCTCTGCTGCAAGGCCCAAGATAGCCGACTATCCCTTCACGACTCTGGTGCCCAACCTGGGCGTTGTGGACCTGGGCGAGGAGCGGAGTTTCGTCGTTGCGGACATTCCCGGCCTTATAGAGGGTGCCCACAGGGGTGTGGGCATGGGGATGGAATTTTTGAAGCATATCGAACGGACAAAGATCCTTCTCCTGATGCTGGACGCCTCTCTCGGAAAGGAGGAGGCCCTGGCCGCTCTTGAGTGTCTGGAGGGAGAGCTTTCACGCTACCAGAATGCCGATCTTTCCGGGAAACCCAGGCTGGTCGCCCTGAACAAGATGGACATAACGTCCGGGGAGGAGCTGGAGGCCATAAAGCAGGCGGTGGAGGCCAGAGGATATCCCTGTCTTGTGATATCTGCCTATACAGGAAGGGGTGTGCATGAGCTTCTTGAGGCGCTATATTCCGTTATTCAGCAGGCATACAGGGATGAAGAGGCCGAGAAGGGGCTGGCCATTGAAGAGGAGCTTGAGGCCAGTGGCCAGGCCGATGGTATGGCCTAGCCCATCTGTGTCGTGGCAGAGCCTTGGTAGAAGATGGAAAGAGCGGATAGGCGACAGATTCAAAAACAGGTCCTGGATCAGGCCAGACACGTGGTCATAAAGGTCGGAAGCGCGGTCCTGACCAATGAGTCCGGTCTCGACACCGGGATGATCAGGCACCTTTCCAGTCAGATGGCCCGTCTGCAGGCGGCCGGCAAGAGGGTGATCCTGGTCTCTTCAGGTGCTGTTGCTGCCGGAATGGCCAAGATGGAGGGGCGTATTACCCCGAAGACCATCCCTGAGAAGCAGGCCATGGCCGCCATAGGCCAGGCCCACCTCATGCAGGCCTATGAGGAGGCATTCGAAGAGCATGGGTTCAAGGTGGCGCAGGTGCTCCTCACCAGGGCTGGCCTCATTCCGAGGAACAGGTATGTAAATGCAAAAAACACCCTGAAGACCCTGATCGACTGGAACATAATCCCCATCATCAATGAAAACGATACCGTTGCCACCGAAGAGCTCCAGTTCACGGACAATGACGCCCTGTCGGTCCTGGTGGTGAACCTTACCGAGGCGGATGTGCTGATAACCCTGAGCGATATCGACGGCCTATATGAGGCTGATCCGAGAAAGGAGCCAGGGGCACGCAGGATCAGCGAGGTCAAGAAGGTGGACAAAAGACTGCTGTGCCTGGCAGGAGACGAGCCCGGCAGGGCAGGACGGGGAGGCATGAGATCCAAGCTGGAGGCGGCCCGTATGGTCACCGCATGCGGCATCCCCATGATAATCGCAGCAGGCAGGACGAAGGATGTCCTGTCCAGGCTGTTTCAGGGCGAACCCCTTGGGACCTTTTTCCACGCCAGCAGGCGAAGGATTTATGGCAGAAAGCCCTGGATCGCCTATGCCCTTGAGAGAAAAGGGGTCCTCGAGATCGACGATGGGGCGGTCCATGCCCTGAGGCGTGGCGGCAGCAGCCTCCTGCCAGTGGGAATAAAGAGGGTCTCGGGTGATTTTCGCAAGGGGGACTGCATCCTATGCATAGATGAAAGGGGTGAGGAGGTGGCCATAGGACTTACGAACTTCGATGCCGAGGAGATCAAGAAGATATGCGGCGAAAAGAGCCACCGCATTCAGGGCATCATTGGCCGCAAGGAGAAGGAGGAGGTCATCCACAGGGACGACATGGTCACGTTGCTGTGAGGGCTCGCGGATCGGTTTTTTTATTTTGGCCTCTTCACAAAGCCTGACAGCATGGTCAGGATCGCCCAAAACTTGAAGTCGTGATCGAACTTGATCCCGACTCCCTTGCTGCTTCTCCTTGCTACTACTCCGTCGATCTCTATGGAGAGCCTGCTTCCCGGGACCTCCAGGTCAATCACAGCGGTTACGCGGCCGTCTACAGGCACCGGATGCTGTATCTGTACGAACATCCCGTTCATGCTGATATTGTCCAGGACCACTCCCCTGAAGATCCCTAACTCCGTCCTGAGATCCATTTTGCACGGAAAGGGAATTCTGACCCGGCTCCGCCTATCCCCATGTTTCATGATTGCGTGCTCACTCCTTTCATGAAGGCTTATCGACAAAGGGCCCTGCTCTCTCAAACAGCCTTAGGGCCCTATATAGGCCATACCTTGAAGGCGCTGGCCATGTTATAAGAAGGGCACTAACCGGTATCCATCGGATGGATGGAAGATCTGGCAAATAAAAAGGGAGAATCATGAAGAGAAAGAGATACCTGAACATGACCGGCCTTGAGGAGGCCAGGCGTATATTTTTCAGGGCCTTTCAGGGCAGATTCACAGGGAGTGAAGAGATCGAATCGAGGGCCGCTGCCGGCAGGGTCACATCAGGGCCCGTTTTTGCGAGGCTGTCTTCACCCGCCTTCCATGCAGCGGCCATGGACGGAATAGCTGTCCGGGCGGAAGAGACCTTTTCTGCCAGTGACATCAATCCCCTTGCCCTTGATCTCTCTTCAGGACAGGCCGAGTTCATAAACACGGGCCAGCCCATGCCCCAGGACAAGAATGCGGTCATCATGATAGAGAATGTGAGCCTTGACCGGCCGGAGGGTCAGGGGGCAACCAGAGCCATCATAAGGGCTCCCGCCTTTCCCTGGCAGCACGTCAGGAAGATCGGAGAGGATATCGTGGCAACAGAGCTGCTCTTTCCCTCTCATCACCTCCTTACTGCCGCTGATGTAGGGGCCCTCATCGCCGCAGGTGTGGAAAGGGTGGCTGTCAGAAAGCGGCCCCGGGTGGTGATAATCCCAACGGGTTCAGAGCTCATCACCCTGGAAGAGGCTGCAGAGGGCATCCCTCCGGGCAAGACCATAGAGTCCAACAGTGCCATGCTTGCGGCCATGGCCGGGCAGGCGGGGGCCGAAGTGGAGGTCTTGCCAATTGTGCCAGACGAATATGAGATGATCAGGGCAGCGGTGATAGATGCCCTGGACTCCGGGGCAGACATGGTGGTCCTCAATGCAGGCTCATCCGCAGGCAGTGCCGACTATACGGTCAGGGTTATCGGGGATCTTGGAAGCGTCCTGGTTCACGGCATCACCATAATGCCCGGAAAGCCCACGGTACTCGGGCTGGTCGAGGGGGTTGCCGTTGTTGGAAATCCTGGCTATCCGGTCTCTGCGCTCATTTCTTTCGAGCAGTTCCTGGCTCCCCTCATCAGGAAGATGCAGGGGCTCGATGAAGAGGTCCGTCCGAGGCTCAAGGCCGTCTGCGGCCGCAATCTGCCCTCCAAGGCGGGCATAGAGGAGTTCAGGCGCATGATAACGGGCCGTGTTGGGGGACAGCTGGTTGCCCTTCCTGTGAAGAAGGGGGCCGGGGCCATTACCACAATGACCAGGGCCAACTCCATGTTGAGGATTCCTGCATCCTCCGAGGGCGTCTCGGCAGGCCAGGTCATAGAGATAGAGCTGTTGAGGCCGGAGTCCCAGATCGAGAAGACCATCCTCTGCATAGGGAGCCATGATCTCAGCCTGGACCTGATCCACGACTTCCTCAGAAGATCCGTGCCGGCCTGGTACATGGCGGCTACACACGTGGGGAGTCTGGGCGGGATAGTTGCCGTAAGGGATGGCCTTTGCCATGTGGCAGGAACCCATCTGCTGGATCCGGAGACAGGGCAATACAATGTGGGCTACATCGAAAGATATCTGAAGGGGAAAAGGCAGGCCAGGCTCTACACCCTTGTCTACAGGGAACAGGGGTTCATGGTAAGGCCAGGTAACCCGAAGGAGATCAGATCCATTTCAGACCTCGCAAGGGAGGATGTCACCTTCGTAAACCGTCAGGCAGGCTCTGGCACCAGGGTACTCCTCGATCACGAACTGAAACGGGCCGGGATCAGCCCTTCAGAGGTCACGGGTTATGAAAACGAGGAGTATACCCACATGGCAGTTGCGGTAAGTGTGCTCTCCGGAAAGGCGGATGCCGGGCTTGGCATACTCGCCGCTGCCAGGGCCCTGGGGCTCGATTTCATCCCTGTTGCAGAGGAGCGCTATGATCTTCTGATCCCGGAGCAGGAGGCAGAGGGCCCGGCCATAGAGGCCCTTTTTCAGATCATCACATCTTCAGGGTTTAGGAGTCGGGTGGAGGCCCTTGGTGGCTACTCCGCCAAGGATGCAGGCAGGCTTGTGGCCAAGGTTTAGCATTTCTTGATACAGGGATGAAATGGGCCTGGCAGGGTGGCCAGGATAGATGGATGAAGGATGGATGAAGCGCGTGTAGACAGGGGGCTGTCCCTAAAGGGACTCACGGAAGAAGAGGCCAGGAGGCGGCTTGAGCGCTTCGGGCCCAATCTGCTCCCCAAGAAGGGGGGCAGGCCGGTGATGCTGCTCCTGCTCGATCAGTTCAGAAGCCCCCTCATAGTTCTGTTGGTCGCCGCTGCCGCCATCTCCGTTGCCCTTGGAGAGATCCATGACGGTGTGGCAATAGTGCTCATTCTCATACTCAATGGAATCGCAGGATTCATCCAGGAATACAAGGCGGAGCGGGCGCTCGAGGCCCTGAGCCGGATGGCCGCCCCCGAGGCCCTGGTGGTGAGGGATGGCTCGCCCAGAAAGATCCCGGCCAGACTTCTGGTGCCTGGTGATGTGGTGATCCTGCAGGCAGGTGATGTCGTTCCTGCAGACATGATCCTGGTGGAGGCTGCCGGACTGTTCGTGGATGAGTCTCCCCTGACAGGCGAATCCATACCCGTCCCCAAGGTGGCACTGGATGGCCTTGACAGGCAGGCGATTGCCTCCATGGATCCTGCCTTGGGCCAGGACGTTTCACGGGAAACAGTGGGTGAATCGTCCAGGCTCTATCTTGGCACAGTAGTCACCAAGGGAAGGGCTGTAGGGCTGGTGAGCGCCACAGGGGCCTCCACCAGGTTTGCATCCATTGCCCGCCTGCTGGAGGAGGCTGGTCATGACCAGACACCACTCCAGCGGCGCCTGGCTCGTCTGGGGCGTCATCTCGCCTTGGCAGCCCTTGCCATATGTGCCCTTGTGTTTGCAGCCGGTGTGATGGCGGGCTCTGGCGTGATGGAGATGTTTCTCACCTCGGTGAGCCTGGCTGTCGCAGCAGTGCCAGAGGCGCTGCCGGCCGTGGTCACCATCTCCCTTGCCATGGGTGCCCGGGAGCTTGCCAGAAAGAAGGCCCTCGTAAGGAACCTGCCAGCAGTGGAGACCCTTGGTTCTGTCACATACATATGCTCGGACAAGACCGGCACCATCACCATGAACCGGATGAGGGTGGAGGCCATGGCTGACGAGATGGCGCGACCGGTCAAGAATGACAGGGCCGTGCCGCACCATCTGCTCCTTGCGCTGGCTCTTTGCAACGACGTGGCAGAGGACGACAGGGGAGGGCTGCACGGAGATCCTACAGAGACGGCACTGGTGGAGGCAGCACTTCGGCTTGGCCTGAGGCTGGATGATCTGCGCCGCCGCTATCCAAGGATGGCCGAGATCCCTTTCAGTTCGGAGCGCATGCGCATGACCACTGTCCATCAAATGGATGACAGGACCTATCTCGTCCTTACCAAGGGGAGTGTCGAGTCGATTCTGGCCATATGCAGCCGCGTAGACAGATCCAGTGTGACAAGGGCCGCAGAGGAGATGGCCTCCAGGGGGCTGAGGGTATTGGCCTTTGCCTTCAAGACACTGAAGGCCCTGCCAGGGGCCTCTGCCATCTCCGAGAATGAAGAGGTCCTGGAGAGGGATATGAGCTTTGCCGGCCTTGCCGGGCTCATGGATCCCCCAAGGCCGGAGGTGCCAGGTGCCATAGAGACATGTTTCAGGGCCGGGATCACTCCTGTCATGATTACCGGCGATCACCCACGCACCGCCCTCGCCATTGCCAGGCGGATCGGGCTTGTTGGCCCAGAGTCCGACCTGTCCTCCGTGGTCACTGGCAGCCAACTAAAGGAGCTCGACAAGGCAGGGCTCCGGCAGACGGTCATGTCTGCCAGGGTCTATGCCAGGATAGAGCCCGAACAGAAACTCGCCCTGGTCGGTGCCCTCCAGGAGAACCGGCAGGCGGTTGCCATGACCGGTGATGGTGTGAACGATGCCCCTGCCCTCAAACAGGCCGATATCGGAGTGGCCATGGGAATCAACGGTACCGATGTCGCCAAGCAGGCCTCAGACATGATCCTGCTGGATGACAACTTTGCAACCATTGTGCGCTCTGTGGAGATCGGCCGCAGGATCTATGACAATATCAGAAAGTTCCTGAAGTATCTCCTGGCCAGCAATGCTGCAGAGATCCTCGTCATCTTTCTGGCCCCCTTCTTCGGCCTGCCCATGCCGCTTCTTCCCATCCACATCCTGTGGATAAATCTCATTTCCGACGGTGCCCCTTGCCTGGCCCTGGTGGCAGAGCCGGCAGAGGCGGATGTGATGAGGCGCCCTCCAAGGCCGCCCGACGAGAATATCTTTGCCCGGGGCATATGGCAGCACATCGTCTGGATGGGCCCATTCATGGCGCTGCTCTGCCTCGGAGTGCAGAGGCTCGGACTCCATACGGGCGGCCATTGGCAGACCATGGTCTTCACCGCCCTTGCCTTCTGTCAGCTGGCCCATGTCATGGCCATAAGGAGTGACAGGCTCTCCCTTTTCACCCAGGGCCTTGGCTCAAACCTGCCCCTTGCCATCACCGTCCTGGCGACATGGGCCATACAGATGGCAGTGGTCTATCTGCCGCCATTGAGCGGTTTCATGAGGGTTGAGCCCCTGTCCGCCCTGGAGCTTTCAGCCTGCATGTCTGCTGCCCTTCTGACCTTTGCAGCAGTTGAGACAGAAAAGCTCCTGCTGAGAAAGGGGATCATCCGTTACGCTTAGCAGCTCCTTCAAGAAAGGCCCCAATCCCTTAAATTTCATAGCCTTCACCAGAATAATCCTTAAAGCAATCGTTTCAAATGACGATAGATAAATAGGATCAGAGGCAAGAACAGGTAAGGCTTTTGTCGGAGATGGGAGATCAGATGAAATCATCAAAGAGGCTTCAGGACGTATCCATAGGCGTAAAACTCATAGTAGCAGTACTAGCCGTAGTTGGAGTATGTCTTGCCATAACGGCCTGGAATTCTATTTCCCTCATTCAGGACCAGGAGCATCAGCTCATGGAGAGCAGCAAGGAGCGCCAGCTCCTCCTGGACAAGGAGCTGGAGCAGATCGCTGCAGAGTATCTAAGGCAGGCCATAATGTTTTCGAGGCTTGATGGTGTCCCATTGGCCCTAAAGCTCGGAGACCGGGATTTCCTCCTGAACATATATTCTCCCATAATAAAGGCCTTGAATGAAGCGGATCCGGACAACCCCATAAGGGTCCATGTCCATGTCCCGCCTGCGGTCTCGTTTCTGAGGCTCTGGAAGCCGGAGAAACACTCTGACGACCTCTCATCTTTCCGAAGCGCCGTGGTTGAGGTGTTGAAAAAGGGTACATTCATAAAGGGCCTTGAGGCCGGCCGTTCCGGAATCGCCATCAGGGGTATTGCCCCCATAAGGGACGAAATGGGCGATATTGTCGGAAGTATTGAGGTCATGAGCGGCATAGAAAAGCTCATAGAGAAGAATGCCTCAAAATTTGGTCAGGATGCCGCCCTTTTCAGGCTGAAGAAAAAGGACATATCTACATTTCAGGCAGGGAAAGCCAGGGATTCGGGGCAGTTTGCCCAGTTCTTCACCACTGACTCAAGGCTTACGGAACGGCTTGTATCGGAAGAGCTGCTGACAGCGAGTATGAGGGAGCCTGTGGTCAAGATGGAGGGCAAGACCCTTCTTATTGCGACCCCGCTCAAGAACTACGATGGTTCCATTGCCGGTGTCTACGTCACTTTTACAGATATGACCCCCTTCTTCCATGTGCAGCACCAGACACTGATGCGCTCGGCCCTGATTGGTCTGCTCTCCTTTCTAGCCATCAGCCTGGTTGTATGGGTCCTGTTCAAGTCCGTCCTTCTCGTGCCCCTGAACCAGAGCCTTTCTGCCCTTCGCAAGATCTCAGATGGAGACTTGACCATAAATCTGCCAGAGAAAAACCAGGATGAGATGGGGCGCCTTGCCGCCTCTATAAACAGGATGGCGTATCATCTGCGCAACCTGATAGAAGAGATGAACATCCAGGCATCAGAGGTGGAGAATGCAAGCGTACGGCTCAAGGACACCTCCAATTTCTCGGCTTCCAATGCCCATGAAGCCAAGAAGCAGGCAGACCAGATAGCCAAGATCAGTATCCAAAACGAGGAGAGCATGTCTTCCCTGGCGGCGGCCAACAACGAGATCACGGCAACGGTCAAGGAGATCGCCCAGAGCTCTCTGCTCACAGTGGATATGGTCACCCAGATAGGCAATCAGGTGAGCGTTGCCTCTCAGACCATCATGAAGCTCCATCAGCACTTCAAGAGGATAGAAGAGGTGATGCACTTCATTCAGGAGATATCGGAACAGACAAATCTCCTTGCCCTCAACGCCACCATCGAGGCGGCCAGGGCAGGTGAGGCAGGAAAGGGCTTTGCCGTTGTGGCTGGAGAGGTGAAACAGCTTGCCCAGCAGACAGGGGAAGCGGCCAACAAGATCGTCTCCACCATCCAGGATCTCAAGACGATAGTGGATGAGTCTGTCCAGTCCGTCACCGAGGTGAATGAGCTTGTGGAGCCTGTAAAAGATATCTCTCAAGAGGTCTCATCCTCCATGCACCAAAACAGCGAGGCTGCCAATGAGATAAGCAGGAGATCCAAGGAGATAGCCGACAGCACCAGCAATTCAGTGCGTCAGATCGAAGGCCTGAGCAAGGCCATATCCGCTGTTGCCGAGTCGGCAAAGATGACATACGAGACTTCGGAGGCACTTGCAGGCCTTGCGGACAAACTGAACAAGGCCATAGCCAAATTTCGAACCCTGTAGCGCCAGGAGGCAGAAGAGTGATGAAAAAGAAGATAATGGTCTTAGAGGATAGCCTCATAGTGTCCAAGTTGCTCTCTACCCTGCTCAAGACCAATGGATATGAAGTGTCAGAATTTTCCTCTGTGGCAGAGGCCGGCAGGATGAAAGAGCGGGTGGATCTCGCCCTTTTGGACTATCAGCTTCCGGATGGCACAGGGCTGGACATAGCCAGGACTCTCAGGAAGCGGTCTCCCGGACTGCCCATGATACTGCTCACTGCCAGAGGGGGGGAGATATCGGAGTCAGAGGCCAAAGATGCGGGTATAAGGGCTTTTCTGGAAAAGCCCGTGGATTCCGATGAGCTTCTTTCCCTTATAAATTCATATCTCAATTAGGGGTGTTGCCAGGGTGTCATCAAATATAAAAAAGGGGACGCTCCTGGCAGAACGGCTTCCGCTTGCAGCTGCTGGCGGCCTCATCATGGCTGCAAGCTTCATTCTTCTCTCATCGGTTGCTGCAGATCCATCCCTGGAAAAGATACCCGAATATGTGCCTATATTCCTGTTCTCCCTGGGGCTTGCCTTTCTGCTCGTTCATTACATCAACTTGAACAGGATCATCCAGGGCTCCAGAGACAATTTCCGTTCCATAATAGATTCTGCACCATTCGGCTTTATCCTGACAGACCTGGATCTCACCATAAAGGGCACCAACATGTTCGTCTCACGGATGCTGAATGTGCCTATCCGGGAGATGATTGGAACAGAGCTGAGTGATTGGTTAAGGGCCCTTTCAAGACAGGAAATGGAGCAGGCCAAAGGGCTCGTCCCGGGGGAGACCATCACGTTTTCAGTGGTATCCTGCGGTGCCAAAAGGTTGCGGATCAGTGTCCACCGTCCCCTGGCTGGGAGCAACTCCATCTTCTGGCATGTCCATGATATTACAGATCAGTATGAGATAGAGCAGAAGTTCGAGGTCCTCTTCAACAGCCTGCCCATCGGGGTGCTGGAGGCAGAACCGGATGGAAGGGTCATAGCAGCCAATCCCAGCACCTCCGCCATAGCCGGATGCCCCAAGACCCCTGAAAACACGGATTCCATATTCCCGAAAGATATATGGAACAGGATCAATGAGGATCTTACCCGGGGCAAGGAGCAGGTCCAGGGCACCATCATGCCCTCTAAAGACAAGATCATCTCCTATTCGGCCCAGCTCTTCTTCCAGAGTGGCAGGCCTAGGGTCAGCTGCATCCTGCAGGACATCACAGAAGAGTCTGTTTTGAAGCAGAGGCTTATCTTGGCTCTCAAAGAGGCAGAGGCAGCGGACAAGGCCAAGAGCGCGTTTCTGGCAAAGATGAGCCATGAGATCAGAACGCCACTCAATGCCGTCACAGGCCTGGCCTTCATCCTCAAGGACAAGGTGAAGGGCAGAGAGGCCTCGGAGCTGATACAGAACATCATCGACAGTTCAAAGCACTTGGCCCAGCTAATAGGGGATATACTCGATCTTTCGAAGATAGAATCGGGAAAGATGGAGTTGGACCAGCGCCCTTTCAGCCTTGCAGGGCTGTTGGGCAACTTGAAAGAGAATTTCTCCATGCTGTGTGGCCAGAGGGATCTGTATTTCAAGATGCATATTGATGATAATATCCCCCAGTATGTCGTCGGCGATCCTGTAAGGCTTAAACAGATCATCTACAACATCGTTGGCAATAGTTTAAAGTTCGTGGTGCAGGGAGGGATCACCTTTGAGGCGGTAAGGGCAGGCGAGACAGATGGACTGCCGCTCATAAGATTCCGTGTGATCGATACTGGCCCGGGCATCCCGGAGGAGAAGCTCGACAAGATCTTTGATGCATTTGTGCAGGAGGAAAATGGGCAGCGTGCAGGCGGAACGGGGCTGGGGCTGGCCATCACCCGGGAGCTTCTGAGCCTGATGCATGGTAGCATCAAGGTCTTCAGCGAGGTGGGCAAGGGCACAACCTTTCAGTTTACCATTCCCTTTAAGGAGGCCTCGGAGGAAGAGATCAAGGCCCTCGAGGCCGAGGAGGGCGTGAGCTCATCCATGGCCCCGGGACGGGCCCTCGTTGTCGACGATGTGGAGCTCAACAGAAAGGTCCTGGCAATGCTCCTTGAAGGCCGGGGCTGGGAGACCGTCCAGGCCGATGACGGGCAAAAGGCCGTGGAGATCCTCAAGGATGATCGGGACTTTGCATGCATCTTCATGGACATATCAATGCCTGGTATGGATGGGATAGAGGCCACAAAGCTCATCAAGGAAAGGCTTGGCCTCAATATACCCATCATCGGGGTCTCTGCCCATGCTCTTGCAGGCTCGAGACAGAAATATCTGGCTGCTGGCATGGACGGATATGTCACCAAACCGGTAAATCCGGAAAAGCTCTGGCGGGAGATGGCCTCTGTCATAGGGTGCGGACACGGGGAGGGCGCGACTTCTTCACCCCCTGTTCACAAAGGCGGCGAAGAGAGCTCAGGCCAGGGGCCCTGTCAGTCCATCGAACACGCGCCAGGCAAGCCATGTTCTGCAGTGCAAGACGATACAGGCCAGGGCGATGATCCCCTCCTGGACATGGATGGCCTGTTGAAGACCTGCCAAGGTTCGAAAGAGCTTGCACAAGAGCTCCTTGCCGACCTTGTAAGTGAGATGCCGGGATGGCGCGATGAGCTAAAAAAGATTCTTGGGGCAAAGGACCTGAAGGGGATCAGGCGCTGCTGTCACCGTATAAGGGGTACTGCCGGGACCATCGGGGCCGTTCCTCTGGAAAGGGCTGCCAAAGACCTTGGCGCTGCAGCAAGAAATGGCCAGGAAGACAGGCTTTCGAGCCTGGCTCAAGAGCTCTTCAAGACGATGGATGCGACCGCAGAGGCCGTGGAGGCCGAAACGAATGGGTCTGCCTCTGCCTGATGCCTTTTGCACCAGGGCGGATCATGGCTACTGGCTTGAGGATCCCCTAGAGGTAGGGCACCAAGAAGTAGGCAAAGACAGGCAGGCGTGAGAGCCCTTTTAGCCTGAAAAGCATCCTCTTTAGCTGGCCAGGCCGCCAGGATTCCGAAAGGAGTGGAGACAGATATACCCGGCACCCTGATCCTTTGGGAGCACCCGCCAGCTCCTGGCTGATGAGATCCATGTGATCCCGGGAAAGGGCCTTTGATAGCACAAAATTGAAGGAAATTTTGAGCCGGTCATGTTTGGCTGCAAGCTCCAGCCCCTGCCTGAAGGCCTGTCTGACATCTGCTGCCTTGACCGGTTTTCCAAGGTAGTCAAGGGCCCCTTGATGAAAGGATTCGAGTCCGATATTCACTACCACCTCTTTGAAGGGCAGGCGGGCCAGTGCTTCAAGGGCGGAGCTGGGAGGCTGATCAAGACCGGCCCGCTCCATGAAGGAGGCAACACTACCAAACAGAAATAGCCTGTCACAAGGGAGGCTGCCGCAAGCATGTTCGGCTGCCTGCATCAGGCATCTTTGCCCTGCAGCCAGGGCATCGTTTTGTCCAATGAATAGGCCCTGATAGTTGTTCAGATCCCTTCCTGTCCATTTTGTCAGGCCATCTACCTGGGCCCTGAACTCTTCCTGTCCCACAGTCTCGATCTCGGCTGATGTCTTGACCGCACAGAACCTGCAGTTGTGCACGCATCCCCTTGTCAGCATGAGGGGCAGGATGTCGTAGTCGATGCAGATGGTGTCTGGAGGAAGGACAGGCACTGTTGCCTTGAGGATGGATCGCAGCTTGGCGGCCTGAAAGCCCAGCTCTGCGGAGTCGGGAAAGCCGAATCGGACCGCGGCCTCGTCCACCAGGGCCAAGACCTTTCGCAGCTTCCCGGAATCCGCAGTGCCAAAGGCCGCCCCTTCCTGTCCGAAGGGTATGGGGAAGTAGTACCTGCCGGTCAGCTCGAAGACATCTTGATATGCCCCGCTGTCATAGAGCAGCCACCGGTTTCCCATGGTGCGCCTGAGGGCCGAGGATGGCCCTGGCCAAAGCCCGGCCCTCAGAGGCTCTATCCATTTGATCCTGCCCTCCAGATCGAGGAGAAGGCGATAGCCTCTGTAGTCCAGCTGCTGCAGCCTGCCGTGAAATGTCAGGACGCTTACAGGCTCATAGTCGTGGGAGAAATCCCTCTGCACGGCATCTTTTACCGTCATCTCTCGATTTACCCTGTTGGAGCCACTCCGATCTGTAGATGCAGGATGGTCTTTTGCCGGCCTTGAAAAGTCACAGGGGCCATTGTAACATCAAAGACGATGATGTAACAAAAATTATAATCGTATCACTCCAGGTGCCCTGACCATTCAGGGAGAATCGGGAAGTCCGGTGAGAGTCCGGCGCTGGCCCGCAACCGTGAGCGGGGACGAAAGCCTCGATCAATGCCACTGTTCCCTTGAGGGGACGGGAAGGCTGCAGGTGAGTAGGATGATCCGCAAGCCGGTAGACCGGCCTGGAGGAGGAACCTGAAAGAGGGGCTTCGCGGATCGAGCTCCCAGGTCAGACCGAGCTGACTCTATGGCCCGGCGGCAGACCCGGCAAAGGCCGCGATTGCACCGGGCCATTTTTTTGGCCAACGGCTGTGGCAGGTGCCGCAAGCTGCCTCCTCCTCGCCCCTTTCTGCTGGCCTCGATCCGAAGGCACCGGGCCAGTAGCCTTCTTTCTCCGGCCCTTTCCATCAATCGTGAATAGAGATGAAAGAGGAGGAGGTCATGAGAAGACGGATTCAGGCACTTTTTTTCTCCACATTGATCCTGTTTGGGGCTGTCCTTTGTGCATCTGCCCAGGATGAACCCCTCTCCCTCGGGGAGATCGTGGTTACTGCCACCAGGAGCGAGCAGCCCCTTTCACACATCAGCTCCAACGTGACCATCATCACCAGAGAGGAGATAGAGGCCTCTGCTGCCCGGACTGTCGGGGAGCTGCTTGCAGAGGAGAACATGGGCCACATCCAGAAATATCCAGGAGCCTTGACCTCCATAGGGATCAGGGGCTTCAGGACCGATACCCACGGGAACGATCTTCAGAGCCACGTCCTGGTCCTGCTTGACGGAAGGAGGGCGGGCACTGGCAATCTGGCCAAGATCCTCACTGTCAACGTGGACCGGATCGAGATCATCCGTGGCCCTGGGGCAGTGCAGTATGGTTCTGCAGGAATGGGCGGGGTCATAAACGTCATCACCAGACAGGGGGAGGATAGCTCCATCTCCATCCAGGGCGGAGGCGGCAACTTTGGCCTGGCCGAGGGCTCCGTGGGCGCCACGGCCAAGGGAGGCGGTTTCGATTTTGCCGGAGCCTTCTCTGCCAGGACCTGGAACGACTATGAAGATGGAAAGGGCCATGAATACCACAACTCGGATATCGACCATGAGACAGCAACAAGCATCAACACCGGTTTTGAATTCATGCCAGGAAACCGGATAGGGGCGATCTTCACCTATTACAAGGCCGATGATGCAGGCGCCCCGGGCTATCTGAGCAGGAACGACTATGACGACTATACGGACAAGCGCCACTGGTCCCTGGATCTGCGCTATGACGGGCAGGTGCCGGATGGAAGCCTTAAGTGGATGGTAAGGGGCTTTTTCGGGGAAGACGATGACGAGTTCACAGATCCCCTGGGCTCAAACCCGGACTATTGGGACATGGGAGCCACCTCCATAAACTACACCAACCAGTACGGGGCCCAGGCCCAGGCAACCGGCTCCTTCGGTCCCCTTTCCCTGACAGCCGGCTTCGACTGGATACGCTATGACATAACCGCCACCTGGGACCCTCAGGACAGCGAGTACGACAATCCCGCCCTGTTCATGATCTCAAGCCTCGCCCTCTTTCAGGATGCCGTCACCCTCACCCTGGGCATGAGATATGACTGGTACTCCGTGGAGGTCAATGAGCCCAACGACAACGATGAGGACGACTCCCATTTCACCCCTATGGTAGGGCTTGCCTGGCAGGTGATGGATGGGGTGAAGATCAGGGCCCAGTATGCCCAGGGGTTCATGATGCCGTCCGCCTGGCAGCTTGCAGGCTTCAGCGCAAGCGGATGGGGGATCACCAGGGGAAATCCGGATCTCGATCCGGAAAAGACACACACCTATGAGGGGGGCATCGATCTCGTTAAGGCCGGACTCCGCGCCTCTGTCACCTATTTTCATACCGATTTCGACGACAAGATAGAATCGGTCTATCTTGCCGATGGCTCCACATCCTGGGACAATATCGGGGATGCCACAATCGAGGGGCTGGAGCTTGCACTCTCTTACGACCTTGGCGTGCCGCTGGGGCTGGCATGGCAGATAGAGCCCTACCTCAACATGACATGGCTCACGGACTACAAGGATGACGAAACGGACGAGCACCTGCTCTATACCAGTGCCGTAAATCTCTCCTCAGGACTCAACGTCTCGGACAATGACCGGTTCAGGGGCAGGATCAATGTGGCCTATACCAGCGGCCAGGATGTGAAGGACTGGGAGTCTGGTACCTGGCCAGCCCCGGTCGTAAACATGGACAGCTTCACCGTAGTGGATCTGAGTGCCGAGTACTGCATCTTGAGGAGCCAGAAGTTCGGGGACTTCACCCTGAGGGGTGAGGTGAGAAACCTCCTGGACGAGGACTATTCCTATGTTAAGGGATATCCCATGCCAGGCACCAATTTCTATCTGGGGCTCAGGTGGGATTACTGATACCCGAAAAAGAAGAGAAAGAGGCAGGGAGATTGAAACCCTCTCTGCCCCGTATATCAAGAGCTGGATCTGGGGCCGTATCAGGTGTCGGATCAGGAGCCGGAAGGGCCGCCCTTTTTGCTCTCCTGGCCGCTTTCCTGCTCTTCTGGCCCGGCCATGATGCTATAGGCTCGGAATATCCCAGGCGTATAGTCTCTCTAGGACCGCTCAATACGGAAAATCTCTATCTTCTCGGTGCAGGGGACCTGCTCGTGGCAGACACCGTCTATTGCATTCGGCCGCAGGAGGCGAAGGGCAAGGAGAAGATAGGCACGCTTACATCCGTAAACATGGAAAAGATAGTGGCCCTGAGGCCGGACCTCGTCCTTGCCACCGCCCTTACCCCAGAGGCGCAGGTGGCAAAGCTGAGGGCCATGGGGCTCAAGGTGGTGAGGTTCAAGAGGCCAGACTCATTCGATGCCATATGCGACCAGCTCAAGGACCTGGCCAGGCTGCTTGGCCTGGAGGAGAGGGCAGAAGAGATCGTCGCCCAGGCCCGGCGCCAGATCCGGTGCATAAATGGGGCTGTTTCAGGCAGGCCAAAGAGGCGTGTCCTGTTGCAGGTGGGTGCCAATCCTGTCTTTGCAGCAGTGCCAGGCTCCTTTACGCACGACTATATCCGGTTGGGGGGAGGGTACAATATCGCAGCGGATCAGGACACGGGCCTCATAGGAATGGAGAAGGTCATTGCCAGGGATCCAGAGGTGATCATCATAGCCATCATGGGCAGCGAAGGCGGTCTGGCTGAGGGGGAAAAGAGGCGCTGGATGAGATATCGGAGCATATCTGCGGTCAGGATGGGGCGAGTCCATACCGTAAGCCCGGATCTGGTATGCAGCCCGAGTCCCGCCACCTTCGTGGAAGCCCTGGCCTCCATCGCATCCATCATACATCCGGAGGTGGCAGAGGAGATCAGGGCCTGTATCCGCCCCGTTCACCACGGCCTCAGCCATCATCTTGAAGGCCCAGGGCAATAGAATGGAGGCTGGTGGCAGGCACTATGGCCCATCTCCAATGGCTCTGCTAAACTGTCTCGAAGGGGGGATCCTCTTCGTCATCATGGAAAAGAGGACATGGAAAAGACGGCCTTTCTCTCACTCATTTTAAAGGGAGGGCCCCTGGTGTGGCCCATCCTGGCCTGCTCTGTGCTGGGTGTGGCCATATTCCTTGAGCGCATCTGGTACCTTGCCTCCACCTGCAGGGCTGAAGCGGCACTGCTTGACAAAATGGCGGGAGAATTGAGAGCCGGCAGGCTCAGCGCCTTTCTGGAGGGGCTTTCGGATGTCAGGGGGCCTGCAGGGCGCATGCTGAAAGAGGCTGCCGCCATCTGTTGCCAGGATCGCGGGGCCGTTGAGAGCGTGCTCGATTTTCATATAGACATGGAGGTGAACCAGGCTGCGAGATTTACCGGTCTCCTCTCCACCCTTGCAGCAGTGAGCCCTCTTCTTGGCCTCCTTGGGACTGTCACAGGGCTAATAAAGGCCTTCATGGTGATCGAAGCCGCAGGAGGCAGGGTGGATGCCTCCATGCTGGCAGGGGGCATATGGGAGGCCATGGTGACCACGGCCCTGGGGCTTGGGGTGGCCATCTTGCTGCTTCTGTGTCACAGGCTCCTCATGGCCCGGATCAGGGGTCTTGAGGCCCGGCTCCAGCACCTTGCCATCCTCTTCGTCAAGGCCCTCTTTCTCGGGGAGACCGGCGCCCCTCGGGAGGGCGGATGAAAAGAAGGAGGCCCACAACAGATGGGCATCAGGGCCCGGCTATCCCCTTGACCCCACTCATAGACATCGTGTTTCTGCTTCTCATCTACTTCATGCTTGCCAGCAACTTTGTGAAAGAGCAGCAGTTTCACGTGGAACTGCCCAGAAGCCACCATGGTGAGGCGCTCGAGTCGGCCGGAGCCATAATCACCATCAACAGGCAGGGCGAATTTTTCCTGAACGGCGACAGGATTCCTGCAGAGGATGTCGAGGCAAGGCTTGCCTCCCTGTCGGCACAGACCCGGATAGACAGGGTCGAGATCCGCTCGGACAGGCTGGCACCGGTCGATCTGACCATAAAGGCCATGGATGCCGCAAAGGGTGCAGGGCTCAGGCGGGTCATCATATCCACCATCTCTGAAGGAAAAGGAGGCCCCAGGCCTTGAGGGGCAGCCCCGTTGAGGCCCGTATCCCCCGTATCTTGGTCTTTCTGGCCATGTCCGCACTTCTGCATGCAGGCCTGCTTGCAGGGCCCTGGATCAAAGGGCGAGAGCGGCCGCCTGCCATAGAGGTGGTGCTTGGCGGGCCTGCCTGTAAGGAGCCTGGCCTGGGCCTGTTCATCCCGCCTGCAACCGACAGGGCCAGGCCCGTACCTGTGGGGAATGCCTCAGTACACCAGGCCCATGTGCAGAAAAGGGCCCGTTCGTCCCTTTCTCGCCGGAAAAAGATAGCCCGCCTCGACACCAAGAAACCTTCCAGGGCCCTTGGAAAGAGCAGGGCGAGAAAGACAGGGCCAGGGCCAGGGTCTGGATCAGAGACGAGGCCTTCTGCCACCAAGAAGATGGCCGAGGCCTCTTCCGGGCGATCCCGGGCCGGGCACACTCCTGAGGCCTCTTCTTACCCGGTGAAGGCTTCGAAGGGATCGGAGGGTGGTTGCAGGAGCGCCGGCCGGAAGGGGAGGTCGGCATCCGGTCAGCAGGGGCTTAAGGGTTATCTGAGCCTGGTAAGGCGGATCATCGAGGGCAACAAGAGATACCCGAGAAGGGCCAGGCGACTTGGCTGGCAAGGGGCGGTCCGGGTCTCCTTCACGGTCTTGGAAGACGGGACCATAACGGGGATCGAGCTGGAGGAACCCTGCCGTTATGGGGATCTGAATCGGGCCGCCATAAAGACAGTGCAGCAATCGTCCCCCCTTCCCGCCCCTCCAAAGGAGATAGGGCGGGAGGCAGGGGCTCCGCTCAGGATAGGCACCACCATCAGATTCCAGCTGCGATAGCGGATATATCTGCCAGGGCAAAAAGGGGATAAAGGGTCTAGTGCCCTATCCAAACGCCCCTATGATGTGGGTATTTCCTCCGCTGATCCTCTGGATGAGCCTGTAGAGGGCCTCGAGGGGCTTGAAGATGTTCTTGTGCTCCTGGAAATAGCCCAGGTACTGCTCTGTCTGGTATGTTGCCTGCTCCCCGAAATCCTGGGTCTCCTCCAGGGACTCCAGCAGGGGAAATATCTTCTTCAGTATGCCCACTGCCGTCTCCACGTCCAGGTGCAGTATCCTTTCGATGATGTCCTCCCTGATGGTCCCTGCCTGTGGGCTGAACTCCGGTACCTGGATGGCCAGTGTGAAGATCTGGTGAATCAGCGTGAGGCGGATGGCATGGAGGATCTCCAAGTGGTCCCTCAGCTCGGGGTCCATCCAGAGACCCTCTCTCGAGTATGGAAATGTTTCTGTCCGGCCCTGTTCACAGTAGAGCTCGCCCATCACCTCTGTGAGGTCCAGCAGGTCACGGTAGAAAATCCTCCCCACCCTGGACAGGTCTGCATGGCGGACCGAATGCTCCAGAAAGTCGGCCACCTGTACCAGCTCATGGGCGTGTTGGGAGTTTGCGGCCTTGGAGGCCGCCATAAGCCAGAAGCCCGGATCGATCATGTTGAGATAGCCAGAGAAGGCATAGAAGTCGGAAAAGGACAGCCCGTATTCCGCTATGGAGAGCAGGAGGTTGAACCTCTCCGACTGCTGCTGGAGGCAGGAGAACTGCTCCGGGTTCTTCTTGATCGCCTGGCCCACCCCGCCAATGGTGTTTGCGAGAAGGCCGAGCTGATGCAGGATGGCATTCTGGGGGATGGCCCTTATCTGGCCAGCCGAGACCGCCTGTACCTTCTTTATCTCGAACTCCCTCTTAACAGACCTGGAGCCGGTAGGATAGAGCAGGTGCTTTCCGTAGTCGTTCAAAAGCACGCCATAGGCCGGATCTGCCATGATGCGCTCATTGAACTGGCGTATGGTTGTGAAGAACTCGAACACATAGTCCCATTCGTCATAGAAGGGATCGTCCTTGCCGCTGTCCCTCGTGCCTGCAAATTCCAGCAGCCTCGTGACCACCGCCAGGGCTAGGCTGGGGTTCATGAAATAGACGTAGCCATCACCGCCCTGAAAGGAGAGCTCCTCCTTGAGGCCTATCCCTGTCTCCATCAGCTCCGCCCTGCTCCTGGGGGACATCACATAGGCCAGGCGGGAGCGGAAATCAGCAGGATGGGCCCCTCTGCCGATGGATTCTCCGTGGGTGTTGAAGATCACGAGCTCGATCCCCGACAGTCCATGTTTTTCAAGGCTCTTTCCAAGACGCCTGCGGAAGCTCTCGATGGCAAATGAGGCAGCAGTCTGGCCCAGGTGTCTCCCTGCATCCGAAAAGCCCGTCTGGACACAGAGCCTTCCCCTTCTCTTCACATATTCGAGGTAGAAGGAGTTGTTAAGCATCTCGTCCACGATTCTCGCTCCCCTGAAGAGGGCCCTTGGGGTCTCGAAGAGGGGTGAGATATCGATGTGCTCCTCGACCCCGAAGAGCTTGGCAAAGTAGAGGGCCGCCAGGCCGGTAAAGGGGCTTTCCGTCTCTGCGATGAGAAATCTTATGGGCGTGCCGGCATCGATATATTTGACAATCTGCGCCACGAGCATAAAGAGCCGTTTGGCTGTGGTGCGTTCCGCCATGATGGAGCCGAAGTTGATGGTGACAGGCTGCACGCCACCAAGGAGCTGCTCCACGGCCTTGAGATAGGTCTTTTTGCTGCTGGGATCCTCCGGATCGGTCTCCATGCCGATGAGTCCGCGTATGGCATTGTGGATCTGTTTGGCATTGAGGCGCACATGGATATGGGCAAGGCCAAGGCCGTAGTTGGCCACCTCGGCCCTCAGGATGCAGAGCCTGCGCCGTATCTCCCGGTAGCCTTCCGCCTCTTCCACCGCCCTGTCCAGGAGCTCTGTGAGCTCCTCTGGCCTGGTCAGGCGCGTAGGCAGTGTCCGGAACATCTGTTTGGAGATCTCCTTTAGGGCCTGAAGCCCCTCTTCGTCTCTTGGGGCCAGGTTCTGAAAGACGGAGATCTCTTGATCCAGGTCGCCGGAGTTGTCTGTCAGGAGCCGCATCACCTGGGCAAGTGTGCCCCTCAGCTCCTCACTGGCCTCCTCTATGGGGCAAAGGTCGATGATGGTCTGAACACTTCTCGAGTACTTCTCAAGGGCCATCTTCCGCTCCTGGAGCCTGAAGGCAAAGGAGCGGGGCCAGGCGATATCGCGTCGGCCATCGAGGTCGTAGCCCACCCATGAGGCCAGGGTTATGAGGCGGGGGCGCAGCCGCCACCACCGATCCGGAAAGAGCTCCGCGGCCTTTGAATAGAGCAGATCGTAGAGGCGTCTAAGTGCCCGCTGCAGGTTCTCCACGGCCTCCAGGGCCAGTCTGTGCTCCTTTTCCAGGTCTATCTGCCTGTCAGACAGGTGTTCGCTCCTGAGCGCCTTGACAAGAAGCTCCCGTATCTGCTCTTCCGTCAGGGCCGCCCCTGCCATGTTCCGGCCGCTTGCAAGCTCGGAGAGTATCTTCAGGAGCTCCTCCTGCAGGGAGAAGGTGGGGTGGGCCGTTACCACGATGCCGAAATGCTCTTTTGCGATCTGGCGGCTGAAGGCCTCGAAATGCCCCTCTTCTCCCTCCTTGGCGGCATCGGCCCTTGTCTCCTGGGCCAGGGCCTCAAGGAAGGACTCCATGGAGCGCAGATTCTCAACGGGGTCCACCTTGCCAACATATTTGTGGAGCCTGTCGGCCCTGGATACGAAGGCACTGCAGTCCAGGAACTGGATGAGCTGTTCAAGGGCTGAGAAGGTAAGGTCTCCACGCTCTATCCACCTGGCGATATATACCGCCAGGAGCAGGATGGGGTTGGCAAAGGGGTTCTCTTCCGTAACCTTTCTGAAGTGGCCAAGATGAAGGCGAAGATCCTTGAACAGCCCCTGAAGATCCACGTTTTCATCAACAGGCTCGAAGCAGACCCGGTCCGCACAGAGAAAAGGTGTGCCGTTCTCCTCGATTATCCGTTGAAATATCTCTTTAAGCATTTGCCCTCTGGTCTTTTCCGGAAACTTTCCCCTTACGATACCAAATCTGCCCATATTTTAAACCAAGGCCAAAGGGAGCGGGCATCCCTTCCACTTCCTTGATTGCAGCCATCCAAGGACATATCTTCTCTAAAAGCCCCCTCCATACCGGCGGCTAAAGGGACAGATGTGGCTTAAAAACCTCTTCAGACACCTTACACTCGAGTTCTTCTCCCCATCCACCCTGCTCAGAGAGAGATACAGGGCATTCAAGACCCTTTTGAGCCATGACAAGCGGGCCCATGAGATAATGGCGGACCTTGAGGATCTCCGCATCCGAAAGATCAGGATGGACCATGCGGCCCTGAAGGAGCGCTATCAAGAGCTGGCATCGAGGGTCTCGGGCATGGTCGAGGCCCTGCAGCTCATGAATCCCGGCCGGTATGAGGCCCTGGGAGATATATTTAGTGAGATAGACCGCTCCATAAGGCGTCTTATGGAGCCTGAACCCGGCAGTATGGCCAGGCCCTATGCCCTCGAGCTCGACGAACTGATGGGCCAGGGAGGATCCCTTCAGGGGGCCGCGGAGCTCGCAGGGGGAAAGGGTGCAAACCTGGCCTGGCTCTGCCAGGAACTGGGCATGCCTGTACCCAGAGGGTTTGTCATCACCACGAATGCATTCAGGAGGTTTGTGGAGGAAAACGGCCTCAGAGGACCCATAGACAAGATTCTTGCCGGCCTGGACATTCATGATCCTCTCGCCCTGGAGAGTGCCTCGAAAGAGCTCCAGGATATGGTTCTTGGTGCCGAGATCCCGGGGGCTGTAAAGGAGGAGGCCAGAAAGGCATTTTTCTCTCTTTCAAGGGAGGCAGGCGCCGGTCTGCGCGTTGCAGTAAGGAGCAGTGCCCTTTCCGAAGATGCCCGCATGACCTTTGCGGGCCAGTACAAGACGGTCCTGAACGTGGACGAGGAGGGGCTTTTTGCCGCCTATCTCCAGGTGCTTGCAAGCAAATATAGCCCAAGGGCCCTGTTCTACAGGATAAGCTGTGGCTACAGTGATCAGGAAACAGCCATGGCTGCCCTGGTCCTGGAAATGGTCGAGGCAAGGGCCAGCGGGGTCATCCATAGCCGAGTGAAGGATGCCGGTGAGGAGGAGACCCTCCATATCTACTGCATCCAAGGGCAGGGTGAGCTGCTGGTGAGCGGCAAGGCCACTGCTGACCTCTTTGTCGTCTCGAAGGAGAAGGGCTTTAAAATCCTGAGAAGGGCTCATGGAAGGGGTGAGACAGGTTGCCCGCTGTCTGAAGGACAGGTCTTGAGATTGGCGCGATGGGCCAACTCTATCGAACAGGCGGCCGGTGTGCCGCAAGATGTTGAGTGGTGTCTGGACACGAGCGGGAGACTGTTCATCCTGCAGGCACGCCCCCTTCTTGCAGATGGGAATACCCACGATGTCTCAAGTGCCATAGAGCCCCCGGCCAGTGCGCCGGTCCTGCTCTCCGGGGGAGAGACCGCCTCTCCCGGGGCTGGGGCAGGCAGGGTGTTCAAGCTCTCCGGGAGGGATTCCTTGGCCCAGGTCCCTGAAGGGGCGGTGCTTGTGGCTCCTCAGGCCCTTGCCCACTATGCAGTCGTGCTCGACAGGGTAAGGGCCGTGGTGACCGACTCCGGCAGCCCAGCCGGCCATCTGGCCCTGGTGGCAAGGGAGTTTCAGGTGCCGGTCCTGGTGAACACCAGGAGTGCCACAAGGGATCTGCCCCAGGGGGAGATGGTCACGGTCTTTGCCGATCACACGGTAGTGGTCAGGGGGAACCATATACCTGAAGATCTCCAGGGACAGAGCGTCAGCGGCCTTCCATTCAAGGACAACCCCTTTTTCAACAGGCTCAGACTTATGCTGCGCTTCATAAGCCCGCTCAATCTCACCGATCCTGCTGCAGAGAATTTCAGGCCAGAAGGGTGCCGGACCCTGCACGATATCGTCAGGTATTGCCATGAACAGGCGGTCAGGGAGATGTTTTCCTCTGCAGAAGGGATCTCGGGCGCCAGAGGGGCAAAGAGGCTCGTGTCGGAACTGCCCATAACCATGTACGTGGTGGATCTGGGCGGCGGGCTGGTGCCGGAGGCCGACGCTTTGAGGGAGATCACTCCGGATCAGATCACAAGCTCCCCTCTGAGGGCGGTTTGGCGCGGGCTTGCAGAGCCAGAGATCTGCTGGTCCGATCTGACCAGATTCGACTGGAAGGGCTTTGATCAGGTGCTCATGGCAGGCGGGATGGCATCAAAGGGCTCTGCAGGGCTTGCCACCTATGCAGTGATATCCAGCGAATATCTGAACCTCAACATGCGATTTGGCTACCATTTCCTGGTCCTCGACTCCATCTGCAGCCAGGATGCCCAGAGAAACTATATCGTTTTCAGATTTGCAGGGGGCGGTGGGGATATGGCCGGCCGGCTTCTCAGGATGGAGTTTTTGAGGCTGGTGCTGGAAAGGCTCGGCTTCGAGACGTCCTCCAAGGCTGATATGCTGGATGCCCATCTGATGGCAGCCGCTTCCGACATCACAGAGGCCGCACTGGAACAGCTCGGCAGGCTGGCCGCCGTCACCCAGCTCATGGACATGTACCTCAAAGACAGCTCCATGGCTGCGCGGTTTGCAGAGGATTTCCTGAGGGGAGACTACTCGTTTGCAAGGCGGATGGAGCCCGAGATGTGCCGAGCCGGCGCCAAGTAGCAGGAAAGGCAGCAAAGGGAATGATGGTGAGGGCATGGATAGATATGAATTGAGATGGATAACTCCAAGCCTGGCAGTAGGTTCGGCACCCCTCTCCTTCCAGGCCCTTGAGACCATAAGGAAGCAAGGAATCGAATCCATTGTAAACTTGTGTGGCGAGTTCTGTGATCTCCATCTGGTGGAGGAGTCGTCCGGTTTCCGTGTCTATTTTCTGCCCGTGGCCGATGAGACTGCCCCGGACATGGAGGAGATGGAAAGGGCCCTTGAATGGGTGGATCAGGAGATCGCCGAGGGCAGGAAGGTCCTTGTGCACTGCAGACACGGAATCGGAAGGACCGGCACCTTTGTGACAGCCTATCTGATAAGGCATGGCCTGGGGCTCAAGGCGGCCTCGGAGCAGTTAAAGGGCAGCAGGGCCTGTCCTGCAAGTTTCAGCCAGTGGCAGCTTCTGAGGCGCTATCAGAAGGCGCTTCAAGGCAAGGAGCACACCCCTCCTTTTTCCCTGAACGGCCAAGGGGTCCTGAATGGCAGCAGAGTGATGGAGCTGTCCGCCTATATCGACAGATATGAGCAGATCATCCGGCAACTGGATCTCGAGCTTTTCCAGGCCCAGAGGTCCAGGCCCTTCAAGCGATGCGGAATGGATTCGGCAGAGTGTTGCAGGCGCTACTTCGAGATAGGTCTTATGGAGGCCCTCTATCTGGAACACAAGCTGCCAAGGCTCCTGTCAAGGTTTCGGAGATTCAGGGCGGTCAGAAGGGCTGCCAAGGCATCCGGGCTTCTGGACAGGGCCAGGATCAAGGCGGTAAAGGAGGCAGGACCGGATCCGGACAGGGTTAGGAAGGCCCTTTCGAGGACATGGAACCGCCTGGGTTTGAGCTGCCCCCTGGAGTTCGATTCCCTGTGTGCCATATATCACTATCGCCCCCTCCGGTGCAGGGCGGAAGGTGCCCCTGAGGGTTCCGTGCATCTGGAAGAGTATTCCCACCGGCTCTTTAAGCTCTCCCAAGAGCTTTTTTCACACATCGCCGGCTGTGTGCCCCCTAGGGAGATCTCCTTTTCCCTGCCAGATGTGATCTCCGGGCGTTTCGTACAGGACTATTTCGATTATGCCGCCTCCATGACGGGGATGATCGAGAAGGGGGACAAGGGCTGATCCCTGCTTCTTGTAAGCCGATCCCGACTGCTTAGCTTTTTATATAGATGTGAGCAAGGGAGACAAAGATACAGGGACTCAAAAGATCATTGGGGAGGTGTGTCATGAAAGGATCCAAAAGGGTTTTCCTCTATTCATCAGGGCCATTTCTTGCAATCTTTTTGACCATTCTCCTCACCCTTGCCCTTGCGGCAACCGCGGTTTCTGGTGGGCTAAGGGGCTGGGGTCACACCTGCTGGCCTCCCGGCCACGCTAGAGCCAAGGCCGTTACCGTGATGACCAGGAACCTCTATCTCGGGGCGGACATCATGCGGGTCCTGGAGGCAGCCCAGGAGAATCCCGATGACCCGATAGCAGTCCCAAAGGCGGTCGGAGAGCTCTTCCAGACGGTCCAGTACACAAACTTTCCGGAAAGGGCCCAGGCAATAGCAAGGGAGATACGTATAAGCAGGCCGGACATCATAGCGCTTCAGGAGGTCTCCACCTGGCTCATACAGGAGGAGAGCGACTTCATGGCAGGAAATCCCCAGCAGGCAGAAACAGTGGTCTACGACTATCTGCAGATCTTGCTGGATGCCCTTTCTGCCCAGGGCCTGGACTATGAAGTGGCAGCCGTGGTCACCAATGCGGATATAGAGCTTCCCATGCTGAACGGCATTTCAGCAGATGGCACCCCGATATTTTCCGATCTGCGCCTGGTGGATCATGATGCTGTTCTGGTTAGAAGGGGCATAGAGACATGGGGTGAGCTGACCGGCCATTACCAGGCCCAGATGCGCCTCGAGCTTTCAGGCATTCCCGTGGAGTTCACCAGGGGCTACATACTCCTGAATGCAAGGGTGAGGGGCATGGAGTTGCTGTTCGTCAACACCCACTTAGAGGTGGGCGGTGAGCCTGGCTCCCCATTTGCTGCTGTGCAGGCGGCCCAGATGACAGAGCTTCTGTCCATGATTGATGGGGCCATGATTGATGGGGCAGGCGGCAGTGTGATCCTGGCCGGTGACCTGAACAGCTCCCCGGAGGATGCAGAAACACAGCCCTATCATCAGGCCATTGCAGCCGGCTTTCTGGATTCGTGGGAGGAGGCCGGGCATATCCCCTGGCACAGGCAGGGCTATACCTGCTGTTTCAACGAGACCCTGGATGACTGGTGTGCCGAGCTCACCGAGAGGATCGATCACATATTCATACGTCCGGGCCAGGAACGCCTTTTGAGGGTCAGGGCGTGGACTACTGGTGACAAGCTCTGGAGCATTGCCATGACCGGGCTTTGGCCCTCGGATCACGCAGGTGTGGCAGCAAGGTTCCTGCTCAAAGGGGCTGCGCAATAGCTTCATGAAAAAATGCACGGCCACAGCGGCGGTTCCTTGCAGAAACGGGCTGTCGGCCCTGGCGGATAAGGAGAGTGGTATTTGAGGGGGCGGGCCTATGCCGCCGAGCCCCCTTTTGTTTCCGGTTTGGACCTCTTTAGTCCTCAGCAGGCACTATGCTTACGCCCTGAGGCCTTCCTGGAGGGGCATCCTCCACCATGATGGTGACTGACCTGCTCGTGCTTGCCCCGTGGCTGTCCGTAACAGTGAGTACGGCCTGGTATGTGCCTGCCTTCCAGTAGCTGTGCTCGCCCGATGCCTGCTGTCGCCATGTGCCGTCGCCGAAGTCGAGATGGGCCGTTAGGCCGTCTCCATCGGGATCCGATATCGATGAGGTGAAGCTTATAACGGTCAAGGGATTGTCCACCCGTGATGGCTCGGCCGTGAAGCTCAGGATCTCCGGTGCCCTGTTGGCCGGTGTCCCGCCTGTTGCCTCGAAGGCCCCGATATCCATGGCCCCGCTGCTTGGCCTGGGCTCATGGCCCTGGTGTTTTACGTATTGGAACGCCGGGCGATATGGCCCATCCACCATATCAAGGGCTGTGCCGGCATCCCTGCACGGGGAACCGTCTTGAAGATGGAGCTCATCGTGCACCAGATCTACAAAGCCCGGCTCCTGGCCGACTATGTTGGTTCCTCCATCCAGGACCTGGCCCGGGATGGAGCCGCCCTCATGCGAGAGGCGCCATCCCTCCTTCAGCCAGTTGTGCTCCAGCCTGAGCACGCCATCCCTGTTGAGAAGGGCCAGTCGGCTTCCTGGCGCTGTCACATAGACTATGTTGTTCACGGCCATGCACTCCTCGTCCTGGGTGGAGAGGCGCAATAGTGTAGTGTTTCCCATACGCCTTGAGATGATGGTGTTGTTGTAGAGATAGAGGGTTCCCTTCCTGTAGTGCGAGGTATTGCCGCTGTCGCCACCGTAGTGGATGATCTGGCTGTTGCCCTCATCCGCCCGCTCTATGAGGATGTTTCCATATACATAGGTGCTCCTGTACTCCGGGGCCATGTATATGGATTCATGGCCTGCATCCACCAGGTCGAGCTGCCTGTTTCCGCCTTCGATCCAGTTGTAGCGGATAACCGTGCCTGCTGATCTGTCCTTGAGGTTGTTGCCTTCACACCCCTGCCTGAGCGGCCCGAAGTGGTTGTACTGAAAGGTTATCCTGGTGGCCTCTGTATAGTTGTTGTGCTGATATCCACTGCCCTCCATGCCGTTGTCGTATATCCAGCACCCCTCAACCAGGATGTCGGATGAGGCGTGGGCTGCAAAGAGGCCGTTTGCACAGTCGTGCAGCACACAATTTCTGATGGTGATGTGGTGGCCTTCGATGATATAGATGGAAGAGGCACTGGATGAATAGCCCTTCTGGGAGCCGTGGTCGTCCAAGAATCTGTAGGGAGGTCTGGCACCGCGGATATCCAGGCCCTCTATGACGATCCATGCCGGGATCTGATTCGGCCAGTTGGAGCCCCCTATGTTTATCACCCCCCGCTCTTCCGACCAGAAGTCGAGCTCCCGGCTGGTCACGGCATCTCTTCCATCTATCACCGGCATCTCTCCGCCAGGGCCTGGCACCCCGCGGATCACTATTGGAGCAGCCTCTGTCCCGGCCCGGTCTATGACCCACTTTTCCCTGTAGGGCTCGGGCCGGTAGTGGATGAGTATGGTGTCTCCCGGTTCGAGGTCGGCCCAAGGCACATCTCCTATCTTTTTCAGGCTGAAGGAAGGTCCAATCTCGTAGGTGCGGCCAAGGACGTCCTGTGTGAAGGGGCCTGCCAATAGGAGGGAAAAAAGAATGGTGAGCCCAAGCCCAACCCTGTTTTTTGAGAAAAAATTTTTCATGTGAGGACCTCCTGCTGGGGGTTGAAGGCCGTCAAGAGGCCGGATGGCCAATGACAGGAATCCTTTTGTCCTGCAAGCAGGGACCGCTTTGCTCCCTGACCTGCAGAAGGGGCTGCGGGAAAAATGAGGGCGTCTGCGGCCCCGGCCTCCCAGACGGCAAAAATAGTTCTGAGCAAGAACCGTACCTGGACGGCCCTTTTAGCCCCTGTTTAGCCCCTGAGACCGGGGTGGAGCCTTGCAGGATATATGGCAGACCGTTCAGGGCCTACCGGCAGGTGTGGCTTCTGGCTATCAGAAAGTGAGCCTGCAGATGAACAGGGCCGCCAGAGCGCCGGCAAGGTCGGCGGCCAGGGCGGCAGCCACGGCATACCTTGCATCCTTTATCCCTACAGCCCCAAAGTATACGGCGAGCACATAGAAGGTGGTCTCTGTGGAGCCCTGGAGTGTCGATGCGAGATAGGCCTCGAAACTGTCCGGGGCCCTGGCCACGATCTCGCTCATGAGCCCAAATGCGCCCGATCCGGAAAGGGGGCGCAGCAATGCGACAGGCAGCACGTCTGGAGGAAAGCCCAGGAGAGTTGTGGCAGGCGACAGGATTGATGCCAGGAAACCGAATGCGCCGGAGGCCCTGAACATGCCAACAGCCACCAGGATCATCACCAGAAACGGGATTATCCTGACAGCCACCTGAAAGCCCTCCTTGGCCCCCTCGCATGCGGCCTCGTATACTGCTATCCCCCTGAGCCATCCATAGGAGACAAAGGCGAGCATGATCACGGGAACGAGCCAGAAGGATACGATCTCCTTCAGCGCCTCCGGCCAAGGGCCTTGATAGATCCGGTAGGCTGCGGCAAGGAGCAGGGCCAGGAAGAAGGAGGCCACGGCCAATCTGGAGAGCGGGCCCGGGGCAAGCCCGCCATGCCCCTGATCTTTCTCTCCCTTATTCTCCCCCTCTTCCTCTTCCATGCCGGGCCCTGATTGGTTGTGCTCTGAGGTTTCTGCCCTGGCCCCGGCTGTCGACTCAGCCAGCACGCCCCCCTTTCTTGAGATCCTGGCCAGGGACTTTGCCGCCACCACCGCCACCAAGGTGGAGATTGTTGTGGCAAAGAGTGTGGGAACGAGGATGGAGGCGGGCTCTGAGGCCCCTGCAGCAGCGCGAACCCCGATCACACCCAAGGGCAGCAAGGTGACATTTGATGTGTTGATGGCCAGAAAGAGGCACATGGCGTCAGTGGCCCTTCCCTTTACAGGGTTCAGGCGATCCAGCTCCACCATGGCCTTTATGCCGAGGGGGGTGGCGGCGTTTCCAAGCCCGAGGGCATTGGCCGACAGATTCATGACCATGGCGCTCATGGCCGGGTGCTCCGGGGGCACGTCGGGAAAGAGCCTGACCAGCAGCCCCTTCAGCCTCGCCGCTATCACCTTCAGCAGCCCGGCCTCCTCGACCACCCTCACCAGGCCGAGCCAGAGGGCCATTGCCCCGATAAGCCCTATGGCCAGGGTCACGGCGGTCTTGGCGGAATCGAAGGATGCCTTGGTGACCGCTTCCATCCTGCCGGTAAATGCAGCGGCCAGGACCGAAAGGGCGATGAGCCAGAACCAGATCTGGTTCATGATGGCAGGTCGGCTGCCTCCCTGTTTCCCTGCCCGTGCCATGGCCCTATTCTGCCCCCGGGACCACTATCCTGTCCGGCCGGTTGAATATGTTCAACCTGTCCGGCCTGGCATAGGCGGCAAGCGTGATGCCCGCACGTCTGGCAATGGCCAGCCCCAGGGATGAGGGTGCAGTCCTGGACATCACTATCGGTATGCCAATGCGTGCACACTTGAGCACCATGTCCGAGGTGAGCCTGCCCGTGGTGTATATGGCGCCGGTGGCAGGCGCCCTGCCCAGGAGGATCGCCCCTATCACCTTGTCCACCGCATTGTGGCGCCCTACATCCTCGAAAAAGACCTGGAGCCTGCCAGAGGCCCAGAGCCCACATCCATGGACACAGTGGGTTTCAAGCCCAAGGGTGGAGGCCCTGAGGACCTGCATGATGAACCGCCTGATCTCCGGAAAGGTGATGGTCGCCTCGTTCAGGGGGGCAAAGGCCCCTTCGAGGACATCCCTTGAGATCCGGCCGGTGCCGCCGCAGCCGGATGTTATGATGAACTCCTTGGGTTCGGCCTCTTCCGGCACATCTGCATAGACGGAAATGCGCCCCTCTGGACAGACATAGACCTCCTTTACCTGTTCCGGGCGGGTAATGTAGCCCTGGCCGAAGAGAAAGCCCGGGCCGAATTCGGCAAGGCCTGCCGGAAGCACCATGGATGCCCCGATCTCCCGGTCGTTCAGGGCTACCCGGTAGGGCGCCTCTATGGCCAGGGCCTCACGCCTGGAGCGGCTCCCTTCAGGTGTGAGTACCACCGTATCCAGGTGCATCTTCAGGCCGCGGCTGTCCAGTTGGTCATCCATACCTCGACGGTATCTCCCTGTTTAAGATGTCCGGTCCCTTCCGGCAGCTCGGCCAGACCGGTGGCCCAGGCCATGCGCATGAGCCTGCTCCTGCCTGCCGGGGGTTTCACATGAAACAGCCCTTGCTCCTGCTCCAGGGCGACATACTCGAACTTGGTCCAGTCCCTCTGGCCCCTCATCTCCCGTTCCAATACCGCCTTGAGCCTGAAGGGAAAGGGCTCGCTCCATCCCATGAGGCGCCGAATGCCCGGGATGGCCAGAACCTGTGCAGCCACATGGTTGGATGGGGGGCCTCCCGGCAGGTTGAAGATCACCCTGTCCTCGAGCCTGCCCATGCAGATCCCCTTGCCGGGGCCCATGCGCACCCGCCTGAATGCCATCTTCACACCGAGATCTTCCATGGCCCGGACGGTGAAGTCCTTGTCTCCATCCAGCACCCCGCCGCAGGTGAGGATTACGTCATGTTCTGAAAGGAGCTGCTCGAAACGGGCCTTGAGCGCCTCCAGGTTGTCCCTGAAGATGACGCATGTGGCAGATATGCCGAGCCTTCTCAGCTCGGCCGCCAGGCTGACCATGTTGCTGGCAGCTACCTGCCCCGGGCCTATGGGCCTTCCAGGGGGCACGAGCTCGCTTCCCGTGGCCGCCACGGCAACCCGTGGCCGCCTTGCAACCTTTATCTGCCCTATCCCGGCGGCAGCCAGGAGCCCAAGGGCACAGGGGCTCAACCGTTGGCCCGGTTCCACCACGATTTCCCCCTCTGCTATGTCGGAGCCGCGCCTAAGTATGTTTCTGCCCGCCTCTGCATCGGCCAAGGCCTCTATCTCCCGGCCGGAGATCTGCCTTGCAAACTCGGAGGCAAGCACTGCGCTCGCCCCTTCGGGGATCTGGGATCCGGTCATGATCCTGACCGTCTCTCCATGTGCTATCCTCGGGGCCGTGCCCTGGTCCCCGGCACTCACCGATCCCTTTACGGTGAGGCGAACCGGCGCCTGCCAAGAGGCACCCTGAACATCTTCGGATACCACGGCGAAACCGTCCTTCAAGGAGGAGTCCACGCTTGGGCAGTTGCAGAGGGCCCGTATCTCTTCGAAGGCTATGCGCCCAAGGGCCTCCTCAATGGAGACGGTCTCTGGGCCGATGGGCTCCATCTCCATGATGAAGCCCTTTGCCCTTTCCAGGGATATGAGTTGGGGGCAGTCGGCTCTCTCCATTTCTCCGGTCCATGTATGGCTTGTTCTGCCGGGATTCCTCCCTGAAAGAGATGAACACAGATCGGCCGGCAAGGCAACAGCTGCCTTTTTGAGAGTGGCGGTTTCAGGGCCTTTCCGGTTGTTATTGACGCCCAATCGGGGCAAGTTTATAGTGCCGTTGCCCTGTAACAGTAGGCAAATCTGCGCCTTTTCCGGCAGGGACTGCCCTGACGCCAAAATTGCGCAATCCTTACGGCAAATACACGAGGAGAGACGATGAAGGCTTTAATCGCCCTTGAAGACGGCCGCATTTTTGAAGGCCGTTCCTTTACCGGACCTGGAGAGGTGACAGGGGAGCTCGTCTTCAATACCAGCATGACCGGCTACCAGGAGATCCTCACTGATCCTTCCTACAAAGGACAGATCGTCACCATGACCTATCCCCTTATAGGAAACTACGGGGTGAACGACGAGGACGACGAGTCCCTGGGGATACATCTGAGCGGGTTCGTGGTCCGGGAATACGAGTCTGACTATTCCAACTGGAGGGCAACGGAAGATCTGGCCTCCTATCTCAAAAGGCGGGGTATCCTTGGTATAGAGCAGGTGGATACCAGGGCCATCACCCGCCATATTCGTCTGGCAGGCGCCATGAAGGCCGTGATGTCCACGGAGGATCTCGACCCTGACTCCCTGGTGGAGAAGGCGAAAGAGAGCCGCAGCCTCGAGGGGCTGGACCTGGCCAACGAGGTGAGCTGCAAGGCCCCATACCTTTGGGATGGTGGCAGGCCTGCCCCCATGTCTGGCGGCCTGGACATGGATGCCGTGGAGAGGCAGAAGGAGGCCTCCGGCGCAAGGTTTAGGATCTCGGTAATAGACTGCGGCCTCAAGTTCAACCAGCTCAGGCTCTTTACCCAGCGCGGGTGCCAGTGCGTGGTCTTTCCCTCCACGGCCTCTGCAGAAGACGTCATGGCCTGCAGGCCCGATGGCATATTCCTGTCGAATGGCCCCGGGGATCCGGCCGCGGTCACAAACGTGATCGACACGGTGAAGGGCCTCCTTGGAAAGAGGCCCATATTCGGCATCTGTCTGGGGCACCAGATCCTCGGACTGGCCCTTGGCGGCAGGACCTATAAGCTCAAATTCGGCCACAGGGGTGCCAACCAGCCCGTGAAGGATCTGTCCACGGGCAAGATCGAGATCACATCCCAGAACCACGGATTTGCCATAGACGACTCCTCCCTGCCCGGGGACGTGGAGGTTACGCACATAAACCTGAACGATCAGACAGTGGAGGGGATAAGCCACAGGCAGATCCCTGCATTCTCCGTGCAGTATCATCCGGAGAATGCCCCCGGCCCCCATGATTCGGAATATCTCTTCGACCGTTTTGTCTCCCTCATCGAGGAGCATGTATAGAGGGCCGCATGAGTTTGGCGGCCCCTTTTTTGGAAAAGTAATCTAGATCAGGAAAGGCCCTTTTAGATATGCCAAAGCGTACAGACCTGAAGAAGATATTGATCATCGGCTCCGGACCAATAGTCATCGGCCAGGCCTGTGAGTTCGACTACTCAGGCACCCAGGCCTGCAAGGCCCTGAAGGAAGAGGGTTATGAGGTGGTGTTGGTGAATTCGAATCCCGCCACCATCATGACCGATCCGGAGACTGCAGATCGCACCTATGTGGAGCCCATTACCCCTGAGATCGTGGCCAAGATCCTCGAAAAGGAGCGCCCCGACGCCCTGCTTCCCACCCTCGGTGGGCAGACCGGCCTCAACACTGCCGTGGCCGTGGCGGAGGCGGGTGTGCTGGACAGGCTTGGTGTAGAGATGATCGGCGCCTCCCGCGACGTGATCCACAAGGCCGAGGACAGGGAGCTGTTCCGGGAGGCCATGAACAACATCGGCCTCAGGATTCCAAGGAGTGCCATCGTACGCTCCATGGAGGAGGCAGAGGCCGCGGTCAAGGAGATAGGCTTTCCCATAATCGTAAGGCCGAGCTTCACCCTGGGCGGCACAGGCGGCGGCATCGCATACAACATGGATGATCTGCGCACCATCTGTCAGCAGGGCCTGGAGCTCAGCATGATCCACGAGGTCATGCTTGAGGAGTCGGTAATAGGGTGGAAGGAGTTCGAGCTGGAGGTGATGCGGGACAAGAAGGACAACGTGGTCATCGTCTGTAGCATCGAAAACGTGGATGCCATGGGTGTCCATACGGGCGACAGCATAACCGTGGCCCCGGCCCAGACCCTGACCGACAGGGAGTACCAGATGCTCCGGGACGCATCCCTGGCCATAATCAGGGAGATCGGTGTGGAGACCGGCGGCTCCAATATCCAGTTCGCCGTCCATCCAGGCACTGGAGAGATGGTGGTGGTGGAGATGAACCCGAGGGTGTCCCGTTCCTCGGCCCTTGCTTCAAAGGCCACAGGCTTTCCCATTGCCAAGATCGCAGCCAAGCTCGCCATCGGCTACACCCTGGATGAAATTCCAAACGACATCACCAGGGAGACCATGGCATCCTTCGAGCCCACCATCGACTACTGCGTGGTCAAGATCCCCCGCTGGACCTTTGAGAAGTTTCCTGAGGCAGAGGACTATCTCACCACCTCCATGAAGAGTGTGGGGGAGACCATGGCCATCGGACGCACCTTCAGAGAGGCCCTGCAGAAGGGGTTGCGCTCCCTGGAGATCGGCCGTTTCGGCTTGGGCTTCGATGGCAAGAATCCCTGGCAGAAGCCAGGCCGTTCCGAGCCCTCCCTGGAGGAGATCGAGACCAAGCTGAGGGTGCCGAACTCCCAGAGGATATTCTACATCCCCTATGCCCTGGAACGGGGGCTGACCATCGAGCGGATAAACCATCTGACAGGGATCGATCCCTGGTTCCTCCACCAGATAGACAGGATCAGGCGCGAGGGCAGCGCCATCAAGGAGCAGGGGGACAGGGCCCTTGAGCCCGACCGGCTCTGGCAGATAAAGCGCGAGGGCTTTTCCGACTACCAGATAGGCCATCTGACCGGAAGGGGCGAGGAGGAGATAAGACAGATCCGCTATGAAGCAGGGCTGCGCCCTGTTTACAAGCTGGTGGATACCTGTGCTGCCGAATTCGAGGCATATACGCCATATTATTACTCCACCTATGAGACCGAGGACGAAGCCAGGCCGGACGATCTCAAGAAGGTGATGATCCTCGGTGGCGGACCGAACAGGATCGGTCAGGGAATAGAGTTCGACTACTGTTGTGTCCATGCCTCCTTTGCCCTCAAGGAAGAGGGCATAGAGAGCATAATGGTCAACTCCAATCCGGAGACGGTCTCGACAGACTATGATACCTCTGACAAGCTCTATTTCGAGCCCTTGACCCTTGAAGATGTGCTCCATATCGTCGATACAGAGAGGCCCGACGGGCTCATAGTCCAGTTTGGCGGCCAGACCCCGCTCAATCTGGCCGTTCCCCTGGAAAAGGCAGGCGTCCCCATCCTTGGCACCAGCCCCTCCAGCATCGACAGGGCCGAAGACAGAAAGAGCTTTCAGCAGATGCTCAACAAACTCGGGCTGGTCCAGCCGGCAAACGGCACGGCCTTCACCCTGGAGCAGGCCCTGGAGATCGCGGATCAGATCGGCTATCCGGTGGTAGTGCGCCCCTCCTATGTGCTGGGTGGCAGGGCCATGCGGATCGTCTATGGCCCGGAAGGGATCCAGGAGTTCATGGAGGAGGCCGTTGACGTATCCCAGGGCCACCCGGTTCTCATAGACAAGTTCCTCCAGGACGCCATCGAGATAGACGTGGATGCCATATCGGACGGAGAGATGACGGTGATAGGCGGCATAATGGAGCACGTGGAGGAGGCCGGCATCCATTCCGGTGATTCGGCCTGCGTGCTTCCGCCCTGGCGCCTCGGCCGGGAGATGCTGGACCAGATCATCTCTGCAACCAAGGCCATGGCCAAGGAGCTCAATGTGATCGGCCTCATGAATGTGCAGTATGCGGTAAAGGACGATCAGCTCTATGTGCTGGAGGTGAATCCTCGGGCATCGCGCACTGTGCCCTTTGTGAGCAAGGCCACAGGCATCCCCCTCGCCAAGCTGGCGACCAAGGTGATGATCGGCAAGAAACTTCCGGAACTCGGCCTCACCAAGGAGCCGGTCATCACCCATGTGGCGGTCAAGGAGTCCGTGTTCCCGTTCAGGAAGTTTCCCGGCGTGGACATAATCCTTGGCCCGGAGATGAAGTCCACCGGAGAGGTGATGGGCATCGACCAGAGTGTGGGAATGGCCTTTGCCAAGGCGCAGCTGGCTGCCGGCCACGATCTGCCCAAGGAGGGCACGGCCTTTCTCAGCATCAAGAAGGGTGACAAGGAGGCCATACTCGATGTCGCCAAGACCCTGAAGGAGATGGGCTTCAGGATCATTGCCACCAGCGGTACGGCCGACTACCTGAACCGGCACGGGGTAGAGGCAGAGACGGTGCTCAAGGTGAGCGAGGGGAGGCCGAGCATCCTGGATCTCATGAAAAACGGGGAGGTGGATCTGGTTATCAACACCCCGTCAGGAAAGCCAAGGACCTTGTCGGATGCCTATCACATCAGGCGGGCGGCCCTGGAGCTTGAGATCCCGTACTACACCACGGTGGCCGGTGCCAGGGCGGCTGCCCAGGCGATAAAGGCCCTCAAGAAGGAAACACTGGATGTAAAGCCCCTCCAGGAGTATTACATAGAGGGTTAGAGGGGACCGGAAAGATCATGAACTGCCTGAAAAAGGACCTTGGAAGCAGCTGTTATGGCAGGGCCCTGTGTCCGCCTGAACGATATCACCAGCTTACCGCATACAGCGGAGGGCCGAGGGAAGAGTGCGGGATATTTGGTATCTACGGCCACCCGGAGGCGGCCAAGATCACCTTCTTCGGCCTCTATGCCCTGCAGCACCGGGGGCAGGAGAGCTCGGGGATAGTCACCTCTGATGGCTGTGCCCTTATGAGCCACAAGGCGATGGGGCTTGTAAACGACGTGTTCAACGAGGAGATCCTTAAGGGACTCAAGGGCCATATGGCCATAGGACACGTGCGCTACTCCACCACCGGCTCCTCTGTGCTCCAGAATGCCCAGCCCTTCTGTGTGACCCATGCGGGCAAGGGTATGGCCGTGGCCCACAACGGCAACCTGGTAAATGCCCATTCCATCAGGCAGGAGCTCGAACGCCACGGATCGATCTTCCAGACCACCATGGACAGCGAGATCATCGTCCATCTCCTGGCCAAGGCCTGGCGCCACGGCACCCAGGAGGCCATAACCCATGCCATGAAGCTCATTCGCGGGGCCTATTCGGTCCTTATGCTCACCCCCAAGGCCCTCATCGGTTTCAGGGATCCCCTGGGCTTCCGGCCCCTGTGCATAGGTCAGATGGCAGACGGCTCCTATGTGCTGGCCTCTGAGACCTGCGCCCTTGATCTCATACAGGCGAGATTCGTCCGGGATGTGGAGCGGGGGGAGATCGTGGTGATCGATGACGATGGCCTCCACTCCTACACAGCCATACAGGAGCGGAGACGGGCCAACTGTATCTTCGAGTTCATCTATTTTGCAAGGCCCGACAGCAACATCTTCGGCCTCAACGTCTATGAGTTCAGAAAGCGTCTTGGGGCTGCCCTCACCAAGGAGATCAGTGTCGATGCCGATTTCGTGATGCCCTTTCCCGACTCGGGTAACTATGCTGCCGTGGGTTATGCCCAGGCGTCGGGTCTTCCCCTGGAGCTGGCGGTGATCAGAAACCACTACGTGGGCCGGACCTTCATTCAGCCGAGCCAGTCCATGAGGGATTTCGGGGTGCGGGTGAAGCTGAATCCCGTAAAGGAGATCCTCAGGGGCAAGCGGGTGGTCATAATGGAGGACTCCATAATCAGGGGCACCACCAGCCGTACAAGGATCAAGGCCATCAGGGATGCCGGGGCCAAGAGCATAACCATGCTGGTGAGCTGTCCGCCGACCAGGTTCCCTTGCTATTACGGGATCGATTTTTCCACCAAGGGGGAGTTGATCGCAGCCAAGTACTCTGTGGAGGAGATCCGGGACTTCCTTGGTCTGGATGGGCTCCACTACCTCTCCATCGATTCCATGATCGAGGCTGCAGGTGGCAGGCGTGACCGCTTCTGTCTGGCCTGTTTCGACGGCAACTACCCCACACAGGTGGATGACGATCTTGGAAAGCACGCCTTTGAAGGATAACGGACAGGTTTGTCTGTCGGCGCTCGGGTCATGAATATCATAGCAGAGGCCAAAAAGGCCATAGAGATCGAGATAGAAGGGCTCAGGAGGGTGCAGGACCGCCTGGGCGCAAGCTTCCAGGGTGCAGTGGAGCTGCTCCTTGGCTGCAAGGGCAGGGTCGTGGTCACGGGGATCGGGAAATCAGGCCTCATAGGGCGCAAGATATCCGCCACATTTGCCAGCACCGGGACACCTTCCATCTTCCTTCATCCCGTGGAGGCCATGCACGGAGACATGGGCATGGTGGTGAAGGGGGACGTGGTGATCGCCATATCAAACAGCGGAGAGACCTCGGAGCTCACTGCACTGCTGCCCTCATTCAGGGAGAGGGATATACCCATCATCGCCCTTACCGGCAACGAGGATTCAACCCTCGCCAGGGCCGCAACCTTTGTAATAGATACCGGTGTGGAGCGTGAGGCCTGCTCCCTCGGCCTTGCCCCCACGGCCAGCACCACTGCCACCCTGGCCGTAGGCGACGCCCTGGCCGTGGTCCTTCTGAAGCTGAAGCGCTTCACTGCCCAGGACTTCAGGCGCAACCATCCCCACGGCACCCTTGGAGAGCGGCTCAAGGTATCCGTTGGGCAGGTCATGCTGTCCGGTGAGGACATCCCCATTGCCAGGACCGGCATGGATATGGGCCAGGTGATCCAGGAGATGAATGAAAAGGGCCTTGGGGCCGTGCTCATCCTCGATGGAGACGAGAATCTGGTCGGAATAGTGACCGACGGGGATCTCAGGCGGGCCATAGTGCGCTTCGGGGAGATCGGAGGGCGCAGGGTGGATGAGATCATGACCAGAAACCCCAAGAGTGTTCAGCC
>CAZNKD010000004.1:0-84742 GCA_964573615.1 uncultured Desulfobacterales bacterium | reverse complement strand
GATACTGAATCATTTCATAAAAAAAATTTAGTTTTAACAGATTCTATTAGCTCTCAGATAAATTTTATTGATAATATGTATCAACGTGCCATTGATTATATCTTTGCCGCCAGAGGCAATGATGGCCATTGGGAAGATTTTGCTCTACCTCAAGGTAAGTCTGACGAGTGGGTTACAGCATACATTACATCTACCTTGGCCATGAACCCCAATTTTCACGATCACTTGAAACTGTCCGCAGAGTGGCTCCAAAACAGGTTTCAGCCAAACGAAGGCTGGGGTTACAATAGGAAAATCCATGCTGATGCTGATTCAACGGCGTTGAGCATTTTATCACTCTGTCGTTTAGGCTTAACCCTACCTGATAACGCACGAGATGTGCTCTTGCATTTTAGACTTCCTGAAGGAGGCTTCAGTGCTTATACAAATTGGAAAATCGATAACGAACATGGGAATGGAGCTGTTGAAGTAACAGCAATAGCCTTACTCGCTCAATTAGAGGCTGGTTTGATCACGCTTGATATAATCTATGAAACTATAGTAAATCTCATTTCACAACAACGAGATGATGGTGGCTGGAATGCATTCTGGTGGAAAGATGATCTATTTGCCATAAACAGAGTTATAAGAACATTAAAAACATTTGTGCAACTTGCAAGTAAAAATGAACAGGTACCTACAGATATTATTAATCAGGCCACTCAAGCCATTGTGAATATCCTTCCGTCTATTTCAGCTCAAGCTGTTCCAAAACAACCATTTGTTTTGGGGCTTTGGCTCAGCACCTGGTTTGGTGCAGATGGAAAAGTTTCATATCCGAGCGTTAATCGAATAATCCATCATCTTTGGACACAACAACATAAGGATGGTCAATGGCTTTCTGTGCCCATGAAACGAATAGCAAGAACCAAGCTTCTCCGTCCATGGGCCAGATCGGACTCTGGCAAATTATATCTTGATCCACAATGCCTTGTTACAACCACGACAGTTATCGAAGGACTATTTGAACTTCGTCAAGCCTTGGAATCAACCTCCAGACAATCACTCATATAAAAATTTCTACACCTTTGGCAAGAAAACGAAGCAGCGCAGGTTCAGGTGCTTTTTTCCTGCCACACTTTTACCCCCTTCATCCATTGTCATCATATCTAGCCTTTTCCAGTAACAAAAGAGGGCAGGCCCTCCGAAGGAGGCCTGCCCTGAATGAGCTTGCCATTTGCTCCGGCAAGCGATGAGACCAATTGCGGTCTAATTCAACCCCGGTTCGTTCCGGGGTGTTTACCTGTGGCCCCGTCCGTGACCGCGTCCATGATGGAAACCACTGCCTGAACCTGATCCGCTTCCCATGGGGTTTCCGCCCTTGTAGGCATGCCCCTTGGGGCCGGTCCCGTCACAGGTGCCCTTGGCAGTGGCCCGTCCCTGCCCCATGGCCCTTCCAAACTGGCGCTTCTCCTCAGCAGTGGCGTTCCTCATCTTCTCGCGCCAGGCCTGCTGAAACTCCTGTCTCTCTTCAGGGCTGGCACTTCTCATCTGGGTCCGCATCTCTGCCATCTCCTGAAGGGACATGGAGCTGTAGTCAGCCGAAAAAGCGGGGATCGAAAAGATCAACACCCCTGCCGCCAAACTTAATCCTGCAAGATACTTTTTTACTGTCGTCTTCATCTGTTACTTACCTCCTTTTGTCGTTCTGGGGTTTCTCCCAAATGGTCCCCGGGGTCCACCTTGCCAAAACTTCCGGCAGCCCTGGGAACGTATTTTCAGCCCTTTATATTCCAACATCTGTGCCAACAATATTTCCCTTTTATTTTCAACATATTAACCACGAACATCCTCAAATTTTGCTCCCCTTTGCGACGATTTGGGCCCAGGGGAATCGACACATATGTCGACCACGGCCTCCAAAAGAGGAAAAAGAGGCCTAACCCATTGGGAAAATGGCAAATTTATTTCCTAACCTCAGTGGCCTCTTCATTGCAGATATCTTATTATTGGAAAGGTCCTATGAAGCTGCTCAAACGAATGGAAATGGCCCTGGCAGGGATTCTCCTTGCCGCTGCCGTGGCCTCCGCCCCGGCCTTGGCAGAACGGCTCATAGTGGGGAAGGTGGTCTCCATCGACCGCGACAGGGGCAGTATCACCCTGGAGGACGAGCGCAGCAGCGCCCTTGTTGAGGTCCATGCAGATGATGCCTCGATCCTGGAACTTGCCAAATCCGGGGAACGGCTAAGGATCATAGCGGAGGAGACAGATACAGGGCTGAAGGCACAGGAGGCCAGGCGCTGTTTCAGGGACCATCAGGATCCAACTGGGATAAGAAAACGCCTCTGGAAGGCGTTTCATGGCCATGATACAGGCTGGCACCGGCCAGGAGGAGGCACAGGAGGACGCCACGGCCATGCTCCGAGGGGCCACAGGGGACATGGAGGCGGCAGACATGGCAGATAGTCGGAAGGTGCCGGGAAGATCCCCCTATCGCTCTTTGTGGAAGGCCAATGTGGCCGCCTTTGCCTTTCTGGTCCTATTCTCTGCAGGCACCACCATGTGGCAGATCCACCACATGGATCAACTATTCATCCGCGATGCAGAAGAGCATGCAAGGCTTGCGGCGAACATAATCGAGATAAATGCCAAGAGCTCCCTGCTGGCAAGCGAGGCCCTTGAGGAGATCATCTCGGTATTTTTGCAAAACTCCATCACCTTCATAGACTTCCTGCAATCGGTTGAGCCATTCACCCGGAATGAACTCAAGGCATTCGCCCAGAAGACCGGTCTTGCAGGGGTGACAATAGCTGGCCAGGGGAAAGTGGTGGAGAGCAGCAGGGGCTGGCTTCCCGTTGCTCCAGCGCAGCTTTGCCCCAAGGGGGAAAAGGGTGAAAAGTTCATCTCCTATCCAGAGCAGGGCCTCTACCTTGTGGCCCGCCAGGCAGAAAGCACCAAGAGCTGTATTGTGGCCGGCATCAGAAACGAGCGGATCGCAGCCCTCTATTCCACCATCAACATACGGCACACCCTCAAGGAGATATCCGGGCTCAAGGGAATAAGATATGTCAAGATGGTGGAAGGGGCAGGAGGCACAGCCGAACAGCGGCGGCCGCTCCTCAAATCCGGGCCGGAAGGCTATGTGGTGGAGGTGGCACTGCCCCTTTCGAGAAACACGCTCCTCGTTATGGGGATCGATGCCACTCCGCTGCAGTCCAGGCATAGGCTCCGCTGGATGTTCTTTATCATGTCAACATCCATCCTGGTCATCATCGGGGCCGTGCTCTCCATCATCCTCTACCGCCACCAACGCTCGCAGCTTGAGCGAATGAAGGAGGTGGAGGCCCAGCTCCACAGGCAGCGTGAAGAGGCCAATCTTGGCAGGTATGCCGCAGCCATAGCCCATGAGATCAGAAACCCCCTGAATGCGGTCTCCATGGGGATACAGAAGATCACCATGAAGAAGAAGGGGCTGCCGGACACAGACAGGAAGCTGCTCCGGGTCCTGCTCGAGGAGCTCAACAGGGTGGCCAGGATCATCTCGGACCTCCTGAACTATGCAAGGCCTGTGGAGCCCTCGCCGGAGAGGATCGATCTTTCCGCCATGATGGACAGGGCCGTGCTCCTTGCAAGACAGCGCTATCCTGAAAAGGAGATCCGGGTAGAAGTGACAGGCCCCAGGCCCCTTTACGCCCAGGTAGATCCCGATCTGTTCTACCAGGTCATATCAAACCTCGTGCTCAACGCCTTTGAGGCATATTCGGACCAGGGCCGCGTAAAGATAGCCCTGTCATCAAAGGGCCCTGTCACAGAGATCACCGTGGCCAACAAGGGCGAGCTGCCAAATCCGGATCAGATAGAACAGATATTCGAGCCCTATTTCACCAAAAAGGTGAGGGGAACAGGGCTCGGCCTGGCAGTGGCCAGGCGCATAGTCAAGGCCCATGGTGGCTCGATCTCTGCATGCATGGACAAGGAGGGCTGGCTTGTCATCAAGATAGTGCTGCCAGCACTGCAAAAGGGCGACAGAGGAGGACAGGAGAGCAACAGATGAGGATCTTGATAGTGGATGACGAGAAGGTTCAGCGGGAGATCCTTGCCGATTTCCTGAAAGAGCAGGGATTCGACAGCGTAACCGCCTCGAATGGGACAGAGGCCCTTGAAGAGTTCAAGCGCTCGTACTTTCCCCTGGTTCTTCTGGACCACAGGATGCCAGACATAAACGGGGATGAACTCCTAAGGCAGATGAAGGCCATCAATCCCATGGTCCACGCCATCATGATAACAGCATATGGCTCTGTGGATACTGCCGTTCAGGTGATGAAACTCGGGGCCGACGACTTTTTGGAAAAACCCGTGGATCTCAAGGAACTGCTGGAAAAGGTGGAGGCCATCGCCCATACAGTAGAGGTGGAGCAGGAGGTGGACGAGGTGCTCGAGGAGATCGAAGATGCAGAGCTTCCCTTCACCTTCGTGGCCAAAAGCCCGGCCATGAGGGAGATCATCTCGATCGCCCGCCGGGTGGCCCCCACCCCCTGGCCGGTGCTCATCTATGGCGAGACAGGAACGGGCAAGGAGATAATGGCACGGCTCATCCATGAACTTTCCGACAGGGCTGGCATGCCCTTCATAGAGGTCAACTGTGCGGCCATACCGGAAAATCTGTTTGAGAGTGAGCTGTTCGGCCACAAGAAGGGGGCCTTCACCGGCGCCACATCCAGCAGAAAGGGGCTGTTCGAGCTGGCAGAAAACGGGACCATCTTTCTCGATGAGATAGGCGAGATGCCGGAGCAGCTCCAGCCCAAACTCCTTCGCACCCTCCAGGAGGGCACCATCACCCCGGTTGGCGCGGAGCGGCCCATCAAGGTGAATGCGCGCGTGGTGGCTGCCACAAACAGGGATATAAAGGAGATGATCGAAGAGGGCAGGTTCCGGGAGGACCTCTACTACAGACTGAACGTCTTTGAGATAGAGCTGCCGCCCCTTAGAAGCAGACGTGAAGACATCCCGGCCTTGATCGAGCTGTTCATGAAAAAATACTCCTCCCGCCCCATCTCCATTGCACCAGAGGCCCTGGATATGCTGGTCAAATATGACTGGCCAGGAAATGTGCGGGAGCTCGAGCACACCATCCAGAGGTTGACCACCCTGACCAGGGGCAAGCTGATCACCAAGCGTGATCTGTCTCCTGCCGTCCGGAGTGCACCCGCCCATGAACTCGGCATTCAGCTACCCGAAGGGGCCGGGCTGGACGAGAAGATAGAGGCCCTTGAACGCTCAGAGATCATACGGGCCCTGAAGGAGCATGGCTGGGTCCAGACGAGGGCTGCCAAGTCCCTGGGGTTGAGCGAGCGGGTGCTGCGCTACAAGATGAAAAAGTATGACATAAAAAGGCAGGATTGATGGCAACAGGCCCGGCCTGATCCGTCATCCGGCTGTCATGCTCTCTGTTTTTCTCCGAATTTTATCGGTTCCAATTTAAAAATCTCCTCGGCCTCCGGACGATTGATCGCATGCCAAAGGTCCCAATCCTGCTGTAGGCCCAGCCAAAAATCCGCAGACATGCCGATAACCTGGGATAGCCTCAAGGCTGTATCAGGCGTGACACGACGACGCCCTTTTATGATCTCGTTCAACCGGGGATATGACACCCCCAACCGCTGAGCGACCTCTCGCTGGGTAAGATTCAGAGGCCTTATGAACTCCTCCAGGAGCATCTCCCCCGGGTGTGTGGGAGGACGATTCTTGGGTAGCCTCCTTTTAAAGGATTTATTAGTGGTAGTCTGTAATCTCGACTTCATAAGCATATCCTTCTTTCCATTCAAAACATATCCGATATTGCTGATTGATTCTTATACTATATTGATCTTTGCGTTCACCCTGTAATCGCTCTAGCCGATTTCCCGGAGGGATCTTGAGTTCTTTTAACTTCCGCACCCGATTCAATTGATCCATTTTTCTTCTGGCAACAGGCCAAAGCGATTTCGGGCAACGTTTTCTTGCAACCTTGGAATCATAGATAGCACAAAAAACATCTTCCCGACCCAGGATTTTCTACTGCCCTGTAAGTTATATCGCGCCTTTTTAGGGGCATAGGAATTTCACAGGAATCCGGACGGGCAAATGCCTTTTGCATATCCAGGCCTCTTAATTTAGAATTGCCTCTTATTTCAGCCTAAGCTGTCTGTTTGCATAAACTTTCTACTACACAAGGAGCATCCTACATCCCATGAACCAGCTTGAAGCCGCTGTTAAGGGGGTCATCACCCCGGAGATGAAAGAGGTAGCCCTGGCAGAGGGGCTGGAGGCAGAACTGATCCGCAGCCGTGTCGAGGCTGGCCAGATCGTGATCCTGAAGGGCAGATTCAATGAAAAGAGGGTGGTCGGCATCGGAAAGGGCCTGCGCACCAAGGTCAATGCCTCCATAGGGACATCTACAGATGTGTGTGACGTAGAGCATGAAAAGGCCAAGGCCAGAATTGCCGAAGAGACCGGGGCCGATACCCTGATGGAGCTGTCTGCCGCCGGGGATCTGGACATGATAAGGCGCGAGGTGCTCTCACAGGTATCCATCCCCGTGGGAAACGTCCCATTGTATCAGGCCTTCTGCGAGACCATAAGGGAGCACAAGGACCCGGCAAAACTCGACCCGGAGTTCCTGTTCGAGCTCATCGAGCGGCAGTGTGAAGATGGCATGGCCTTCATGGCCATCCACTGCGGCATCAATCTCTTCACCATCGAGCGCATGGAGAAACAGGGCTACCGGTACGGAGGGCTCTGTTCCAAGGGTGGCACCCTGATGATCCAGTGGATGGTGAAGAACAACAGGGAAAACCCCCTCTATGAGCAGTTCGACCGGGTCTGCGATATCCTTAAGAAATACGACACCATACTGAGCCTCGGAAACGGGATACGGGCCGGGGCCATACACGACTCCCTGGACAGGGCCCAGATGGCGGAACTGATACTCAACTGTGAGCTGGCAGAGATCGCAAGGAGGCAGGGCTGCCAGGCCATGGTTGAGGGCCCGGGCCATGTGCCTCTGGACGAGATAGAGGCAAACATCATCTTGCAGAAAAAGATGTCGAACGAGGCCCCCTACTACATGCTGGGCCCCCTTCCCTGCGACGTTGGGGCAGGCCTGGACCACATTACAGCAGCCATTGGAGCTGCCCACTCATCCATGTACGGGGCCGACCTCATATGCTACATCACGCCTGCCGAGCATCTGGCGCTTCCCAATGAAGAGGATGTGGAGATCGGGGTGAAGACGGCAAGGCTTGCAGCCCATATAGGAGATGTCGTAAAATTGAAGGGCAGAGCAGATGAGCGGGACAAGCAGATCAGCAAGGATCGGCGCGATTTCAGGTGGGCAAGACAGTTCGAGAACATGCTCTTTGCCGAAGATGCCAGAAGGATCCTGGAGTCGAGAAGATCCCTGTCACACAAGGGCTGTTCCATGTGCGGGGAGCTCTGTGCCCTCAAGAATGCCGAGGTCACCCTGAACCAGTTCCTCTATGGAGACAAGCTGAACAGGGAGGATGAACAGGCCGAGCAGGCCGGTGCCATGAAGGAATAGACGCCTGGCAACTGGCCACAGGGCCTTTAGTGAAGAGGAAGGGACAATGCACAACACCCTGGCCATGATACTGGCGGGCGGAGTCGGCTCTCGCCTGAACATACTGGTAAAGCTGAGGGCCAAGCCTGCGGTGCCATTTGGAGGCATCTACCGGATCATCGACTTTGCCATGTCCAATGTGATGAACTCCGGGCTCACCAGGGTGGCAGTGCTGACACAGTACAAGCCCCTTTCCCTCATGGGCCACATCGGGGACGGAAGCGCCTGGGACCTGGCAGGCAGGACAAGGGAGGTCAAGATCCTGCCGCCAAGGACCGGGGAGGAGGATTCCGACTGGTACAAGGGCACGGCAGATGCGGTGCGTCAGAACCTGGATTTCATCGAATCGCGTCCATCCGAGCAGGTGCTCATCCTGTCGGGTGACCATGTATACCACATGGACTACCGCGATATGGTCAGGTTCCACAAGCGGATAGGGGCCAAGGTCACCGTGGCCATGATGACCGTGCCCTGGGAGCAGACCAGCCAGTTCGGCATCGGCATCCTGGATGATACCGGACGCATTGTGGACTGGGAGGAGAAACCCCAGAAGGCCAAGAGCAACCTTGCCTCCATGGGCATCTATGTCTTTGACACAGACTACCTGATGCACTCCCTCAAGACCACCACGGAGACCGACTTTGGCCACCACATCCTTCCAAAGGCCCTGTCCGACGGTGAACTCTATGGCTACATCTTCAACGGATACTGGCGGGATGTCGGCACGGTCCAGGCCTACTGGGAGGCCCATCAGGACATGCTCGATCCGTCCTCGGAGCTGGATCCAGGCACCTGGGGCATCGTAACCAATGTTGAAAACGGGGCCCCGCCCTATGACCTTCCTCCGGCGAGAATCCCCCCTGGGGCACGGATACAGGGCTCTGCAATATCAGCCGGATGCATCATAAAGGGCAGCGTGATAAACAGTGTGCTCTCTCCAGGGGTCGTGGTGGAGGAGGGGGCCTTGGTCAAGGACTCCATAATCATGCACGGCTCCAGGGTGGAGAAGGGGGCTGTTGTCACCAAGGTCATCGCAGACAAGGCCGTTGTCTTTGGTGCAGGGTCCAGGATCGGCAATCCGGATGCGGAGCAGATAAATCAGGAGTTTCCAAAGCACCTGGTTTCAGGTATTACAATGGTCGGCAAGTGGGCCGAGATACCGGCCAGGGCAGAGGTGGGCGGAAACTGCATCATCTGGCCCAAGGTGAGCCGGGAGGACTGGAAGGGGCTAAAGGTGCCCGACGGCCACACCCTCAGGCCGGCATGAGATACGGCATTGGCAGGTCTCTATGCCGGATTCTGCATGACATAGCCGCTGCAAGAAGCCGTGAAGCCACGGCTTCTTTTTTGTAATGGGGCTGCAAGAAGGAGCATGATAGAGATGAATTTTCAAGAACTCATAATGACCCTTGACGACTACTGGAAGGGGCAGGGGTGCCTCCTTCTCCAACCTTACGACATGGAAGTTGGCGCCGGCACCTTTCACCCTGCCACCTTTCTCAGGTCTTTGGGGCCAAGGCCCTGGAGCGCTGCATATGTCCAGCCCTCGAGGCGCCCGACCGATGGCAGATACGGGGAGAATCCCAACAGGCTTCAGCACTACTACCAGTACCAGGTGGTTATAAAACCCTCTCCGCGGGATATCCAGGATCTCTATCTGGACAGTCTGAGGCGCTTCGGCCTGAACCTCGAGGAGCATGACGTCAGGTTCGTGGAGGACGACTGGGAATCCCCGACCCTCGGGGCCTGGGGCCTGGGATGGGAGGTCTGGCTGGACGGCATGGAGATCACCCAGTTCACCTATTTTCAGCAGGTGGGAGGCGTGGATGTCCATCCGGTGACCGTCGAGATCACCTACGGCCTTGAGAGGATCGCCATGTATCTGCAGGAGGTCGACAACGTCTATGACCTGAAGTGGAACGATTCGGTGACCTACGGCGAGGTGCACCACAGGGACGAGGTGGAGTTCTCAAGATACAATTTCGAGGCGGCAGGGGTGGAGATACTCAGAAAGCAGTTCGATCAGCATGAGTCCGAGGCGTTCAAGCTCCTGGATGAAGATCTGGTCCTGCCGGCCTATGACCAGTGTCTAAAATGCTCCCACACCTTCAATCTCCTGGAGGCACGTGGTGCCATCAGTGTATCTGAGCGTACCGCCTACATAGCGAGGGTACGAAAGATAGCAAGGGCTGTGGCAAGGGCCTATGCGGCCGGTGAGGAACAGGGAAAGGACCAAGAGGGAAAGGAGGCCGGCAATGAGTGATACGAGACCGTTCCTGCTGGAGATTGGCACAGAGGAGATACCAGCCGGATATCTGGCCCCTGCCCTCGCAGCAATGGAGAGACTCTTCAGGGAGGCCCTGGACGCCAACTTGCTCACATACTCCTCGATCAAGACCAGCGCCACACCGAGACGCCTGGTCCTCCATACCGAGGCCCTGGCAGAGCGGCAGCCGGACAGGGAGGTGAAGATAGTGGGGCCGCCGGCCAAGATCGCCTTTGACCAGGAGGGCAACCCCACCAAGGCCGCCCAGGGCTTTGCCAGGAAAAATGGGGTGGAGGTCCAGGATCTCATCGTCGAAAAGACCGAAAAGGGCGACTATATCGCGGTTGAAAAGACCATTGTGGGCCGGGATGCAGGCGAGCTGCTCCAGGAGATTTTGCCAGAGCTCATCTCCAAGATCCCGTTTCCAAAATCCATGAGATGGGGAGCGGAGAGTTTCCGCTTTGCCAGGCCAATAAGATGGATAGTGGCCCTATTCGGTGCCGATGTCATCCCGTTTCAGATCGCTGACGTATCCTCTGGGCGCAAGACCCTGGGGCACAGGTTCATGTCCAAGGGCTGGATCGAGCTGCCGGAGGCCTCCTACAGCCACTACCGCGCTGAACTAAAGGAGGCCTACTGTCTGGTGAGCTTCAGGCAGCGCCGAAACCAGCTGTTGGAGTCCGCAACAGAGGAGGTTCAGGCCATAGGAGGCACTCTGGTGGAAGATCAGGACCTCGTTGACCTGAACACCAACCTCACAGAGTTTCCAAGTGCCACATGCGGGACCTTTGATGAACGGTTTCTCAAGCTGCCGGAGTGCGTACTCATCACCTGCATGAAGGAGCATCAGAAATATTTTGCGGTAAAGGGGGAAAGCGGCAGGCTGATGGCCGCATTTGTCGCCATCAACAACACCCGCTCTCCCAGGCCTGAACTCGTCAAAAAGGGCCATGAACGGGTGCTATCGGCCAGGCTGGCGGATGCCGCCTTCTTTTTCAAAGAGGATACCAAGAAGAGGCTGGAGGAGTTCGTGCCTGAACTGGCGGGCATGATCTTTCATCAAAAGCTCGGGACCCTTCTGGACAAGACCAACAGGGTGGTAAAGCTTGCTGAATTCCTGGCCGGAGAGATAGCGCCCGAAGAGATGGAGACGGCGAAGAGGGCAGCCTGGCTCTGCAAGGCCGATCTCTGCAGCGAGATGGTCGGAGAGTTTCCAACACTCCAGGGCCAGATGGGCAGGGAGTATGCCCTGATCTCTGGGGAGCCGGAGGCTGTTGCCATAGCCATAGAAGAGCACTACATGCCTGTGAGATCCGGCGGGGCCCTTCCGAAGACGAAGGCCGGGATCATAGTCAGCATTGCAGACAAGATCGACACCATCACTGCCACCTTTGCCATCGGGCTAAAGCCATCCGGCACCCAGGACCCCTATGCCCTTCGCCGACAGGCACTCGGGATCATTCACATAGTGCTTGAAAATGAGATCGAGATCTCACTGAAGCGGCTGGTCAAGGAGGCCATTTCAAACCTGGCAGACCGTCTCTCTTCTGTCCCGGCGGAACTGGGGCAGGAGATCATCAGATTCATAGAGCGGCGTTTTGCAAATGACCTCCGATCAAAGGGCTTCGATCATGACGTGGTAGAGGCAGGGATTCGTGCGGACTTCGACTCCATATACGATTGCTATCAGCGTATCCTTGCAATCAGGGCGGTACGGCCAAGGCCGGAATTCGAGCCCATAAGCATCGCCTTCAAGAGGGTGATGAACATACTGAAGGGCTTTGATGGCGGAAGCGTTGAGCCTGGCCTCTTCGAGTACAGGGAGGAGAAGGAGCTGTACGACGCCTACCTGCAGGTGAAGGAGGTGGTCTCCAAACTCATAAAGTCCGAAGGCGGGGCCGGTCCGGATGCAGAGGCATACCAGGAGGCGCTTCTCAGGCTCCTTACCCTCAAGCCCCACATCGACGCCTTCTTCGACAATGTCATGGTGATGGTGGAGGATGAAAGGGTGAGGGAAAACCGCCTTGCCATGTTATGGCTCATATCCAGACTCTTCCTCTCGATCGGGGATCTTTCAGCCATAGCCGTCGAGGGAACATAAAAGAACATAAAAAAGGAGGGCAAAGCCATGCCCCAACTCCATGAGCGCATTCCGGAGCCAGAACTGATGGAGGAGTGGGAGCAGGCCGAGGCCTATGCCCGTGCGGACTTCTCTGCACCGCATGAGATGTTCGTGGACCTCTTCATAGAGAGGTTTGGCGACCGGCAGGAAGGTGTCTTCATCGACCTGGGCTGCGGCTCTGCCGACATTACCATACGCATGGCCAGGAGGTGTCCCAACATGAAATTTCATGGGGTGGATGGCTCAAGGGCCATGCTCCACTTTGCCCAAAATGCCATATCCGCACAGGGGCTTGATGACAGGATCAGCCTCTTTCATGGAAGGGTCCCGGAATTCACCGGCCCGCTCCATCCTTATGATGGAGCGGTCATAAACAGCCTGCTCCACCACCTGCCAGATCCTGCTGTACTCTGGGACTATTTAAAAAGATGCGTAAAAAGGGGCGGGATCATCTTTGTGATGGATCTCATGCGGCCAGCCAGCACAGAGCAGGCCCGCAGCATGGTGGAGAGATACTCGGGCAGTGAGCCGGAGGTGCTGAAAAGGGACTTCTACAACTCCCTTCTTGCCGCCTTCAGGCCTGATGAGGTGAGGATACAGCTTGAGCAAGCAGGCCTCCTTCACCTCGATGTGGAGGAGATAAGCGACAGACATCTCCTGTTGAGCGGCCATCTGTAACAGCCGCCCTTACAAAAGGAAGACAAAAGGGCTTCTGCCCCACAAAACAGAAAAGGCCTCCCGGCAGGGAGGCCTTTTATTTTACTTGCTAAAAGGGGGGCAGGCCCTCAGGCCAAAGCACCCTCTTTACTCTTCTTCTTCAAGGGTACCGAACTGATCCTCTTCGCTCTTCCCAAAGCCGGGAACACCGTACATTGTGGTGCTTCCGGAAGAGAAGAACTCGAGCTTGCCCTCCTGGACCAGCATGTTGGCAGCCTTCTTCACCTCTCTGGGCTTGGCGTTCGGGTCTGCCTTGTAAAGGTCCTTGATGTACATCTTGGACTTATGCTTTGCCTTCTTGGTAGCAAACTCAAGGATCTTTTGTTTCAATTCTTCCATATCAACGGCCATGATTGACCCCCTTCCTGATTAAAGGTTATCGGTATGCACACTCCACTTGAACTGAGTGGTGGTGTGATAGGTATCGTATGCCAGACGGTAGTCGTCGATGGACTTGTCCGTAAACGGGATGTCGCACTTCTCGAAGAAACGCTCCCAGCCAATACGCTCGGCCCACTCGCCCAGACGCTCATACTTGTTGGCGTCGTTGGCGTAGGTCTCCAGGATCTTCCTGATGACCTTCACGGTGGAGGGCCAACGAGGAGGCTCGTTGGGGATGAACGGAATGACCAGCTTGGAGAACTTGGGTGCGGAGACCCTGTTGGAGATCTTGCCGCCTACCAGGATGGCGATTCCGTCACCGTCCATGTCTGCAAGAGGCATGGCCGGGCACATGGTGTAGCAGTTACCGCAGAACATGCAGCGCTCTTCCTTGACGCGCACGGTCTTGATCTTCTTGCCATCGATCTCCACGGTAGCGGGCTTGATGGCTCCCAGAGGACAGGCGGCGATGGCGAGCGGAATCTCGCAAACGCCCATGATACGATCGTCCTCTACGAACGGGGGCTTTCTGTGCACGCCGAGGATGGCGATGTCAGAGCAGTGAACGGCACCGCACATGTTGAGGCAGCATGCCAGGGCGATACGCACCTGGGCAGGCAGCTTGTGGCTGGTGAAGTACTCATAGAGGTCGTCCATGACTGCCTTCACCACACCAGATGCGTCTGTAGCAGGTGTGTGGCAGTGGACCCAGCCCTGGGTGTGAACGATGTTGGTAACGGAGGCGCCGGTTCCACCAATGGGGAACTTCAGGGAGCCACCGGGGTGCTTCCTGCTATTGAGGTCATCCATGAGTGCGCGGAGCTGATCCTCGCTGGTCACATGGAACTCGAGATTGTTCCTGGTGGTGTAGCGAAGCTTTCCTTCGCAGTACTTGTCAGCGATCTCACAGATCTCGCGGATCATGTCTGTGGTGACCAGACGGGGGGTACCGCAGCGGACGACCCAGCACTGATCTCCGGTCTCGCTGGTGTACTTGATGACGCCAGGCTCTACGATCTCGTGGGTCTTCCACTTTCCATAGTTGTTCTTGATTACTTCTGGGAAGAACTGCTCGAAGTATGGAGGCCCGATATCGGTGATCCTGTTGGCCATGGGCTTCTTGGGATCATAAAGGGTCTCGGCCAGATTCGGATCATAGGGCTCCTTGACCTTTTCGGATATATCGAAACCAGGAAGATCTCCCCAGTTTTCTTGCATTACTTCACGAATTTCTTTCAGATCCATTTATAGTTACCTCCTCTATATTTGTTTAATTAAGCAGCGTGACGTGAACGGAATTCCTTGATATCGCGCTTCCAGCCACCTTCGACCTCTTCTTCACGCCAGAAGACGTAGGGGTTGGACCTGGGCTCTTTGACCATCTGAGGAATGGGCTTGAGCTCTGCCCTGCGGATGAACTCCTGGAGGCTCTGGCGCTGGATGAGCTCGCCAAAACGCTCCCTGTTCTTTCCTTCTTCCATCCACCAATCCCAGATCTTGTCAACGAACTCCTTGAACTCATCGTATGGAGGCTCCATGCGGAGGAACGGAATGGCGAGAGTGGAGAGCTGGGCACCATCGAGGATCGGGGCCTTGGCGCCGACCAGGATGGTTGCGCCCACGTCGGTACCGGGACGCAGGGCGTCGGGCATGACGTTGATGCAGTGCATACAGCGTGTACACTCACGGTTGTCTATCTTGAGCTCATCACCCTCCATCCACATACACTTGGTGGGGCAGAGGTCGATAACTTCCTTCTGGATATCGAAGGGGCCCCAGTCACGATCGGCATGGGCACCTGCATTGGGCTTCAGCTCGCCGCCCATGTATGCCTTCACGGCCTCCTGATCGATGCGGATGTCATCCCTCCAGGTACCGATGATGGAGCAGTCACAGCGTGCAATGGCTGCAACGCAGTCATTGGGGCAGCCAGAGACCTTGAACTTGAACTTGTAGGGGAATGCAGGCCTGTGGAGCTCGTCCTGATAGGTCTGGGTCAGGTCGTAGCAGATGGCCTGGGTATCGAGGCAGGACCACTCACAGCGGGCCTTACCGATACAACATGAAGGCGTACGCAGATTGGAGCCGGAACCGCCGAGGTCAACGCCCATCTGATGGGTCAGGTCATAGAACACGGGCTCCAGCTGATCAGTGGTGGTTCCCAGCAGGATCATGTCGCCGGTGGAGCCGTGGAGGTTGGTCATACCGCTGCCGCGGTGATCCCACATATCGCAGAGCTTCCTGAGATATGCGGTGTCATAGAACTTGGATGCGGGCTGGTTCACACGCATGGTGTGAAAGTGGGCGATTGCCGGATACTTGTCTGGCACGTCGGAATAACGGCCGATAACGCCACCGCCATAACCGAAGACACCCACGATACCGCCGTGCTTCCAGTGTGTCTCCTTGTGGATGTAGGACAACTCGAGCTGGCCGAGGAGGTCCAAGCATGCCTGCTTGCCCTTGAGGCCCTTCTGCTCTATGTCGTCTACAAAACTTGGCCATGGCCCCTTCTTGAGGTCATCGCACATCGGAGTGTCATGCTTTTTGACATCAGCCATTTAAATCTCCCTCCTTAGATTATTTTTCTCAATTTTAGTGTACTCCACCTTTTGCTGACTTGTGCTTCAGGAAGAGCCCTTAACTCGCTGTATGTTAGATGGTGAATCGCTATTTTATACTTCTTCGGCGTCGGAAACTTTATAATATCCCTGGCAATACCTTGTCAAGCCAAAAAATAAGATCGTGCAAGATAATTTCATGCGACCCTAAGCATTTTTTTCTTTTAAAAACAGCAAGTTATACTGACTTGTCATTCAAAAACGGGAAATCAAATGAATGAATTGACATTCATTTATCTGAAAAAAATCCTCCCCGCTCCAGGATTCATCACATGAAAACAAGGGGCTTTTTTAGCCTATCCCCTCTTCAGTGCCCCCTTTAGCCTGTCCATAAGCTGATGGATGCCCAGTGCAGCCCTGACCAGGGGACGTGACTTAAGCCTGCCGATGGCTTCCAGTCTCTCAATGGCGAGCTGTTTTGTGTCCTCAAGGGCAGACTCCAGGGTGTGAATATAGTCCAGGCGCTCATGGGCAAGGCCCTGGGCTTCGGCAAGGGCCTCCTCCAATCTCCTTATGTATTCTTGCACAGAGGCCTGAACCTCGGACAGGGCCTTTTCAGTTCTCTGGAGGCGCTCTTGCAGTTCCATTATTACTGCTAGCCTGAGGTCCACCACACTGCACTCATACCCTTTTGGGACTACCTGTTTCTTGGAAACATCGGCTGACGGGCAGGCAACCATGACAAACTGATAGACAAGGGCATCGGGCCTGTTGAACAAAACCTTCTGGACCTCATGGGGCAGCCAGGCAAGGGAGTCACGAAACTCCGTATCTTCCGGGAGCCTTATCACCTGGTCCTGGCTCTCCAGGGAAAATCCACAGCCATGCAGGAGTTCCTCGATGGTACTGCGGGTGTAGAACCTCTTGTGGGTCCTGTCCAGGATCCCTTCCCTGGCATACTCAAACCGCCCCTTTAGCAACTCCCCTATGATGGAGACATGGGCAATGTTCGGCATGGACAGCACCAACCTGCCATCCCCCTTCAGCAGTTTCCTGCAGGCCTCGAGCACTGGGACAGGATCATCAAGATGTTCAAGCACGTCGGCTGCTATCACGAAATCGTAGAATCCCTCTTGAAACTCTCCAGCCAGATCCATCTGCTCGAGATCCCCCACCTTCATAAGCCTGGAGAACCTGGCCGCCTCCCTGGCCATCTCAGGGGACTTCTCTACACAGTCGACGGTACATCCAAGCTCCCGGCTCAGAAAGCGCGTCAGGTATCCGGTGGCAGGGCCCAGCTCCAACACCCTGGCACCTTCCCTTACATACCGGACGATCTTTGCAAGCGAGTCATCCTCCTCCACCCTTACTTCCCGCCGATATACATGGAGCCCTTGGCGGTCCTGATCCTCTTTGGCACCGCCCCTTTCAGAAGGCTTCCTCCCAACGAAGAAGGTATCCTTCCACTCATGGCTTCCGTCCTCATACTCCCCAGGGTTCCACTCTGTATCTACCTCCAGGGTCTCAAGGCCCACATACTTGGCCAGGGCCCTGAAGCCATCAGGATAGAACCTCCAGCAATCAACAGGATACTTGTGCTCAGGGCCGGAAGATGGGGCAATGATGCAGCATAGCCCACCGGGCTTCAACACCCGGCAGATCTCCTGCATGGTCTTCCAGAAGAACTCGATGTGTTCGAAGGCCTGGCCGGATATGACCACATCGAAGGAGCCGGTTTCAATCTCGAGCCAGTTGTATGGATCCGAAAGCACGAGATCCACATTTTCCCCCGGGGCAAGATCTACCCCGGTATATGTCCAGGCAGGATCGTCGAAGATGGAGCGGTAGCTGCCTCCGATGGCCATGCTCCCCAGGTCCATGATGGACAAGGGCCTTGAGGCCATCCCTTCAAGATAGCGCTCCTTGAAATATCTCATCTTCTTTAAGGAGCTGATATGCATAGCCGAATAGCCCCGAAGCCGTCCCCGAAGATGTTCAGGCCCTGTCTATCATGCGCCGGACAACACGCTGCAGAAACGCACTCGAGCCCACAACCCTCTTTGCACCGCGCCAAAGGATGCTGTTTCTGATCTTCAGCAAGAGCCGATCCTCCTGGGAGAGCGGGGCTGTGGCCCCGGCCGGCATCTCCTTTGCCCCATGCACCTTGAACCACCAGTAGTAACAGTTCCTGTCTTCCGTAACCTGGGCAGGCCTGGGAAATGCCTTTACCAGATCGGCCCTGCTCCGGTAGAGGAGCCTTGCCTCATATGGGATCGGCTCTCCATTTGAAAACGTGCTGTATATACAGGGCAGATCCCCGAACTCCTCCTGGCCGGCCTCCTTCAGTTCCCTGAGATACCACTTCCTGAGATCGAACAGCGGGCTTCCAGAGGGTGCATATCTCTTTAACATGATCTCCTGGTCACCCGAATCGAAACCGGAGAAGTGAAAGAACTTGATCGGGCTGCCCTCCACCTCAAGCCGCCCATCTCTGCCGGAGGTGACCTCCCTGTGCGTCAGGTTCCAGGTGGCCACATTGTAGCTCTTATCCTTTAAGATATGGACATCGAAGAAACAGGGGGCCAGATCCACCCATTTCTGATCTGTAAAAAGGCCGTTTGGGATATCGTCATAGCAGAACAGGAGCAGCCTATCCCTCCACCAGTTGAGGAACCTCATCCCCTCCTGCCCGCGGGCCACGGCAAGAAAGCCGAGATTGAAGACCCCGTGCTTCAGGCTGCATATCTCGTTGTCTATGATGGCCTGATAGTCCTGCTCCGGCACAAGCTGGTGCGGGGTGAGGACCACTTCATGGCTATCAAGCAGCCTTGAGAGCTCATCCAGTGGATTCAGCACCACTATGTCAGGATCGAGATAGACGACCTTGTCGGCCCCTGCCGAGTCAAATATCTTCAAAAAGGCCGCCCCCTTTATGGCGGTACAGAGCTCCACTACCGAATGCTTGAATATCCAGCTGTCGAGATCCGGGATCCCGAGCTCTTCGATTGCAATCACCCGGTCAAATGGTTCCCGGGCAAGCTCAAACCCGTCAGGCACTCTGTCTGCAAGCACCAGATGAAAGACGGCATCCGGATTTTCCCGTTTGAGAGAGCGGGCAAGCACCCGCGCCTTGGGCAAATAGTTGGCGGTTATACTCGTGAAAAAGTGCATCACTCCTCTTGCATCCTTCTGCGAACAGCCCGCATGGCAATCGCAAGCACCCTGCCAGCGACCCTGGCACTCAGGCTCTCACCCCTGAGCCATTGCCGGAGCTTGATGATCAACCTGCGCAGCTCGGGAGAGACCACGAAATCGTCCCTTGCCACCGTGGCCCCCTTGAAGCGCTCGTCATGATATCTTCTGGCCCGTTCACAGATCGCCATTTTTAAAAAAAGATCATACTCTTCCAGGCCGAAAGATCCAGCACCATCTCCTTGGCCGCCTCCTTTTGAGAAGAAGCCGGGCAGGGCATTTCGAATCCCTGCCGTTTCGTCCGGGATCTGGCTGTTTATGCGGCAAGAAAGCGGAGGATTCTCCTGCCTGAACCTGGCAAGCATCTCCTTAAGGCCCCTCTCATCCCTCAAAAGGCTGAAGAGTTCCTTTTCGTCCTCAAGGACCACCCCCCTCGATCCCCCCTCTATCCGGGCAGCAATATTGCCGCTATCCCTGCATGTGATCACAAAACAGCCTGCCACAAGGGCCTCATGGAGCGTAAAGGAGTAGGTCTCAGGCCAGGGTGACCATAAAAATGCGATATCTATTCCGTGCTCTCTGAGGGCCTTTATCATTGCATCCTGGCCCTGCTCCAAGAAAGAGACAGGGACATATTTGACCCCGGGCTGCTTGAGGCCTGCAGCACCCAGGTGGTAGAAATCATATCTCTTGCAAAGCCCTTTATCCGCCACCAGACGCCACCAGACCTCTATGCCCTTGTTTACCGACTCATAGCCGAGATAGGCGATCCTCGGGCGCCGGCCCTCTGCCTTATCCCCTTTGCCCACAGGGGCCCCTTCCCGTGGCCTTTCGGCCTCATCAAGCAGGAGATGGGGCACGACCCTGGCCCTGTCTGCATATTCGGCAAATCCCTTGAGCCATACATCGAGGGCGGCCTGGGACGGGGATATGACCTCGAAATCCACCCTCTCTATTCCCCTGAAGAACTCCTTCATGGCAGGATAATGGACCTTTCTGGCCTCATAGAAGGAACAATCGGCCCCGCACCCCTGCACGCCGCAGTACTGCCTGTCATTTTTCATGAGATTGAACTGGGGGCAGATGGAATAGTAGTCATGCTGAAAAAACCGGACCTTTGCAGGATCGAGCACATTGATGAGAAATCTGACCCCGCCAGGAACATGATTGAGCAAGTGATGGATATGCACTGCCAAAACAGCGCAGCCACCTTCGGCTTCCATCAGAAGCAGAAGGAGCATAAACTCCATCATCGAAAACTCCCCTATTCCCCTTCCGTCCACATTTACCCCTACCGTATAGCCGAGATCGGGGATACCTGTGATGGGACGTCCCGGGACCCCAAAGGCGTGGATATAGGAGATGCCGCGCTGGCTCAGGAGTTCCTGTTCCTGAAGGATCACCTTCTCGGTCCCGCCTATGGCGTTTAGATAGTCCGCATGGGAAAAGGAGAGCACCGCATGTCCGAATCTCAAGGCATCCTTGAAGGCCCTGGCGGCATCCTCCAGCTCCCTGACCGCATCCGGGGCAACCTTCCGGGCCAGCCTGCACTGCTCCCTGAGGAGTCGGGCCATCCTCGATCTGCCAGGCATCTTTTCGCTCATCCCTGCCGGCCCCTATGCCTCTTCAATCCTTATATCCGTATCGATGGGCGAGAAGAGCCCCCCGGGCATCTTTACAGACAGGCTCCTGAAGACAACGGCATCATGGACCCAGTGGCACTGGCTGTGCTCGTGTATGGTACCGTCTGCAATGGCAACAGAAAGGGTGTAGTCCTCCTCGAGCAGATTGGGCCAGGAGGGAATGAGAAAGGTGACGACATAGCCGCGGCCAGGCTCAAGGGAAGGAAGCTCCTTGCCCATGAGGGCGCTGTTGTCCCCCATGAGGTTTCGCCCCAGGCGATCCCTGATCGCAAATCCGAATATGGGCCGCTGCACCGATCCGCTTGCCTCCACATAGAGCCGTATCTCACAGGGGCTGCCAGCACGGACAACACCCGGGCCGATATCGGGCGATCCTATCTCCACCCTGGTTATGCGTGCCCTCCTGTCTCCGAACTGCCTATGGCCGTCCCCCTGCCTGCCGGTCTCAGATGCAATTTCGCCGCCATCGACAGCAGGGCCGCCATCCGAGGCACAAGCCCCTTCCGTCCGCATCAATGGATCGGCTCCGCCATCCCCGACCCTTTCCGGGATGGTGCCTTCATAGGTGTACTGAAGGTACTTCTCAAGCACATGCTTGGGCTGGCCATCCATTACCAGCCTGCCCTTTTCTATCCAGAGGGCCCTGGAGCAGAGCTCTGTTACCGCATCGAAATCGTGGGATGCAAAGATCACGGTCCCCCTTGCACAAAAATCCTTCATGCTTGCCATGCACTTCTGCCGGAACTTCACGTCCCCCACCGCCAGGACCTCGTCGATGACCAGGATATCCGGGTCCACATTGATGGCAACAGAGAAGGCCAGACGCACGAACATTCCATTGGAGTAGGTCTTGACCGGCTGATCTATGAACTCTCCAAGCTCCGAGTACTCCACTATCCTGGAAAAGCGCTCGTCTATCTCCTGCCTGGAAAGCCCCAGCACTGCCCCGGCTATCCGTACGTTCTCCCTGCCTGTAAGCTCTGGATCGAATCCGGCGCCAAGCTCGAGGAGGGCGGTGACCTTGCCGCTCACCTCTATGCGCCCCTCGCTCGGCGGGATGATGCCGCACAAGAGCTGAAGGAAGGTCGATTTGCCGGCACCGTTGGAGCCCACCACACCAACCGTCTCACCCCGCAATATCGTGGCCGACAGCCCCTTCAGGGCCCAGAACTTCCTGGCATACTCCCTCCTTCCGGGCAGGATGATCTCTTTCAGCCGGTCTATTGGCCTGTCATAGAGCCGATAACACTTGCCAAGGGCATCGGCCCTCACTGCAACATCTTTGGAGATGGCTCCCATCCGCATCCGCCCCTATATGACATCAGAGAAATATTTACGCGTCCTGGAAAACCATGCAAATCCCAGGAGGAAGGCAGCCCCGGCAAGGGCGAAACCGCACGCAAGGGAGGCAAGAGAGGGGACGGCCCCCTGGAGCATCACCTGTCTCGCCTGTTCTATATAGAGGGCCAGGGGATTGACAGAGATCATGACGCGGAACTGCTCAGGAACGGCCTCCACCGGATAGAAGATGGGTGAGAGGAAAAAGAGCATGGTCGTGACGAGGCCCACAGCAGAGCCCACATCCCTTACGAACACCCCCAGGGAGGCCAGAAAATAGCCAAAACCCAGGGAGAAGAGCGCAACCTCTGCCCAGACGACAGGCAGCATGATTGCAGTCCAGAAAAGGCCGTGCCTGGCGATCAGGACCCCTGCCACCAACACACAGAGGCCCATGAAGGCATTGACCAACACGCCCAGCAGTGTGGAGACCGGCAGCACCTCCAGGGGGAAGAGGGCCCTTTTCACATAGTTGGCATTATGGACGATCACCGAGGCGGATGCATTTGCCGTCTCACCGAAGATATTGAAGGTGAGCATACCCATATAGAGATTAAGGGCATAGCCGAACTTGTCGGACACCTCTGCCGGCCCCTGCCCCCACCTGGCCTGGAACACCACCGAGAAGATGAAGGTATAGACCCCCAGCATCACAAGGGGGGTCAGGACGGTCCAGAATGCCCCGAGATAGGACCCCCTGTACCTGCTGGCAAGCTCCCTGCGGGTGAGCTGAAGGATCAGGTAGCGGTGCCTGTAAAGCCGCGCCGGCACCAATAAGGGCTTCAAGAAACTGGCAAATGGCCTCATGACTGCTCGTTCAGACCGGTCAACGCTTTCATTTTGCTGTTATCACATCCTAAAAAGGAACGGATGAGAGGCAACCTCCATCATAATCCGACAAAATTGGCCCACAAACTACACAAAATCGGCAGATGTTACAAATAGAGAGGGCCTAAACCGGCATGGGAGAGACCTTAGGGGCAAAAGGGGTCATTATTCAGGTGCGTTGCAGGGAAATCAGGTAGCACCTCTGCCCCTTAAGATCACGTTTATGGTGCGTAGCAGGATTGTGATATCGAGCCACAGGCTCCAGTTCAGCACATACCAGGCATCCACCTTCAGCCTATCCTGAAACGGCATTTCATTTCTGCCAGAGACCTGCCAAAGCCCGCTGAGGCCGGGCCAGGTCAAGAGTATTATGGACTCCAGCCCATTCATGCCCTCTTTCTCCTCCAGAAGATAGGGCCGAGGGCCTATGAGGGACATATCGCCCTTTAGCACATTTATAAATTGAGGGAGTTCATCGAGCGAGGTATAGCGGAGAAATCTTCCGACCCTCGTAACCCTCGGGTCCCTGTTTCTCAACTTTCTGTATTGCTCCCACTCTTTCAGGGCCTCGGGCCGAGACTTGAAATATCCTTCCAGGATCTCGTCGCTGTTCTCATACATGGTCCGGAACTTGTAGAGCCGAAAGAGCTTGCCGTCCCTGCCAAGCCTCTGCTGGACGAATATCGGACTGCCGGGAGAGTCCAGCCGTATCAGAACCATGATCAGCAGCGCCAAGGGGGCAAAGACAGGGATCATGGCCAGAGAGAGCACAAGGTCGAATCCCCTCTTTATGATCCGGTTCACAAGAGACTGCAGGTTGTTCTGGACCCTGATGAGCAAGAGCTTCTGGGCGACCAGGCAGGACAGGTCCGCATTGAGCATCCCTATGTCCCTGAACTCCGGCACTATGGAGACCTCTCGCACAAGCCCCTGAAGATTGGCGAAGATCTCGGATATCCTCTTGGCCGAAAAGGACGGGACCGCAATGAACACGCTCTCCACCCCGAGCATGGACACAAAACGGCTCACCCTCTCTATCGGGCCAAAGACCTTCTTGCCCGCCACGTATCTGCCGTGCTTGCCGGGGTCGTCGTCCAGAAAACCGATGACCTCGTAGCCCAGGAAGGGCTCACCTGCGATACCTTTCACCAGCTCCTGGCCCACTGTTCCGGCCCCAAGCACCACCGCCCTCCTCCTGAAGGCGGAAAACCGGAACAGGACCATCTTAACCAGCCAGCGCACCAGGGGCAGGGAGAGCAGGCTGAAAAAGAACGTCATGGCAATGAGCAGGCGCGATATCTGGCCTGTGAGCTTGCCTATGGAGACGAGGGCAAAGGCCATGATGAAGCCCATGGTCAAGCCGGCAATCAGCTCCCTCGTCTCCTCCCAGAAGGGAAGCCTGCGATCATATGTGCGACGATAGGCAAGGGCAAGGGGCACAGGAAGGAACAGCCAGGCATGGAGCTTGAGATCCTGCACTGCCCTGGCAAGATCGAAGGGAGGAAGCCAGGAAAAGAGCTCTCCCAATCCGTAACGGAGCAAGAGGGCTGCAGCAGCACCCAGTACCAGGGCCGCCCCATCCCCTGCCAGGAGGGCGATATAATACTCGGGGCGCTCCCTGCCCGCCTTGGGAACAACCCTGGAATAACCCCGTAATGCCTGAGTTATGATAGCAGCTCTCTCCAACGGAAAAATTGGTATCGACCAGAAAGGACCCTGTTACAAACCTGTTACAAAATCGCCTCAGCCCAGCAATCAAACTGGGCAACCAAACTATTTATTATGATATGCATGATTAATACCAAGCAGATGGCATGAAGGCAACAGCCATCCATGCCCATGTCATACCCCAAGGCTGTGCCATGGATTGTGTCCCAAGTGGCGCCATGTAATTAGGCGCTCAGGAACCATACCTCATGCTGAGCCTCTGCCTTAGGGCACGGGGCAGCAGACGGGAATTCATCCCCAGCCTGAATGCGACAAACTTGACAGCCGCCCTCAGGAGGCTTTCAGGAACGAGATAGAGCCTTCCTTCTCTTGCGAGAAAGGAGAGCTGGGAGAGCACGAACCGGACGCCCTCCCCCTCCGGCCTTCCAAGGAGCTCCGTTATCCAGGGCTCTTTTCCGTAAAAGGTGCCTATGTCGAAATAGCGCCTGAACTCCTCCCATAGCGAATATTCATGGGAATGGAACACCACTGCCTCTGCGACATACCTGAGCTCGTAGCCCCTTTCCAGCAGGCGCGCCCCGGCATAGAGATCCTCGCTGACCACAAGCCCCCTCTTGAACCAGCCGATCTCTTCAAGCGCCGACCTTCTGTAGGCTGTAAAGGCATTGGAAAGGAATGCGGCCTTCACCCCGTATTTGCGGCGATCCTTGAGTGTCCGGCAATAGGAGCCTTCCGGATAGTTGAACGATCTCAGGTGGCGGCTAAGCGCAGAGGCCCCCTCATGGGGGAGCTGTCTGCCAAAGGCTGCAGCCACGCGCCCTTGGCCAAAGGGCTCGATGAGCCGCCCGACGGATTTCGGGCCTGCAGGCAGGGCGTCCTGGGTCATGAAGACCAGGATCGACCCTGTGGCCCGCTTTGCAGCCATGGTGCGCGTGCCTCCATGATCGAACTCCTCCTTGGCAATGACCATTGGCGATATCCCGAACTCCAGACAGGTCTCCACGGTTCCGTCAGTGGAGGAAGAATCAATCACTATGATCTCTGGGGCCTTCAGATCCTGGGCAAAGAGGGCCTCAAGCAGCCTCCTGAACGAGGGGCCGGCATTGTAGGTAGGTATTATGATGGATACTTCGGCAGGCACTGAAGGGTTTGAATCCTGCTGTGATGTGATTGATGTAATATCCCAAGATAATGACGATTCCACACTGAGATATCTAGACTACTATGCAGGAGATCCTCACACAACTTATAAAGCAGGATCTTTTGATCATCTCCGGCTTGATCATATCGCTTTCATGCCATCGCTTGACCACATAACAGAGCTAAACTATATTCCTCTCTGAAAAAAACGGCCCCAAACAGGGGCCGAGTACCCTGTTTATCAATCACTTTTCATAGCTGTCTGATAATTTTTTGGCGAGCCATAAGCCCACACCGCGTTCGTCTGCAAAACTACGCGAGAATCAAGGAGTTAATGAAGAATATGAAAATCTTACAGAGAACTGGATTCCTGTCCGTTTGTCTGATCTTGCTACTCGTTGCGGCCTCTGCCTCGGAAGGATGGTCGGAATCATCTTTCAGCATTCTATATACCGGCAATACTATGGGGAGTGTTAAGCCGGTACGATTGTGAGGCGGCAAGGATGCGGGCGGTCTTGCCCGCAGGGCAACTATTATAAAGGAGCTCAGGCAAAAAGAGGAAAGGGTCCTCTTGATAGACGCTGGCAATTTTCTGTCTAGGGGGCTCAGGGAGCGCCTGCTCAGGGCCGAACTTACAATGAAGGCTTTAGCAGCCATACATTACGATGTCCTCAATCTGGGACCTTATGATTTCGTCCTTGGCCCGGACTATCTAAAGAGGAAGGCAATGGAATTTTCGCTGCCACTGCTTTCATCCAACATCCGAATACCGGACTCGTCTGATTGGCTAAATCCCTATAAGATTCTAGATATAGATGATTTCAAGTTAGGAATCATCGGATTGATTCCGACGAATTTTGCACAAAAAGTACCTGCACCGGCCCAGGATCTTAGCAAGATCGAAGTGCTTGCACCTGAAGAGGCCCTCAAGGGCCTATTGCCAGAACTAAATCAAAAAACAGACGCACTCCTTTTGCTTTCACAATTATCTCTAAATGAGACCATAGAGCTACTTGAAAAATTTCCAGATATAAAGATTGCAATCATAGCGCGCAAGCCGAAGAGAGATGAAGATTTAAAGGTACTTTCAAGATTAAAAGATCAAAAAGTCTTTTTCTGTGCTCCAAAGGGGACCAGTTTGGGAGTGATGACGATTCTGATAAAGGATAAAAATAATTATGAAATATTAGATAACCATTTAATCAAATTAGACAAAAATGTAGTGATGGATCCGGAAATCAATAAATTGGTTGCAGAAGCCTACTTTAACACTAAAGAGCGATTCAAAGTGGATAGCCAAGAAAATCTTCTCAAAAATCTTGAGATGTCACCTGAAGAATTTTTTAACAATGCGCCAATCATTCAGAAAAGGAAAAACCACAATGAAAAAGACAAAAGTGATAAGTGCCAATAAGAAGCATCTAGTTTTTATTGGATTCCTGTTTATTTTGATAGGGATATATTCATGCTCTGGAATAGGCAAGTATCCCAACGATAAAAAAGAGAGTCTCAAGGCCAAGGTCGAACAGCTTTGCCAGGCAAAGCAAAAAGGGGAGTGGGAGAAAGTATACGATTTGATGACTCCTGCCTTTAAGAAGGCGACATCAAAAGAGAACTTCCTCAAGAAAAAAAGAAATATGAAGCTGTCAAGCTTTAAAATAGACGAGATACAAATCAACGAATCCGGAGATAAGGCTACTGTAAAGATTCTATGGGATATTGAAATGTTGGGCTATAAATTTCAAAATGCCCCAGAGATTCAGCACTGGGAATTTGTTCAAGGACACTGGTATTACTCTCCCAAGAAAAGGAAAAAGGGCAACTTCATAAATACAAATTGAGGCGGTCTCGACAGCATCGATTGGCTGGAGTCAGCACTAATCCATATTGGCTCCAGCCAACATATCGCCAGCGAGCATATCCCCTTTTCGCACTCCATAGAGATAAAACCCACACAACTTCTTGTCTTCATCAACAGAAAATTTTACAAAGGCGACATCATTGGATCGCTCTCCCCATAGATTGGCCCCAAGCAATACCTGATATCCCCCTGCCGGTATATCCAGCGTATCAATTAGCTCTTGTATCAAACGACCATCGTGGCCATAAGGTTCTATCTCCACCCTTATCTGATCTCCATTGGGATTTCCAACCACAATACCAGTCCACCAATCGTTCAAGCCTGGATAATGTGGCAGGGATAGGGAGTGATCCAAGCTGTCAAACCTGACCAATGGCAGCATCACCGTATCGCCTCCAGCGATTAAGCGGTAAGAATAATATCCGGCAAAGGGGATGTTGCCTTTAAGCTCAAGCATGGAGTGAAAGAGAGCATCTCCTGAATGCCAGCCGAATATATCTCCAAGGGATAGCCGCCTCTTTTCATAGGCCTTGAGATAGATGGAGATATCATGGGAATTATCACTTCCGGCCTTCAAAGGGTGTATTGTAATGGTGTTGGCTGAAGAATTGGGATTTATCAAGGTTAGCATAGTCTCCCATTCATTATTTTCTGCCACATGTGGCACTATAGCCTCATTGGAATCTGCTATCAGTGCAGCAAGAGACTCCAATGACCCTGTCTTTGAGATCTTCTGATAACCCTCCAGAGGGCCGGAAGTGGTCACCTGTATCCAGCCATCATTAGGCACGCTATAAAAAGGATAATTGCCTGGGTTGATCTCGAGCATCTCCTTGGGGTCCAAATCCCAGGCGATTTCATCAAACAAGGCTCCGTTGTCAGCAAAAACCCTTATGTCTGCTGTTACTGACTGCTGCGATGGATTTATAACCGCACCCTTCATCAAGGTCCCACCTGGCACAGGCACCATGATATCAGGAATAATGATAGTGTTGCTGCCCACTCCACTATTTATGAAGCCTGCCATCCCCGCGCCTGAATCTCCAAACAGATTTGTCACAGAGATCTCCCCATGGGAAAAGATGGATGCACGGGCTATAGATGGATATTCATGTCTGCGCCAATTCAAGTCATCGAAAAAGAACAGCCGCTTTTCTCCAGCCTTAAGATCGAACGGGCCAAACAGTGTCTGGATCGGCATTCCGGATTGATCATAAGTAACAAGCATTATATCTTTTGCATCTGCTGTATTGCTATTGGTAATAGCAAATCCAGACCACATACCGTTTTTAGGTATATAGAACACTTCTTTGGAAGCAGTGCTATACAAATCATACATCAATGTATATATGTTTGGATCACTCTCGGGATTATCTTGCTCAATTTCAATATTATATGGAGGATCTTGACAAGAAATTGCAACCTTGGCAGGCTGATCATCTGTTATCAAATAGTTGCCATGAGAGACGCCCTGCCCATCACTAATAACCAGCCTCATATCTTCCTGACTGCCTGGCTGTTTCGAGACGTTTATTAGCAATGTATCATTAGATGAACAAATCAAACGATAAACATCTTTATCAAGCAGGACTAAATTATATGTACCAGGTCCTATAACAACAGGAGCCTCACCATCTTCCAAAAAATCATCTTTAGACTTGGCAATTTCTAAGACTTTACTATAATCGAGCCACTTATTAGTCCCTCGCTGAACAAGCGGAAAACTGAGCCCGTCAGGATGATTATGAACACTCAGACCTGTCCATATACCATCTACTATTTCCCCATTCTGATTTAAGGTCAGATCATAGGTATATTGTTCAGACAATATTTTAGTTCCTATATAATCAGGATCCACCATATCATCTGCATAATAGACAGTTACAGTAACCGATTTAATATTGCCATTTACTGATTCATTCATCTCATACTTAAAGATGGAATAGGACCATACCTCCTCACCAGAATCCAAATCAGCTACAAAGGCCTGTTTTTCATCGCCAATATAGTGCAATAGCCAATAGTGAAAAATTTCTGGCCTTGAACCATCTGCCCTTTCCGCAATATCATTGTTATGGGATAGGGCGAGGAGACCTTTTTTATCGCCTACCCTAAAGACAATATTGTCAATGGAAGATGGAAGGATGGAGTAACGTTCATAAATCGACGACAGCGCCCACTCAGCACAAAGTCCCCACCAAGCAGGGGCATCTGGATCATAATAGTTTTCAAGATACCATGAGGTGGAAAGGCCGGGATAACGACCAAAGGTCAACAAATCGTATTTTTCCAAAGGGGCAGGATGGCCACGATAATCCTTTCCAGTACCAAGGCCTCCAAGTCTTGTCGGCCACCAATATCCTGACCAAGGCATATAGCCAGCCTCTGCGCTCTCGGCTCGAGCCTGTTGGCCAAGGCCTGGCGCAAACAAAAGAAGCAGCACAAATAGGATGGAACAAGATCTCCAAGCCTGACAGAAAAAGTGTGTCATCCTTCCTAATCCTTTAACGGGAAACTCTCCAGGAGCGTCTGCCAAACCTCTCCTCATAGAGCCACCAATCATCGTCATGGGTCCAGAGCTGCCTTAAAATCAAACGCCCATCTCTGTCTCTTACCTCGACAAGCTCCAGAGAAGGAGTAGTACTGTCAACATCACACCTTATCCAGCCCTGTCTGACTGCCTGATCGAGACTTACTTCATTGTGAGAAATCTCATATGTATGGACAAAAACCGCATTGCCAGCCATATCTTTCTGGGTGAAAAATCTCCCCTCAGAAGCTTCGCTGATAGGGAGGATGGAGCATGGGGCAGGAAAACCAGGAAGCACCATAATCTCCTGAAACAACCGGGGCTTCTCCATATCGCCCTTATAAAATTCGATCTTAGCGATCCGACGACCATCATCTTTATCCAGAATGATACGGCAGATCGGTGATGCCTTTGATATATCGGCCAGATAAAAGGAGAGCTCACACCCGCCCTTATCAGAGAAAGAGCTGGCCTTTACAATCCAGGATGCCGTCTCACCTCTCTGGGAATCGTCTCTACTACCAAGTTCAGACTCTATAAATATGGGATGGTCAGGGCAATATGCCCCTCCGGCTTCAACCTTGCAGGTTAAGCAGGAGAACATCAGAAAGATCAAGATCGCCGATAGCTGTTTCATTTTCATTCATTCCCAATAGAAAAAGGGGGAACGAATATTCATTCCCCCTTGATTGTTCATCTTGCACAGGGCTGAGACAGGCTTATCCCATCTCAGCCTACTGTTAATTACGGAGTGGTCTGCCTTGGCAGATAACCCATGGCCTCACCACTTGCGGGATCGCCCATCATGGCGAATCCGTCGGTGTTGAAGTCGGTCTGTACGGTTATGTAGCACCTGGAGTCACCCAGGGTACCTGTACCACCAATCTGGGTCATGTTGGCGACCATCTGGGACAGGAGGTTTACATACATGCTCATACCTGCAACGTTGACGGTCATCTGGCCTACATCACCGTCCTGCTCATAAACGGTAATGGTAGCAGTTCCATCGTTGCTGCTCAGGTTGGTGATGACAAAGCCATCCCAGTAGGCATCGGCGCCGTCATTCATCGGGGTGTAGTAGGGATAGAGCATGTAGTAGCTGGTACCTGCCTGTACACAACCAAAAGGAGCGATCTCCAGCACATCCTCGAATACGGTACCACAAGGATCCTTCAGCAGGGTAACCTTGATGCTGACCACATCACCCTCGTTGATCTCATCCAGGTCATAGCGCATCTCGGGGATGTCGATCTTGAGGTAACGGTCGTTGGCACCATCGAAATTGAACTGGGTAGAGGCCGCAAGCTCGGCAACCACGGCACGCTCACTCGGGTTGGTAGGAACATCACAGGAGTCATTGTTGGTAGCGGGTACATTGGCGGTTATATCATTGCCAGCCGCATCATAGTAATTGGCTGCAAGGGTTGCTGTAGGATCTTGCCCACATACATCGCCACTATCGGCGCCCTTCACGTATCCGATATCTTCATCCAGGAAGTATACGCCGTTGTCTCCAGACTGGCCATTGACGAGGATCTCAAGGCGAACCTTGTAGTCAACCTGATCGAAAGGTGAGCTGGCGCGGATGATCAAATCATTTGAATGAGCATTACTACAGAAATCATCTGGCTCTTCGTTGTCGAAGGATGGGCAGGAGTCATTACCCTGGGTGATCCTGTTGCCAACAGGGATCCTGTCAAGATTTTTCCCCTTACAGTCATAGAGGGAGATGCTGATGGGAGCAAAGATATGGGCTACCTGAGGATCTGAAGGAACGAAGGTGAACTTGTCATCCTTGGAGTCCATACCGACCTTCACATACTCGCCACTATACTGGGATACATTGATGCAGTATGTATTGTCAGCAACAGTGGCGGCCACATCATAGGTACCATCGTTGTCGTCATCTATATAGATACCATCCACGCTGAACTCGTTGTTGGTCTGCTGATCGAGAAAATAGATCTTAAGTGTATCGGCATCGGCAGTTGTATCTCTAACATCAAGCTCGTTAACGGTAGCAGGATCGCCATCACCCAGCACGTAGAGGGTGAGCCTCTGGCTACCTGTGGTTCCGGCAAGACGGAAATAGACACCAGCACCACCAGCAGGCACCGTTACAACACCGTCACTTGACTCGAGGACAGGAGATGTATCTGCACCGGCGTTCGGAGTCTCTGTGCCTGACTCCCAGAATGCTCCTGAACCACCGGGGGAGATCTCGATATCGATGTCCCTGCAAAGGCTTACGTTCAGGGGCAGGTCGATTGTGATAACATCCCCTTCCGCCAAGACGGTTCCTTCATCAAAGGTCAACACGAAACCACCGGCCTTGTCACAGGTGGCCCCTGCCCTGATGGGCTCAGATGTAACTGTTACATCAACATTGTTTGCGGCCCAGACAGCACCAGCGAAGGCTGATACCATCATGAATGCCATGATTGTCGATAAAATCTTCCTCATTCGACTTAGTCCTCCTTAAATAGATTTAGTTTTTGACTTGTTTAAACCTTGAAACTCAAACCACACAATCCATCCTTAGTTTTGAAGAAAATAAATCTGCGCAGATCTACCATCTTTCTTCACTTCCTATCCCTGACCTATCACCCCCTTTCCTTACTCAATCAAATCAAACATATCAATTTTTTAAAATTTAGCAGATTCCCATGATTTATCAATAATCAATCAACTCATCACAAGCAGAAGATCAAGGCATCCTAACCTGCCGGCTCTTCTGCCAACGAACCAAATTCAAGTATTAAAAGATAATTGAAGTATCCTGCAAAACCGGACTGTTCCGGATCCAGATCCCCTGGCTGAGCCACCACAAGGGCAGCGCCTGTATCTCTGAATTCGGGATTGAGAATCACAAGCTCTGCACTGCCGGAAGCAAGCTCTTTTCTAAACATCCTGTTAAACAGATAGTTGGCCATGGCACATAGATGGCTGCTGTATCCTTCATCATCGGCCTCAGCCAGCCCAGAACCGGAATCATTGCCGTCCGGATCATTATCATTCACATCCTGGCAGGGTTCTGATGGTGCAGCAACCGGGCCAGCCTCAGGATCAAAGGCACCATCCCAGCAAAATGGGAATCCATCATCCTGGAGCACCAGCAGCTTGTATGACTCCCCAGCCGCCGAGGCATGGTAGCCCGCCTCTGCCAGCCTCTCCCAAACGCCAAGGCCCTCCGGATTTACATGCGAAAGATAGCCGCGCTGGAGCATGTCCCAGCCATGTGCCCATCCGGCATCGAAGAGCCTTTGATCCCACCGTAGGGGCGGAAGGCCGTTTATGAGGATATCGGCAATATCGGGCCTCTTCTCCAAAAGCTCGTCTCTATCCATGCCGAGCCTTTCGGCCACTGCCAGGGGATTGGCCCTGGCCTCATTGATGAGGGCAAAGATCAAACTGCTGCACCTGGAGATGGCGCTCAGGGCCAGATCACAGGTGACCACATACACATTGAAAGGGATACCCTGGATCACCTCGATGGCCGGCTGGACACAGATACCCGCCTCTTCCACCTGGGGATCGAGTATCGTAAGCCCCTCATCGGGATTTGTAAGCTCGTTGTAGTACATGTTGGAAAAGAGATTCCACACGGCCTCGCCTGCATCCATATAGTTGGAGAAGACCACCTTGCCAAGGCCCTCCCTGACCACAGCAGGCACATATCCGGCCTCACGGACCCGATCGGTCGGCTCAAGCCCGTCTGGCGAGATATGGGAGTAGTAGCCGGCATCCACCATGTCTGCCGTATGGGCCTGGGCGGCCAGAAAGAGCTGGGGATTGGAGACAACAGGAGGCAGGCCCTTTTCGAAGATCTCGGCAAGCTCCGGGCGCTCGGAGACGATCTGCTCAGGGTCGAGCCCGACCCTCTCGGCCATGGCTGCAGGGGCCGTCCTCGCCTCGTTTATGAGCGAGAGCATCTGTTCCTGCCATGAGGCATCGAGACAGCCTGCATGGGACAGCGCAGGCGCAAGCCAGGACATACAGGACAGGCAGAACAGCCAAGACAGGAGCAATACGGCGAAAAAGCCCCTCTTTATGTGAGATAGCGGTCTGCTGTTCAAGTTCTTGCCCTCTTTTTGCCCTTTATAACTTTTTATCCCTTCCTATCTCTTATCCTATCTCTATCTTGGCTCTTATCCTGTCTCTATCTTGGCTATTTCTTCTTGCCCTTTACTGCCCCGCTGGTGCCACATACATCAAGCGGCAGCCAGGAGAACCGGCAGAAGAACCGGACTCCAAGCTGACAAGAATATCTAGCAATTTTTGAGCCAATATCGAAACAGTACATAACCTATTGTAATCAAAAGATTTTACCAGAAAGAGGAAAGGGGCGCCCCGCAAATGGCTGGTCAGATCTGAACAGGGGCTGGTCAGATCTGAACAGCCCTGCACAGCTCTACCAGTTGACTGTAAGCCAGAGCTCGAAAGAGGCCCCAGGGCCCCTTCTCACGCTGTAGAGCCCGGGAAGATCGTGGTGGCTGTCTGTCAGATTTTTGACCAGCAGCCTGAGGCTTGTGCCCTCCATGATGAAACGGTTCAGAGTAAGGGCTGCATCGAGGGTGATGGCCGAGTCCACCTTCTGGCGTGTGAGATTTCTCGGCACAGACAGCCTGTAGGACGATGCATAGCCGAGCCTCAGGAAGGCGGAAAACCGATCCACGGGCTGCCAGGAGGCCGATATGTTGGCCAGGGTGTCCGGGCCTGCATCGTATGGATAGGAGACATCCTTGTAGTGCTTTATGATCTCCCCGTCAGGAGAGATGAAGACGTAGTCGAGGAGCTTGTAGGTCTCATCGGGGCCGTAGTTGTCCAGCAGTGTAAGGTTCCCCTCCACGCTCAGGCCCCAGTCGAGCTCGGCCCTTGCCTCGAACTCGATGCCCTGGATGGTCTGGGTGTTGTCCTCGGACAGCCCGGCATAGGGGTCCTCCATGATGTGGTTGTCCAGCTCGTTTATGAATCCGGTGAGATTGAGATCCAGCCACTCAAAGGGCCGCCAGCCAAGCTGTGCAGAAAGGCTGGTCACCTTCTCGAGCTTGGGCCTGGACTCGGACAGGAGCTGTCGTGCAAAGGGCGTGCGGCATGCCGTGCCGTAGAAGAGCTTTGCCACCCACCTGTCCCCGCCAGACCAGACAGCGCCCAGGTTGTAGCTGACATTGTCCCTGTAGTCGTCATGGGCATCGTATCTCAGGCCGGCAACCAGATCCAGCGGGCCTATCTTGTACACATACTGGCCAAAGAAGGAGTAGAGCTCTGTATTGTAGTCCACCTCGGTGAGACGGGGCAGCAGGAACTCGTTGTCCGGGCCGAGAAAGTCCGGCAGATATGCCCCCCAGACAGGCGCATTCTCTATCCTCTTGTGCCGATATGAGAGCCCGCCGGTTAGCAGGCCGCGGCCATCCATCAAGGCCTTGTCGAGGACCAGCTCCAGATATCTGGTCTTCTCCTTCTGGTGGCTTTCAAGATCGATGACGTCCACGTCCGGCATGAGCCAGCGATAGGAACCGACAAGCCTCATTCCAAGGCCGCTTGCAAGCTCCCTCTGGGCCTCCAGCTTGACATAGCCCCAGTCTGTGCTCCGCTCCTCCAGCCAGCCATAGACCCTGCCCTCCCCGAAGACGGAGTAGGGCCGGGTGTAGTGGGAGATTTTTCCGGACAGGCTCACGGCATCACCAAGGCCCAGGCGGGCATAGGTGTCTATGTAGCTTGCAGAATCGGGCCTCTCCTTTCCGTATCTTTCAGCAGGCGGAACAGGGCCGCCCTCTGCCTCAAAGAAGCTCTCCACATTGGCGGAAGAGCCATATCCATCCTCACGCCTTGCAGAAAAGGAGACGAATCCATCCCAGAGGCTGCCTTCGAGCCCTGCATTCAGATAGGCCCCGGCGGCAGAGTGCGGGCTGCCTCCGAGGATACCCGCCTCCACGCCCTCCATGTCCCGTCCGGTCAGGGGGACCACGTTTACCACCCCGGCAAAGGCATCCGGCCCCCACAGCACAGAGCCTGGGCCACGGACTATCTCGATACGCTTGACAGCAGCCAGGGAGAGTTCGTGGTCTATGGGATGGAGGCCCTTGCTCATCTCAGAGCCCATGTTCACGGTATCGTGCAGGAAGAGGACAGAGTCCGGAATTCCCCTGAGATAGGGCTGGGTGCCCGGCTCTTTCTCGGCCATATAGAATCCGGGTGTGAGCTCGAGGACCTCTGCCAAAGTCACCCTGCCCTTCTTCATGAACTCCCTCCTGCTCACCACCTCGGCAACGGCGGGCGCCTCCCAGGCCCCCTCTTCCCTGCGGGATGCTATGGACAGGACATGGAGCTCCTCCCCGACGAACATGAGTTCGGTATGGTCGCCAAGATCCCCCTGGCTTGCCAGCACGGAAAGGGGCATGGCAAAAGAGGCGACAAGTATGATCAAAAAGAGTCTACGCATCTTTCAGACCTTTAAGCAGGGTCCTGAACTTGGATCTCGAAAGGCCAAGAAGCCTTGCTGCTGCACTCTGGTTATTGCCGGAGCGCTCGAGGGCCTGCCTTGCCAGGGAGCGTTCCAGTGCCTCGAGATCGATCCCATCGGCAGGGAGCTCAAAGGCGTCGGCCCCTTTTCGGGTGCCGGCAGGTCCGGTGTCCGGCAGTGTCAGAAAGGAGAAGGTCCTTTCTGTGATCCTGCCCTCCTTCATGCCCAGGATGGCCGCTCTTTCTATGGCGTTTGATAGCTCCCTTACGTTTCCGGGCCAGGGATATGAAGCAAGGAGCCTGACAGCCGCGGGTGTGATCTCCAGCTCTGCCCCGCGCCCAAAACGTTTGAGAAAATAGTTTGCCAGGGGCTCTATGTCCTCCTTCCGTTCACGAAGCGGTGGCAGATGTATGGGGAAGACATTGATGCGAAAGAACAGATCCTTTCTGAACTCCCCCTTCTCGACCATCTCCTCAAGGTCGCGGTTGGTGGCACATATAACACGCACGTCCACATATATCTCCTCATTTCCGCCAACCCTCTGGATACGCTTGTCCTGCAGGACCCTCAAAAGCTTCGCCTGTGCCTCTAGGGGCAGATCCCCGATCTCGTCCATGAACAGGGTGCCTCCTGCCGCATATTCGAACTTGCCGGACCTGCGCCTGTCTGCCCCGGTGAAGGCCCCCTTTTCATGCCCAAAGAGCTCTGACTCCACAAGGGAGGCGGAGATGGCGGCACAGTTTACGGGCACGAAGCGGCCCGAGCTCCGCTGGCTCGCATTGTGAATGAACCTGGCCAGGAGCTCCTTGCCGGTTCCGGACTCTCCGGTAAGGAGCACCACGGAGTCCTGATCCGCCACCTGCCTGGCAAGCTCCATCACCTGGGCCATCGCCCTGGAGACATATACTATTTCATCCTGTCCTGTAGCGGCCTTCAGCTCCTCCCTGAGGCGCCTGTTCTCGGCCATGATCTTGGCGGCATTCAGGGTGCGTTCGACCGTAAGATGGATGCGGGCCTCATCGAAGGGTTTTGTGATGTAGTCCAGGGCCCCTGCCCTCATGGCCTCCACGGCAGACTCCACTGTTGCAAAGGCCGTTATGAAGATGACAGGGACCGATATATCCCTGTCCTTCATTGCCCGCAGCATCTCCATTCCGTCCATGACCGGCATCCTGATATCCGAGATGATCAGATCGAACCGCTGTTCTTCCAGCATCTGCAGGGCCTGCCGGCCATGGCCCGCCTCTGCAGTATCATGCCCCCTTCGGCTCAGCATGATGCACAGAAGCTTCCTCATCTTTTCCTCGTCATCCACTACGAGTATCCTAGCCATCTGTTCTACTCCTCGCCAATGGATCCATCCTCCTGCCTGCGCAAAGGGATACGGATGGTAAAGACGGCCCCTGCCTCCCCTACTGCATCCCCCCCGGCGTCCTGACGATTGGATGCGGTTATGGTGCCGCCGTGTGCCTCTATCACCTGGGAGGCGAAGACCAGCCCAAGGCCACTGCCCTTGGCCTTGGTGGTGAAAAAGGGCTCGAATATCTTTGAGAGCATCTCAGGCTCTATGCCGTCGCCGCTGTCTGTCACCTCCATGACCCAGGTATCATCCTGCACGAATGCCCTGATCCATATCCTTCCGCCGTCAGGCGTGGCCTCACACGCATTCTTGACCACATTCCAGAAGGCGCCGGTCAGGAGCTGGGCGTCAACAAGGGCCATGCAGGGCTCGTCAGGGATATCCTGCTCCACATGAAGCTCCTTGCCGCTCGACTCGTACAGGGTCCGGGAGGCGGCCTCCCTGGCCAGGGCATTGAGGTCCGCCTCGCCGAGCTTCATCTCCGAGGGGCGGGCAAAGACCAAGAAGTCCTCTATGAGCCTGTTGAGCCTCTTTATCTCGTCATCGATATACTCCACCATGGGATGATCCTGGGGTATGGAAAAATCGGCACAGAGTATCTCCAGGGAGCTTTTGATGATTCCAAGTGGATTTTTCACCTCATGGGCCACTATGAGTGAAAACTTGCCGAGCTCGGCCAGGGAGCGCTGCCTTATCATCTCGCGGTTCGCCTTCACAAGGGCCTTTCTCTTTCTGGAGAGCGAATCCAGCATGGTATTGAAGGCCAGGGCAAGTTCACGGGTCTCGGGTATGGTGCCGGGCCGCGCCCTCAGCCTTACATCGCCTGAGCCCACCTTGCGGGCAGTCTCTGCCAGTGCGGTCACCTCCTTCACTATGGAGCGGGAGATGAAAAAGAGGAACAGGCCGGCCAGGGCAATGACCCCCAGGGAGGAGAGCATGTATCGAAGGGCCATCTCCCTGGCCAGCCGGTCTATGCCCTGGGTGGTATAGTAGAGCTCTACACTGCCTATCACCCTGACCTTTGGAGGCTCCTTGATCTCCTTTGAGCTGAACAGGATGGCCCCGCCCCTTCTTTCCTTGAACAGCACCTTTCTGGTCACCACATGGAGCTCCCTGTCCTGCCTGTTGCCTACATCCACCAGCACATGGCCCTTGTCATCCTTTATGACCACCCTGACCACGTCCTCCTCGGAAAGGAGGTTGCTGGAGAACTTCTCGAGCTGCTTGGTATCCTTGAGCAGGACCCCGACCTCGGAGTTGAGGGCAAGGTATCTTGCCAGAAAGTCCATCCTGTCTTCAAAGCGCTTTGAAAGGAAATGGGTTGTGGTATGGACGCCCAGAAAGACCATTATGATCATGGCCACGACTATCAGGAAAAAGGCGGCCAGAAAGAGCCGGGCATGTATGCCAAGGCGCCTCGTCATTTGATCACCACCTCCATGCCGCTCTCATCTGCCCTGGGGAGGGCAATGCCCAATATCTGGCCGGCCCGCCTATTGATCCAGATGGAGAAGGCAGGCTCCACCCGGCGGCACCCCTTGCCCGACAGCACATCGAGGCATAGCCGCGCAGCCTGTCTGCCTATGCGGCCATAGTCGAGGATGAAACTCATCAGGGCCCCGGAGGAGTGGAAGAACCTGTTATAGCCTATTACCGGCCTTCCGTTCCGCAGCGCCTCCTTGATGATGTATCTGACCAGGGTCTCCGATATGACAGTGCGGTCCGGGATGAGCCAGAGTGCATCGAAGGAGGCCCAGCGATCCCCCAATACCTGCTTGATAAGCCCCCTGTCCCTGACCTCAAGCGGGACTATGGTGATATCCATGTCTGCGGCGGCAGCCGAGGCCTCGAGCACGAATCCGGCATTGAGATCGGGATCATACAGGATGCCTATCCGTCTTATCTCAGGAAACAGCCGACAGACGGCCTGAAGCTGGCGGAAGGCGGCGATGTTCAGAGGCACGCCGCATGCACCCCTTTCCACCACCCTCTCCGGATCGAGCACCATGCAGTAAAACCTTTTGACGGATCTGACGCCATTGGCGGCCCAGAGGAGCCGTGCCGCCTCGGGCCCCACTGCGGCAGCGGCCCTGTAGCCCGATGAATCGAGTATCCTCGAAAGCCGCTCAGGGCTCAACTCCTGCTCTTCAAGGCTGTAGCGGCGCACAAATATGGCCGGATTGGAGCGCCTGACCTCCTCCTCGAAGCCATCTGCCGCCTTGAGATATGGCAGGATCTCCTTTGAGATCAAAAGGGCGATGGAGATCCTGCCCTCAGGGCCCTGGCCTGAGGCCAGGGCAAAGCCGCCGGGACAGATGGTCAGGGATATGAGTATGAAAAGTGTGAAGGCGGCCCGGGCCATGGGACCCCTGCCAAACCGGATAGAAAATGCCTTGTCAGCTGGCCCGCCCTGGATCAATAATCACCTTCTCCTGAAAATGGTGTGTTCCACCCCTGAGACCTTGCTCCTGAACTCCTCGGTAACCGCATCGATATCCTCCAGGGTATTGATCACGTGGGGCGTTATCAGCATGATGATCTCCGACTTCTCGAACCTTTCGTTCTGCTTGCCAAAGAGAAAACCTATTATGGGCAACTCAGAGAGCCAGGGCATGCCGGAGTTGCCCTTGCTCCTGTCCTGTTTGATGAGCCCGCCGATGACTATGGTCTGGTTGTGCTTGACGGTAAGGGTGGTATTGACGCTCCTTTTGAAGAAGGAGGGATAGGTCTTTCCGCCCACGCTCACATTGCTCGCCTGATTGCTCACCTCCTTCTGGATCGTCATGGTGACCAGGCCCCTTTCGTTTATGTGAGGCGTAACAGAGAGGATGAGACCGGTATTCCTGTACTGGATGTCTGTCTGGACCACAGGCTCATTTCCGGTGACGTACTCTATGGATGAGCTTGCTATGGGGATCTCGGTGGAGATGTTGATCACTGCCTCCTCGTTGTCAGAGGCCAGAAGGGAGGGGGAGGCCAGGATATCCACCTTGTTCTTGGAGGCCAGGGCAGACAGGGTTGCCGACCAGCGCCCAAGGTCACCAACCACGAACTTGAGTCCGGAGGCCCCCATGCTCGCTGAAAGAAGCGAGGTCGAGGGGCTGCCTGGGCCCTTGATGTACTGCCACTCGACACCGAGATCCATGGCCTCATCCAGGGCGATCTCGGCTATGGTCACCTCTATGAGGACCTGCCTTGGAAGGATATCTATCTGGTCCAGTATGGACCTTATGAGATGGTAGTCCCTGGGCAGGGCCTCGATGATAAGGGCGTTTCTGGTCTCATCAGGCACTATGTGGATCTCTCCGCTAAGGGTGCCATAGATCCCCAGCTCCCGGCCGCCTGCACTACTGGCCTGTACAGCAGGGCTTGGGGCCGAGGCCTTTTTCTTGGCTGCCGCCTCCTGCTCCTTTTTTCTCTTTTTGAACTCCTTTAAAAAGGGATTGGGGGCAGGAGGAGAGGCCAGAGGAGAGCCAAGTTTCTCCTTCTTGGTCATTGACTTTGGCTGAACCTTTCCGAACACCTCATTCAGCAACCCTGCAAGCTGATCCGCCTTTCCGTTTCTGACAAAATAGACGTATATCCTCGGCTCTGTGCCCTCACTCGGCACATCCAGCTTCTTGATCAGCTCCTCCACCCTGCCGAAGGTGGCAGGATTGGAGGTTATAACCACCAGGCTGCTCAGACGATCGAGGCCGAGCACCCGGAACTCCAGTCCGGAACCGTGCAGGGCCGACGAGAGGATATCCTCTATAGTCCGGGCCATCTCCGATGGTTCGACATAGGTCAGTTTATAGAACTTGTAGTGAAAGTGTTTGAACACATCCACATCGAAGCCCTGGGCCAGCTTGACCAGCCGGGCAATGTTGTCTGCGGTGTCCACAACCACCAGCACATTTGAGCCCTCATGGGCCAATATGGTGGCGTCCGGAGACAGAAAGGGGGTCAGGAGCTTGACCATGTCCTTGGCGGCCATGTACTTGAGGGGGATCACCTGGACCACCGGCTGCTGGCCCCGGGGAAGGTCCTCTGTCTTGAAGCGTGCCGTTATGGGCACACCGGCCACCCCCTTGAGGGGCGTTATCCGGTAGAGGGGGCCATCTTCGACCATCACGAGGCCGTTTATCTCAAGAAGCTTCCTGAACACGGGCTCAAGCTCTTCCATGGAGAGCTTGCCAGCGGTATGGAGGGTGATCTTGCCCTTGACCGTGGGGTCCACCACGCAATTTATCTTCAAAAGATCGGCCATGAGCCTGATCACGTCATAGATATCTGCATCGTCGAAGTTCAAGACGATGCCTGAAGAGTCGCCAGGGCCAGACGTATTGCCGGCCGCTGGCGCCATACGGTGCTGCCTGTCAGCGGATGCGTCTTTCCTGCCGGGGCCTGCTGCGCCTTGGCCCTTGCTGCGGCCTGCTACAGGGGAATCCTTTTTGGGGGGCGAGGCTGCAGCATCCTTTTTGAGGTCTGTCTCTGCCAAAACCTCAGCCGAAGTGACATCACCTGTGGCACTCGATGCAGTGGCGATGGCATGGGCCAGTCTGTTGGTCTCTGCCACCTCCTTTGCCCCCTTCACCTGGATCCGGAGACCATCTTCCCTTGCCGGCGTGCTGTCCGTTCTGCTGGCAGGGGGCCTGATGGAGTGCTCAACTCCTGTGCTACAACCAGCAACAGCGAGTGCCATTGCGATCAGAACCATACAGAGGATAGTCCTCAAGAGATCAAGCCTGCTAAAGCTCATTTCTTCTTTCTCCTGATGTTGCCGAAGGGGGTTTTGATGATCTCGTAGCCTCCCTGGCCTGCCTCTATCTTGCTTTCACCCCTGCTAATTTTTCCAGGCTTGGGCTTTGGTTTCGGTACATCTATAGTAATTACCTTTTTTGAGGAGGCAGCGCCAGGGTGGGCAGGCCTTGCCGAACGGGGTGCTGCCGCCCCCCTCCTCTTGCCGGGCGCGAAGAGCTCAACCTGATACCGTATGCCCTTCTTGGACAGGATCACCCTGTCCTTTTCTATCTTCTCTATCCTGTAATCCCCGATCCTCTGGCCGGTCTCCACCCAGATGTTTGGACGCTGGCCCGACTTCCTGTCAGGGTTGGTGATGAGGGCCCGGCAGAAATCACCCGCCATGACCACACCGTAGAGCTTGATATTGGTGGCCGGTTTGACATTTTCCGTGACAACAACCGCTGTCTCCTCTTCCCCTAGCCTATTCCGGCCCCGCTCAGGCGAAAAGGGGTTCCTCTCTACGAGAGGGGCATAGCGTCTTTCCGGAAAGGTGGAGAGATCTATCACTGCAGGGGAATCGGCCACGTCCTTCATACGCACCTTTTTGACAGGGGGTACTGGCAGATCGAGGCCTCTGGTCCAGACACTATAGACCTTTGCGGCCATGGTCAGAACGGCGGCAGCCAGGATCATGTTGAGGAGCCAGATCCTCGAGCTCATCTCCCCGCACCTCCGTCACTGCCCTGGACCTTCATGAAGCCGCTGACTGTCATGGAACAGGAGAGCATGCCCTCCTCCTTGCCCCTGGTCATAGCCATAACCTGAATCTTCCCTATCTTCAGATACTTCCTGGAGGCATAGATGCGGTAGAGTATCCCCTTGAGCTGTGGCAGGCTGCACTCGAGCTTTACCTGAACAGGGACCTCCACGTAACGCACCCCCTCCTTTATCTTCTTTCCCCTCAGGACCCGGACCGTCTTGAGCTCCACCCCCATGTCACCTGCGATCCTGGTGAGGATGTTCTGAAGATCCACTGCGGCAAGGGAACGGGTCTGGCCCTTAAGGAGTCCTGAGTCGACCTTGGCGATCTGCTGCTTCAGGGAGCCAAGCGCCTTTTCTATCCCTCTGCCCTGCTGGACGAGCGCCCTATACTTGGCAACCTCCCTGGCCTCCAGGAAAAGGGCATCCCTTGAAGGGGCAAGGATATCCGTAGAAGGGGCAAAACGGTATATCAGCCCCACGGCCAGCACCACAGCAGTCAGGATCAGATAGAATCTCTTCCTGGCCTGGGTCATTTCCCGCCCTCTATCTTCAGCCCGATCCGGAACTGCTCCAACCCGTCAGGGGTCTTCTTTATGGATGAGAGGAAGACCACGTCACAAAAGAGGGCAGAGTCCTCAAGGAGGGGGATGAGCTCCGTTGAGTTCTGGGCAAAGCCACTTATCACCACATCGTTTCCAGTAAGGCGAAACTCCTTGATCCAGGCGGTATCGGGCAGGACAAGGGCGATCTCACGAAGGGCCTCAAGGGCAGTGCCCCGCCTCGAGACCAGAGCCGAAATCTCGTCCAGTTGCCCTTTAAGCTCCTCGTACCGCCTGCACTTCTCCTCGATCCTCTTTGCCTCCGCCTTTAGCTGTACCAGCTCTGCCTGGAGATCTTCATGGATCTGCCGCCTGGCCATGACATCCCGGCCGATCCAGGCGACAAAGAGCACGATCAACAGGGACAGGAGGGCAGCAGCCACATAGTAGGGCAGCCTGCTCGGCCTCTTTCGCAGGGAGGCCGGCAGGAAATTGATGCAGCCAAACCGATCCCTGAGCGCGGCCGACGCATGGCCAAAGGCAGGGAGGAACTCGGCGGATGGAAGTCCTGGGATGGATGGATCGAGCAGCTCCACCTCCAGGCCCTTGTCCCTGAGGCAGGACTCGATGGGGGCGAGAGCCCCCTGGCCCCTTGAAGAGAAAGGGCCGAGCAGAAAGAGGCGAGAAAAAGCCCCCGGCTCCCTCTGGGCTGCCTGCAGACGGGAAAGCTCCTTTGCCACGGCCTCACACTGGGCAGACGGATCAGGGCCGTCTGACCCTTTCAGGATACGGGAGGCGGCCAGGACGCCGTTTCTTACCAGCAGGAGATGAAAGACCCCCGGCACTGGCTGATACACGAGCCCGAAGGAGCCCTTCTTGAGCCCTGGCCTCAGACGCATGAGGGCCTCCACGATGCCACAGGAGTCCATGGTGAGGGCTATCAGGGGGATGCCGGTAAGGGTGCCCAGCTCGAAATAGGGGGATATATCGTCCTGCCTGGCAACGGCCAGCAGGATATCCAGGGCCTTTTCCTCCCTGTCCTCATGGACTATGGAGAAGTCGAAACAGGCCTCTTCGGGCGGAAAGGGGATGTACTTTTCAAGCTCGTATCCAATGGCAGATTTCAGGTCCTCCATGGCCGCCGAGGGCATGGTGATGTTCCTGAGCACCATCATGGATCTCGACACACCTATGGCCATCCCCACAGGAGAGAGGCTGTTGGCCTTTATGAAATCGGAGATGGCCCCTGCGGCCGCCTTGGCCCGATCCTGATGGCTCGAGGCACCGGCAAGGGGATAGCGCTCACATGCGGCAACCTCGACCCCCTTGAGGGACCTGCCCATGCAGACCAGAAAGACCGCCTCTTTTTCTATCTGAACGCCTAAGATCGGCTCAAGAAACAAGGTCCTCTCCCATTCCTTCTACTCAATAACCCTCTTTTTCTACCACATCTCTTAGAATCTCCAACAGCTTTCTTTTGGGAAGCGGGGCCGGCTGATCGGCAAGATCGTTCCACCTGAGTATCCGGTAGCGCTCCGGGGCCGTGGGATCGAGGAGCACCACGGCCTGGATGGACTGGCGCACGGCACCCGCCTGGGAAAGGCCGGTACAGGATAGGGTGTAGTAGGGGCCGGAGTCCAGGGTGAGATAGCGGGCCACGGCCTTGTACTTCTCCCCCCCGATGAGCGGGGCGAGCTGAGAGAGGCTGGTGAAATCCTCTTCCCTCCGAAACTCCATGATCTCATTGACCGCCTCATCATCCATAAGAGGCAGGGCCTTCAGGACCTGGGGCGAGGCTGCATTCAGATTGATCTTGTTCACCCCCTTCTTCCCCTTCTTCTTCTCTGCCTCAGAGCCCCCAAAGACGGTAACCATATCCTTCAGCCCACCATAGAATATCTCTGGTGTGACCCCGCGCACCAGGAGCAGCTCCTGTACCGTATCGAAATCGCCATCCTTGCACTCGTATGGCTCTGGAAGTGAGCGGTAGTAGTCATCTTCAGCACCGTTGAGCCTGTGCAGGTTGTCCTTGTCCCGCCAGTCCAGTATGGAGTCCACTATGACATCCCTGTCCGAGTCATCCAGGTCGAAGATGCTGAGCAGCATCCTGAGAGTGCCGGCATCTGCCCTGTTTATGTCTATCTTGCCGCTCTCGTTGTCTATCCTCAACAGATAGGAGCAGTCCTCCCCGAAGGCCACAGGCGGAAGCTCCGTGTTGATCCGCCAGGGTGCCTGCTCCTCGTCTTCTGGATTCAATTTCAGATGCACCTTTTGGGCCACTTTTGCAGAAGAGGTTACCACCCATTCGATCCCCTCCTGTATCCCGGCATAGGCCGCATAGTAGGCCTTTGTCCTGGAGGAGAAGTCATAGGTCATGTTGACCTCTGTCCTTATGGTGCGGCAGAACTCGCCTGCCATCACGGAAAGGAGCACGAGGATCCAGAGGACCAAAAAGAGCGTAACCCCCTTCTCGTTGGCACAAAAGGACCGGGACATATCAACGCACCCTCTGCTCGAGCCTTGCGATGATCGGGGGCAAGGCGCCACCCTGCCCCTCCTGCTGCCTCATGCTCACCATCACGGCCACAGGAAAGCCCTTGGATTTCGTCCCGTCCCACTCCTCCGTCCATTCCGGGCCATCCTTCCCGAGCACCAGATAGCTGAAACGGATATCCTCCATATCGGAAAAGAGCCGCTGCCCCTCCTTCTCCTCATCAGGCGCCATGTCTCCTGTATCTGATCCCGTGCCGAAAAGAACGGGCCCCTCAAAGACGAAAAGGCTCCTTGTGCCTGTGGACTCGTCCTCCTGGACCAGATAGTGCACCTCTACCAGATGACCGAAATTCTCGGGGAGCATCGGCACCTGAGAGATGAAAGACAGGCTCTGGGCATCGCCCTTCATGACAAAGCGCCGCCCCTCGGGGTCCACCAGCTCCTGATCCGGGAAGGCCGATCTTATCTGGTGCCCGATCATGTCCATGACCACCCTGGCACGCTGCTGGTCCTCCGAGTCGGCCTCTCCCCTCTCCCATGCCCGAACGCCCACGTTCAGGGCGGAGAAGACCAGGGCCGCAACCGCAACGGATATGGCAAGGGAGATCAGGAGCTCGAGGAGGGTGAACCCCTCGGCGGATGGAGGAAAGGGGGCCTGTCTCATCGATTCTCCGCCAGCCCTCCGCCAGGGGCCAGGGGGGCTTCCTCCCCTTCAGGGCTCGCCTCCTTTGCGGCCTTGAGGGTTGTCAGGGAAAAACTCCTCGCTCCTCTCCCCTCTCCCCACCTTACGGTAACATCGATCCTGAAGAGGGTGAGGGCCTTTTGAAGGGTGCTCCCCCCACCTTCCGATCCGCCCTCTTCATCCTCGCCGTCCCGATCCTTTCGGACCGTAAGTGTCCACCTGAAGCCGTCGTCATCCTCGCCGCCATACTCCGTTTCATAGAGCTGCGGGAACATGAGGATGGTCTCCATCTTTTCCCTGGCCTTCAAGACGGCCTTTACATAGTGCCTGGATATGCCGGCAGACTTGAGCGCGCCTGAAAAGAGCTGGAGGATAATGGTAAGGCAGATGGCGAGTATGGCCATGGAGATCAGCACCTCCAGCAGGGTAAAACCGTCTTGGCCTCTCTTTCCCTTCACGCCTGATCAACTGATATCGACAATGCCAGTGATCGCATCCACCGAGATCATTGCCTGCCTGCCGCCAGGGGCCAAAATGGCGTAGATACCGCCGCTGCTGGCACCTGTAGGGAAAAAACGGATTATCTCCAGCCCGGATTCCTCTTCCAGATCCGTCCGGCCCTCTTCTGCGCCCCCCTCTTCCGCCACACGTTGAAGCCTGATCCCCCTTGGGAATTCATATATGCAGGCAGGCCGGGGCTGGAGCTCGTACTCCTTGTCCCTCTGCTGGGAATAGAGATCCAGCAGGGCCTCTGAAAAGAGGACAAGCCGCCGCTCCTCCTCGCTGTAGATGGCCACATAGGGGCTCTTTTCCGAGACGGCCCTCGAGCGCGCAAACCGAAATATGGATGCCACATCCCTGGTTGCGGCCCTGAGCTCTGAATTTTCGATGGAGTGGCCCAGTGCAGGAACGATCACGGCAGACATCAACCCTATGATCACGAGCACTATCAGGAGCTCAAAGAGGGTAAAGCCCCGCTCTACGCCCGGGATGGCCCAGCAATCCCGAAGACCTCGGCCTTTTCTGAATCCTTTCATGGAAGAGGGCATATCTTCAAGGGCAGGCCACTTCCTCCGGCCGGTCAAGAAAAGGGACACAGATACAGCAAAAAAACTGGGCCCTTTCCGTCAAAGGTCATGGCAACATAAGCTACTGCCAGCTGACCACGTCCGCATCTTCCCCCTCACCTCCCGGCTGGCCGTCTGCGCCGTAGCTCAGGATATCGTAGGGGCCATGCTCACCAGGGGATCTGTATATATAGGGTCTTCCCCAAGGGTCCTTTGGCACATCCTTTGGAAGATATGGGCCATCCCAGTTATCAACGCCTTCGGGTTTGTGTCTCAAGGCATCGAGCCCCTCCTCGGTGGTGGGGTATCGGCCGACATCCAGCCTGTAGGTATCAAGGGCGGTCTCGAACAGGCTGATCTGTGCCTTGGCCGTCTTCTGCTTGGAGGCCCCGACCTTGCTGAACATCTTAGGCCCGACAAGGCCGGCCAAGAGCCCAAGGATCACTATGACTATGAGCAGCTCTATGAGGGTAAAGCCCTTCTCATCCGATTTTCTTTGCATGGCTATATCTCTCCTTAACCTCATTGGACCAAAATATAAAAAATCATTGCTGGCCTATCAAAAGGCCCTGCCCCATGCCGAACAGGGGACACATGCAGACCTTTGATGCGCCATCACACCTCAATGCAACATATTTATTTTATTGCCATTTTGCAACTCAATTCAACGGATACGCCCCCTCTTTCCGCCCAAGAGGGCTTAGAAGGGCAGCTCGTTCACACTGAAGATGGCCATGAGCATGGAGATGACTATGAAGCCGACCACCAGACCCATGACAAGGATCATTGCCGGCTCGAGCAGGCTGATGAGCCGCTTTACAGTGGCCCTGACCATCTTTTCATAGCTCTCTGCGATACGCAGAAACATCTCCCCCAGCTTGCCCGTCTCCTCTCCGATGGTGATGAGCTGGACAGCAAGCTGAGGGAAGAGCTCCGTGCTGCCGAGTGCGGCAGAGAACCTCTCTCCCTCCTTGACCCTCTCTGAAATGCCCTCCAGGGCCTCTCTCATGATCTTGTTCCCAATGACGTCCTTTGCAAGCACTATGGCCTGAAGCATGGGCACTCCGCTCTCCTGCAGGGTCCCAAGGGTCCTGGCGAAACGTGCCACCTCCATGCTCTGCACGAGTTTGCCCACAAGGGGCATCCTCAACTTGAGCCGATCCATGCGCTCCCGCCCCTCTGGTGTCTGGACGTAGTGCCTGATCCAGGCGAGCCCGGCAGCGATTCCGCCGGCGATAAGGAACCACCACTTGCGAAAGGCATTGCTCATGGAGAGCAGGATCTGGGTGCTCATGGGCAGGGCCTTGCCCATGTCGTCGAAGATCACCGAAAACTTGGGTATCACGAAGACCAGAAGTATGATTATGGAGAGCCCGCCCACGACAGCGAGGAATATGGGATAGACCAGGGCAAACTTCACATAGTCCCTCAGCTCTATCATCTCCTCCAGGAACTCCCCGAGTCTTGTCAGCACCTCTCCCACTATGCCGCCCGACTCACCGGCCTTGACCATGTTCACATAGAGCCGCGGGAAGATCTCGGGGTATTGGGCCATTGCATCGGAGAGATACGATCCCCCCTTGACGCTGTCGAGAATGGAGGCGATGACCTCACGCAACCTCTCGTTCTCCACTGCCTGCATCTCTATGGAGAGTGCCCTGTCCACTGGCAGGCCCGCCCTGAGCAGGGTGGCAAGATCCTGGGTGAAGATCATCACGTCCTTTGGAGAGATGCGCTGAAAGAGGGATGAAGCCCAGTCCGTCAGGCCCTGGAACAGATGCCTGGCAGAGCCCTGCGCAGAAAGAGGCAGGGACCCTGTGGTGATCCTGACAGGGATATAGCCCATATCCTGAACGGCCCTGGCAGCGGCCCTTTCGTCCTCGGCCTGCACCACTCCTGTCACCGGCTTTCCAGCCTTGTCTACAGCCTTGTACCTGAAGTCCGTCATGAGACTACCACTCGAGGGTGACCCGCAGCACCTCCTCTATGGTGGTTATACCGGAGCGCACCTTTTCCCACCCGCTCTGACGAAGGGTCTTCATCCCCTTGGAGATGGCAACCTGCCTTATGCGCTCAGTAGAGGCGTTCCTGCCTATCTCGGCCCTGATCTCCTGATCGATGGGCAGAAATTCGAATATGCCCGTCCTGCCCTTATAGCCGCTGTTCCTGCACTCATCACACCCTCTGCCTGCATAGAATTCCATCTCCTCCGGGTCGATTCCGTCGGCCACGAGCGAGTCGAGAAGCCGCTGCTCCGGCTCTACACGCTCCTTGCAATATGGGCAGATGGTGCGCACGAGCCGCTGGCTCAGGACCCCCAGCAGAGTCGAATTCAGCAGAAAGCCCTCGACCCCCATCTCCAGGAGTCGAGTAATGGCCCCGCAGGCATCGTTGGTATGGAGGGTGCTAAAGAGCAGGTGGCCTGTAAGGGCCGACTGGACAGCGATCTCGGCGGTTTCGCTGTCCCTTATCTCTCCCACCAGTATCACGTCCGGGTCCTGCCTTACAATCGAACGCAGCCCGCTTGCAAAGTCCAGCCCTATCTTGGGATTGACCTGGATCTGGTTCACACCCTTGAGCTGATACTCCACGGGATCTTCCAGGGTGATGATCTTCTTCTCCGGAGAATTTATCATGGCAAGGGTGGTGTAGAGGGTAGAGGTCTTTCCGCTCCCGGTAGGGCCGCACACCAAGATCATACCGTAGGGCTGGGAGATGAGGCCCTTGTACCTCTCAAGCAGCCTTGGAGGAAAGCCAAGGAGCTTCAGATCAAGCATCAGGCTCTCCCGGTCGAGGATCCTCATGACCACACTCTCTCCATACAGGGTGGGCAGGGTTGAGACACGGAAATCTATCTCCTTGTTTCCGATCTTCATCTTTATCCTGCCATCCTGAGGCAACCGCCTCTCCCCTATATCGAGCTTGGCCATGATCTTGACCCTGGAGATTATGGCCGCCTGGAGACGCTTTGGAGGGGATTCCACATCGGCGAGCACCCCATCGATCCGGTATCTCACCTTGAACTCGTCCTCAAAGGGCTCGAAATGGATATCACTTGCGTGCTGCTCCACTGCATTGAAGACCAGGCGGTTTACCAGCCTGATGATAGGCGCCTCTGAAGCCAGGTCCCGCAGGTGATCTATGTCCTCATCCCCCTCGCTGGAGGCTATCTCATAGACATCCTTGTCTGCCTCTTCGATTATCATCTCTAGAGACTGGGTCCCGATGCCGTAAAGCTTCTCAATGGCGCCGAGGATATCATCCTCCTTGCCCCTCAGGGTGCGGATCTCGAACCCATAGGCGAGCTGGAGGGCCTCTACCACTGAAAAGTCGTCTGGATCGGCCATGGCTATGGTGAGGACGTTGTCTTCAAGCCTCACGGGCACGAAAAGGGACTCCCGCATGAATCTCACGGAGAGATCTTCCAGCAGTACCGGCTCTTCTGGATAGTCCTTGAAAAATTGATCCATGATAGCGTCTTTAAGATAGTTCTTTTAATGGGACCTGCCTTGAACTACAACCGAACCTGCATGAAAAAAACATACCAGCATGAAAAAGCCAGAGTGAAAAAAACGATTAACGGACTGAATATTAAAGAAAATTATCTGTACAAACAGGAAAACTAATTGAAATATCTAAAAAAATAAAGGGCAAAATTGCCCCTGCGACCAAAGGAATCGGCTAAGGAGTGCCAGGGGCCGCCTCCAGGATGCTCTTGATGCTTCTTCCGAGTATCAGATCCAGTGTCTCTGCCTGGATTCCGTAACCCTCCATCACCTTCTGCCTGAATCGCAGCTCCTCGCGCACTGCTGTTTCGAGGGCCTCCTTCTCAAGCCCCAGCAGTGCATCAACAGGGAAGGCGCTTTCATGGGCGGCAATCAGCTCCATGATCGTATCAGAGCCTCCAAAGAGGTCCTTCCGGCTCAGGAGATCCTTCAGAAAGAGCGCTTCGATATCGGCCGTATCCCAGCACTTGAGCATACGGCACTCCAGTGGGCGGTCCTGATATATGGAACAGGCATTTTCCTGCGGCAGGAAAAAGATGCAACAGCCGATGCCGCCTGCCCCCCTGATCTTTATGAGATCTGAAGGCAGACTTATGAGCTCTGACCGTCCAGGGTCGAAGGCAGGCTCCCCCTTTCTGAATGTGACCAGCTGATGCGGCAATATGGCCCCCTGCTGAAGGATTGCCAGGTCCTGCTTGTGGAGGGCGGGGCCGCCTTTTCTACAGCATGTTCCGCAACGCTTGCATTCCATGGCAGACCTCTAGTAGTCTCAAACTGGCAACAGGCCGATCGGATGGATCCGATGGATCCGTCTGTACAGAAGAACCAGCAGACAGGGGCAGGGAACGACGAAATGGGTGAAAGGCTCAAGGCGCTCTACAAAAAGGTTGACGAGGCGGTGGAAGAGATCAGGAAGGGGTTTTCCAAGGAGGTGCGGTGCAAACCCGGCTGTTCCGACTGCTGCCATGCCGTCTTCGACGTCTCTCTGGCCGAGGCCGTGGCCATCCAGAAGGCATTCATGGAGCTTCCCAGGACAGAGCGCAGGCTTGCGATCCAGCAGGCCAAGAAGGCCATGGAGCAGTGGAACAGGCTCATGGCCGGAGGGGCTGACGAGGATGCCATCACCCATGCACGCATAAGGTGCCCGCTCCTCAACAGGGATGACCTCTGCATGCTCTACCAGGTCCGGCCTGTCAATTGCCGCACCTACGGAGTGCCCCTGGAGATGGATGGCAGGAGTGCGGTCTGCGGCCTCTGCGGATTCCGCCAGGGCAGGGCCTACCCCACCATCAAGATCGGTGCGATCCAGGAGGAACTGCTGGACATCTCCCTCAATATGGACAAACTGCTGGGCAGAAGGAGATGGCCCATTGCCGCCTTGATCCTCGAGGTGTCCTGAATCAGCCAGCAGTGCCGCCCGCCTCCATCTCGGCCTTCAGCTTCTCTATGCCACGCAGTACCTTGTCGGCATTCTCCTGGGCGCCCATGTTCCTGAGGAGCTTTTCTGCAACCTGGTAGGAGTCCAGGGCCTTTTCAAGCTCGCCCTGACGATGATAGATATCCCCTATGCCCGCCAGAAACAGGGCCGCCCTCTTCACGTCTGAAAGCTCCTCCACCAGCTCAAGCCCCCTGAAGAAGTAGGGCAGTGCCTTGTCCCACTCCTCCAGATGGCGATAGACATCTATCACCTTCTCGATCATTATCACCGTGCTGATGGGATCGTTCTTCTTCTCGCATATTGCAAGGGTGCGCTGATACGGGGCCAGGGCCGACTTCACGTTTCCGCGCATGATGTGGATATCGCCCAACTTCTCGCATATATTGGCCACCTCCACTTCATATCCGTGGGCCTCGAAGACCGGCAATATGGCCTCGTAACGCTCTATGGCATCCAGGGACTGGCCCCTGTTCTTGAAGAGTTCGGCCTCCTGATAGAGCCTTCTCGCCTCCCTGAGATCTTCAGGCTCCTGGTCCTTCTGGCCACCTGGGCCTCTGTTCTTTTCCTCGCTCATCTTCTTTCCTTCTCTCTCTTTCTCAAAACGCAGAAGTGCCCTCTTTGCCTCCCTGCCCACAGAGGTATAGCTGATGTCCTCACCATCGAAGAGCTGGAACTCCTCTCCATCTTCAACCATGCGCCTTATGGTGTTCTCTGCCTCAGAGGCGCCGATCTGGCCCAGGGCCCATACCGCATGGCCCCGCACTGCCGGGTCATCCGACTTCAGCAGATCGAACAGGGCAAAGAATGAGGACTTCTTCACCACCTCCGGATGGAGCCCTCCTATGCGGCCTATGGCCCAGAGGATGGCGGGCCTCGAGGGTATGTCATAGAGGAGCCCCAATATGTGGCGCACGAATGAGCCATACAGGCTTGGCTGGTGCCTTATGAGCTCCCCGATCACCTCTATGGAGCCCCAGTTGGTCGCAGCGGAATCATTGGCTGCATAGAGCATGCGCCGGAGGAGGTCCCCGACCGCCACGGGATCGTCCTGGGCCAGGGCACCGCCAACCCCGCCAAGCATGACAACGGCCTTCCAGCGCATGTTCTCGTCTGCAGAGTAGAGCAGGCGCTGGATCTTTCTCATGACCAGCCTGTCCCGCTTGGCCATTGATATGAGCTCTTCCAGATCCTGACGCTCAACAGCACTCTTGACAGCCCTTTTGGAAAAGCGTTTCTTGGGTCCCTCCGCCCTGGCATCTCCCCCGGTTGCAAGAGGCCTTGGCCCTTCCGGCCTGCGCACGGCCGATGATTCGAACTTCCTCTTCGGTGCATCCCCCTTGACGTCCCTTATGTCGTCCTGAAGGCGTATGAAGCTCAATGCGCCACGGACGGGATTTCCTTCAAAATCGTGGCCGAGGGGATATATCATATGGGAGCGGCTGTCGTAACGCTCTATCAGGGCATCGAGATAGTCATCTTCTGGGGCAAGATCCCAGGCCATGTCCCAGTCATCGTCACAGGCAAAGCCGAGTGCCTCCACCATGGCGGCCCCAAGATTGTGGCCGGTGACATCGTGGACAAAGACCGCCCCGCACTTGCAGACCCCATATTCAAAGTCCCCGAGACGCCTCGGCTCCAGCTCCCTCGGCCTTGGGAGTATCTCGGTACAGAAGGGGCAGCGCGGCTCCTCTACCGCCACCCCCTGTTTTACTCTGGCCGATTGGCTCATTTAGCAGCAGCCTCCAGGACCCTCTTCTCGAACTCTGGATGCACCGGATATTGGTACTGCTTTGCCTTCTCCATGGCCTCCTTTGCCTCCTGGTAGTCCCCCTTGTAGTAACAGGCAACAGCCAGATTGTTGTGGGCAAGGCCAAAGGTGGGGGCAAGGGAACAGGCCTTCTTGGCCACCTCTATCGCCTCATCCAGCCGGTCCAGCTCCACGAGCACAGAGGAGTAGCTGGTCAGCGCAGGCACCATGTCCGGGTTTATTTCAAGTGCCTTCTTGAAATAGTCTGCGGCCTCCTGCCACTTGCCCTGCTGGAGATAGCCGGAGCCCACGTTTGCATGGGCCTCGGCAGAGCCTGGATATATCCTTATTGCCTCCAGATTCTCCCGAATCCCCTCCTCTATCTTCCCGGCCTGGAAGTAGAGCGTGCCGAGGTTTATCCTGATCTGGTAGGAGTGAGGGTCGATTGCCAGGGCCTTTATGAAGGACTGGACGGCGTCTTCGAGCTGGCCTGCCCTCCAGTATGCCAGGCCGAGTCTGTGGTGCGCTATCACCGAATTCGGGTGTTCCTTGACCTCTTTTTTGAGATCCTCGATTATCTCTTCCGGGCTGCCCGGTTTAACAGCGGTTTTCGGCATAGTTCCTCCTTGAATATTGCTGAAAAGTGCTAAGATCTTTCTGTGTGAAGTGATATAACTTACCACAAAATGGCAGACAGAGAACCATAATATGGCGAAAAAAGAGGATCAGGAGGGCTATGAGGCCCTGAAATGCAAATTCTGCGGCGCCCCGGCCAGGCTCAAAGGCCGTTGAGCAAATGCGAGGGTGATCTGCACGGGCTGCGGAATGGAGCTACCTGCAAGGGAGTATGAAAAGGAGATAGAGGAGATGAAGGAGCAGATGATATGCTCCTTGAGTGGAGGAAAAGGGCCGAAAGAGCCTCCCCATTAGGCCGTCAAGAGCCCTCTGTCTCATGGATCAGCATCCCTATGCCAACTCCTCTTATGCACCCTATGCCCTATGGATGAGAGGGGCCAAATCCAAACAAAAAGGGCCTGCTCTTTGGCAGGCCCTTTGATTTCCCGTTTTGTTCGCCGGTCTACAGGAGCTAACTGATCTCCTGCTCCCTTACCGATATACCCACCTTGTAGAGGATCGTCAGCACCAGGGCACCCACTGCCCAGATGGCGGTGGCAATGGTGATTTCAGGAAATGTCGGATGGTACTCGGTGATCTTCTCAAAGGGGTTGGGGATGAAACCGCCGATCACAAGGCCGATACCCTTGTCTATCCAGGTGGCCAGGAAGACCGAGGCAACTGCCAGGGCCAGCACCTTCCTGTTGCGCCTCCAGGCAGGAACCAGGAGCAGGAAGATTCCAAACAGGCCTATGATTATGGAGGCCCTCATGTAGGGGACCAGGGCATCATGACCATGGAGGCCAAAGAAGAGGTAGTCCAGAGGATACTTATGCCCAGGGATGTTGCTGTAGTAGGCCGTGAAGAACTCCATTCCCATGAGGAAGAGGTTCACGATCATGGCATAACAGACCGTCCGGGCTATGTTCTGGATGGCCTCGTAGTCCGGCTTCCACTTGGAGATCTTGCTCACAAAGAGCATGAGCATGATGAGAAGGGACGGGCCTGCTGCAAAGGCCGAGGCCAGAAACCTTGGGGCCATGACTGCGGTGAGCCACAGATGCCTTCCGGGAACACCGGCGTACAGGAAGGCCGTGACCGTGTGGATACTGATGGCCCATGGTATGGACAGATAGATGAAGGGCTTTACCCAGCGCGGGCATGGAACCCCCTTCTTGTCTGCCAACAGGGTATTGTAGCCACAGATGATGTTGATGAGCAGATAGCCGTTCAACACGATCATGTCGTAGAAAAGCATGGAGCGCGGTGTCGGATGGAGCACCACGTTCAGCATCCTTGCAGGCTGGCCGATATCCACCACGATGAAGAGCAGACACATTGTGACGGCCGCAATGGCTATGAACTCACCAAACACCACTATCTTTGCATATCTCGTGTAGTGGTGGAGATACTTGGGGATGACCAACATGACAGCACCGGCTGCCACACCGACGAAGTAGGTGAACTGGGCGATGTAGACACCCCAGGAGATGTCGCGGCTCATGCCGGTGATGCCGAGACCTACCTTGAGCTGGTAGAGGTAGGCCATGACCCCTGCCCCGATGATACACAGGAGGAACAGAATCCATCCCCAATAGACCGATGATCCTTTTAGCGCCTTTTCAATCATGATGACCTCACACTAAACCAGGTAGAATACCGATGGTTTGGTTCCAAGTTCCAGCTTCCTTCTGAGGGAGATCCTCTTTCTGAGGATCTTCCTGATCTCGGAATTGGCATCCGCCAGGTTTCCGAAATGCATCACATCAGGACAGGCCTCCACACAGGCGGGCTGCTTGCCCTCTGAGAGCCTCTCCACGCAGAAGTTGCACTTTTCTACCACACCGCGCATGCGGGTGGGGAAGCGCTTGTTGAGCTCCCTGCCCTCTTTCTTCAGGGCCACCCTGGGATCCAGCCAGTTGAAGCTCCTGGAGCCGTAGGGGCAGGCCGCCATACAGAAACGGCAGCCGATGCAGCGGTGATAGTCCTGGGCCACCAGGCCATCTGGCCTGCGGAATGTGGCCTTGACCGGACAGACCCTGACACATGGGGGCTCATCGCAGTGGTTGCACATGAGCAGGAAGGGCAGGGCCTTTATATCGTCTGCAATATATTCGTTATAGGAGTCTGGAAAGACGTGTTCGTACTCCTCCTCCCAGATCCACTTGATCTCATCCTTGGGATTGCCCCAGTTGGGCACATTGTGCTCATGGTGGCATGCATGGATGATCTTTTCCGCCTTCTCCTTGTCGATGGCCCTCATATCTATGAGCATGGCCAAACGAACCTTCGGCCCGGTATCCTCTTCCTCGTGGTGCCCGTGGCCGTGACCATGCCCCTCATGGTGCATGGCGGCATCCACATCACCCGGCTTCAGGAGCTCGAAGGCCCCCTTGCCGCCCAGGCCCACCAGGGCTGACAATCCTGCGGCCTTAAGAAAGTCTCTCCTGTCCATTTTCATAGCTCGCTCCCGTTAGGATCAAAATGACAATCCCAGCAGTATGGCTCGACCCCTGCATAGGTATGGCACTTGTCACAGAAGTCCTTCTTGTTGGAATGACACTTCATGCAGGTATTCTGGAGGCTGATCCAGTGCTTCTCGCCAGCCTTGTTCACGTACCAGCGGTCCCCGTCGCGCAGTGCCTGGTCCCGCCAGTCGTTCAGAAGCTGCATGTGGGTGGTTATCATGAACTTGGTGTCATCCACACATTTCTTCACCGCCATCTGCTTGATGGCAGGGGTATCCAGCTTGGGCTCCGGCTTCGGTGTCATGCTGCCATGGTTGTACAGGAAGGGAAAAAGAAATATGGCAGCAAAGATGGCCAGACCAATGAGTACCTTACCTGAATCATACATCTTCAGTTACCTCCTCCCCTCCTCTGCCTGGAATCTCCTCGCCGCGGAGATTCAGGGTCCTCTCGTTTTCGCCCTCCATGATCAGCGCATTGGCGACGAGCTCGGAGACGCCGGCCACGTTCACCTCCGGCACCCAGAACTCCATGGAGGCGGGAAGAACCGCCCTGTCGATGGCGCATACACAGGCCAGCATGTTGACCCCGTAGCGCTCGTGGACATATTTGACCGCATTGGCCCTTGGGAAGCCGCCGCGGAGCCTGAGTTCCATGTTCTCACCGGCATTCAGTCCGGCACCGCTACCGCAGCAGAAGGTCTGCTCGCGGATGGTGTTCTCCGGCATGTCATAGAAGTTGTTGCAGACATTTCTGATGACATAACGGGGTTCCTCGAACATGCCCATACCCCTGGAGGGGTTGCATGAATCGTGGTAGGTGACGATGAGATGGTCGTTCCTGCTGGGATCAAGCTTGAGCTTGTTGTGCTTTATGAGGTCTGCGGTGAACTCGGTGATATGCACCATCTTGGCAGACTTGGCATTCTCAAACTTGGTCCCGGTAATGGGAGAGACAGGCTCTTCCAGGAATTCCGGCGGACCATTGAAGGTGTTCATGTACTGATGCACCACACGCCACATATGGCCACACTCACCGCCAAGTATCCACTTCACCCCGAGGCGCTCTGCCTCATGATAGATCTTGGCGTTCAGCCTCTGGGCCATGTCCAGGCTGGTGAAGAAGCCGAAGTTTCCACCCTCACTGGCATAGGTGCTCCAGGTATAGTCGAGCCCTATGTGCTCGAACAGCATCAGATAGCCCGCCAAGGTGAAGATGCCCGGCTCTGCGAAGACGTCACCAGAGGGGGTGACGAAGAGTATCTCTGCACCCTTCTTGTTGAAGGGCGGCTCTATGGTGATCCCCACAAACTCCTCGATGTCCATACAGATGAACTCGATGTTCTGCTTGAAGGTGTGGGGCAGGAGGCCCAGGTGGTTTCCTGTCTCGTAGCAGTTGGCCACCGGCTCCTGAATCCAGTTGATATTGAGACCGAAGAGGTTGATGAGCTCGCGCCCTATTATGGTGACCTCTGCGGTGTCTATGCCGTAGGGGCAGAAGAGCGAGCAGCGGCGGCACTCAGTGCACTGGAACATGTAGTACCAGATCTCCTTGAGCACATCTTCCGTGAGCTTGCGCCCACCTGCCAGCCTGCCCAGTATCTTGCCGGCCGTGGTGAACTCGCCCCTGTAGATGGAGCGGATCAGCTCTGCCCTGGCCACCGGCATGTTCTTTGGATCGCCTGAACCCAGGAAGAAGTGGCACTTGTCCGCACAGGCACCGCATCTTACACAGATGTCCATGAAGATCTTGAAGGAGCGGTGCTTCTCCAGCCTCTCGCGCATGCCCGCCAGAAAGGTCTCCTTCCAGTCCTCTGGCAGCCCCCAATCCTCATCAAGGGGGTTCCAGACGTGCCCGTTGGGCATGCCTACTATCTCCACCTTCTCAGGCTTTGCTGGATAGCAGAATATGCCCGGCTTGATAACTGTCGGAATGTCCATCCAGTCCTTGCTGGGAGGACTGAGGTCAATCCTCAACATCTCTTGGGGTGTCAGTTCCTTAGCCATGTTGTCTCTTCCCCTTAATTATTCTCTCTCCAGAGGTAAACCAGCCTCTTTCATCAGATCCCTGTACATATCCTCATACTCCTCGTAGGAGTGGAACTTGGGAGGCTTGCGCCAGGGATTCTCGTGGTATTCCATTCTGCTCGTATTGGCCAGGTTCCTGGTGGGGCTCATGAACACACCACCCATGTGCATGAGCTTGCTGAATGGAAAGTATGCTATGAGCGAACAGACCAGGGCCACGTGCACGAAGAATATTGCACCGATCCCTTCGGGAACCACGGGATGGAAGCTGGCCACTCCGTGGGCCAGGGCCTTGACCGCCGTGATGTCCACGCGATAGACGAACCTCATGAGAAGGCCCGTTATGGCGATCCCAAGGATCAGGAAGAGCGGGAAGTAGTCCTGCATGAGGGAGATGAACCTCACCTTGGGCAGGAAGAGCCGCCTTATCAAGAGGCCGGACACACAGAGCACGAAGAGCAGATCAGTGAGATAGATGGGCGGAATACCTATCTGGAACATCCCGTCCACCTTGTCCAGCAGCTCCACGAAACCGGGGATGGGCTGGACGAAGAGCCTCAAGTGACGGATGGCGATGATCAGGAACGAATAGTGGAAACCGAGGGCCAGAAGCCAGAGCCACTTGGAAGGACCGTGGATGAGATAGCCAGACCTGAGATCGGTCCTGGTGTTCCTGAAAAGTGACCTGAAACAGAGCACCTCCAGCGCCATCCTGGCGATCACGCCGCCTGTGGTGCTGGGGTTGTCTATCTTGGACCACTTGATCCACGGAAGAGAGATCTCCTGCCCGGCAGTAGTGGGAATCCGGAACGGTACAGGTGACTTGGCCCAGTAGATGACCCTTGCGATGAAGCCGATCATGAACACGGCAAAGGCCGCATAGATCAGGATCGGGCCGAAGATCCACTGGAGGGCCGGAACAGAGCCGCCAACCAGACCTGCTCCGACAATCCCTAAAACTGCCCCCAATGCTAATACGATTCGCGTTATCATCTCTACTCCTCTTAGTGTTGAGTTTTTTCCTTAGCCAACCTTTCGAGGTGTTTCTTGCCCCTGCGGACCATATATGAAAAACACATCCCGCCAGACCTGAGATCAGGCCTCTTCAGCAGGTCGTCCATCTTGATCCTCCAGATCTTCTCCCTGCACTCCATGTAGATGTCGAAGGCCAGGGTGGCAAAGCGATCTATCTCCGATTCGAACACGAGATAGTCCCGGAGCAACCCCTCCTTCTCCACCACCTTCAAAAGCTCTTCCCGGGCTGCGCGCTTCAGGGCAAAGATGACCTGGACAGCCGAGGCGGGCGTGAAATCCTGAACGGAGCGGATGCGGATGAGGCTGTCGAGCCCCTTTTTGACCTCTACGGGATCACGCTCACCGATGAGCTGGTCATATAGAGGCCAGACCGCCTCCTGGATTGTGGATCCTATGGGATTTGCAAATTTATTGGGCTCTTTTTGAAGGAATTCTGCGGTCTCAGGAGGATAGGTGTTGTGGATAGCCTTGACCCACTTGTCTACGATGGCCCTCTTCTTCTGCTCAAGAAGCTCCCTGAGCCTCCCGCTTATCCCGCTGGATACGTGGCTCCCCACAAGTTCCTCCTCGAATTTTGAACGATAAGGGGATGTTGAGCTCCCCTTTCTCTCCCCTGCTCACACCTTGGCCGAACTGACTGAATAGCCATTCAGCCAAAGTATTTTTATCTAATAGACAAAATATCGCCTCGTGTCAAGTCAGTTGTAGGCTTTTGTTGTCCTGACAAATGCCCACATGAAATGGGGGCACGATGATATCCGCCCACTATCCCGCGACCACAAAGGCCTTGAGCCATATGGAAGTCGGCGCGCAGAGGGATCATCGCCGGCTCCCTTCCATCCCTTCCAAGGGATGACTTGAAGGGGCCATTGGACTATTCTTGGAATCTGTTCGGGCTCGAGTCAAGCAAAATGGAACGGGTGGCATATCGCCACGCATATTGATAGAGATGTTGATAGGTGTCTGGCCCGTAAAGGTGCCAGGCAATTTGTACCAGGGGCCCTGTCTGGATTTAGCGGCTAAACGATGAATATCCTACTCATAAATCCCTACTGTCTGGAGCCGAGGCTCAAGGAGGACGACATCAGGGTCCCACCAATAGGGCTCTACTATCTTGGGGCCGAGGCCATGGCCAAGGGCCACAGGTGCCAAATAGCCAACTGGTTCGATGCTGGCGGAAGGCTTGAAGAGATAGAAAGGGGGCTCAAGGAGGCAAGACCAGACATAATCGGCATCTCCATACTGAATGCCAACAGATGGGGGGGCATAGAGATCGCCCAGGCCGCAAAGGGCCTCTTCCCAGAGGTGCCGGTCATCTTTGGAGGGCCAGGGGCCACCTTCCTGTGGCACCACCTGCTGAGTCACTTTCCTGTTGTGGACTATGTGGTCCTCGGTGAGGGTGAGGTGACCTTCCTCGAGTTGATCTCCGCCCTCCAGGAGGGCAGGGACATATCCAGGATCCCTGGCATCGCCTGGCGCCACAAGGGAGAGCCGAGGAGGAACGAGCCTCCAGACTTCATAGAGGATCTGGACGCCCTGGCGGATCCGGCGGACTTCTTCACCTTTCAGCACGTCATCTCATCAAGGGGCTGCCCTTGGAACTGCACGTTCTGCGGCTCTCCATCCATCTGGAAGAGGAGGGTGCGTTTCCATTCACCGGACTATTTCGTGGGCCAGCTGAGAAAGCTCAAGGAGAAGGGGGCCAACTTCTTTTTCGTGTCAGACGATACCTTTACCCTCAAAAGGGACCGGGTTATCGAGATCTGCCAGCAGATCGTGGATCAGGGGCTCGACATCACCTGGCAGGCCATCTCCAGGGTGAATCACGTGGACCAGGAGCTCCTGACCTGGATGAGGAGGGCCGGCTGCACCCAGGTGAGCTACGGGGTTGAGAGCGGACACCCAAGGATAAGGAGGCTTCTCAACAAGGACCTTCCGGAAAAGAGGATCAAACAGGCCTTCTGCCAGACCACGGCGGCAGGGATGCTCCCGCGCGCCTATTTCATATATGGCTCCCCTACGGAGAATGAAAAGAGCATCAAGGCAACGATGAAGCTGATAGATCGGATAAGGCCCCTTGCCGCCATCTTCTATATCCTGGACATATTCCCGGGAACCGCCCTTTATGAAGAGTTCAAGGAGAGGACCGGTGCAACGGATGAGATCTGGCTCAAAAAGATAGAGGACATAATGTACTTCGAGACCGACCCCAGGATGAACAGGGATGACATCCTCGCCTGGGGGACAAGGCTCAGGGAGCACTTCTACAGGAGACTTCCGCGCTTCGTGGACGAGATCGAGCTATTGGACGAAAAGGAGCTCTATCCCAGACACGCCGACTTCCTCTCACGCCTGGGCATGACCTTTGCCTTTGGCGAGTACAGCCAGGTCAAGGAGATCCCCAACAAGGAGAAAATTGCAGAACGCCTGTTCAACAGGGCACTTGGCTACTGGCCCGACCACAGGGCCTTTCTCGGTCTCGCCATCATCCTGCAAAAACGAAGACGCCACGATCTCGCCATGGAGATGGCCCAAAAGGGGCTTGAGCACTTTCCCGACTCGGAGGAGCTCAACAACTGCCTTGCAGTGAGCCTGATGAATACGGGCATGTTCAGACAGGCCCTGGAGATACTGATGCGCTTCGACTCTTCACCCCGGGCCCTCCAGTATGCCCTTGGCTGTGCCCAGGCCATGAAAGACATGGCCCTTTACCAGAAGATAGCCGAACGGCTCGAACGGCTTCAGGATGCTGGCTGAGACCGTCGGCCAGCACGTGGCGCCCACCTAAACAGGGCATGAGACAGGAAGCTACCAACATGGTTACAGAAGGCGACACAGACGATGAATGACAAGATATCCAAAAGGCCTCGGCTCATGGTGGCCGGCCTCAAAGGGGGATCGGGAAAGACGATCCTGGCCCTTGGGCTCATACGCCACCTCTCCAGGGATCGCGGTATGGCTGTTCAGCCCTTCAAGAAGGGGCCGGACTACATCGATGCAGAGTGGCTGAGGTCTGCGGCAGCCTCTGGAGGGCGGCAGGTCCAGTGCTACAACCTGGATCAGTTCCTCATGGATGGCAGAAACATAGTCCGCTCCTTTCTTCACCGGAGCAGGAGGGCGGACATCTCGGTCATCGAGGGCAATCGCGGCCTCTATGACGGCATGGACATCCACGGCACATGCAGCACAGCCGAGCTTTCAAAGCTGATCAAGAGCCCTGTCGTCCTGGTGATGGATGTGACCAAGACCACCAGGACTGCTGCGGCCCTGGCACTCGGTTGCAGGCAGCTCGACCCCGAGGTCAAGCTCTCTGGCGTGGTGCTCAACCAGGTGGGGGGGCCTCGTCACAGGAGGGTTGTGACAAGGGCCATAGAGGAGTATGCCGGGCTGCCCGTCCTTGGAGCCATACCGAGGATGAAGAAGGATCCGCTGCCCATGAGGCACCTTGGGCTAACCCCCGCCTTTGAGTTCGAGGAGTGCGAAAGGGCCCTCAATGAACTCGCAAGGCTCATAAGTGAAAATGTGGACATAGAGGCCATAGTCAAGATGGCAGATGAGGCGGAAGGGCTACAGACGCCGGCAAACATGGCAGGGGCCCCAGAGACAGTGCTCGACATGGGCCCCCTTCCTGAAGAGAGATCCTGCAGGATCGGCATCCTTAGAGATCCGGCCTTTCAATTCTACTATCCGGAAAACCTCGAGGCCCTGGAGCTGGCAGGGGCTGAGCTCGTCTATTTGAACGCCCTTTCGGACAGATCCCTTCCCGGAGTGGATGCACTCTATATAGGTGGTGGATTTCCTGAGACCCAGGCAGACAGGCTCTCTGCCAACAAGGACTTCATGCACCAGCTTCGGGAGCGGATCGGGCAGGGCCTTCCGGTATATGCAGAGTGCGGCGGACTCATGTATCTTGGAAGGTCCGTTGTCTGGAAGGGCAGGAGCTATCCCATGCTCGACGTCCTGGCCTGGGACTTTGTGGTTGGCAGGCGTCCTGTGGGCCATGGATACTCCATTCTCGAGGTGGGGGAGGAAAACCCCTACCATGCCGTTGGAAAAGAGATAAGGGGACACGAGTTTCACTACTCCAGGCCCGAACCTGCCTCGGAATCGGAAGGAGACAGGGGCCGATTCGCCTGCAGGGTGAAAAGAGGGCATGGATTTCTGGAGGTCGATGGGCAGAAGATGGAAGGGATCGTCCACAAAAACGTATTCGGCACATATACGCACATACATGGCCTTGAAAATCCGGATTGGGCCAGGGCCGTGGTGGAGGCGGCCTTAGCCTTTTCCAGACATGGCCAGGAGGGCCATTAAACGGAGGGCCAAATGGATAGTCAATGAGATGATTAGGGGATATCTAGAATTTTGAGCAGAATATCAAAATGGGCTTGACAAGGAAGACACCTTTTGTCTATATGAGTTAGGATTCATTTTGAGTCAAAATATCCAGGGGGGAACGACCCACCAAAATTAGAAAAGGAGGAAGCCATGTTTCAGATCACGATCGATTATGACAAGTGCCAAGGCGATGAGGAGTGCGTAAACGCTTGCCCTGCTGAGGTCTATGATTTCGAGGATGACAAGCCCGTTATCGCCAGGCCTGATGACTGCCTCGGCTGCGAGACCTGTGTAGAGGTCTGCCCCACAGGCGCCATCGTAGTTGAGGAGGTCTAATCAGACCTGAACCTCTTTGCCCAAAAAGGCAAACAAAAAGGGAGGCCATTTGGCCTCCCTTTTCTTTTCACCCCTTAAGGATCCCAAAAACAGGACACTAACCAGTTTCGAGCTCGGCCAGGATCTGCCTTGCCCTCTCGATGTCCTTGGAAATTTGTGCGGCCAGCTCCTCAGGGCCTGAAAACTTCTTCTCATCCCGGATCCTGGCAACGATATTCACCTTGATCTCATGGCCATATATCTCTTTGTCGAAATTGAATATGTGGACCTCGGCACCGAGCTTGGCATCGCCAAAGGTGGGATTGTAGCCGATGTTCATGACCCCGCCATAGACCTTCTTTCCATGGATAACCTGGACTGCATAGACACCAGGCTTTGGACAGAGATCCTCCTGGTTTATGGCCAGGTTGGCCGTAGGGAAGCCAACAACCGGCCCGCCCCTTCTCTTTCCGCGCCTGACCACCCCCCTGATCTGATAGAAACGGCCCAACATCTTCCTGACCAGATCCATCTCACCTGCCGATACCAGCTCCCTTATCTTGGTGCTGCTGACGATCATGCCATCCACCTTGACCGGCGGAATCACATGGACCCTGAACCCCAACTCCCGGCCCTTCCTCTTCAGAAACTCGATGTCCCCCTGGCGCCCCTTACCGCAGGCATAGTCGTACCCCACAACCAGATCCTCTACGCCGATCTTCCTGTATAGGATATCCTCCACAAACTCGTCTGCAGTAGTGGCAGCAAAGGGCCGGGTAAAAGGCAGACAGACCAGATGCTCTATCCCTGCCTCCATGATCAGCTCCACCTTCTGCTCCAGGGTGGAGATGAGCTTGGGGGGATTGTCAGGACGGAGCACCTTCATGGGATGGGGATGGAAGGTGACAGCGACCTTGTCCCCCCCTCTTGGCTCCGCCAGTTCCACCACCTTTCTGAACAGGGCCTGATGACCGAGATGGACTCCGTCAAAATTTCCGATGGTAACAGCCGCCCTGTGAAAGGGCCTTTCTATCTCGTCGAGATCAGTATAGATTTTCATTTCTTCACTTATACGTCAGGGGCGATAAGGGCCAGGAAAAGACAGTAATATGAGCTCTTGACAAAGGCAACCCATCTTTAGTATATGTCGCTTTTGCAGTGCCGAAGTGGCGGAATTGGTAGACGCGCTAGATTCAGGATCTAGTGGGAGTTATTCCCGTGGGAGTTCGAATCTCCCCTTCGGCACCAGTTGTTATCAATTCTTTGAATTCTCAATAGAAGAGAAGAGATAGGAAAGGGGCCTTCAAGGCCCCTTTTTCATTTTGAACTGGCAGGTTCGTGGTGGCAGGCCTTGTTAGGTCAGGGCCTTTTCCAGACCAGGGAACATGGCCAGGATTTTCTAGGGCCTCGCTCCGCTGAAATGCCCAAGGGCCTATAGTGCTACCTGATCTTTCACCTACATGCATCTGCCAGGCACTTCTTGCCAACATCTCCCACACTGCTCGCCTCAAGGGCATTTCCCTTTGCTCCGCTTCGCCAAGAAACTCCAAGGCCATGTTCCCGATGGTCAGGTCAAAGACCTGCCCTAACCGCCTGCTGCCATGAATCTCCAACTTGCTTCAGATGATAGAATACATAGTAGAAGATGGCCAACTGATCCTTATGGCTTTAGGATTCCCTAAGCAGTACATCCCCACCAATATGCCAGAATCTATATGCTTTGAAGGGCATGGAAGGCCTGGCGGACTGACCCGCAGCCTCATCTCAGGAGATTCTTAGGGCCTCTTGGCGAAGCGGAGCAAAAGGAAATGCCCTTGAGGCGAGCAGTTTAGAAAGGGGCCCCTTTAGATGTGTCAGGCAGGAGTCTTCTGTCAGAAAACCTAATATGTCACAGGCCCTTGGGCATTTCAAGCGGAGCAAGACCTTAGAGGGCCTTGAAGCTCCTGACCAGAGGCGAGGGCCACTCAGCCAGGCCCTCCATGCCCCAACCCTTTCCCCAAAAAAACCAACTCACCCCTCAGGGCTCCAGGAGAGCAAAAAGGCCGCCAGCAGCGCAAAAAAGATCCCAAACACCTGCTGCACACTCAGCCTCTCGCCGAGAAACAGGGCTGCCAATATGACCGTAACAAGGGGATAGAGGGCGGTTATGGCAGAGATCACTGAAATTGGCCCATCCTTTACCGCAGAAAAGAAGAAATAGAGCCCTATAGTGCCGAACACACCTGTGAGCACGGCAAATAGCGCACCCCTTGGATGAAACTCGATCCCTCCTCCAAGACGCCAGGCCACCAGCATCCCCACCACGAACACGCCAAGCGCCTCGAAAAACACCGAACTAGCGGGCGATATATACTTCAGGGAGAGTTTTGGGAAAAAGGCCCACAGGCCCCACAGGACAAGGGCGGCAGCAGCGCTGAAGAACCAGGCTGGCATCTTTTTGTCATCCTCCTGCTGGCCCAGTGGCCAAAGGGCCGGGCTATACGATCTTAAGGTATCTGCGCTTTCCGATCTTGGCCACAAACCCGCCTTCAGGCACAGCCACCTCGTCTGACTTGATCTTTTGGCCATCCACGGAGACGGCACCCTGCTTGATCAGGCGTCTGGCCTCTGATGTGCTCTTTACGAGCCCAGCCTCTTTCATCACCTTGGGGAGAAAGACCTTGGAGCGATCCATGTCTCCAGGCAGTTCATAGACGGGCACGTCATCCGGGATCTGGCCCCGGCTGAACTGGGCCTCGAACTTCTCCCTGGCGAGCCTGGCTGCATCCGGACCGTGATAGCGCTCCACGAGCTCCATGGCAAGCCTGCTCTTGGCCTCCTTGGGATGGAGCTTGCCGGAGGCCACGGCATCCTTCATGGCCTCGATCTCTGACAGCGAACGCGCACTCAGAAGCTCATAGTAGCGAAACATGAGCTCGTCTGAGATGGACATGAGCTTTCCATACATGGAATCGGGCGGTTCGGTGATCCCCACATAGTTGCCCAGGGACTTGCTCATCTTGTTGATACCGTCAAGCCCCTCGAGAAGCGGCATGGTGAGCACGATCTGGGGCTCCTGGCCATATTCCTTCTGTATATGGCGCCCCACCAGGAGATTGAACTTCTGATCCGTGCCTCCCAGTTCCACGTCTGCCTTGAGGGCCACTGAATCATATCCCTGGATCAGGGGATATATGAACTCATGGATGGCAATGGGCCGCTGCTGCTGAAAGCGCTTCTTGAAGTCGTCACGCTCAAGCATCCTGGCCACGGTGTACTTCGCACAGAGCCGGATCATGTCCATGGACGAGACCTTGTTCATCCAGGTGCTGTTGAAGGCCACCTCGGTCTTTTCAGGATCGAGGATCTTGAAGATCTGCTCCTTGTAGGTGGCGGCATTCTCCTGGACCTGTTCCGGGGTCAAGGGGGGCCTCGTCTCCGACTTGCCGGTAGGATCTCCGATCAGGCCGGTGAAGTCACCGATGAGGAAGATCACCCGATGGCCCAGGTCCTGAAAGTGCTTCATCTTCTGGATGAGCACCGTATGGCCCAGGTGGAGATCCGGAGCCGTTGGGTCAAAGCCGGTCTTGATTCGCAGGGGGGTGTCGGTCTCGATAGCCCTTTTGAGCTTCTTTTTGAGCTCCTCCAGGTCGATTATCTCAACGGCTCCGCGGGAGATGATCTCCAGCGATTTGTCAAGGTCCTTCTCTATTCCGGCCACAATCTCCTCCTCCTGTGATTGCCAGACATCCAGACTCCTGGGCAAACTACTTGGCGTAATCCACCGCCCTGGTCTCCCTGATCACCGTAACCTTGATCTGTCCAGGATAGGTGAGCTCGCTCTCTATCTTCTTGGTCACGTCCCTGCAGAGCATTGCCGCATCGGCATCCGAGATCTTCTCTGCATTCACAACTATGCGTATCTCACGCCCTGCCTGAATGGCAAAGGATTTCTCAACACCCGGAAAGGACGTTGCAATACGCTCCAGGTCCTCGAGGCGCTTGACATAGCTTTCGAGCATCTCGCGCCTTGCACCAGGCCTTGCGCCAGAGAGGGCATCGGCTGCTTGAACCAGCACTGCCAGCACCGTCTCCGGCTTTACATCCTCGTGGTGGGCGGCAATGGCATGGACCACCTCCTTGGACTCGCCATACTTCTTGGCAAGATCGGCCCCGATAATGGCATGGGAGCCCTCCACCTCATGGTCCACCGCCTTTCCAATATCGTGCAGCAATCCGGCCCTTTTGGCCTTCTTGACATTGATCCCCAGCTCTGCGGCCATTATGCCACAGAGGAAGGCCACCTCGATGGAGTGCTGAAGCACGTTCTGCGCATAGCTGGTACGGAACTTCAGCTTTCCAAGGAGCTTGACGAGCTCAGGATGGATACCATAGACCCCCACGTCGAAGGTGGCCTGTTCCCCTGCCTCCCGGATGGCCACGTCGATCTCCTTTTCGACCTTCTTGACCACCTCTTCGATACGGGCAGGATGGATGCGCCCATCCAGGACCAGCCGCTCCAGGGCGACACGTGCCACCTCCCGCCTTACCGGATTGAAGCCAGACAGGAGCACTGCCTCAGGGGTATCGTCTATTATCACGTCGATACCAGTTGCCGCCTCTATGGCACGGATGTTCCTGCCCTCGCGGCCAATGATCCGCCCCTTCATCTCCTCGTTTGGCAGGGCGACAACAGAGACCGTACGCTCCGCCACATATTCGCCTGCATAGCGGGCAACTGCCAGGGCGATGATCTCGCGGGCCTTCTTGTCGGCTATCTCCTTGGTCTCTGCCTCGATCTTCCTGAGCATCTTGCCAGCATCCTGACGAACCTCTTCCTCGAAGCTCTTGAGCAAGAATTCCCTGGCCTCCTGCTGGGACATCCCGGAGATCTTCTCCAGCATGGTGCGCTGCTCTGCAACAAGGGTCTCTATCTCCTGCTCCTTCTTCTTGAGCTCCTCTTCGCCCTTGAAAAGGGCCTTCTCCTTTTGGAGCAGCTCTATCTCCTTGTGATCCACAAGCTCCTTCTTCTTGTCGATCTGCTGCTCACGCTGAAGCAGCCGCTTTTCCTGGCTATGGAGCGCCCCTTTACGCTCGGAGATCTCCTGCTCGGCCTCACGCTTGATCCGTAGCGCCTCTTCCTGGGCCTGAACCTTGGCCTCCTTGAGTATCTGGCGCGCCTCGTTTTCGGCCTCTTTCCTGAGCTTCTCGGCCTGTTCCTGATCAAAGAGCTCCTTCTTCTCAGCGAGCTTCTTGGCCAGGAAATAGCCGATGCCGGCGCCTACAGCAACGCCTATGATCAAAAATAGAAGCATCTTTATTTCCATGTGTGGCCCTCCCTCAAATGGATTAGTCGCCACACCCCATCTAAATGATTGAGATTACAGAACGGATTCAGGCGGGAATGATAATGGACCTCCAGATGCCCTGGGCCCGGCTCATGATCCAAAGGAGCGGACCGGCTGAACCAAGCAGCATTTAGACAACTGCCAAACAATCGGCAACTGCCTGCGCCATTCGGCACGAGAGTTGCCGTGGGCATCTGCAATGCAATATATCAAAACCTGCCTAGAGGCAGGGGACAGATCTTCCTGCACCAAATCCGTACTTTATATATAAACCCAGACGGGGTTATAGCCTTTAAAAGCCCCGCCATGCCGTGTCTGCTGGGTCTATTGAACCTGAGTCTCCTCAGGTGGGTGTCATATCCGCTTCCGACGGAAAGGGATGTTTGCCCTTTCCACTCTTCCACGGAGGGACGACTCCCTTGTACGGGGTGTTGGCTCAACAAACTGACAGCAGAGCACGTACACAGCAGGGAAATCCTTTGTTACAGCTTTCCTGACTCAAGTTAATTATATTATAGCAATAAATTCAAGATTTTTCACCCAGAGTGGCATCGATCTTGGAAATCAGCTGGGTGCCCTTCTCAGAGAGGGTGGACTTGAGGTGTTGCAACTCCTTCTTGGCTGCGATGAAATCCCGGCCCATGATCAAGGCCGCAAGGACCATTATCTTGGCAGGCGGCAGGCCCCGGTGCTCCTTCTCCACCGAGGCCACGGTCTTCTCCACATAGCGGGCTACGGCCTCGGCATCCACGTCGGACTCCTCGGCCTTCAATTCATAGACGTTTCCCAAAAATGTAAGACGGATACGCTGGGCCACTTTTCAGCTCCAAAAGGATGGCTGGGCCAAGAGGCTCTCAGGAGTGAGGAAACTGGATCGTGTTCTCATCACTACCCTGGCCCTGATCCTGGCTGGAGGAAGGCTCGGCGGCCGACCCGCCTTCCTGATCATCCTCACCGGCGGCCTCTTCTATCCTGGAGATGAGCCTTTCTATCCTCACACTCACCTCTTGCCGCTCCTCCATCAGGGAGTTCAACTGGCCCTTCAGTTCCACTATCTGCCTCTCCTTTTCGGAAAGCTCGGCAGTGAGGCCTGCGTTACGGCGTGCAAGATCCTGGCAGTGGGCTATCAGATCCTCTATCTTCCTTTCAAGCATCTCGACTATTTCTGATGTCATATCTCCTCCTAAGATTTGCTAACCTGTTAGAATCATGCCCGGCTGGACCACCATACCTGCAGGGATGGCCACGTCTTTCAATATTGCCCCAGCCCCTATCCGTGCCCCCTTTCCGATGGAGGTGGAGCCACATATCATGGTGAAGGGCTCTATGACCACATCATTTTCTATGGCCACACCAGGCTCCAGATAGATCGTATCGGCCATGACGAGGGTCACCCCGCTATCCATCAGGCGTCGGCGCAGCCGCTTTAGCAGCACCGCCTCGGCCTGGGAGAGCTGAAAACGGGAGTTCACCCCAAGGGTCTCATCCTCTTCGGCAAGGGGAAATGCCTCAACGGATAGGCCCTTTTGCAGGCCAAGTGCGACTATGTCGGTAAGATAGTACTCCCCCTGGGCGTTGTTGTTCTCGATCAGCGGAAGCAGCTCCCTCAGGGCTTCTGCCTTTACCAGATAGGTACCGGAATTGATCTCCCTGATGGAAAGGGTCTCATCGTCCCCGTCCTTCTGCTCTACAATGGCCCTCAGGCGACCGGCCGCATCCCTTACTATGCGTCCGTAGCCAGTGGGATCAGAAAAAAGGGCAGACAGCACGCTGATATCAGAGCCATGCCCTTCATGTGCCTTGATCAGGGCGTCAAGGGTCTCAAACTTGAAAAGAGGGGTATCGCCACAGAGGATCAATATGTCTTCCACCGAGTCTGAAAGGGCCCCAAGACCACAGGATACAGCATGTCCGGTGCCCAACTGCTCTTCCTGGACCGCCCATTTGACACCGTACCCCTTCAGAAACCGCTCCACGCGCTCCCTGCCGTGGCCTATGACCGCTACAGTCTCTTGGACCCCCAAGGACTCTACCAATGCGAGGACATGCCACAAAAGTGGCCTGCCCAGAAGCGGATGGAGGACCTTTGGAAGGTCTGATTTCATCCTTGTCCCCTTGCCTGCTGCCAGGATGATGGCACCGGTAGATTTACCGGACATGGAACCCCCTACCAAGACGCCTACTCGTTTACGGAAATAAAAACAGAGGCACAAAAAAAGGCAAGCCTTTTGGGCTTGCCTTTAAACTCCTCTCTCCCCGGTGATCGTCTATCTATACCCTGCTTGACTGCCCTGCGACAGAAAGACGTACCAAGGCCCTGGCAAGGGCAGCCTGGGCCCGAGCCATATCGATATCCTCCCTGCCGGCCTTGGCCTCTTGGAGACGTTTCTCAGCACGCTCCTTGGCACGCAGCGCCCTTTCCACGTCTATCTCCTCTGAGACCTCTGCAGCCTCTGCAAGGACAGTCATCTTGTTCTTGGATACCTCCACGAATCCGCCGCTTACAGCGAGACGGACCGTGTTGCCATCGTTTTCGTAGTGCATCTCCCCTATCTTCAGGGTTGCAAGAATAGGGGCATGGTTGGCCATTACGCCAAAGACACCGTCGCCACCTGGAACAGTGCAGAGATCCACCTCCTCGCTCACTACGAGCTTTCGAGGTGTTACAACTTCGAGATTCAGTTTATTGGCCATGATCGCACCCTTTTCTTATGCGCCCTGCTTTGCCTTTTCCACAGCCTCTTCGATGTTGCCGACCATGTAGAAGGCCTGCTCGGGCAGGTCGTCATACTTTCCTTCAAGGATCTCCTTGAACCCGCGGACAGTATCCTCGACCTTGCAGTACTTGCCGGGAATACCCGTGAATGTCTCGGCCACATGGAAGGGCTGTGAGAGGAACCTCTGGATCTTCCTGGCCCTCTGGACCGTGAGCTTGTCCTCGTCCGAGAGCTCGTCCATACCGAGAATTGCGATGATGTCCTGCAGATCCTTGTACTTCTGCAGTGTCTGCTGCACCTGGCGGGCGGTGTTGTAGTGATCCTCACCAAGGACGTTGGGATCGAGGATCCTCGATGTCGAATCGAGAGGATCCACTGCGGGATAGATACCCAGCTCAGCGATCTGACGGGAAAGAACCACTGTACCGTCCAAGTGGGCAAAGGTGGTAGCGGGTGCAGGGTCTGTCAAGTCGTCAGCAGGCACGTAGACGCACTCAACAGCTGTAATGGAACCCTTGGTGGTAGAGGTAATACGTTCCTGAAGGGCACCAAGGTCGGTAGCCAGTGTGGGCTGATAACCGACTGCTGAAGGGATACGTCCCAGGAGGGCCGAAACCTCTGAACCGGCCTGGGTGAAACGGAAGATATTGTCGATGAAGAAGAGCACGTCCTGGCCCTCCTCATCACGGAAGTACTCAGCTGCTGTCAGACCGGTGAGACCGATCCTTGCGCGGGCTCCTGGAGGCTCGGTCATCTGCCCGTAGATCAGGGCGGCCTTGGGAAGAACGCCGGACTCCTTCATTTCCAGGTAGAGGTCGTTACCCTCACGGGTACGCTCACCGGCACCGCAGAAGACGGAGATACCACCGTGCTGCATGGCGATGTTGTGGACCATCTCCATCATGATAACCGTCTTACCACAACCGGCGCCTCCGAACAGGCCCATCTTACCACCGCGGGGAAACGGTACCAGAAGATCGATAACCTTGATTCCGGTCTCGAGGACCTTGACCGTGGTATCCTGCTCCACGAAGGCGGGGGCCTTCCTGTGGATAGGATAGTAGGTGTCCGACTCGATGGGGCCCTTGCCGTCCACAGGCCAGCCCACAACGTTCATGATCCTGCCGAGAGAGGCCTCGCCGACAGGAATCTTGATGGGAGCACCGGTATCCTTGACCTCCATCCCCCTGACGAGACCGTCGGTGGTGTCCATGGCGATGCAGCGGCAGATATTGTCTCCCAAGTGCTGGGCAACCTCGATATAGAGGTTGTCGGGCTGATCGCTGATGGCCGGGTTGGACAGCAGAAGGCCATTGAGAATGTTGGGCAGTTTGCCCGGTTCGAATTCGACGTCCACGACAGGTCCGATGACCTGGACTACCTTACCTATATTTTCTGCCATTTGATCCTACCTCCCAAAGGGTTGAATTCGTTAGTTATCCTTTCAGGGCCTCGGCACCGCCGACGATATCCATCAACTCCGTCGTAATGGCGGCCTGTCTGGCCTTGTTGTACATGAGGGTCAGCGACTCGATCATGTCCGCACATGCCCTGGTGGCATTGTCCATGGCGGTCATCCTTGCCGCCTGCTCACTGGCACCGGTCTCCAGCATGGCAGCCATGATCTGAACATTTATGAACATGGGCATGAGGGTATTCAGAATCTCCTCTGGACCCGGCTCATAGATGTATGTCGGCTTTGGCCCTGACTCCTCCTCTTCCTCCACCTCGGTCTCAAGGACCTGCGAGCTGATCGGGAGCAGCTTCTGGAGGGTAGGTTTCTGCGTCACCACATTGATGAACTTTCCATACATCAGGTGGACCTCGTCGAAGTCACCGTCCAGAAAGCGCCTGGTGACCTCCTGGCCGCATCTGCGGGCATCCACCATCTGGGGATCGGCCAAGCAGTCCACTATGTGGAACGGCACCTCGACGTCCGACTTGGAGAAGTAGGCATAACCCTTTCTGCCGAGACAGCCGACTGCGACCTCCTTGCCCTCCTCCCTCTGGGATCTCAGAAACTTCTCGGTCTCGTTTATGAGGTTTGCATTGAAGGCGCCGCAAAGCCCCCTGTCTGCAGTGACCAGGAGGACACACACCTTCTTAACATCCCGGATCTCCATGAGGGGAAAGGCGTTGGGATCAGCTATCTCGGAGAGCTGGCCCATTACCTGTGCAAATTTACCGGCATAGGGACGAAACTCCTCCACCCGCTCCTGGGCGCCACGGAACTTGGCCGCAGCCACCATGTTCATGGCCTTGGTGATCTGTTCCGTCTTCTTGATACCGGTAATCTTCAGTTTGATATCCTTAAGAGATGCCATCTATTCAGCTCCCTTTTCGGCCTAGAGATTGTTGGCGGCCTTGAACTCCGCTATACACTCGGATATGGCCTGCCTCATGGTCTTGTCCAGCGCATCGCTGATCTCCTGCTTCTCCCTCAGCTCCTCATAGATCTGGGGATACTTCTTCTCCACGAAGTCGTAGAGGGCATGCTCGAAGGCCTGAATGGATGCCACCGGAAGCTCGTCCAAGAGGCCCTTCGTACCTGCAAAGAGGGCCACGACCTGCTTCTCCATGGGCAGCGGCTGATACTGGGGCTGCTTCAGGAGCTCAACGAGGCGCTCACCACGGTTGAGCTGCTTCTGGGTTGCGGCATCCAGATCGGAACCGAACTGTGCAAATGCAGCCAGCTCACGATACTGGGCCAGATCGAGACGGAGTGTACCGGCAACCTGCTTCATGGCCTTGACCTGGGCAGCACCACCGACTCGGGATACTGACAGACCGACGTTGATGGCGGGCCTGACGCCTGCGAAGAACAGGGAAGGCTCCAGATAGACCTGACCGTCGGTAATGGAGATAACGTTTGTCGGAATGTATGCAGAGACGTCACCCTGCTGGGTCTCGATGATCGGCAGCGCGGTCAGGCTTCCGGCACCCAGCTCGTCATTCAGCTTGGCTGAACGCTCGAGCAGCCTGGAGTGGTTGTAGAAGATGTCTCCAGGATAGGCCTCACGTCCTGGAGGACGTCTGAGCAGCAGGGAGAGCTCACGGTAGGCAACGGCCTGCTTTGAAAGGTCATCGTAAACGATGAGGGCATGCTTGCCATTGTCCCTGAAGTACTCACCTATAGCGGTTGCAGCAAAGGATGACAGATACTGGAGAGAGGCGGGCTCACTGGCACTACTTGCAACCACTGTGGTGTACTCCATGGCGCCTGTCCTTCTGAGGGCCTCGACCACCAGGGCCACCGTTGCCTGCTTCTGGCCGACTGCATTGTAGATACAGTAGACGTCGGTGTTCTTCTGGGCGATGATGGCATCGACACAGATGGCGGTCTTACCGATCTGACGGTCACCGATGATGAGCTCACGCTGTCCGCGTCCCACCGGGGTCATGGCGTCAATGGCCTTGAGACCGGTATAGCACGGCTCGTGAACCGGCTTTCTCTCGATGACGCCAGGGGCCTTCATCTCGATACGGCGGAACTCCTTGGCATCAATGGGACCCTTGCCGTCAATGGGATTTCCAAGGGCATCGACAACCCTGCCCAGCATACACTCACCGACAGGCACCTGAGCGATGCGGCCGGTACGCTTGACCGGGTCACCCTCTTTGATCTTCTCCACATCGCCCATGACAGCGACACCCACGTTGTCCTGCTCAAGGTTCAGGGCAACGCCCATGATGCCGCCAGGGAACTCCAGAAGCTCCATGGCCATGCAGTTTCTCACTCCATAGACACGGGCAACGTTGTCACCGACGGAGAGGACCGTACCAGTTTCGGCCAGATCTACAGTCTTCTCAAATTCCTCGATCTTCTTCTTGATGATATCACTGATTTCGGATGCTTTTATCTGTGCCATTATCCTATTTCACCCCTCCCTATTAATTCTTTAAAGCCTTCGAGCTGGCTTTTTATACTACCGTCCCATACCATGTCGCCAACATGGGCGATTACACCGCCGATAATGCTCGGATCCTCCTCGGCCACCAGCACCACTTCCTTTCCGGTGGCCTGGGTGAAGACCTCTCTCATCTTCTCTTTGAGGTCGTCACTGAGGGGAACAGCAGTGGTAACCCTTGCCCTGATGACGCCAGTCTCTTCATCCATCAGCTCCTGATAGGCATCTGCTATCAGGGGGAGATGGTGAACCCTGTTGCGCTCTACCAGCAGCTGCAGGAAGTTGGCAAGATGCTCATCTATGTTCGAGGCCTTGATGAGCTCCTCAATGATGGCCTGCTTTACATCCAACCCGATAATGGGGCTCTCAAGGGCCTCCTGGATATCCGGGTTGTCCCGGAGGAAGGCGTTGAGCTCCTGAAGGGTCTGGTTGTACTCTTCCAGCTTGCCATCCTCCTTGGCCACTGCAAAGAGCGCCTTTGCATACCTTTTTGCTAAGACTGTGCTAATCAATTTTTCTGCACCACCCTTTCAAGGTATTCGCTGATGAGCTGGGCGTGATCCTGCTCAGTCAGGTTCTTCTTTATGATTTCCTCGGCAACCTTAACCGCCGTCTCTGCCACTTCCTTGCGGAGCTCTTCCTTGGCCTTGGCCAGCTCCTGCTGCACGTAGAACTCGGCCTGGGCCTTTATACGCTCTGCGGTCTCATGGGCCTGGGCGATGATCTTCTCCTTCTCCGCCTGACCCTGCTCAACAAAGTTCTCGAGTATCTTCTTGGCCTTCTCATCCACACCGGCCAGCTTCTTCTCGTACTCGGCATAGCGCCTTTCTGCATCCTGCTTCTTAGCCTCAAGCTCCTCGAAAGAGGACTTGATCCCCTCAATCCTACCCTTGAGGGCATCAGAGATGGGCTTTCTAAGGAATTTTACAAGGATGATCACAAGGAGGGTGAAGTTGAGGCAGTGCCAGATGAAGTTCATCACCTGGGTATGGGTGATGGCATGTCCATGACCGCCGTGCCCCCCATGCCCACCAGCGCCGTGCTCTGCAGCGCCGTGCTCTTCTGCTGCGGCATGGGCCGCCTCTGCCGCGCCATGGGCAGCGGCTGCAGCCTCATGGGCCGCCTCCACATGGGTACTACCCTCTTCCGATGCCGCCACGGGCGAAGCCACCGGGCCAGCCAGCACAAAGGCCGTCAACAGGCCCAGGAATAGATACGGAACCGTACGCCTTAAGACCATTTTCATTAGACTGCCCTCCCCAGCAACTTCTGAGCTATCTCGGAGGCGAATGCCTCTGCCTGAGCCATGAGCTCCTTCTTGGCGGCATCGATCTGGCTGGCAAGCTGACTCATGAGCTCGCTCCTCTTCTCCTCCGCCTCCTTCTGGGCTGCCTCAAGCAACTGCCGCTCCTCCTCCCGGGCCTCCTCACGGAGCTTTTCAAACTCCTGCTTGCCTGCAAGCCTGGCCTCTTCCATCTTGCGCTCGAAGTCCTCAACGAGCTTGTCAACCCGGCGGGCATACTTCTCCACGTCAGCCTCTATGGACTGCATCTTACTCTCGCGCTCCTCCAGGATCTTTCGGACCGGCTTGTAGAGCATGGAGTTCAAAATGGCCATGAGGATCAATATCCCCACGATGGAAGCGACTATCGAAAAATCAATGGTGATCATAAGCTCTCCTACCCCCGAAGGCTAACTTTTATTTTATTTTCAAGCAGTTACATGAGGCCGATAAAAATGAAGCTTCATTCAGTAAAATTTAAAATAAGCTTTTACATTATTTACTCTTTTCTGTCAACGCCTTTTAATGGCCTACGCCCCTTTTTTGTCGCCCCAGAGCAGCTTATGGAGCTGGATCTGCATCCTGACAAAGGGCGCGTCTGCCAGCAGCCAGCTAGCAAGATCGACAGGAGAGACTCTGGCCCATGCAGGTGAGAAGATGACCTGTGTAAACTGGTCCAGGCAGTGCCGCTTGACCCTCTCTAATGACCATTCATAATCCCGACGGTCAGTAATTACAAATTTTATTTGGTCCCCCCCGCCCAAGTACTTGAGATTTTCGAGCAGAAAGGATCCCTCATGGCCGCTTCCAGGGCACTTCCAGTCCACCACCTTCACCACCCCGGTGGGCACCCCTTTAAGGCTGATTGAGCCATTGGTCTCGAGGAGACAGACGAGCCCGAGGCGCAAGATCTCATCCATCAGATCATGGGATGCAGACTGCAACAGCGGCTCGCCCCCTGTCACCTGCACCAGGCGCAGGCCTGTGCCCTGCACCCACTCGACAAGCTCTCCTACGGACAGGAGCCTCACCTCCGGCCCAGAGCCCTCCCATGCATATGCGGTGTCACAGTAGCGGCACCTCAGATTACAGCCTGCAAGCCTTATGAAGCAGCAGGGGTATCCCATGTGGCTGCCTTCACCCTGGATACTCGAAAAGAGTTCACTGACCCTGATCTGCCTGGAGGCACGGGCCATTTTCATCATGATACCCTGCCCAAAAGACCTACTCCTCGAAATAGATGACCCCGGAGCTGCTGGTCTCACAGACCTGGACGCGCCTCATCTCCACACCCGGATAGGAGGAGATGGCCTCCTTGACCTGATCATATATATATTTTGCAAGCAGCTCCGAAGATGGGTTCTGCTCCCTGAAGGCAGGGTGCTCGTTAAGGTTCCTGTGGTCCAGCTCGGCCATCACCTCAGCCACTATCCCCTTCAGGGCCCTGAAGTCCAGGGCGACATCTATGGAATCGAGCTCCCTTGCGCCCACAACCACCTCCACATCCCAGTTGTGGCCGTGAAGGTGCTCACAGTTTCCAGGATAGTTCCTCAGATAATGCGCAGACGAGAAATGGGTCTTTATGAATACCTCGTACATTTGGCCTCCAAATCGTTGAAATTGGAAAAAACGGCCAAGGGCCGTCTCTGGAAGGTGAAAGGCAGAAAGATCCTACTCCCTCGGCCCAAAAAGTGCGGTGCCTATACGGACGATGGTGGCCCCCTCCTCTATGGCGACCTCGAAATCCCGGGACATGCCCATGGAGAGCTCCCGCAGGCGCCTGCAGTGAGGATCGAGGCGATCCCGAAGCCTTCTGAGGGCCCTGAAATAGCCCCTTGTCTCATCCATGTCCGTAGTGAAGGGGGGCATGGTCATGAGCCCTGTCAAGCTTAGGCCTGAAAGCCCCTCCAACCGGTCCAGGAACTCCTCCGCATCCTCCGGCATGATACCCGACTTGGCAGGGTCCTTTCCGATGTTGACCTGGATCATAACCTCAATCTGTCTGCCTGCATTTAGTGCCCTCTTGGAGAGCTCCCTGGCAAGCTTGATGGAGTCCAGGGTCTCCACGCAATCGAAATGGTTCACGGCAAACTTGGCCTTGTTTCTCTGGAGATGGCCGATGAAGTGCCAGCATGTCTCACTCCTCACATCCTGACCCAGCGCCTCTATCTTTTCCACTGCCTCCTGGATATAGTTCTCGCCGAACAGGCGCTGGCCACAACCAAAGGCCTGAAGGATGGCAGATAGCGGCTTCTTCTTGCTTACAGCCAGGATCCTGATCTCTTCCGGATTGCGGCCAGAGCGCACTGCGGCCGCCTCCACCCTAGCCCTTATCTCTTCTAATTGCCTGCATCCAGACATGGTTCCACCACCTCAAGCCCAAGGAGCCTGTCCACTACCTCATATAGAGGAAGGCCCACGACATTGGTCCACGAGCCCACTATCTCCTTCACCATAAAGGCCCCAGCCCCCTGCACCGCATAGCTGCCCGCCTTGTCCAGGGGCTCTCCGCTTTTACAATAGGCATATATCAACTCTTCAGGGACATCGGCGAGCAGCACCCGGCTCTCCACAGAAAAGAGATCCCTTACACCCCTGGCCTCATTTACTATGGAACAGCCGGTTATGACCCTGTGCCACCTACCACTGAGAGAGCGCAGCATGGCTACAGCGTGCTCGACATCCCTTGGTTTTCCGAGGATACGCCCTTCGAGCACCACGATGGTATCGGCACCGAGCACGTAGCTGTCGGGATTCTCTCTGGAGATGTCAAGGGCCTTCAGCCTGCTGTTCTCAAGCGCCAAAGACTCCGGATCGAGCCCGGAATCCTCTCCGAGCTCCTGGACATCAGAGGCCAGGGTCCTGAATTCGAGGCCAAGGGAGCTGAGCAGACTGAGCCTCCTCGGGGATGCCGAGGCCAAGATCAAAGGGAGCCTAGTGCGAAAAGTTCCACTGCATTCCTGGTGGTCCATTTGGCACACTCCTCAATGCCGATCCCCTTCACCTCCGCCAAGGCCCTTGCCACATGGACTACATAGGCTGGCTCATTGGTCTTTCCCCTGAAGGGGACAGGTGCGAGAAAGGGGCAGTCCGTCTCGACAAGCATCCTGTCTGGCGGCACATACCTGGCGACCTGGCGAAGGCCCTCGGCCTTCGGAAAGGTGATCACCCCTGTGAAAGAGATGAAAAAACCCATATCAAGCACCCTCTTGGCCAGGGCCTCGTCCCCGGAGAAACAGTGGAACACCCCCCGAATGGTATGGTTCCGCAAAAAGGCGGACAGGATATCCACGATGTCCTCGTGGGCCTCTCTGTCATGGATGATGATGGGAAGACCGAGGTCATGGGCGAGCTCAAGCTGGGCCTCGAAGGCCCTTTTCTGCACGTCCCTTGGAGACAGGTCCCTGTAATAATCAAGGCCGATCTCGCCGACGGCAACGGCCCTGTCGCTTGTGAGCAAGTCCTTCAGCTCCTTCAGGCTATCGCCATCAAGGCCTTTGGAGTCATGGGGATGGATACCTGCTGAAAAGTAGAGCATAGGGCCTTGGCCCGGTGCGTTTTCAGACAGCTGTCTGGCAGCCTTTGAGGTCTCGACATCGATTCCGATATTGATTATGGCCCTCACCCCTGCCTCCCTGGCCCTTTCGAGCACCTGTGGCACCATGGCCGACAAGGGCTTCAGGTTCATGTGGGCATGGCTATCCACCAGGGCAAGGCCACTTTCACTCTTTTTGGGGGAAGGCCCATTCATGGCTGTGCGGCTATCTTGGCCCTTCCTCAGGAAGGGGCATCGTGATGAAACATGTGGTGCCCCCTACCCTATTTGGCTCAAGACAGAGGCCCCCACCGTGCTGTTCGACTATCTGCTTTGCCTTTGAAAGGCCGAGTCCGAGGGCGTTTATCTTCGTGGTGAAGAAGGGATTGTCCACACGCTTGAAATGGCCCTTGGCTATCCCAAGGCCCGTATCGGTTATGCGAATGGCCACCATCCCCTCACGCTCGTCCACGGATAGGGAGACTATGAGCATGCCGCCATCCGGCATGGCCTCCACGGCATTTTTCATAACGCACAAGAAGGCCTGCTGGAGCTGGCCTCGATCTAGATTCAGGAGAACCGGCTCATGGGGCAGATTGAGGTGGCAGACGATACCGGCATCATCGAAATCCGATTTCAGGAGAGCCACAGTGGATCGTATAAGGGCATTGATATCCTCCAGCCTGAACTCCGGGGCGGCCACGGTGCCGAACTCCGCCACCTGGACAAGTACCTTTTCTATCTTCTTGGTCTCGTTCAGTATGGCATCCAGATAGATGGCAGAGTCCCCATCACTGCCTCTTTTTTTCAACAGGTTCGTTATCCCGCCGATCACGGTCAGAGGATTTCTTATCTCATGGAAGAGCTTGTCCACCATGCGTCCAAGCACCGCAAGGCTCTCCAGCTCCACCAGGATGTTCCTGCTCTCCTCCACCTCGCGGTTGAGCTGCTCTAGACCTGCCACCTTCTCCTCGAGGGTCTTGCAGATATGGCTCTGACAGATGGCCATGGAGGCAAGGCTTGCAAATAGGTGGAGGCTGTAGACCAGGTCCTGTGTTATCGGCTCTCTGGAATAGATGTTGTCGGCAACGATCACCCCGTAGTCTATGTCATGGGTGAAAAGCGGCACAACTGCTATCTGATCCGATCCAAAGGTCTCCATCAGACTGCGTGCCCCATCCGGCCCTTCAGTGGAGGAGTCCACCAGAAAGGCGCTCTTTTCCTTGAGGGCCCTTACCATGATATTGGAATCATCCTCCAGAGATACCAGAAGAGAGCGTGCAAAACGGTTGATGCCGCTGTCTCTGGCGCCCAGCTCCTCACGCACTGCATCCAGGATCTCAAAGAGTGTCGGATTGCTCTGCTCGATCTCTCCCCAGATCCGGCCGGCCTCTTCAGGGCTGTCAGGGCCTATGGCAAACTTTCCCTTGAGGCTCCTGCCCTCTTCATCCACCAGGAGCAGAAAGGCGCGATTGAAACCGAGGCCCTCTCCGGCAGTTGCGCCAACGAGGACGGCACGGAATATGTCATCCAGGTCTCCGGCATTTACGAAGGTAGAGTTGAGCTTTAGGGCAAGGTCCAGGAGCAGGCGCACAGATGGCCTGCCTTTATCTATGCTTCCCCCGGCGCCCCCCTCCACGTCTTTCAGACGGGAGAGGGAAAGATAGTCTTCTTGGACAATTTCTTGTTTTCGCATAATAATTTATGGCAATTATTAAAGGTCAAATTTTGCTTCTTGACAGTGACCTTTTGAGCGTATAGTAATTTATCGACTACCATGGTCAAAAGCAACTAATTCACAAACCAATCCACAAAAGGAGGAGAGAACTATGCGCAAGAAGATGACTGCTCTGGCAATGGCACTGCTTTTCACAGTAGGCATGACAGGTGTGAGCCTGGCTGCAAAGTGCAAGGGTACCGTCGTAAAGAACGAGGGTGGTGAGCTGGTAATCAAGGTGGATGGCAAGTGCTCCGCCAAGGCCGGTGACTCCGCCAAGGTCAAGATCAAGAAGGCTGCTGCTGTTGAGGGCTGCTAATCAAAAGATCTATTAAATAGATGCAGTAAGTCGAAAGGGGCCGAGATCGGCCCCTTTTTTATTTTGCCCCTGCCGGCCTTTGGTGCCCCCTTCTCAGGCCCCTTTGTACTCCTCATGAATCAATCCATCTTGTAGGCCGAGGCCAGATCTCCATTAAAAGGCGACCAAATCGATCAAAAATCTTTATAGAAAAACCTGGAAGGGAAGACAAAAAGGGGGATGGCCAGCCCTGGCGGGCAAACAGAAAGGCCCGGACGACTTGGTCACCCGGGCCCTTGTCCCAAATTGTCAACAGATACGGACTACTTTATGACCACGAACTGGACCCGCCTGTTCTTGGCGCGTCCCTCAGGTGTATCGTTGGAGGCGATGGGCATGCTGCTTCCGTAACCCTCCGCCTTGAGCCTTGCAGGATCAACACCCTTGCTCACCAGATAGTTGACCACGGCCTGGGCCCTCCTGAGAGAGAGCTTCTTGTTATAGGCCTCGGAGCCTACGCTATCGGTATGCCCC
>CAZNKD010000003.1:0-14862 GCA_964573615.1 uncultured Desulfobacterales bacterium | reverse complement strand
AAATCAGGTGGCGTCAGCGCCTTGACAATTTCCAGCAGGCAATGGAACAGCTGAACGAGGCCTGCGGCAAGAAAGATTACACCAAGCTTGAACGGGCAGGCCTCATCCAGACCTTTGAATTCACCTTTGAGCTTGCCTGGAAGACCTTAAAAGACCTCCTGTTCTATCAGGGCTTCAATGTCAAAAGCCCTCGCGAGACCATAAGACAGGCGTTTGAAGCCGGCCTTTTGAGTGAAAATGATGCAGAGACGCTCCTGGACGCCCTGAACAAAAGGAATCTGCTGACTCATACCTACCAGGAAAGGGTGGCTGATGAAGCGGAGCACCTGATAAAAGAGCATTACTGGCCGGCCCTCAAACACCTGGCAGATCATTTGACAAAGATTGCAGCCAGGCAGAAATGAGTCACAAGGAAACAGACGGACTCAAGGAAAAATATCGCCAAACCCTGCTGGACATCCTTACAGCCAACCCCCGGGTCGAACGGGTTGTGCTCTTTGGCTCAAGGGCAATGGGCACCTACAGCCCGGAGTCAGACATCGACATCGTCCTTTACGGAGACGGGCTCACCTTGACAGACCTCGCCGAACTCAGAGCAGAGATAGATAAAACCACCATTCCGCACAGGGTGGACCTTCTTTTGGCAAGGGATATAGAAAAGCCTGAGCTTTTGGAACACATCGAAAGGCACGGGGTGGAGTGGTGGCCCAGGAAATAGCGATACTCACTGCCTGAGCTCTACTGAACAGCCGCTTATTGGCCAGACGGGGCGAAAAATTCTAGGATCGGCTTCATCCCGGATTTATGCCCCCAGGCTCTCAAGCTCCAGGAGTTTTGCATCCAGGTCCTCTTTCAGGGTCTCATATGCCTCAAGGCCTATGGCACCGCTCTGATACATCTCCAGCAGCCTCGCCTTCTGCTCTATTATTATGCGCCGCTTGGTCCTCAGCACCTCCTCTGCCACGACGGCCTCCCTGTCCGGCTGGATTCGGTCAAGCTCTCCGGTTACCTCCTCGAGCTGTGCCTTGAACTCCTCCTTGAGGGCCCGGGCGCTCTTGGGTGTGAGGAGTCGCATCTGAAGCATGCGGTCTACCTCCTCCAGGGCCTCCTGTAGCAGGACGACCCTGGCCTTGAGCGCCTCATATCCACGCAGTGCCGAAGCGGGTGAGATCACCTTGAGCACCTTCATGAGCGGGGTCATGCTGAGCCCTTGCAGGAAGATGGACAGCAGCACCACTCCGAACACCAGTGTCACGATGGTCTCCTTGAAGGGCAGGGAGTCCGGAATGCTGAGGGCCAGCACCATGGAGAGCGCCCCCCTCAGCCCTCCCCATCCGAGCACCAAGCTCCAGGAGTATGGAATACGGTGCTTGGTGGGGCGGAATATCGCCCAGGTTCCGGATACCACCATGAAACGTGCACAGAGTACGGCCCCAAAGGCGATCAAGATGGCCGGCCAGAGCTCGGAGAGCATGGAAAGATCTATGGCAAAGCCCATGAGCAGGAATATCAAGGAATTCATGGCAAACGCCACGTATTCCCAAAAGGTCTCTGTGGCGATCTTGATGGTCGGGAAAAGTGCCGATGCAAAGCTCCGCTCACCGCAGATGAGCCCTGCGGCAACACAGCTCATCACACCGGATACCCCGGCATGTTCCGCCATGAGAAAGGAACCATAGGCCGCAACCGTGGTGATGGTGATGACCACCATGGCATCATCGATACGGCGCATCACCGCATCGGCGCTCAGCCCGACGAGCGCCCCTATTACGAGGCCAAGGCCTACGATTCGGAAGAAATCCGTCACTGCCCCCTGCAGTGAGCCAAGAGAGCCCTGTATGAACTGGACAGCGATTATGAAGACCACGATGGAGGTGCCGTCGTTCAGGAGGCTTTCACTCTCGACAAGTATCCTGAGCCGCCTCGGGGCCCCCAGCTTCTTGAAGATCCCGCCCACAGCCACTGGGTCTGTGGCTGCGACCGCTGCCCCAAACAGTATGCCAAGTGGCCAGGTGACAGAGTCTATATGTACCAGATGGGTGCTGGCAGAGATCATCACAACAGCGGTCAGGACAGTGGCCACGATAACCCCGGGCACTGCCAGGGTCAGTACCGGCCAGATGTTCTTCATGAGCTCCGAGGCCCTTAGATGTATGGCAGCCTCGAAGATAAGAGGCGGCAGGAATATCGCATAGAGGAGCTCCTGTGTCAGATGCGGAGGATGGAGCAGTTTCAGGGTACCAAGCAACAGCCCCACCGCCATCAGGGCGATGGTATACGGCAGATTGAAGCGTCTTGCCGCAATCGCCACTGCCGATGCAATGACAAAGAGTATGAGGATTACCGATTCATAGGCCATGTCTACCCTGCCTTGTCAAAGGGGCCGCTCATCCGATGCGGCTTCCGGCACATGTTAACACACCTCAATTCGTGACGATATCCCAGACGATGGCCAGCATGGAGAAGAGGAATATCACGGCATAGTTCCAGCGCTCCTTGGAGACGTACAGGCTTGAGATCAGATAATGGATGGCCTGGTAGTCCTGTTCTGTAAGGGGCCTGTGCTCCTTCAGCTTCTCCTGAAGAGAAAGGGCCGCTATGAGCCTCCTTCTCCGCTGGCTTATGTAGCTTCTGAAAAGGAAGAAGATCATGTTCCCCACCACACCTATATACCAGAAGAGCCTCACGAGCTCCGGCTGATACTGTTTGGCAACAAGAATGAGCCTGAGAGACAGGGAGCCTGTAAGGCCGATGAAAAAGGCAAGCCATGTGACCCATGAGGGGAGGCGGTGGGGCACCTCAAGAAGATCCCTGGTCTCCTTCATGAACAGGACACCTCGTCATCAGCTATCTGCATGTAACATCTCCTGCACAGCAAGGCCATCGGATGCCGCCCCAGTCGTCCGCATCATACCTCTGGCCCAGGCTGCATGAAGACCAGGTTCCTTGTCCAGCCGGTTTCGGGAAGCCTGTGCCGAAGGGTCTCGATACGGGGTCGCAGAGGGCCGCACCCGTCGTGCTCACTTATCAGCTCTTCGAGTTCCTCCTCGACCCTCGGCCCCTTGAGAGCGATGACCACACCACCTTCTGCCAGAAACGGACGTCCGGTCTGCCAGAGCCAGCAGAGAGAACCTGCGGCCTGGGAGACAATGACATGAAACCCCTCTGGCGGAAGGGACTCTGGCGGATGTCCGGGCGATATCCTGATCTGCTCCACGAAGACCCTCTCCAGGCCGAGCCTTGCGATTACAAAACGCATGAAGGAGCACTTCTTCTTGACGGACTCCACCAGTGTCACATCCAGATCAGGGCGCATGATCTTTATCAAAAGCCCGGGCACCCCGGGGCCCGTGCCGATATCCATGAGGGTGCCGGCCTTGGATGGCAAGTGCTTGAGCAGCAGGAGGCTGTCTGCCAGATGTTTCTTCACCATCTCCTCCCGCCCCTTTAGGCCTGTGAGATTCACCGTGCGGTTCCACTGCTGAAGATGGTCGAAATAGAGCTGGAGCTGCGCCCTGGCCCTATGTGAGCACTCCACTTCAAAGGCCTTCAGCAGCCTGTCGATGATCTCCATGGTCTGTTATTCTTCGTGAGTTTCAAGCAGGTTACGGAAAGAGGGTGCGCTTTTTCAGAAAAAAAGCCCCGGCCCCCTTGGTGCCTTTCCGCCTCAGGCCGGTATCTCGTCCTCTTCCGCCAGGTTGCCGAAGGAGGAGTACTTGCCCACAAAGGCCAGCATCACCGTGCCGGTGGGGCCGTTTCTCTGCTTGGCCACTATGATCTCGGCCTTGCCCCTTTTGGGATTGTCCTCGGAACGGTTATAGACCTCGTCCCGATAGATGAAGGCTATCACATCGGCATCCTGTTCTATGGCCCCCGACTCCCTTAGATCCGCCATCTGAGGCCTCTTGTTGGGCCGGTCTTCCACCTTTCGGTTCAGCTGGGACAGGGCGATCACCGGCGCATCGAGCTCCTTGGCCATGGCCTTTAGTGACCGGGAGATCTCCGAGATCTCCTGCTCCCTGCGCTCCGCCCCTCCCCTTCCCTGCATTAGCTGCAGGTAGTCCACCACGATCAGTCCTATATCGTGCTCGCTCTTGAGCCTCCTGGCCTTTGCCCTAACCTCGAGCACGGACATCGCCGGGGTGTCGTCTATATATATGGGGGCCTGTGAAAGATTGTTTGCAGCAGAGAGCAGCTTGGGCCAGTCATCCCTTGACAGGAATCCTGTCCTCACCTTGTGGGCATCCACCATGGCCTCTGCACAGAGCATCCTGAGTGCCAGCTGTTCCTTCGACATCTCAAGGGAGAAGATGGCAACCGGGATCCCGTTGTCCACTGCCGCATGCTGGGCGATGTTGAGGGCAAAGGCCGTCTTGCCCATACTGGGACGTCCTGCGATGATGATGAGGTCGGAGGGCTGGAAACCGGCGGTCAGCTTGTCCAGCTCGGTAAATCCGGAGGGTACACCGGTTATGAGCTCCTTGCGCTCATAGAGATCCTCCACCCGTTTTATGCTGCTCTTCAGGATCTCACGAAGTGAGTTGAAGGAGGGATTTATCTTGCTCTGGGTGAGTTCGAAGATGGCGCTTTCGGCACTCTCGAGGATCTCGTCGATATCGCCGGCCTCTTCGTAACAGAGGGTTGCGATATCCGAACTCTTCTGTATGAGGCGCCTCAGTACCGCCTTGTCACGGACGATCCTGGCGTAATAGTCGATATTGGATGCAACCGGCACGGCCTCGGCCAACTCGGCCAGATAGACCGGGCCGCCCACGTCATCCAGTTTGCCCCTGCTCTTTAGGGCATTGTGGAGGGTTACGAGATCCTGTGGTTCATTGCGCTCAAAGAGGTCGAGGATGGTGGAGTAGATGATCCTGTGGGCCTCTTTGTAGAAATCCTCTGGCTTGAGGATCTCGATCACCTTCAGCAGGGCCCCGTCCTCGATGAGGATGCCGCCCAAGACACACTGTTCGGCCTCTATGTTCTGGGGCGGTATCTTGTAGTCCAGCCTCGAGCGGTTTGGGGAGATCCTCTTTGGAAGGGCCATCGTCCTATGGTGTTTCGTGCACCTACTCGGCCACCACCTTCACCCTGAGCGTTGCGGTGACATCCGGGCTAAGCTTCACAGGCACTTCGTACTCGCCCAAGCTCTTGATGGGCTCTGCCAGCTGAATCTTCTTCCTGTCCACGTCATAGCCGGCCTTGGCCACTGCCTCGGCGATATCCATGCTGGTCACGGAACCGTAGAGCTTTTCCTCCTCGCCCACCTTCACAGGGATCTGGATATCCAGCTCCTCCAGCTTGGATGCCAGGGCCTCGAACTCCTGGCGCATCTTTGCGGCACGCTCCAGGATGGCGGCACGCTGTTTCTCAAGCTGGGTGATGTTCTTGCGGTTTGCAACTATGGCCAGCCCCTTGGGCAGCAGATAGTTCCGGGCATAGCCATCCGCCACCTTGACGATGTCCCCTGCCTTTCCAAGGGAGGAGATGCTCTCGTTCAGAATCACTTCCATCTATCCTGATCCTCCATATTACAAGAAATTGATTTCCATAAACTATTCACGATCCTGTCTGGCCCTTTCAAGCCTTCCCCTGAAGTCGATCCAGGTGTCGAGAAGGCCGGTCAGAGTAACCAGTAGTAGACCATACCATTGAATTCCTATCAATATATAAACAATGCCCCTTATCCACCACGGGGTCTCCAGGCGCTGAAAAAAATAGCGCACGATCCAGAAGCCCTGCACCAGATAGAACACGGAGATGAACAGCACCCCGTTCTTGCCCGCGGCCTCTGCCCAAGCCACCGGCAACAGGGCGGTGATACCGGCGGCGATGAAGAGCCAGACGAACCAAAAGGGCAGCCGCCACGCAGAAAAGGGTGAAAGGAGCCCCTCCACCCGATAGCCCTTTCTCGGGGCAGCGGTCATGGCCTTCAGCCGGCAGGTCCTGCATGACCATAGGTTTCCGAGCACGGTAAAGGCCATCATGGAGGCCATGAGGCCTGGGAAGTAGTACAGAAACAGCCCCTTTACCTGGCTGTAGGCCACCTCGAGATCGGGCGGAAGCTCCTCGCCCTGGCTGCCTGCATAGTTCTGGCTGAAGGCCTTGAAACCAAGGTCGAGATCCCTCTCCACCACCTCGATGATCTGCCTGTATGCCGAAGCAAGCTCTCCGCCGGAGCCCACGAAAAGATAGACGATACTCAAGCCCACAAGAGCGATGCTTACCTGGATCCAGGCCTGGGCCCCGGAACGGGCCTTTTCAAGACAGAGAAAGATGCCTGCGGCAATCAGGACGTTCTGCGCCAGGATCAGCATGGCCCCTGCAAAACCCATGGCCACCATGACGCCGCCTGCGGCAACGAAGACGGCGCCAGACAGGACGAGGGCGCGCCTCCTCTCCATTGCCGCCATGATGCACGCACCTATCCCCGGCAGGAAGAGCTGGAGCAGATTGCTCAGCGGCCCTGCCAGGCAAGGCATCAACAGGGCTATTGCCAGGGACAGGTCCTTTAAAAAGGACGGCTCCCTGTCACCCAGGGAATCTCCGTCTTTCAGGAAGAAGGACACCCCATTCGTTACTTCTTATTTGTCGGGGATGGCGTGGCCCGATGTGAAGGGGATCAGGGCCATTATACGCGCCTTCTTGATGGCGGTGGTCAGCCTCCTCTGGTGCTTGGCGCAGGTGCCGGTGACCCGCTTCGGCAGGATCTTTCCCCTTTCGGTTATGAACTGCTTCAGCAGGTCTGCATCCTTGTAGTCTATGGCCAGGGACTTGTCGGCGCAGAAGCGGCAGACCTTCCTGCGGACATATATTCTACGGCGTCTGAATCTGCTCGGTGGTGCCATCTCTTACTCCTCCTTTCCCGATTCCTGGGCCTCTTCGCCAGCCTCATCGCCGGCATCCTTGGCCTCTTCGGCGGCAGCGGCGGCCTTTTCCTCGGCCTCCTTTTTGGCCTCGGCGGCTGCCTTCTCTGCAGCAGCCCTCTCGGCGGCAGCGGCCCTCTTGGCCTCCTCCGCCTTCTTCTTCTCCAGGCTCTTCTGTTCAAGCTCCTGGCGACGCTTGTCGGCCTTTTCCTGATCGAACTCGTCGTCCAGTTTTGTGGTCATGAACTTCATGACACCTTCATCGAGCCTGAAGAGCCTGGTGAGCTCCTGGATGGTGGAACCGGGCGCACCATACTCCATCACCACGTAGTAGCCCTGGGTAAGCTTCTGCACCCTATAGGCCAGCTTCTTCAAGGGCCATGGATCGACGAAGACTATCTGTCCGCCGTCGTCTGTGATGATCTGGGAATACTTCTGGATCAGCTCCTCCCGCTGCTCACTGTTGAGCTCGGGATGGAGCAACAACATGGTTTCGTAGTGTCGCAACTTCATCAGCTGCCCCCTTTCGGTCTTCTCTGGCCCGCAGCGTCCGCACGCATACGGGCAAGGAGGTGATTTAGAAGCTCCATCATATAATGGAATTCCAAGCTCTCGTCAACACCCCCAAAAAGGCACGCCTCACCACCTCCTCCACTGCCAGTGAGGGCTCATGGATAGAGGCTCGCTTGATAACCGGCCGATGATGCCTATCTTTACCACTAAAGAAAAAAAGAGGCTGCCCTGTTTACAGGCCGATGTTTACAGGCCGATCCGGCAGAGGGCTCACATCGTTTCTGCCTTGGTGCCAGCAGCCGTTTTTTCTCCTTGCCGTCGGGGCCGTCGGGGCCTTTCAGTTTGGCCCGACACCCCAGCGACCAAAAGAGAATTCGACGGAGGAAGATGGGATAGATGTCATCTTTTATAAAGATCAATGTCTCAGGAGACCTGACAAAGCTCAAGAAAGAGCTTCAGCAGATGATGGACGATCTAATCTGCATGCCGCGCCCCTTCTCTTCAGTGAGCAGGAGCTGGCAGCCCCCAACGGACATATATGAAGATCACCAGTTCATCTACATCGTGGCCGAGGTGCCTGGTGTGAAGCACGACTCCATCGAGGTGCTTCTCGACGGGAGACTGCTGAAGCTCAGGGGCAAGAGGAACTCCCCGGTGCTCCTCGAGGGCAAGAGATACTATCAGATGGAGATCGAATACGGTCCCTTCGAGAGGATGATCAGGATACCCCAGCGGGTGGATACATCCAAGATCTCGGCAAGGTATGAAAACGGCCTGCTGATAATCAGGCTCGGAAAGCATGGAGCCGAGCCGGTCAAGATCGAGATCAGGTGACCGGCGGCTGACCAGACGGTGCAAGTGGCCGGTCTCGGCAGCCTGATATGGCACGGGACAGGGCCTGATGAGGATCAAGCCTGAGACGGATATCGACAAGCAGCCAGAATTGATGAGGTGAATATGAGCGGCGATATACAGTTGATAGAAAAGATGATGGACAACACCCAGCAGAACACTGTGCGGGAGCTGCCCGTCCTTCCCAGCAAGGATGTGGTCCTCTTTCCGCATATGGTTGTGCCCTGGATAGTGGAGCCGAAACCCCTGGTCAGGATGATCGACGATGCCCTGGCCCAGGACAGGACCATCGCTGTTGTATCCCTGGACGGCCCGGTGGAGGACGACAGCCAGATCCCTGAAAAGCTCCACAAGATCGGCACCATGGGCCTCATCCTCCGGATGGCCAAGAACGAGGAGGGCCACGCCCGCCTGGTGGTGCAGGGGGTATCCCGCATAAAGATAAAGGAGATCACGGCAACCGAACCCTACATCAAGGCCAAGGTGGAGCCGGTACAGGACATCGTGGAGAAGGACATGGCCCTGGAGGCCCTGGTCATGAACGTGCGCCAGGCCTTCCAGAAGGTGCTCGAACTCTCCCCCAACCTGCCGAGCGAACTGGCTGGCGTCATCATGAACATAGACGAGCCCGGGGTGCTGGCAGACATCTCCATAAGCCATCTGAATGTACCGGCCGAGGTCAAGCAGGAGATCCTGGATGAGCTGGACGTGAGAAAGAGGCTCGAAAAGGCGCTTCGCATAATCTCCGGCCAGCTCGACATCCTGGAGCTTGGCCACAAGATCCAGAGCCAGGTGCGGGATCAGATGGACAAGACCCAGCGGGAGTTCTACCTGAGAGAGCAGCTCAAGGCCATCAGGAAGGAGCTTGGCGAGGAGAGCGAGCCCGGAGAGGAGATAGAGGAGCTGAGACAGAAGCTCAAGGAGAAGAACCTTCCTGATGAGGCCAGGAAGGAGGCGGAGCGCGAGCTCGAGCGCCTCTCGAAGATGCATCCGTCCTCATCGGAATACACTGTCTCCAGGACCTATCTCGACTGGATACTGGAGCTTCCCTGGAACGAATCCACTGAGGACATCCTGGACCTCAAGCGCGCGGAAAAGATCCTAAACGAAGACCACTATGACCTTGAGAAGATAAAACAGCGGATCCTCGAGTTCCTGGCGGTCAGGAAACTCAAGCCCGATGCCAAGGGCACCATCCTCTGCTTCGCAGGCCCTCCGGGGACCGGAAAGACCTCTCTTGGAAGGAGCATCGCCCGGGCCATAGGCAGGAAGTTCCACAGGATCGCCCTTGGCGGTGTGCATGACGAGGCCGAAATCCGCGGCCACAGGCGCACCTACATCGGGGCCATGCCCGGACGGATAATACAGGGCCTTCGAAAGGTGGGCGTCAACAATCCCGTGATCATGCTGGACGAGATAGACAAGGTGGGCAGCGACTTTCGCGGAGATCCCGCCTCTGCGCTCCTGGAGGTCCTGGACCCGGAGCAGAACTCCCGCTTCACCGATCACTACCTGGGCGTGGAGTTCGATCTGTCCAAGGTGATCTTCATAGCCACGGCCAATGTGCTCGAGACCATACCTGCCCCACTGCTGGACAGGCTCGAGATACTGGAGCTCTCGGGCTATACCCTGGAGGAGAAACTCGAGATAGCAAGGCGCTATCTCATTCCGAGACAGCTCGATGCCCACGGGCTCACGAAGAAGAACCTGACCATAGACAAGAGGGCCCTTGTGCGCATCATCTCCGAATACACCAGGGAGGCAGGGGTCAGGAACCTGGAACGCCAGATAGGTGCCATCTGCCGTGCAGTGGCCAGGAAGGTTGCGGCTGGTGAAAAGGAAAAGATCCGGGTCCGCTCGGGCAACCTGGAGGAGTTTCTTGGAAAGCCCAAGTTCCTGCCGGACATAGCAGAGCGCACCTCGGTGCCAGGCGTGGCCACAGGACTTGCCTGGACCCCGACGGGTGGCGACATCCTCTTCATAGAGGCCACCCGCATGGACGGTTCAGGAAAGCTCATCCTCACCGGCAAGCTCGGGGACGTGATGAAGGAGTCGGCCCAGGCGGCCTTGAGCTTCGTGCGCTCAAAGGCCCTGGATTTCAAGATCGACCCTGAGATATTCAAAACGAGTGACATACACGTCCATGTGCCGGCAGGTGCCATCCCCAAGGATGGCCCTTCGGCAGGGGTCACGATAGCAATGGCCCTGATCTCACTCCTGACAGACAGGCCCGTCAGGAGCGATGTCGCGATGACCGGGGAGATCACCCTTCGGGGCCTCGTCCTGCCTGTCGGCGGCATCAAGGAGAAGGTGCTTGCGGCCCACAGGGCAGGTATCAAGGAGATCATACTCCCGAAGAGAAACGCCAATGATCTCGATGAGCTGCCAGAGCATGTACGCAGCAGCCTGAAGTTCCATCTGGTGAAACGGGCAGAAGAGGCGGCAAGGGTGGTCTTTCGAAGGACCAAGGCCGCAGGCGGCGGCAAAAAAGGCTCAGCGAGATCCAAGAAGGCCGCATAGAAATGGGCAAGGAGGGCCTGCCGGAAAAGGAAAAGGCCCCTCCCATATCTCCTGGCCCGCCATCAGAAAAATGGGCAGACAGTCTCACGTGCGGGTTTGCACTCTCAGGGCTCAAAGTGTATCTTAGCAGCCCGGAAGCGTCATCGACTCGACCAAAGGCCCGACAGACTTGCAGAAGGGTCTCAGGCGGCAGAGCTTACATCTTCTCGTCGAGCTATAACCAGTTTTCTGACAAGGCGGTAAGGCGGTATCCCCATGGCCAGTGACAAACAGATAAAGAGCATCAGAAACATAGGAATCATCGCCCACATCGATGCTGGAAAGACCACTCTGACAGAGCGTATCCTTTACTATACGGGCAAGACACACAAGATTGGAGAGGTCCATGACGGCCAGGCCACCATGGACTGGATGCCTGAAGAGCAGGAGCGGGGCATCACGATCACCTCAGCCGTAACCACCTGTTTCTGGAAGGGCAAGGAGATCCACATCATCGACACCCCGGGGCATGTGGACTTCACCATAGAGGTGGAGCGCTCCCTCAGGGTGCTGGACGGGGCCCTCGGCGTATTCTGTGCCGTAGGGGGAGTCGAGCCCCAGAGTGAGACCGTGTGGCACCAGGCAGACAAGTATGGTGTTCCGAAGATGGCCTTCATCAACAAGATGGACCGTCTCGGGGCAGACTTCTGGCGGGTCGTGGACGAGCTTAAGGAAAGGCTCAACGTCCACCCCCTTATCATGACCATTCCGCTTGGGGCAGAGGACGGCTTCAAGGGCGTCTTCGACGTGGTCAAGCAGTGCCTCATCGTCTGGGACGAGGCCACAGAGGGGCGCGAGTTCTCTGAGCTTGAGGTCCCGGACGAGTTCAAGGACGAAGTGGCCCTGGCCCGGGAGCAGCTCCTTGAGGCGCTCTCCGAGGTGGATGACGAGATAATGGAGAAGTATCTGGGCGAGGAGGAGATATCTGACAGGGAGATTCATGCCGCCATAAGAAAGGCGTGCCTGTCCCTAAAGGGGGTGCCCGTCTTTTGCGGATCCGCCCTCAAGAACAAGGGTGTCCAGCCGGTCCTGGACGCCATTGGGCGCTACCTTCCAAGCCCTCTGGACATCCCGCCGGTCAAGGGCATAAACCCAAAGACCGGCAAGGAGGAGGAGCGGCCTGCCAGCGTAAAGGCACCGCTTTCGGCCCTTGCCTTCAAGATCCAGATGGACGGAGGCAGGAAGATGACCTTCGTGCGGGTCTATTCCGGGGTGATGTATGCGGGGGCAGAGGTCTGGAACGCCACCAAGGAGAAACCGGAGAAGATCGCCAGGCTCCTGCGTATGCATGCAAACAAGCGGGAGCGAATAAAGGAGGCAGGGGCAGGTCAGATCGTTGCGGTCATGGGGCTCAAGCTTGCTGGTACGGGAGACACCCTGTGCGATCCCGAACACCCCATCATCCTGGAGGCCATAGATACATATCAGCCTGTGATATCTGTGGCTGTGGAGCCCAAGAGCTCCGGCGATCAGGAGAAGGTGGAGGCAGCCCTTAAGAAGCTCTCGGAAGAGGATCCCACCTTTCGGGTGCGTGTGGATGAGGAGACGGGCCAGACCATCATCTCCGGTATGGGAGAGCTCCATCTCGAGGTCCTGACCCACAGACTCGAGCGGGAGTTCAATGTGCCGGTCCGGGTAGGAAAGCCCCAGGTGGTCTATCGTGAGGGCATCACCGAGACCGCAGTGGTGGAGGAGCGCTTCGACAGAGAGATCGGGGGCAGCCGCCAGGCGGCATCTGTCACCATAGAGGTCTCCCCAAGGCCGCGCGGTGAAGGCAACCTGGTCAGGAGCGAGCTGCCGGAAGGTGCCCTGCCAGAGGGATTCGAAGAGCTCATCCTCGAGACACTGGAGCAGGGCCTTGAGAGCGGTGTGGTACAGGGCTATCCCATGATCGATGTGGAAGTGGTGCTCAAGGATGTGGAGTTCACCGAGGGGCTCTCCACGGATATCGCCCTCAGGGCTGCCGCCTCCATGGGGCTCAGGAAGGCATGCGAACAGGCCGGTCCTGTGCTGCTCGAGCCCATGATGAGTGTCGAGGTGATAGTGCCTGAAGACTTCCTTGGCGAGGTCATAGGAGACCTGAACAGCCGCGGCGGCAAGGTGGAGGAGATAGAGGCAAGAGGCGGCATCCAGGTGGTGAAGGCCATAGTGCCGCTGTCAAGGATGTTCGGCTACTCGACTGCCCTGCGTTCAGCCACCCAGGGACGCGCCACCTTCACCATGGTCTTTTCACACTACGATCCGGTGGAGAGCAGTTGACCCCGGATCATGCCTTATATCCCCGGCAAAACTTGCAAGCTCCACAGTCCGGATTGAACGGCAGCACTATATAAGGGCCATGCCTTGAGGCATGGCCCAGTGATATCGAAATCTTGCATGAAGTTTTATCTTTTCTTTCTTTTGAGTCCCAGGGCCGCAAGGCCTCCCATCATCAAAAGGGCTGTTGCCGGGGCCGGGACAGGAGTGTACATGAACTCCAAATATGAGGCATCTCCACTTTCTGCAGCATATATATTGAAACCGGAATAACAATTCCCACTATAACAATAATTAGCGTGGAAACTGAATGGTGCCCAGGCCATTCCATCTTCGATATCATCTTTTAGGAGGCTGGTGACATCAAACGATATCCATCCTGCAGAAGTGCCGCTGCCCAGGGACGCGACCTCCACGGTACCGGTCAATCTCTGTGAAGCATCGCCATTGGCTCCTGTAGCATCAGGCAGATATTTTATAATGCCTCCACTTCCTGAGACACCACTTATCTTGATATTCAGGGTTATGGAATCTATAAGAGATGGTTCCGGAGCTCAAAAGGGAGTACTGGATATATCCGGTTTCATATAAGTTGGTGACATAGTTGCCAAATGTTACTCGAACCCACCACTCGTTTCCATACCACTGTCTGCTAGGGCCATAGGAGTAGTAATATCCATCTCCAATTCCCTGAGCCTCTATCATCATGGTCTCGGCAAATGCATAACTTGTGGCCAGCACAAATCCCAAGATCAGTACGAGAATGGATTTTTTCATCTTAAACCTCCTCAAGGCCATGATCCATCCTATATCAACTTCTTCTTTTAATGGCCCAGAGGCCACACAGCCCTGAACCAAGGAGCCACAGGGCGCCAGGGACGGGGACAGGATTGACCTCGAGGCTCAAGCTCTGATAAGCCTCGGCCTCCAAGTCCTCATAAACCTCATTGTACCAATAGAGTTCCGCGGAGGCGTCCATGTGAATCCCGATGATGTCTCCAATGACAGCAGAGAAGTATCCATATGCTTCATCATCAAACTCCCCTCCATCCTCCAGGGTTATCCCATCGTATGTCCAGACCGCCTTGGCCGGATCGAAGGACTCGGGGGCAGGACAATCATTTAGGGTAATGGCAATGGTATCGCCGGCAAAACCTCCATCCAGCTTGGCCGATGTACCCGAAGATGCCCAGGCCTCTCCCATCCAATAAAAATTGACCTGGACAGGATCTCCTGTATTCTCTCCGGGGTCAGGGGTTATCTCAAAAAAGATTCCGGTGCTATAAGCAGCCTGCACAGTAGAGGCTCCCCCATAGGACTGTATGTGGCTGCTATAAAGCATTGATGAACCTGAAACAGACCCGCTCAGGTCGATTTCTAAAGCGTTCTCATAGACCTCTGCAGATCCAAAGCCCTGGCCTGAAGCCGTTGCGACAAAATCATTATCTGCAACCTCTGCGCTCTGCTCCGACTCAACATATTCGGTATCCCATGACACAACCGACCCTGGAGCATCCTCATGCAAGGTTCCGTCAGGCTCATAATAAGAGGCATAAGCGCCTGACTGTGAAAACAGGCTGCTGGCATAATAGGTGAATGTCGCCGCAGAAAGCGTCTGTGCTATCGCCAATGCAAAAAACAACACCACAGACAGGACCAAAAATCTCTGATTTCGTCCCATAACCAGTCCTCCTTAGAGAAGTTAATCGTGGAAACAGAAAAGCTAATGGTCCTGCTATCATGAGGAATCAGCAAGCAAGGATGGAAATTACTCGGTCGACTCTACACGTGCAGGGCCGGTGGAGCTTCTGCCTTC
>CAZNKD010000002.1:0-35821 GCA_964573615.1 uncultured Desulfobacterales bacterium | reverse complement strand
CTCAGCCTTCCGATCACCTCGTTTGTGAGCACTGCCTTGTCCTGGGCGGAGTTGGTGATCTGGGCCGTCTGGGTCACGCTCTGGGCGATCTCTGTGGTGGCAGTAGTGAGGTCGGCAGTCGCCTGGGAGACGAGCTGGATGTTTTCGTTCACGATCTCGGCTGCCAGGGAGACAGAGTCTGCAACAGACTCCATCTGCTTCGCCTGACTGCTCACCTCCTCTCCGACCTGTCTCAAGTCCTGAGATGTACGATTGATGCGTTTAGAATCACCTTTGAGCTCTTGAATTAGCTTCTGGAAGTTTTCAGCCATATGGTTGAATGCAGACGAAAGAATGCCAAGCTCACCTGAGAAGCTCTGTGTGATCCTGAGATCCAAGTGCCCCTTTGCAAACTCCTTTACGAAGTTGACTATATTCTCTATGGGCCTTACCACTTGGCTCTGGACGATCCAGAAGCAGAGGCCAAAGATCAGGGCCCCTATTGCAAGCATCACAACGATCAACTGCTGCAGATGTTCGATACTGGCCTTTGAGAGCTCCTCATAGCGCTTTGTGAGCTCGTTTGCCTGTTTGAGCAGCCCTATGTTGTTGTTCGACAGATAGGAGATCGCCTCCTTGAAGCCTGGATCCGAGGTGCTCTTGGCATTTATCACCTTGTCGATGCGCATCCTGAACTCGGCCCAGCTATCGCGAAGCTTGCTGATATCCGAAAGGGCAATGCTATCCAAGGTGACACCAAGATGCATGCTCTCATCACCATTTGCCAGCCCGTTCAGGCTCTTTTCAAACAGGTTTGCGGTCTCAAGAAGGCTCTCCTGCCACTTCTTCTCACCCGTGGCAGCATAGGCCAGGGCCTCTTTCACCATCTTCTGTGAGAGCATCCTCTGCCTTCCTGCGACATTGATGAAGGCGCCCGTCTCCTTACTCTTGCCCAGAAAATAAAAGGCAGAGGCAACGGTGATCACATTTACCAGAAACAGGCCCAGCAGACAGAGACCGATCTTGAGTTTTACTGAGCTGAAATCAAGGGACATCCTTTGCTACCTCCTAGGTCTTGGCTGAAAAATTCAGTGAACCGAAATGGGTCCTTTACCGATTCCACAATCATTTGGCACTCTGATAGCCTTATCGGAAAAGGCGGAAAAATTTATAAAGCCATCTTGTTTTTTAAATCCATGGCTTTAATCTGGTGGCCTGGATCAGGAACAGGATCGGAAATGGATGAAGGATAAACGGCACAGGAATCCATGACAGGGATCCATGAAGAGATGAAGAGCGGAAAAGATTCAGACAACACCTCACCACCTGCCCTCATATCATTCATCGGCAGGCTTAGCGAGGCCTCCGGAAAGGCCGCATCCTGGCTCAGCCTTCTTCTGGTGCTCATGGTCAGCACCGATGTCCTTCTGCGCTATCTCTTCAACATAACATTCGTTGCGGTGCAGGAGCTCGAGTGGCACCTCTATGCCCTCATCTTTCTCCTGGGCTCTGCCTATACCCTGAAGTACAACGCCCATGTCCGGGTGGATGTGATCTACCAGCGGCTTTCAAAGAGGACCAGGGCCTTCATAAACGTGGTGGGCTGCCTCCTGTTCCTCTTTCCGGGATGCTACCTGATCGTAAAGACCTCCATCCCCTTCGTTGAGTCGTCATGGGCCATGCATGAGGGCTCTCCGGATCCGGGCGGCCTTCCGGGCAGGTATCTGCTTAAGGCGGCCATCCCTCTGGCCTTTGTGCTCACCGCACTCCAGGGCATTGCCATGTTTTACGAAAATCTCATGAGGCTCCTTGGCCGCGACAGGGCCAAAGGGGATCAGGGGGCGTAAGAGATGGACTATCTTGCCGCCTGGATGTTCCTGACCCTGACGATCCTGCTGCTTGCAGGGTTTCCGGTCGCCTTCACACTCATGGGCACCGCCCTGGTATTCGGGCTCATCGGTTTCGGGTGGGACTTTTTTAATCTGCTCCCCATGCGTATATGGGGCATCATGACGAACTTCACCCTTGCTGCGGTTCCGCTGTTCATATTCATGGGTGTGATGCTGGAGCGCTCGGGCATTGCCAAGGACCTGCTCAAGTCCATGGGCATGGCCTTCGGCAGGATGAAGGGCGGGCTTGCCATCTCTGTGGTGGTGGTGGGGGCCCTCCTTGGTGCGTCCACAGGAATAGTCGGGGCCACAGTGGTGACCATGGGGCTTCTGGCCCTGCCAACCATGCTGGAGTACGGCTACAGGCATGAGCTGGCCACAGGGACCATTGCCAGCTCCGGCACCCTGGGACAGATCATCCCTCCGAGTATCGTGCTCGTTCTGCTCGGGGACATCATAGGGGTCTCGGTGGGAGACCTCTTCATAGGTGCGGTCATACCCGGGTTGATCCTCGTGGTGCTCTATATCATCTATATTGGGATCATCTCAAAGATACACCCGCACTGGGCCCCTCCTGTGCAACCAAGTCCAGAGGAGCTCGAGGAGATAGGCTCGCTTGGAAGCTACATATTGAAATCCCTCATCCCGCCCCTGGCCCTCATGATAGCGGTTCTGGGCTCCATATTCGCAGGCATCGCCTCCCCTACCGAGTCGGCAGGAGTGGGCGCCCTTGGTGCCACCATCCTCTGCATTGCCAAAAGGCGCTTCTCGCTGGAGGTGCTGAATACGGTCATGGCCACCACTGTTCAACTCACCAGCATGGTCTTCATCATACTGGTGGGAGCCACGGCCTTCGGGCTTGTGTTCAGGGGGCTTGGAGGTGACCATGTGATCCGGGAGTTCATCGGCCATCTGGCCCTGGACAAATGGGGTGTCATGGCCATTGTCATGACCATAATCTTCATTGCGGGCTTCTTCCTGGACTTCATCGAGATCACATTCATCCATATCCCGGTGCTGGCCCCCCTGATGAAGATGCTCGGTTTCGATCCGGTCTGGTTTGCCATACTCTTTGCCATAAATCTGCAGACATCCTTTCTCACCCCGCCCTTTGGCTTCTCGCTCTTCTATCTCAAGGGGGTTGCCCCTCCAGGAGTGACTACAGTCGAGATATACAAGGGCATAATCCCATTTGTGGTCATCCAGATCATCACCCTCATACTCGTCATGGCATTTCCAGAGACAGCAACCTGGCTGCCAAGACTCCTTGCAGAGCTGAGATAGTTGGCTATCACAAGCTACCTGCTAGAGTGCTTTGTAAATAGAAACGGAAAAAACAGGCGGTCCGAGATTATTCCCGCCAAAATTCCTGAACGAGCAGGCAGAGCGATTCCGCTTTAAAATCCGGCGCCGAATAGATCCTCCTGAGCCGATTTGCCGTATCGCACTCCAAGAAAGGGCGAATCTTGCCAAGATCCCTGTTCAGGCCGTAAATGGGCCCGAGGGAGTCAAGGAAACGGATCAGATAGGATGCAGCCTGTCTGAAGCTCGTCTGCACAAACTCTGCCTGCTCAGTTGCCGGCTCCCCAGCCAGGCTGTGAGAAACGATGAACTTCCCCTCTACCCCATATCTGGCAGCCTGCCACTTGTTTGCCTCTATCACTGCCCGCGGCGGGATATCCACCCTGATCCATCCCTCTGCCAGGCCAATAACCGTGGCCCGTATTAGGGCACAGAGGGCCATGATATGCCCGAAGCGCATCGGCACATCGCATATGCGTATCTCTATGGTGCCGAACTCCGGGCTTGGACGCACATCCCACCAGATATCCCTCGGCCCCCTTATGATTCCGCACTTTTTCATAAGGCCGACAAAGGCCACATAGTTTTCCCACGATCCGAGGGCATCCGGCATCCCAGACCGGGGCAGGGAATCGAACAGCTTGGAGCGATAGGAGGCAAGGCCCGTGTCTCTTCCCTCAAAGAACGGGGAAGAGGCGCTCAGGGCCAGAAAGAGGGGCAGATAGACCCGGATCTGGTCCAACACCCTGATACAGGTGTCAGCATCCGGCAACCCCACATGGCAGTGGAGCCCCTGGGTTATAAGGCGGCGGCCAACGATCTGGAGCTCATGGAGTATCCTCTCATATCGGGGATCCGGAAAGAGCACCTGCTCGGCCGCCTTGGAGAAGGGATGGAGCCCGGCAGCGAACACGACACAGCCCTGGGCCTCGGCCACCTGTTGAAAATGCCTGATTATCCTCCTGAGCTCCCGCTCGGCACTGGGGAGATCCGGACAGGCCGGGGTATTCACCTCGAGCATGGATTGGATGAACTCTGGCTTTACGTGGGGTTTCAGATCATCCGGAAGGGCCTCAAGGATATCCAGGGCCTTGGGCGTGAGCTCCAGGGTGACCGGGTCCAGAAGCTGAAGCTCGACCTCTATGCCGAGGCTGTAGGGCCTGCTGCCCTTGAAGTCGAGGCAGCTCGATTCATCACGACCACTCATGCTTCAGGTCTATCAATTTTATGGGTTCAAGGCAAGCGGTCACTCATCGAGAAATCGCCTTGCCACCTTTTCGAAGAACTCTGCCCCAATGGGCAGCACATCCTCATCGAAGTCGAAGAACGGGCTGTGGGCCGGGATCTCCTCCTGCCCGGGCTTGACCGCACCGAACCTCACGAAGCATCCGGGCACCTGTTCCAGATAGAACGAGAAGTCCTCTCCGCCAAGGCTAGGATGGGCCTGGCCGATCACATGCCCCTGGCCAACCACTGACACCGCTGCCTCCCTTGCCACATCACAGGCCTCGGGTGAATTGATCACCGGCGGATAGTGGTTCTTGTAGGTTATGGAGACATCTGCGGAAAAGAGCTGGCCTACGGATGAGGCCACCCGTTCCATACCTTCGAGCACCCTCTTTCTGATCCCTGCATGGGTGGTCCTGATGGTCCCGAACAGATCGGCCCTGCCGGCGATTATGTTGTGGGCGCTGCCTGCCTCTATCTTTCCGATGGATATGACGCTGGGATATGTGGGATTGAGCCTTCTGGTCACGAGGGACTGGACCGCTATCACCAGATGGCTTGCCGCCACCACGGCATCCACTGCCTCATGCGGCCGTGCAGCGTGTCCGCTCTTGCCCTTGACGGCAATGTGAAAACTGTCCGTAAAGGCGCAGATGAGCCCTGGCTGCACCACTATCTCCCCGACCATGTAGTGCCGGTCTATGTGGCCCCCGAAGATGGCGCTCACCCCGTCGAGCACTCCCTCTTCCACCATGACCCTGGCACCGCCTCTGCCCTCTTCGGCAGGCTGGAATATGAGCCTCACCTCTCCGGAGTCTGGCGGTCGCTGGCTGAGGAGCCTTGCTGCACCAAGCAGCATGGCCACATGGCCGTCATGGCCACATGCATGCATTACCCCTGGCACCCTGGAGGCAAAGGCAAGCCCTGTCCTCTCCTCGATGGGGAGCGCATCCATGTCTGCCCTCAGGGCCACACACGGCCCCGGCCTTTGCCCCTTTATGCTGGCGACCACACCTGTGCCGGCAACCGCCTTGCGGTAAGGCAGCCCGAGCTCATCGAGTCTTTCACAGATGTAGCTGCTGGTCTTCACCTCCTCAAAGGCGAGCTCTGGCCACATATGCAGGTGGCGCCTTATCCTGACCATCCATTCCATCAACTCCCTGTCCGCACTCTTCATGAAATATGCTCCCGTTACGGTTCTCCCTCTGGCCATGGCCTCGAAATCTCAAAGGAATATTAATACCTTCAAGCAGAGAATCCAGCCACAATTTCCTGAGGCCATTTAAACTAATTTGAACCCATAGATACTACTTTTTTTATAATTAGTTGTTTTTAAAAGAAAAATTAATTTAACTAATCTCTTGACAAAATCGCTAATTGGGTGAATATTGCCTCAGAAAAATCAACAAAAGGAGACGCGTTATGAGCAAGGACGGAAAGATTGAAAGTTTGATGCAGGAGCAGCGGGTCTTTCGTCCATCCAGAAAGGGACAGATGAAGGCCCATGTGAAGAGCATGAAGGAGTATCGCGAGCACTACAAGCGCTCCATGGAAGACCCGGCAGGCTTCTGGGGCCAGAGGGCCGAGGAGCTGGTGACCTGGTTCCGCAAGTGGCGCACTGTGGTCAAGGCCGATCTGTTCAAGCCAAAGGTAGAGTGGTTCATAGGGGGCCAGCTAAACGCCTCCTACAACTGCCTTGACAGGCATCTGGAGGATGGAAAGCGCAACAAGGCGGCCATCATCTGGCAGGGTGAGCCGGAAGACGACGTGAAGGTCTACACATACCAGATGCTCCATACGGAGGTGTGCCGCTTTGCAAACGTGCTCAAGAAGAAGGGGGTAAAGAGGGGAGACAGGGTCTCCATCTATCTTCCCATGATCCCCGAGCTTCCGATAGCCATGCTGGCATGTGCCCGCATCGGCGCCATGCACAGCATCGTGTTTGCCGGCTTCAGCGCAAACAGCCTCCAGAGCCGTATTCAGGACTGCCAGGCCAAGGTCCTCATAACTGCCGATGCCGTCCTGCGCGCAGGCCGCACCATTCCGCTAAAGCCCAATGCCGACCAGGCCCTGGAGGGCTGCCCCACTGTCGAGAGCTGCATAGTGGTAAAGCGGGCCGGAAACGAGATCGACATGAAGAAGGGGCGCGACACATGGTGGCACGAGGAGATGGCCGCAGAGGACATCTCAGACAAGTGCGAGCCCGAGAAGATGAATGCAGAGGACATCCTCTTCATCCTCTACACCAGCGGCAGCACCGGAAAGCCCAAGGGTGTCATCCACACCACAGGAGGCTATCTCACCTATGCCGCCCATACCTGCCAGTGGGTCTTCGACCTGAAGGACGATGACGTCTACTGGTGTACCGCGGATATCGGCTGGATCACCGGCCACTCATACATCGTCTACGGGCCGCTGACCCTTGGGGCGACGAGCCTCATGTTCGAAGGCGTTCCGAGCTGGCCGGCACCGGACCGGTTCTGGAAGATCGTTGAGAAGTTCAAGGTCAATATCTTCTACACGGCCCCCACAGTCATCAGGGCACTCATGAGAGAGGGCGTCGAGTGGACCCAGAAGCACGACCTTTCAAGCCTGCGCATCCTCGGCTCCGTGGGTGAGCCCATCAACCCAGAGGCCTGGATGTGGTACTATGAAAACATAGGAAAGGGCAAGCTCCCCATCGTGGACACATGGTGGCAGACAGAGACGGGCGGAATCCTGATCTCTCCGCTCCCCTATGCAACCCCGCTCAAGCCAGGATCGGCCACACTGCCACTTCCCGGCGTGGATGCGGCCGTACTAAAGGAGGATGGCACCCCTGCCGGGGTCAACGAGGGCGGACACCTGGTCATCAAAAAGCCCTGGCCCGGAATGCTTAGAGGCGTCTTCGGTGATCCCAAGAGATACAAGACCACCTATTTCGAGCGCTTCCCCGGTGTTTACGATGCAGGCGACAGCGCACGCAGGGACGAGGATGGCTACTTCTGGATCATGGGCCGCCTGGATGACGTGATAAACGTCTCAGGCCACCGCATGGGCACTGCAGAGATCGAATCCGCACTGGTATCCCATCCGGCAGTGGCAGAGGCCGCGGTCGTGGGCATGCCCCATCCCATAAAGGGCCAGGCCATCTACGCCTATGTCACCCTGAAGTCCGGCGTGAAGGAGAGTGAAAAGCTCAGAAACGAGTTGCGCACCCATGTCAGGAAGGAGATCGGCCCCATCGCCTCTCCAGAGGTGATCCAGTTCGCATCCGGCCTTCCCAAGACCAGGAGCGGAAAGATCATGCGCCGCATCCTGAGGAAGATCGCAGCAGGCGACATAGAGGACTTCGGCGATACCTCCACCCTTGCAGATCCCTCGGTCATCGATGACCTCATCGAGGGCAACAAGAAGCTCATGGCCAAGGTGGCAAAGGCAACAAAGGGTGGCAAAGGCAAGGGTAAGTGCAAGACCAAGAAGAAGAAATAGCACCATACCGGCCCGCCAGGGGCCTTTAGGTAGATCCCGGTACCATTTGGGGCCTGTCCAAGACTCTTGCAAGCTGGAGCTCGGGGCAGGCCCCTTTCATTTTCATGGAACTTATTTTCAAAAATCCGTATAAAGAGGCCCGCCTTTATATTAAAATCATCAGCAGTCTTGGTGGCCGCTGGGCTATGTGGCGCCAGGGCCATTTCCATAAATTTTCGAGGTGACAAGAAGCATGCCGCAGGAACAGAAAAAGAAGGATGTCCACTCAGTAACACCGGAGATCGTAGTCGAGTTCTTCAAAAAGACTCTCCCGTTCAACCTGCTCGACGACGAGACACTGAATCAGATCGCCAAGGAGGTCACCATAGACTTCTTCCCGAAGGGGACCATGATCTTCAAGCAGGACGAGACCGTGGTGGAGCACGTCTATCTCATCCAGAAGGGGGGGGTCAAGATCTATCTCAAGGACGAAGAGGGCATGGTAACCCTCAAGGACTTCCGGGGTGAGGGCTCCTATATCGGTGCCCTTCCCATCATCCAGGGCACCAAGGCAAACCTGAACGTGGAGACGGTGGAGGATACCTTCTGCTTTCTGCTGCCAAAGGATACCTTTCTGAAACTCATTCAGGAAAACCCGAAATTCGCCCAGTTCTACCTCAAGAGCTTCTCTGAAAAGTTCATCCGCACCGCCTACGCGGAGCTGCGGCAGCACAGGGTGGCCCCCCGCACTGAAGGAGCCCTCTACCTCTTTTCTGTCACGGTCGAGGATATCGTCAAGGGCAAGCCCCACACCATCAAGGCATCCCAGAGCGTTCAGGAGGCGGCCATACGCATGGCCCGCCACCATATAGGCTCACTGCTGGTCACGGATGAGAAGGGAGAGGTGATCGGCATCGTAACGGACAAGGACCTACGGACCAAGGTGGTGGCAGAGGCCAGGCCCTACAGCGAGCCGGTCTCCAACATCATGGCCAGTCCCGTGGAGAAGATAAATGCCAGGATGGTCTGTTTCGATGCCCTGCTCCACATGATGAGGCGCCAGATACACCACCTGGCAGTGGAGAAGAAGGGAAAGGTGATCGGGGTCATAACAGCCCACGACATAATGGTGCTCCAGGGCAGCTCACCGCTCTATCTGTTCAGGGAGATCGTTGCCCAGAACCGCATCGATGGCCTCTATCCCCTTGCAAAGAAGATCCCGCTCATCGTCAGGTCCCTGATCGAGGAGGGGGCCAAGGCCAACAACATCACCCGCATGATCACCATACTGAACGATCACATCCTGAACCGGCTGCTCTTCCTCCTCGAGAGCGAGCTGGGTGCCCCGCCGGTACCCTTCTGCTGGCTTCTCATGGGGAGCGAGGGCAGAAAGGAGCAGACCTTCAAGACTGACCAGGACAATGCCCTGCTCTACCAGGACCCCGAGGGCGAGGCCCAGGCCCAGGCCTGCAGGGAGTACTTTGCAGAGTTTGCCAAGAGGGCCGTGGATCATCTGGAAAGGTGCGGTTTTGCCAAATGCCCCGGAGATATCATGGCATCGAACCCGAAGTGGTGCCAGCCCTACTCGGTATGGCAGCAGACCTTCGACAACTGGATGTATGAACCGGAGCCCAAAGAGGTGCTCCATGCCACCATATTTTTCGACTTCAGGCCAGGATATGGCGAGCTGCAGCTGGGCTACAGGCTGAGGGACCACCTGTCCAGCAAGGCCCCGCACCAGGACATCTTCCTATTCCACCTGGCAAAGGACTGCCTGGAGAGCAGGCCACCGCTCACCTTCTTCAGAAATTTCATCGTGGAGAAGGACGGGGAGCACAAAAACAGCCTGGACATCAAAAAGAGGGGCCTCGTTCCCTTTGTGGACTTTGCAAGGCTCTTTTCCCTGAAATATGGCATCAAGGAGACCAACACCGTAAAGCGCCTGGAGCTTCTCTATGAAAAGGAGCACATCTCAAAGGAGCTCTACACCGAGACCGTCGAGGCATACGAATTCCAGATGCAGCTGAGATTCATCCATCAGCTCAAGTGCATGGAGGAGGGCAAGGAGCCGGACAACTACATCAATCCCTCGGAGCTGTCGGACCTGGAAAAGCAGACCCTGAAGGAGGCCTTTGCGGTCATAGGAAAGCTGCAGTCCGTTATCAAGGACATGTTCCCGATGATATGAGGCTACGGCACGGCAGTGGACGCCCATAGCCACTTGACCGGAAAAGGCCGAGCAGATACGAGGGCAGGCCTCCATGTTTGAAAAGCTCATTAGCCTGTGGCGCAAGAAGGACCCGGTCCTTTTGAAGAACTACTCGTATTTTGAGGAGTTCGACCAGACGAGGCCGCTTTCAGACTATGAGTTCGTCGTCTTCGACACGGAGCTTACAGGCCTCAATCCCAAAAAGGACGAGATCGTCTCCATAGGGGCTGTGCGCATAAGGAATTTCCAGATCCTCGTGGGGGAGACCTACTACCAATATGTAAAGCCCACACGCGCCCTGCCCAAGGACAGCACCCTGATCCACAGGATCACCCCGGAGCAGATCAAGGACGCCCCTGCCATAGAGGAGGTGTTACCAGAATTCGTGGAGTTCTGTAACGGGGCCCTGCTTGTGGGCCACTACATCGACCTGGACATGTCCTTCGTCAACCGGGCATGCATCAAATATCTCGGTGGCAGGCTTGCAAACCCCTGTATCGACACCCTGCGCCTGGCCCAGGTCTACAAAGAGGAGCAGTGGGGCAACTACTACGACCAGTTCGACTATCGCATCTCCTTCAACCTGGCCGACCTGGCCAAGGAGTACAACCTGCCGGAATTCAGCCAGCACGACGCACTCCAGGACGCCATGCAGACCGCCTATCTCTTCCTGTTCCTGGTGAAGAAGCTAAAGCGCGGCGGCATCCGCACCCTCAAGGACCTCTACATGGCAGGCAGGTCCTGGAGATGGCTCTTTTAGCCCTTGGCATGAAGACCCATTCAGTTTATGTTTTCGGGTTACTGTCGTGGCGGCAGCAAGGGGCCTTCCCCGCACTTTTCAACCACGGCACTGCTTGAGGCACTGTTCTGGAGGTGCTGCGGCACCACCCGAGGTTATGGGGCTACAGGTACGTCCTTTTGTCCATCCCGCCAGGACAGTGTTAAATGGATACGTCAGGAGAGTCGATGAAATGGAAGCCAGAAGCTCAGTCAGAACCGTTCAAGAGAGGGATGCCTGTGCAATAATCGCCCTGGTGGACAAAAGGGGCCAGAGCACCCATGCAAACATAGTCAAGACCATAGAGGCCCTGACCAAGATGGGCCACCGTTCAGGCGACATCAAGGGAGAGGGAGACGGCTGCGGGATACTCTGCGACCTGCCAAGACGGATCTGGGCCAAACGCCTGGAGCAAAAGGGACTAAGCCGGTACCTGGCAGAGAGCAACAAGTTCTTTGTGGGCCACTTCCTGCTTCCCCACGCCATCACCCGGGATGAAAAGGAGATAAGGCGCAGGCTCAAGGAGCTGTTCGCCAAGCGGGACATAGAGATCCTCATCGAGATCACGGGAAACACCAGAAACGAGGAGCTCGGGCCGAGGGCCCAGGCAGAGGCACCCCTCTTCTGGCAGGTGGCTGGGCTCGTGAACTTTACCGACCGCCTGGAGACCAACAAGAACTTCTTCCAGATACAGATGGAGATGGAAGAGCTGGTGCCGGAGATACACATCGCCTCCCTGAGTCTCGATTCCGTCGTGTTCAAGCTGAGAGGCATGCCGGATCTGCTCCCTCGGGTCTATCCGGAGCTCATGGACCCGGATATCACCTCCATCATCTCCCTTGGCCATAGCCGCTACTCCACCAACACCCTGCCGACGGTGGAGCGGGCCCAGCCCTTTTCCGTGCTTGGCCACAACGGCGAGATCAACACCATCGAAAAGCTAAGGAGCACCGGCCGCATCCTGGGCATAGAACCTGTGCCGGGCGGAAGCGACTCCCAGGACCTGAACCGGATCATCGAAGGACTCATAAACCTATACGGCCTCGAGCCCATGGAGGCCATGGAGATGGTCTTTCCTGCCATACACAGCGAGGTGGAGTACTATGACGACGACCTCAAGAAGGTCTACACCTTCTATCGCTGGTTCTTTCCTTCCTCTGCCCAGGGGCCTGCGGCAGTTGTGGCCAGGTTCGGCAACGTCTGCATGGGCAGCGTTGATGCCCTGGGGCTCAGGCCGCTCTGGTTTGGTGAGAGCGACTATGAATACTTCCTGTCATCGGAAAAGGGTGTGGTGGACATCAAGAACACCATGGGGGATCCCACACCTCTCGGACCTGGAGAGAAGGTGGCAATAGAGGCAAGCCTGGGCCAGAAGGCCAAGGTCTACCGCTACAGCCAGATCCAGCAGAGGCTCAAGGAGCTGCTCTTCCAGAGGAGACGCCCCTTGGAGCTGATCAAGGGCTTTACCAGTGGGATCCCTACAGCCACGAAGAAGGCACCCCAGAGGCTAAAGAAGATCCTGGATCACGGCATCGAGCGAACCGATTTTTCAAGGTTCAAGGAGTCCAATCTCCTTGGCGCCTTCGGCTGGCAGAAATATGACCTGACCCTGAGAAAGCGGGTCGCCCTGGAGGGGGCGGACATCATAGGCTCCATGGGACACCAGGGCCCACTTGCCTGCCTGACCCCGGAGATACTCCCCAACTGCTCGGAATACTTCAAGGAGAACGTGGCCGTTGTCACCAACCCGGCCATCGACCGCGAGCGCGAGGCCGAACACTTCACCACCAGGGTGATCCTTGGCGACAAGCCGGAGCTGCTCACCATCCAGGACAAGAGCCCAACCGGCCTTGAGCTAAAGAGCCCGCTTCTCCTCAACTACTCCGGCCTCGACAAGATCATCACCAAAAAGGAGATCAGAAGGCTTGCAGACGACTCCGGAACCGCCGTCCTCGAAGACGTGGTCTCCTGGTTCACTGCCGAGGGGCGGGACCGCGACAGGGTCGCACTCCTCGACATGACCTTCGATCCCGAAGGCTCCCTCAAGGAGCAGCTCGACGGGCTCAGCAGGACCGCCATAGAGAGGGTGAAAAACGGGGCCGTGCTCCTGATCCTTGACGACTCTGCAACCTTCTCAAAGGGCAGGGTCTTCATAGACCCCGGTCTCTGTGTGGCCTATCTCAACAAGATGCTCGAGAAGGAGAGCCTCCGGAGAAAGACCAGTATCATCGTCCGTTCCGGGGCGATCAGAAACCTGCACGACATCATGTTCATGGTGGGAAATGGGGCAGATGCCCTCAACCCGTATCTCATGTGGGAGGTGATCACATCCTTCTCGACGGATACGGTCTCAAAGCCGCAGACCATTGCCAACAACCTGGACGTCTACCAAAAGGGCATGGAGAAGGTCATGTCCACCATGGGAATCCATGAACTATGCGGCTATGGCAGGATCTTTGCCGGCATAGGGGTCACGAAACAGATCGAGGAGATCTTTCAGATCCCGTGCTTCTGCACCAGCGAACACGTGGGGCTCAGCTTCGAGCTCATGGAGCGGATGGGACGCGACAGGCTCGAGCGTGTAAACGCAGAGAAGGAGATCCCCGTCTACGGGGACCCGCCAAGGAACGTCCGGGTTGGCAAGATACTCAGAAAGACCGCGCAGGGGGAAAAGGGCTATCTGGACATGGCAAAGGGCCTCGACAAGATAGACGAAGAGATCCCCATCGGCCTGCGCCACTGCCTTGCAGTAAAGGAGGCCCCGGAATCCAAGCGCCTCACCATGGACGATGTTGACATCACCGTTGGCCACCATGACATACCCATCCTGATAGCGGCCATGAGCTTCGGTTCCCAGGGAGAGAACTCCTTCAGGAGCTATGCGGAGGCTGCCAAGAAGGCCAACATCATCTGCATGAACGGTGAAGGCGGCGAGATCCCGGACATGCTGGGCAAGTATCGCGAAAATCGCGGCCAGCAGATCGCATCCGGCCGATTCGGGGTCTATATGGGACTTCTGAACTCGGCCGAGTACCTCGAGATCAAGATAGGCCAGGGGGCAAAGCCCGGCGAGGGCGGACACCTGCCAGGCAAGAAGGTCTCCGAGATGGTGGCAAAGGCCAGGCACTGCAAGCCCGGCATCACCCTGATCTCGCCATCGAACCAGCATGACATCTACTCCATCGAGGACCTGGCCCAGATCATAACCGAACTCAAGACCGCAAACCCCTACGCCAAGGTCTCGGTGAAGATCCCGGTCACCAGCGGTGTGGGCACCATTGCAGTGGGTATAGCCAAGGCCGGGGCAGACGTGGTCAACCTGAGCGGTCTGGAGGGCGGCACAGGCGCCGCCCGCGAGCACGCAAAGCGCTATGTGGGTGTGCCCATCGAGGTGGGTGTCTCCGAGGCCCACAGGGCGCTCGTGGAGTCTGGTCTGAGAGACAAGGTGGAGATATGGGCAGATGGCGGGCTGAGAAGCGGGGCGGATGTGGTGAAGATGATCCTGCTCGGAGCAAACCGGGTTGGCATAGGTACAGTGGCCCTCATGGCCATCGGTTGCATAAGCTGCCACCGCTGCCATCTGGACAAGTGTCCTCGCGGCATCTCCACTCAACTCAGATCCAAGGAACAGGCCCTCGAGCGTGGAGTGAAGGGATTTACCCCGAGGAAGGTGGATATCGAGGCGGAGAACCTCACGAGGCTGTTGAAGGCCCTTGGAGACCAGATCAGGATGATTCTGGCGAACATGGGAGAAAAGAGGCTCCAGGACCTGGTTGGAAGGACCGACCTTCTCGAGCAGTACCGCTTCACTGACAGGGTGGACACCTCGGGGATACTGGCCAAACCCAACCCCGATGCGGTAGCCCAGGCAGAAGATGCCAAGGACGCCATCAGAAAGCCCCTGGGATATCTCACCAAGCTCATCAGTGACCTGGTGATCGAAAGGTTCGAAGAGGGCCAAGAGATAGTGAAATTCCGAGACCAGGAGGTGCGGAGCACCGACCGGGCCGTTGGCACCTATCTGTCCGGAGAGGTGGTAAGGCGCTACGGCATAGACACATCCAAGCTCGCCAATATAAGCCTGCTCCAGTCCGTGCCAGGCAACGGCCTTTGCGCCTTCAATGTGGACGCCATCAACACCTGTGTGACAGGAGGCGCCCAGGACGGGGCGGTAAAGGGGAGCTTCGGCGGAGTACTCGGTATATTCAAGGGCGTGAACTACCTGGGACAGCGGGTGGACGGATCTGTAGGAAAGTCCTTTGGCTACGGGGCCATAAGGGGGACCTTTCTCATCCAGAACATGGCCGACTCCAGGGCCTGCATCCGGTTTTCCGGTGCGGATGTGGTGTTTGGCCGCCGTATCACAGAGCCTGTGGACGACAGTGCAGGCAATATCGCCTCGCGCTCCTTCATAAAGGGATTTGCCTTCGAGTACATGACCGGTGGCCGTGCCGTGGTCCTTGGAGACCCTGGCCCGTGGATGTGTGCAGGCATGACAGGTGGAGTCATATACCAGTGCCTCTATCCGGAATTTGGCTTCACCAGGGACTCCATCAAGAGGAGGCTTGCAAGGGGGGCCAACGTCTCCATAAAGAAGATCACCAAGGCCGGAATAAAGGAACTGACCGAGCTCCTGAACATATATATCAATGAACTCGAAAAGACCTTCCAGGAAGATGAGGCCGCAGAGGTGAGGAGACTGCTGTCCGAGGCATCAAAGCGCTTCATCATGATTGTGCCAAAGGCCCTCAAGCCGAAGAGCGCAGGCTGATAGGGCGCAAGAGCCGGAAATAGAAAGGCCCGGCAGCTCCTTTGCTCTGCCGGGCCTTTTTTCATCTCACTGCCACCAATGCTATCCCTGCCTTGCCGCATCGAGCATGGTCGCCTCCTTCACTGCGTCGATATAGCACTCTGACAAGGTGCTAAGTGGCAGACCAAGCTTCCTGGCCAGTTTCTCCGCCACGGCAAAGGAGCCCTGTTCATAGGCCATGCAGAGGAGCAAAAAGGGGGCAAGAGGCCCCTTTTTTTCAATAAGGGCGTTGGATATCATGGGATGGACCGGTATCTGGGAGAGCAGCCTCGTTGCCGGATTGCCAGTAAGTGCCGGCGACATGGAGAGCAGGCCCACCAGGAACCCTGGCTGCGTCAATTTGTCCGCCCCCTTCTCCTTGAGCATCCTCTCCATGAAAAAGGCCCTTATCACAGCGAGCCTGAAGGTCTCTGGGATGGTATTTGCCGCCACATCATGGAGGATGATGATCGCAAGCCAGCGTTTGAGCCTCTTTTCACCCAGGAGCGTCATCGCCTGCTGAATGGATGTAATCTTCTGGGGAAGGCCGATGGCAGCAGAATTTATGAGCTTGAGAAGCTTGACCGTAAGGCCAGCATCCCTGGAGATGATCCCGTAGACCCTGTCCAGGTCTATCTCTTCATTGTAGAGAAAGGCCATCAGCTTGAACCTGGCCATCTGGGAGACAGGGATGTTTCTTGCCTTCAAAAGCGATGGCCTTGCAAAGAAATAGCCCTGGAAATAGTGAAACCCGAGCCCTTTTGCCTGTGCCCGCTCCTCTGCGCTCTCTATCTTCTCGGCCAGCAGGGCAGGGCCGAACCCGCTAAGTCTCGCACAGATGGCCTCTATCCGCTTGGGATCGTGGGCCTTCCAGTCTATCTTTACTATATCCACCAGGGGAAGGAGCGGATCGGTATCGCTGGTGTCCTCGAAATCGTCCAGGGCCAGGCGGTAGCCGCGTCTTTTAAGCCTCTCGACCTGCCTTACCACCTCCTGGTCTATTACGACATCCTCGAGTATCTCCAGGACCAGGTTTGACGGATCGAGAAAGGACAGATCGGACAGGAGGAGCTCACGGGTAATGTTTATGAAGACGAGCTTGCCTCCAGAGACCTCCCCGATGCCCATATCACAGAACAGGTTCTGGAGCACCATCAACGTGGCCCTGTTCCCCTCGACATCGGGAAAGGCATTGCCATCTCCTGTACGGCACAGGATCTCGTAGCCTACGGTCCTGTCCTTCTGATCCAAAATGGGCTGTCTTGCCAGGAATATATTCAAGGGTGCCTACCTTCTTGATCTCGAACCAGCCGCTTTTGCCATCCTTGTGCCATCTGTGACACAGAGGACACAAGACCCCTTCTTCGTGACTACTGGGCCTTTGAGTAGATTATCGGCCTTAGACATGCCCATCTTGAGGGCACAAGCGACCAGATGCAGGACATGGAGACAAAAGGGAGCCCCGGCTATCCCTCCAAAAAATCCTTGAGTGCAGAGGCGGTACGGTTGGTGCCTGCCAGTTTCAAAAGCTCCCTCGGGGTCCCGGAGAAGAGGATCTCACCCCCAAGCCTCCCTCCCCTTGGGCCAAGATCGATGATCCAGTCCGCCTTGGAGATGATGTCGAGATTGTGCTCCACGACCACCACCGTGGCCCCTGCATCTACCAGGCGGTCCAGGTGCCGTATAACCCTTTTGGTATCCTGTATGTGAAGCCCGGTAGATGGCTCATCGAGGAGATACAGATTCCCTGCACCAGGCCCCTGCACGAGATGCCTTGCAAGCTTCACGCGCTGAGCCTCGCCCCCTGATAGCGTAGGTGAGGGCTGCCCAAGGGTGAGGTAGCCAAGTCCGAGCTCATCCATAACCCTCAAGGTCCTTGAAAGGCCGGTAACGGCCCTGAAGAACTCAAGGGCCTGGCTGATGGTCATATCGAGGATCTGTGAGATATCCTTGCCCTTGTAGCGGACATCCAGTATCTCGCGCTTAAAGCGCCTGCCCATACAGGCCTCGCACCTCAGGAGGACGTCTGGCAGGATGCCGAGCTTCTGCCTTGTCCAGCCCTGGCCCTGGCACTCGGGACACTGCCCCTGCGGCAGGTTGAAGGAGAAGTAGGAGGCATCGAATCCCCTGCTGCGGGCAAGGGGAACCCTGGACATGAGCTGCCTTATCGTGTCGAACACCTTGGTATATGTGGCCGGACATGAACGGGGGGTCCTGCCGATGGGAGAGTGGTCCACAGTCACTATCCTCCTGAGCGCATCCCTCCCCTCGGCCTTCCAGGCAAAGGCCTCGTCACCGATCCTTGCCAGGACATCTGTAAGCAGTGTCGATTTTCCAGCCCCGGAAACCCCGGTTATCACCGTCACGGCATTCAGGGGAAGGCGGATCTCCACCGCCTTCAGATTTCCGGCATCTGCCCCTGAGATCACAAGCCACTCTTTGGCATCCTTGGCCCTGGAGCCCGTCTTTATGGCCCTCCTTTCCCTGTCTGACAGGGCTGCCGAGGTGGCAGACTCCCTGCAGGCCATGAGCCCCTTTAGGCCGCCCTGATAGACCACCCTGCCCCCGGCGGCACCTCCGCCTGGGCCGAGGTCTATTATGTGCTGGGCATTTCTTATGCACTCTTCATCATGCTCCACGACGAGCACGGTATTTCCCTGCCCGGCCAGCCTCTTGAGGGCCTTTATAAGTCGCATGTTGTCACTTGGATGGAGGCCGATGGTCGGTTCATCGAGCACCACTGTAAGGCCCACGAGCCCTGAGCCTGCCTGGCAGGCAAGCCTGAGCCTCTGCTGCTCACCCGCCGAGAGTTCAGCTGCGGTCCGGTCAAGCGGAAGATAGGAAAGACCGAGCTCTTCCATGAACGAAAGGCGTCTTTCCACCTCACAGATCAGCTCACAAAGGCGTGAAAGCACCCCTTCCGAGGCAGCAAACCCTGCCCTCCATCTCCTCACGACTCCCAGGGCATCCGAGACCTCCATGCGAAAGAGATCGGAGATGGACATCCCATCCACCTTCCAGGCCCTGGCCTCACTGCAGAGCCTGGTGCCGCCACAGGCATGGCATGTTCCGCCCGAAGGGGCAAGCCCTGTTCCCTGACACTCCTGACACCTGCCCTGGACCGTATTGAAGGAGAAGAGCCCGGGATCGGGCCTTTCTGGCTGGCGGAGGCCGCCTTCCATCATATCCTCCCTTACCGCTGCCCTTGAGAAAAACAGCCGGAGATAGTTGGAGATCTCGGAAATGGTGGCAACAGTGGAGCTGCGCCCTGCCTTGAAGGTGTGCTGTTCGATGGCCACCGAAGGGCTGAGGCCAAAGATCTGTGATACATCGGGGCGCTGTCCGAGCTTGACAAACTGCTTCATATAGGAGGGAAGAGACTCTATATAGCGCCTGCGCGCCTCACCGTGGACGATATCAAAGGCAAGGGTCGACTTGCCCGAACCGGACACCCCGGTTATCACCGTAAACAGCCCCCTTGGTATGGCGATATCGAGATCCTTGAGATTCCTGTGCCTGGCCCCTCTTATCTCTATTGCCGCAACAGAAGGGGAGTCCCCGGCCTGCACCTCCAGCCCGCCACCTGTACGGCAGGGGCCATGCAGGCCGGAAAGCCCTTCCTGCCCTTGTCCCTCTGGATCTGATCCGGAGACAAAGGCGGAAAGGGCCCTTCCGGTTGGGGTCTCTGCCCTCAAGAGCCGATCCGGACTGCCTGAGAATATGATCCTTCCCCCCTCTTCCCCACCGCCTGGGCCAAGCTCATAGATGGAATCGGCGGATAGTATCATGGACGGATCATGCTCCACCACAAGCACCCCGTTTCCCTCCCGGGCAATTCTTCTAAGCACACGGATCAGGCCTGTGGTCTCCTGGGCACTCAGCCCCCTGGTTGGCTCATCGAGGATCATGATGCCATCTTTCTTGAGGCCAGAGCCCAGCATCCTTGCTATCTTAAGCCGCTGCGCCTCTCCTGCCGAAAGGGTATTGAGGGGCTGGCCCACAAGCAGGTAGCCAAGCCCGAGCTCAAGGGCCGGGCCGATTCTCCTTTCGAGATCCAAGACCCTTTCCCCCTTTGACCTGAACCAGCGGAGATACTCCTCGAGTGTCATATCGAAGAAGTCGGCAATGCTCCTGCCATCATACCGGATGGACAGGACCTCCTCCTTGAACCGCGCCCCTCGGCAGCGCGGACAGAGCATGAGCATGTCCGGAAGGAACTGCATCTCCATTACAAGAAGCCCCTGGCCTTCACACTCAGGACAGCGCCCTGCCCTGGTGTTTATGGAAAAGGCCCCGGGAGAGAGCCCGAGCCCCCTTGCCTCTTCAGTGGATGCAAGGAGCCTCCTTGGCCTGTCCAATAGCTTCAGATAGGTGCCAGGGCAGGCCCTGAAGTTTCTTGAAAGGGGCTCCTGATCAACGAGTTCCACATGCCTGACCCACCCATGCCCCTCTATCCGTTCAAATGGTCCAGGCGGCTCTACTGGCTGGCCAAGCATCCTCTTAAGCGCCCTGAAGAGCACATCATGGACGAGGCTTGATTTGCCAGAGCCCGACACCCCGCACACCACAGTGACAAGGCCCTTGCAAACCTCGATATCCACGCCCTTCAGATTGTGGGCACAGGCACCCTTGAGGATCACACGGGGTCCTTCACCATCATCGGCCGCTTTCCTCTCTTGACGCCCCAAATCCTTCAGGCAGGCAGAGGCAGGCCCTTCACGCTCAGCAGCCATCAAATGCGCAGGTGCACCAGAGGCCACGACCCTGCCCCCTTCCCTGCCGGAGCCTGGCCCCATGCGCAGCTCCAGATCCGCCACCCTTCGCATCACAGGGTCGTTGTCCACGACGATGACCGTATTTCTGCGCCCCTTGAGCCCCTTCAGGGCCCTGGCCACCTTCAAGACATCGGCAGGATGGAGGCCGGAGGAGGGCTCATCCAGGCAAAAGAGCATCTCGGACAGCCCGGAGTCGGCAGCCCTTGCCAGGGACAGACGCTGAAGCTCTCCACCGGAGAGTGTTCTGGACTGCCTATCAAGGGTGAGATAGCCGAGCCCGATCTGCTCCATGAGCCTGAGCCTCGAGATGAGCTCACCAAGGAGGGCCCCCGATGCCTCATCTAGGAAGGCGCTGGCCTCAAGGCCATGACACCACGAGAGGGCATCCGATACACTCATGGCATAGAACCCGCCTATATCGAGGCCAGCAAGCCTGAAGGAGCGCGCCCTTTCACTGAAGCGGCTTCCTCCGCAGCTGCTGCAGGTCAGGAATGTCCTGTAGCGTGCAAGCAGGATACGCACATGGGCCTTGTAGCGCTTGGTCTCCAGATAGTCGAATATGGCCTTTATGCCGTACCAGTCCCCGTGGCCGAAGAGGATCTGCTCCTGCTCTGTCCTTGAAAGCTCCCTCCAGGGCCTGTCGAGGTCAATCCCTTGAGCCCTGCACCAGGAAAAGAGCTCCTCCCGTTCATCGTCCCAGTTCTTAAGAGGCCTTATGGCGCCCTGGATAAGGCTCAAGCCCTTGTCCGGGACCACCAGGTCCCAATCTATGGCGATCACCCTTCCAAAGCCTTTACACTCGCTACAGGCCCCATCAGGACTGTTGAAGGAGAATAGGCTCGGGGCAGGATCGGCTGCCAATCTTCCGCAGCCCGGACAGACAGGCTGCCTGCTGAAGCTGCCGACCTGCCGGTATCGTCCGGATCCGCCCTCAAGGAGCACCAGTCTTCCCCGGGATAGAAAGAAGGCATTTGATATGGCCTCCTTGAGATCTGCCTCGCTTCTGCCCCTCGCGCGAAATCTGTCCACCACCAACAGGATATCATCCCCTGTCTGCCCGTCACCGGGGCTTAAAGGCCCTTCTGCCTCCATCAGCTCCACCATGCGCCCATCCCTGATCGCCCTGAAATAGCCCTGGGCGGCAAGCTCTCTTGCCATCTTCTCAGGCACAGGGGAAGCTATCACTATCTCACTGCCCTCTTCTAGGCCATCGAGCTTGGCAAGCACAGCAGATGTGCCGCTTGGGACGATCTCGAGGCCGCAGTCCAGGCACCAGGGCCTTGCCATCCTGAAAAAGAGCATCCTTGTATAGTAGGTGACCTCAGTGATGGTTGCGACAGTGGAGCGGGAGTTGCGTACAGGATTCGCCTGGCCGATGGCAATGGCAGCGGGAAGGTTCTCGATGGAGCGCACCTCTGGCCTGAGGGACTGCTCCACATACTGGCGCACGTATGGCGAAAAGGATTCGAGATAGCGCCTCTGGGCCTCGGCGAATATGGTGCTGATCACAAGGGAGGACTTGCCTGCCCCTGAAGGGCCGGAGACCAGCACCAGCCTGTTCAAGGGGATCTCGAGATCCAGGCCCTTCAGATTGTGTTGACATGCACCCTTTATGAGGATGACACCCATGGATTTAGAGGAAACCGGCCTCCTCCACCCTGTTGCGCCCGTGCTGCTTGGCCCTGTACAGAGCCTCGTCGGCCCTCCTTATGAGAGAGCCGGAGTCCTCATCATCCTTGAGGCCCGCCACCCCGAAACTGCATGTGAGCCGGATCCCGTTTGAAAAGGTGTGCCCTGCAATGAGCCTTCTTAAGGCCTCCGCTTTCTTTGCGGCCTCTTCCTGGGAACAGTCGTGGAGCACCACGATGAACTCCTCTCCGCCCCAGCGTCCGAAGATGTCGCTCTGCCTTATGGCCCCCTTGACGAGCTCTGCCACCTCTTTCAGGATGGCATCTCCTATCTCGTGGCCATACTGGTCGTTTACGGCCTTGAAGTAGTCGATGTCAAAGAATATGAGGCTGAGGGGCCTTCTGTGCCTATGGGCCAGCCTGATGGCCTGTTCCAGCAGGAGCAGGAGCTGGCGCCTGTTGTAGATGCCGGTGAGGAGATCTGTACTTGCCAGGAACTCCAGTTGCTTCTTGGACTGGAGCTGAAGCCTGTGATAGTAGCCAAGCAGCATGAGGAAGAGTAGGGAGCCCATCCAGCCCAGCAGCACCCGTTGCCAGAAGCCGCGCTCCATGGCCCTTTGAAAGGTGTCCTTCCTGAAAAAGACAATATAACCGGCATGGTCCCCCTCAAGATTTTCTATGTTGAGGAAGGTGGCAAGATAATCGTTGCCGTTTTTCGTCAAGAAACTCGAAAAGGACCGATGGCTCCGCAGCCCTTCCTGTACCGATGGATCACGGCTGAGACACCTGTTGAATTCATAGATCTCATCAGGAGGTATGACCTCGTCCTCGGAAGAGGCAAAAAATCTCCTTGAGACATAGTAGTTTTCAGAGATGGCAGACTTTCTGAAATTCTTTCGTCTGGCCTCTTTCCACATATGTTGTTCAATGATATCTGCAGGATACAGAATGATGACAGTGGTCGGGCTTATGGCCTCTATATAATCCTTTATCGCCTTTGCAGAGTAAGAGATCTCAACGGTGGCGATAAGTTTCTCGTCCTTCAGGATGGGGAACACGTTCCTGAAGCCCTCTTTAAGACGGCCTACCTCAAAACCCGATACAGGCTCTCTGACAAGATTGGCCTGGGCAACATCCAGCCTTACATCCCAGAGGTTGTCGCCAAACTTGTCTGGCTGGTGAAACCTCAGAAAGCTTATCGCCCCGGGCAGATGGAAATGGAACTGGTATAGATTGAACCTCTTGAGCCTCAAATAGGATGGCTCAAGCATGCGATAGAGCTCCTGTCTCAGCCTGTCCCGCTCAGCAGGCTCGGCCTTGTCTGCCCTCTCGAGGATGGAGACTATCTCTGGTCTCATGATCAGCTCCTCGAAGGTGAGCTCGGCCAAGAGATTGTAGGCCTTTTTTGCTGCAAGAAAGAGTGTCTGGGAGTTTTCCACCTGCTCCTGCAGATAGATGGATATCTTTTCATCCTTGTGAAACTTGTTGTAGACAAATATTACGGAACAGACCGCTATGGCAGCAGCCAGATATGCAGTGTAAAAAAAGAGCCTACCTTCCCTCAATTTTCCCCAAAAACTCAATATTCCAACCCGAGCCCTGCCCTTTTCCACTCCAATCGAACCTTAGACAGACATATCCGCTCCTGTTTCTGCCAGCCATCTCTCCAGGCAGGAGCAGGAGAGAGACACAAAAACAGCCAGCTTTAGATCCCTTAAAGAGATAACACAATCAAGCCGGGGCTTCTACGTGATATATCAAAAAAGTATCAATTGATGAAAAATTCCGTGGCAGCTGTTATGATGGCGGGCCTATATCGGCAGCAGCACGGAGGATCATGGTGACGGCCAGTCCGGCCCCATCAACCCTTGTTCGAAAAACATAGACTTTGGCCGCTTAAACCTGAATATCGCCCCTTAATGTCCAGCTCAAAATACAGACTCACCAAGAAGACACTCAAGCGCATACACAGGCTGATAAGGCCCTACATACCAAGGGTCATCCTGGCAACCATCTTCAGTCTGGCGGTCTCAGGCCTGAACGGTGCCATTGCATGGCTCGTAAAGCCTGCCATGGACAGGATCTTCATAGAGCAGCAGTATCAGTACATCTATCTCCTGCCCCTTGCCATCATTGCCCTCTATATCGCAAGAGGGGGGTGCAGTTTCCTCCAGTCGTACCTCATGCGCACTGCAGGCATGAAACTGGTACGGGACACCAGGAACAAATTCTTCGACCACCTCGTGCATCTGCCCATGAGGGCCATGGCCTCGTCCACGAGTGGAGACATGCTCTCCAGGCTCATGAACGATGTGGGCGCACTTTCCGACATCCTCTCCCAGAGCTTCAGGACATTTCTCATCCAGGTGCCATCGGTGATAGTGCTGCTGGGCGTGGCCCTCTACAGGCGCTGGGATCTGTCGCTGCTGAGCTTTGTGCTCCTTCCATTCATCGCCCTTGGCACCCGTGTCCTCAGCCGCCTTGTCAGAAAGCGCAGGAAAAGGGTCCAGCGCTATCTGGCCCTGTTGAGCCACAGGGTCAACGAGGCGATCCAGGGGATCAAGGTGATCAAGATCTTCAACATGGAGGAGATCAAGACCGGCCAGTTCATCCGGGAAAACATGAACACCTATCGCCAGATGTCCAGGGTGGTCAGGCTCAGGGAGGGGACCAAATTTCTCATAGAGTGTCTCTCAGGCCTTGCGGTTGCCATCATCCTGGGATATGGAGGAACACTCGTGGCAAAGGGTGTCATGACCTCTGGAGACTTCTTCTCCGTGCTCACCGCCATAATCATGGCCTTCACCCCGCTCAAGAAGATAGGCCGTGCATATGGCCAGTTCCAGGAGACCCTCGGCGTGCTCGAACGGGTGGATGCCTTTCTCGACAAGGAGCCGGAACCGGGCCAGGGGCTCCCTGTTTCAGGCCTCAAGGACGGGATAGAGTACCGCTCCGTCTCCTTTGCCTATCCAGGCTCTGAGGTGATGGTACTCAAGGAGATAGATCTCGCCATCCCTGCAGGCAAGATCCTGGCAGTCGTGGGCCCGAGCGGGGCCGGAAAGAGCACCCTGGTAGATCTGCTTCCCAGATTTCACTCGCCTACCAAAGGGGCCATAGTGTGGGATGGCCTTGATATCGAGGAGATCCGCCTTAGGGATCTGAGGGCCCAGATGGCTGTGGTAACCCAGGATGTAATCCTCTTTACCGACACCATCTATGAGAACATACTTGCCGGCAGGCCGGATGCCTCACGGGACGAGGTGATAGAGGCAGCCAAGATGGCCCAGGCCCACGAGTTCATAATGGCCCTGCCCGATGGTTACGATACGGTGCTGGATGAAAGGGGATTGAACCTTTCAGGTGGCCAGAGGCAGAGGATAGCCATCGCCAGGGCAATACTTCGAAACCCTCCGCTTCTGATCCTGGACGAGGCCACCAGTGCCCTGGACAGCGTATCCGAACGCGCAGTCCAGACCGCACTTGAGCGTGTCATGAAGGGCCGGACCACCATCGTCATAGCCCACAGGCTCTCCACCATAATGAACGCCCATCAGGTGATCGTCATGGATCAGGGAACCATAGTGGCAAGGGGCACCCACCAGGAACTCATGGCATCCGACCCCCTATACAAGGAACTGTATCAGAGCTGGGCCACCGAGGACTCGAAAGAGGCGTGATGGAAGATGCCAGGCAGATAGCTTTTCCCTCCGGTGGCGACAAGGGGCTCGGGGCCATATTTCTGATCACAGGCCTTGTGGCCGCTGCCTTTTTGATATTCTGGAATCTCGGCAAAGGAAGCATAGACCTGCGGGACGAGGCACTGACTGCCGGAAGAAGCCTCTATATCCACCACACCGGCAGTCTGGTCAACCTGGAGGTCAACGGAGAGATCTCGGTGAGAAAGCCGCCCCTGGTGTATGCACTTACAGCCCTGTCGTTCAAGGTCTTCGGAGTGAACGAGCTCGGGCTCAGGGTGCCAAATGCCCTCTTCGGCCTTGGCATATTCATGGTTACGGCATGGGCGGCGTGGCGACTTGCAGGCCCGATCTTCGGAGGAGTCAGCCCCTGGCTCCTCCTTGGCTGCTTCAATATAATCAGGGTCTCACGGGAGGCCCTGACAGATAGCGCCTTCGTATTCGGCATGAGCCTTGGAATCATCTCCCTGGCCATCCATCTTCATGAAGCTGCCGCCGATAGGGGCGGCGAAGAAAAAAGGCACTATCCGGCCCTCTTTGCCCTTGGGCTGGCCATTGCCCTGTTGAGCAAGGGGCCCCTTGGATTCTATGCCGCCCTGATCTCTCTGGCAGCCATCCTGGCAGTGAACAGGGCCCTTTTCATCCCGTATCTGGTTGCATCGATTGGCGGGTCGATCCCCTTTGTGGCATGGTTCATCTGTCAAGCATCTGCCTACCCCGGCTTCCTCTCCATCTATTTGGGTGAAGAGTATCTTGAGCGGATGGACTACGACTCCGAGTTTTTGAGTTTCTTTATAAGGCCTCCTCTCTACTATTTGAGCAATCTCTGGCGCTGGTCCCGCCTATCCGGCATGGCAGCAGTGGCCACCACCATCTGGATCGTCATATGCTGGATCAGGATGCATAAAAGAGGGACCAAGGGGCCGGCATCGTGCAGGGATACAGGCCGACATGCGGCCTTTTTCCTGGCAATTTCATGGATCGGCTACTTCCTGCTCCTGTCCCTTGCCTCACACAAATCCAGGAGATATATCCTTCCCATCTTCCCAATCATGACCATACTGACCTCCTTAGGCCTTGCTTCACTCTTCAGAATGTGCAGGCAGGAGGCGTGCAGATGGGCCGTGTCTGCCATCACGGTATTGTCGGTTGCAGTAGGCCTTGCTGCCCTTGGAAGACACTATGTGATGGTCCCAGACTATCTGCCCCTGAGGAAGGATGCAGCCATGAAGCTAAGGCCCCTGTCCGACCAGGGCTACACCATATACTCCGATGACAGAAGACTCGCCCCTATCCTCCACTTCTACCTGGACCGCAGGATATGGATAGTCGAAGGCCCAAAAAGGATAAGAGATGAAAAGACAAGGGATGATAAGACAAGTGGTGATAAGATAAGGACGGACAGGACAGGGACAGGCAGGTGGGTCTTTGTCACACCGAGACAGATGCCTGGTGCAAAAGGGCTGAATGAAGAGTACAGGGTGATCATACATGACTGAACTCTGGCAGACGGGGGAGCCTTCATGCAGCAGGTAGCAGTGATCAGGCCAAGGTGCGGAAACCGGGCCGGAGGGGCCGAAAGATACTGTATGATGCTGGTCTCCGGCCTGATCGATGCCGGCATGGAGGTGATATTCATAGGGAACCATATCGATCCCGAGCTTGCAGGAGAGGTCCGCTTCATAGAGCTTTCCCGTCCAAGAGGGCCTTCAGGATTCAGGAATTACGCCTTTCACCAGGAGGTTCAAAGGGCACTTGCACGATTTCCGAGGGCCGTGAGCTACTCCCTTTCACGCACATATCCTGTGGACATATACCGCGTCACCGATCCCCTCCATCTCTATCACCTATATCTAAACTACCGTTCCCCGTTCAAACGGCTCTGGGCCAGACTGAGTCTGCGGCACAGACTGCTCTTGTCCCTGGAACGCGAGCTGCTAAAGACAGAGGGCGGATGCAGGGCCATTGTGGCCATATCCAGACTGGATGCAAGGCTCCTGAGAGAGCTATACGGCATAGGGGATGAGAGGATTCATGTGATCTACAACGGTGTGGACCTCGAGCTTTTCAGCCCGGGAAGCACCGAGGACAGCACAGCTGTCCGCAGATCCTTGGGTATCGGGACCCAGGAGACCATATATCTCTTTGCCGGCATGGACTTTCGCAGAAAAGGGCTCGAAACCGCAATCAGAAGCATGGCAGGCCTAAACCATCCATGCAGACTACTGGTTGCCGGATCAGGCAAGGAGCGTGGCTACAGATCTCTTGCTGCATCACTTGGTGTGGCTGACAAGGTGCTCTTTCTTGGTAGGGTTGCCGACATGCCTCCTCTCTACAGGGCAGCGGACATACTGGTGCTTCCAACCACCTATGATCCCTTTGGCAATGTCCATCTCGAGGCCCTGGCCTGTGGGCTGCCAGTGATCACCACGAAACAGGCGGGTGGGGCAGAGGTGGTAAGCCATGGCAGGACCGGTTACATAATGCAGGATGCCGGCAGTCCCGAAGAGCTCTCCGGCCTCCTGAAGGAGTTTGAGGCCTGCAGAGAGCAGTGGCCGATCTGGAGGCGGCTTGCGCGACAATCCGTGAAGGACTTCACCCTTGAGGGCAACATTCAAAGAAATCTCGAGCTCATAAGCGAAGTGGCTGAAAGGAAGGCCGTGACATGAGTGCCGGGCCCATAAATGTATCAGACCAGACGGTGATACTGGATGAAGGAAGGCTCTTCATATCGAGGCAGTGGCTCGAAATCTTCTCGTATTCAGGGCTCGACTCCTTCAGGGCCATCTTTGACCATCCAGGCCACGGCGTTGCCAAGAGGGCACTCGATCACCGTTTTACCCTCAAGCTGAAACTGGAGGGCCCTGGCGGAGCAGGTCAGCTCTTCTATATCAAGAAGTATCTAGCCCGCCCGGGAGAGAAGCCCGGCCCGCAGGCCCAGGCCGAATGGAACTCCATGTGGTGGTTTCTGGAGGAAGGGATTGCCGGCCCAGAGCCGGTAGCCCTTGGGGTTGACTGGGAGGCGGCATTCGTGATCTCAAGGGCGGTTCCGAACGTCATGAAACTGGATGAGTGGGCGGAAAGGCATCTGGCTTCCCGTGGTGCAGGGCATCAAGGCCAGGAACGCCAAACAGGGCTGCTCGATCGGGTCATCTGCGAGGTTGCTACGATAGCCGGCAGGATGCACAGAGCCGGCATGTGCCATCAGGACCTCTATCTGTGTCACTTCCTCTGTGCCAGTGAAAGGCAGGCGATTCCCCTCACCCTGATAGATCTTCAGAGGGTCAGAAGATTTCCAGGCAAGCTGCCCCTTGGAAGGCAGGTCAAGGATCTTGGCCAGCTCCTCTTCTCGGCCCAGCGATTTATTGGCCCCCAAGAGATCAGGCGATTCTGGCAGCTCTACCGTGAAGCAAACCCCCAAAATAGCATCCCAGGCCCCCTGATGTTGCCGATGGTGAGGCTCAAGGCCGCAAGGATAGGACGCCACACCAAAAGGCATGGACTATAGCCATGAGAGTGCTCTTCTTCATGGGCGTATATCTCCCAAGGCCTGGAGGTGTACCGAGAAACACCCACAACATGGTCATGGCCCTAAGGGAGATGGGTGTGGACATAAGGGTCTTTGCTCCACACGAGGCCGGAGACCAGGGGCTTGAGCTGCCCTACAGGGTATACAGATACCACAGGCCCCCTGTAAAGCGGTTGTTTACCAGGATCCATCTGCTCAAGCTCTTGGCCATAAAACGCTCGTGGCCCTTTGAACTCATACACTGCCACGGGATCGACCCTGCCGCCTACTGTGCAAGTTTCTTCAAGTCCATTGCCAAAACCGCCTATATCGTGACACCGAGAAGGACCAATATCTTCAAAAAGGAGCGCCACTTCCTCCACAAAAGACGCAACCTAAGGAGCCGCAAAGGCCTTGTGGAAGCAGACAGGGTAACCGCCTTGAGCAGTGAGATCGCAAGGATCGTAACCGAGTGCGGTGTCCGCCCGGACAGGATCGTAAGAATACCCCACGGGATCGACCCTGCCCCGTTCAAAACGGCCCGGCCTGCACTCATGGACAGGCCCTACATCCTGGCCCTGGGCAGACTGGTGGCCTTCAAGGGCTTCGATCTGCTGATAGATGCCTTTAAGATGGTTGCAGAAAGGTTTCCGGAAGTGGATCTAGTCATTGCAGGAAGCGGCCCAAAAGAGGAGGAGCTCAAAAGACAGGTCGAGTGCCTGGGCCTTTCCGGCCGGGTGATACTTCCGGGCAGGGTGGAGGGTGAGGAAAAGCTTTCCCTCTACAAGGGTGCTTCCATGTTCGTGCTTCCATCTCGTCCTGGAAACGAGGGTTTTCCAAATGTCATCTTGGAGGCCATGGCAGCAGGGCTCCCTGTTGTGGCCACCAGGGTGAGCGGAGCCGAAGACATTGTGATCCCTGGGCGCACTGGCTATATTGTTCCGCCTGGCGACAAAGGAGGGCTTGCAGATGCAATGGGCCGGCTCCTTGCAAATCCGGATCTCATGACGAGAAAAGAGATCCTAAGTGCCCTTGAGCCCTATCACCATGAAAGGATCATGAAGAGGTATCTGGATCTCTATGAAGAGTTGATCCGGAAGCCCTGAAAGACAATGCAATGCCAAGAATAGTTCTGCTCACCAAGTTCAAAAGGCCCTGGAACAACGGCCACTACATGGCCAAGGCCCTGGAGGAGATGGGCTGGCAGGTAGAGTGCATCGACACCCCGACCGAACTCCCTAGGCTGGCCCAGGTGCTCGATGCCGGCCCCACACCGGATCTGGCCCTTGCCACCAAGGCGGACGGCATGACCCCTGAGATGGCCGAAGGCATCAGAAAAAGGGGTTGTCCCTTTGTGATCTGGTTTCCAGACCCTGTCCCCCCGCCAAGGCATATGGTTGAGATGGGCAGGGTGAGTGACATGTTCTTCACCATGAGCCAGGGCCGCATAGAGGACTATCTAAAGGCCGGCATCCCAAGGGTCAGATGGCTCACACAGGCGGTTCATCCCGATTTTTTCCCTGTCTCTCCCCTGACTCCTGAAGAGGAGAGATATTACGGCTGCGACGTGGGTTTTGTGGGCAACCTTGGCACACTTCCCCAGTACCTTCCCAGACGCCAGATGCTGGACCATGTGGTAAAGGCCGGCTTCGAGCTGAAGTGGTGGGGGCCCCGGCCATCGAGAAAACTCAAGGACCTGCCCTTTCTCCTGTCCAAGGTGTGCAGGAGTTACGGGGGCAGGTTCGTCTATCTGGACAGCTTCTCCAAGGCTGCCAGGGGGTGCAGGGTCTTTCTGTCACAGGACTCCTATCCCGACATCCGCCTCTCCATGAGCGTCAAGATATATACGGCCATGTGCTGCGGTGCCTTCTATATGTGCAGAAGAGTGGAGGGGATAGAGGAGCTATTCACACCGGATGAGGAACTGGTCATCTTTGACGACTATGATGAGATGGTGGACAAGATACGCTGGTATCTCGACCGCCCAGAGGAGCGCAAGCGAATAGCCAGGGCAGGACGCAACAGGGTCCTGAAGGAGCACACCTACCACAAGAGATTTGCCTCCATGTTTGATATCCTCAGGGCCGATGGTATCCTTCCTTCATGAGCGGGTACTCTGAAGGTGGCCCTTCCTGTCTCAACCTCATGAAAGGGGGCAGGATGAGACGGACTGGCAGGATCAGGCTCCTTGCCGCCCCTGACTGGGAGATGACAGATTTCATTGATCTTCTTGCCTTGGGTCCAAGAGAGCTGGCAAGCAGGCCCGGTGCCTCTGTACTCTCTACTGTACCGAGCACCATGGTGGCCGCCCTGTCCTTCAGGGAGCAGCGGCTATACTTCAAATACTTTCTGACAAGTGGCCCTGTATCGAGGATAAAGGGGCTTTTAAGGGGTTCCAAGGCATCAAGGGCACTCAAAGGGGCATGTATGCTCAGCGAGGCAGGGCTTGCCACCCCGTGCATCGTGGCAGTGAGCGAACCGGCTGGTCTCCCTGGGAGATGGGACTCCCTGCTGGTCACACGCCACCTGGATGGACAGACCCTGAGGGTCCTGCTCCGCACCGTAAACCTGGACGGCAAGGCCAGGGCAGTGCTTGCCCGGCGCCTCGGACGCTTCATAGCAAGGCTGCACGGAAAGGGCCTGGTCCACGGGGATCTCCATCCCGGCAATGTAATGGTCGTGGATCCGGGTCAAGATCTGGGCGGGGATCCGAGCCGGAATCGTCTCACCAAGTCCGATGCCTGCCCCTCATTTGCCCTCATGGATACAGAAAGGGTAAGGAGGGCCTCAGGGACCTTGAGCCGAGGGATGTTGAGGGATCTGGCCCTACTAAACCATCCGAATCTCGGATATGTCAGCAGGGCGGACAGGATGAGATTCCTTGCATCATATATGGAGAGCAGGCAGGAGGAGCGGGCCTGCCCAGAATTGTGCAGAAACATGAAGGCCCTTGCCGGCAAGATACATGAAATGAGCAAGAAGCGTTACGGCCGCAGATGAAGACGAAGAAGATCCTCTATATATTGACCAGGTTTCCGGTTGCCACCGAGACCTTCATATTGAATGAACTCAGGCAGGTCCTGAGACAGGGGATGGATTATCATCTCTTCACCTTTCGCCTGGACAGTCATATGGCGGCCTCGGCCCCTTACAACGAGGTGCCTGCAAGGCGGCTGCCTGCATCCCACAGCCCGGAGGCGATAGCCGCCTTCATTGCCTGCCTTGGCACCAGCCCTGCCCTCATCTCCAGGATCATCAGGCAGCGCTGGTGCAAAAGGGCCCATCACCTGCTTCAGGCAGCCTGGCTCGCCAAATGGTGCATCAGAAACGATATCGGACACATCCATGCCCATTATGCATACCACTCCACATCTGCAGCCAGGGTGGTATCGGCACTGACAGGCATAACGTACAGCTTCACAGCCCATGCAAACGACATATTCAAGTCCAGCTGGCAGATGGGAGAGAAGATAAGGGAGAGTCTGTTCTGTGCCACCTGTACCGGATACAACAGGGATTATCTCATAAAAGGGTGTGCCGCCGACTTTCCGGAAAAGGTGCACAGGGTATATCACGGAATAGACACATCGTTGTTCAGGCCACCGGAGATCAGGCCCAGAACCGATGAGCTCAAGATCGTAACCGTGGCCAGGCTGAGGGAGAAAAAGGGGCTCGACTTTCTCATAAGGGCGGCAGGGGAACTCTCTGCCAGATCGGTCCCCTTTCAGCTACATATAGTCGGAAGCGGGCCGGACAGGCAGAGACTCGAGGCCCTGACACAGGAGCTTGGGGTTACGGATCGTGTGAGGTTCACCGGTGCCCTTCCCCATACACAGGTAAAGGAGATGCTGGCAGATGCGGATCTATTTGTCCTTCCGAGCATCATTGCATCCGATGGGAGCAGGGACGGCATACCAAATGTGATACTCGAGGCCATGGCCATGGAGCTGCCGGTCGTCTCCACCGATGTATCGGCCATCCCTGAGGCAGTGGTCCATCAGGAGACGGGGATCTTGGTCCCTCCCCAGGAAAGCCAAGCCCTGGCAGATGCCATAATGCACCTATGGAGGCATCCTGAAAAGAGGTCTCGCCTTGGCAAAAAGGGACGCAAGCGGGTGGAGCAACTCTTCGAGCTCGAGAAAAACACGAGGCAGCTCGTGGATCTGTTTGAGACGGCACTGCGGCAGGAAAGGGGCAAAAACAGCCCAAAAGGCTGATAAGATGAGGACAACGGGCTGAAAGCGGCACATGGGCGATCTCAACTGCTCACTTGACAGCTTCAGAAAGATCAGGACAGAGGGGCTTCGCCTCTTGGTGCGAAAGGATATTGCCAAGGCCCACCTGTTGGAGATACTCAAGGATCCTGACCGGTTGCTGGACGAGTCCGACCTCCTTTACAAGGACTCTTTCAGGACCAAGGCCGGACGTATCCGTCTGGATGGCCGCAGATTCTTCCTCAAGCGCTACAACAGGCGCGGGCTCCTCCACACGATCAAGACCGCCTTCAGACCATCGAGACCGTGGAGGCTCTTTCATGTCACCGGCCACCTCATACAAAAGGGGGTTCGGACCCCGGCACCTGCCGCATTGATGGAAAGGCGCACCATGGGCCTGGTGCAGGCGAGCTATCTCCTTACCGACTATGTGGATGGAAAGAGGATTCGCCAAGCGATGATGGAGATGAAGCAGACAAGAGGGTGGCGCAGAGGGATGCTGGCCGGGCTTGCTTCCCTGGTGGGCTCTCTGCATGACGCGGGCGTGATACATGGTGACATGAAGGCAAACAACTTCCTTGTGCAGAAGCCCTATAGTGACATCCGTCTCTGGGTAGTGGACCTAGATGGCGCCAGGATCCGGGGCGAGCTTTCACCATCTCAGAGGGCCGATGACCTGGCACGGCTGTTGGCATCCTTGAAAGAGTTGACCTCTGCTGCCGAGCAGAAGAGATTCCTGATGGCCTATCTCCAAAAAAGCCGTCTCGACCATCATGACCGCAAGGTGAGAAGGGCCATGGCAGAAAGGATCCACGCCCAGTGCGACGAACATGAAAGGAGGCACCTTCAAAAAAGGCGCAAAAGGCAGGCCCCTACAAGTAGTGCCCTCCCCCCTAAAGGACAAAGAGGGCCGGACAGGAGGCCTCCTTCCTGATGCCTCTTGGTGATAAAAGGAAAGAGCTCGTCTCAAGGGCCGCTCTGTTCTCCTTCTGGCTCTTCATATTCATGATCCCGTTTCGATCGGCAATGGGCCATCTGCACTCCCCGGCAAGGACTATACTCCTTTTGGTCATGGCCCTTTTCATAGCTGTCAGGGTAGCGGATGGAAAATGGAGGCCCTTTCCTGCCGATCGTCCCTTTTTCCTCTTTTCAGCTGTGATGGCCCTATCTTCCATCTTCTCCTTCGATGTCGAATACAGTCTTTCGGCCTATGTGCGCACACTCCTTCCGATGATGATCCTCTATCTCACGGGCTCCAGGCTGATAGATGGACGAACCCGGCTCATGGGCACGGCCCTGGTGATAGTGGTCTCGTCCATCCTTGCCCTGGGCGCAGGCTTCGTATTCCACGAACGGACAGACGGAAGGCTGGAAGGCCTCTTCGAGTGGCCCACGAGACTTGGCAAATATCTCGATCTCGTCATCCCTCTGACCATCTCCCTGGCCCTGGCAGGACCTGGCCATATGGTCAGGACCCTTTCAGGCACAGCCCTTCTGATCCAGGCTGCCGCCCTCGTAAGCAGCAGTACGAGGGGGGCATTCATAGGAATCGGGCTCTCCTGCACCCCTTTTCTGGCAATGAAAAGGGGGCTGATCCCTATTGCGGCAGCGGTTTTGGCAGCTCTCTCCATATTCCTGCTCATGGCCCCGGAAGAGATCACCCATCGGGACCGCATAATAGAGACCGTTACTCGACTGCCGATGGTCCTCAGGGAGGATGCAGCCATGAACCAGCGCTTTGAGATCTACAAGACCACTTTACTCTTGATAAGGCAAAGGCCAGTGCTCGGATGGGGATATGGCAACCATATCGAAAAACTCATCCTGGAAAAGAGGGGATATGACTGGCTGAGGAGCCAGGGAATCGATCCGCCAGAGATCTACCACGCACACAACCTGCCCCTTGAGATAGCACTGGAAGGGGGGCTCTTGGCCCTTGCTGCAGCAGTGTGGCTCTGGGTGGAAGTGGCTGTCATGGGGATCAGGCTCATGATGATCGGCCAAGGTGCCCCGGATGCCAGCTCCACCCGTTCCACGGCCATCCTTGGCTCCGGATTCTTTCTGGGGCTTACGGCCCTGTTCATCCATGGTTTTGTGACAGTGCCCCAGTGGGCGAATTCAACCCTGGCAGTGGCCTATATGTCTGTGGTCGTGGCAGCAGCCCGGTCGAACCTGAAAGGGGATGGATCACCATAGGGGCCCCCGAGAGCCCTTGTCACGCACCCCCTCGCACCCGCTCTATGATGGCCGTGGTGGATGTATCCATCTCGAAGGCTATCCTCTCCACCCTGCCGCCCCGATCCTTTACGAGGCTTGCGCCCACTATCTCATCCTCCTTCCAGTCCGCCCCCTTTACGAGCACATCCGGGCTCAGGGCA
>CAZNKD010000001.1:0-5883 GCA_964573615.1 uncultured Desulfobacterales bacterium | reverse complement strand
TGATGTGGCATATCTGAGCAGGATCGAGTCCTACTCCGATCTGGACTATGATCAGATCGACTTCAACGTGGGTACCAACTTCACCATGGACAACGGTATCGGTATCCACTTCAACTACAGCCTGTTCTACCTGGATGACGACGACCAGTACGTCTATGGAGACCAGGGCAACACGGTTCAGCTCCTGACCGGCTTCCTGAGCTACAGCTTCTAAGCCGCCAAGGGCTGACAAAACCGCCAATCAAAAGGGGCCCCAAAAGGGCCCCTTTTTTAGTGGCAATTTTACGATCCCTTTTCATGGAGGCCCTTCCGTCCAGACAAAGCTGCCTTTTCTGATGTTGGAAAAGATGAGTTCAGGAAGGCTGTATATGATCCCCCAAAAACCCTCTTTGAACCTCCTGGCCCTGTCAAATGGCAGCTCCAACAGGCCAGCAGCCATGTTGAGCGTGGAGTAGGCCAGGTTTATTCCCCCATAGACAGGCCTTAGGAGTACGATGTCATCGGTAAAGAGCAGAAAACTCGTATCAATAGGATGGTGTCTATAGATGGTTGCCGTGACGGTATTGCACTCCTTCAGATAGAGCGATAGGCGCCTCTGGGGCTGTGATGTGTATAGCTGTTCCAGGCGTCTGATCCTGTATGCAGGTAAATGGGTAACCTCGGTATCAGGTAGGTGATCAAGCCAGTATCTGAAAAAGACAAAAGGGATGAAGCCTGCCTTTTCAGGAGGGCTTATGGCGGCGCGTAGGCCGCTATCTTGGGTGGCGGTCTCGTTCTGCAGTGCAAGATCCATCTGCCTTACGAGTTCTGTGACACAGTTTTTCTCTATCAGATTATAGCCATAGATGGTGGAAAGGGTGCTTGAATAATCGGCCAATATGGTCTTCAGTGAGGATAAAGCGGCAGCACATGGCTCCTGGAGGCCCTGTCGGTCGACCGGTAAAAGGCAGAGACGGGCCCTTTCCGGGAGTACGTCACCATCGAGAAGCCGTATATCTCCGTGTCCTTTCAGGGCGCGGTCGAGCTCGATGGTCCTGGCCATAAGATTTTCAAGCTTGTTATAGTCCAATATGTTCATTCCGCCTCTCTGCCGGCTCCTTTCAATGAGCAGCTCCTTGGCGGCATGGAGCCTGGCCCTCAGTAGAGCATGTAATCGCTCGATATCCTCGACATCATGGAGCCAGATCTCATGGGCGACTTTCGGGGCATCCGGAGGAAAGGGATCAAGGATCACAAGACGGCCTGATGTGATGCTTTTTTCCACAGCAACAAAACGCGCCATCTGTATTAGTAGATCTGTGGCCTTGTCCTTCCTGGGCGACTTCAGAAGAGCCAGGATGGATCGTTTCAGTTTTTCTGAAAATCCCCTGAGGATCTCTATGAAGGCAGGCTCGAGGGGGATTTCGTCCTCCATGAGCAGCTCATTTATTAGACCTCTTTCCTGCTGCAATATCTCAAGGGCATTCAGGAGTCCAAGAGCCTCTTCGAGCAGATCCGCAACTGTGACTACCCTGGTAATCAGTCTGGTCTCAGATGGTATATGGATCGAGGCTGGAGCCATGTCGTCTTGTTCGGCCAGCCGGTCCAACAGGGCGGAGATCCTCTGATTCAGCCTCTGGATCTGTTTTGATATGAATAGGCCTCCAAGCTCGGTTTCGACCAGGGCTCTCAGATGGGCCATCTCCGGACTTCTTTTGCAGCCCTGTTCACAGAAATAGTCAAGTCCCTTGATCTCAAGCCCTATCGAGCCTCGATCTGCAGCACCTCTCAGGAGTCTTTCAAGCCTTGTGAGGGAGTCGAGATTTTCAAAGTTTCTTTCTTGAAAGAGCAGAAGTCTGGTGAAGTGGTTGTTGATGGCCTGCTCAACGGATTCTCGACAAGGGTAGTTTGCTATGTGAATCGGCCTGTTTTCAAGGTCGTTGTAGATGTGTCTGAAATCGGCCCAAGATTGCCTCACAAGGCGGAAGTAGCCATCATCGAATTGTTGAAAGTGGAAGATATCCCCCTGGGCCTCTATGGCCAGATGGCCACCGCTGGCCCCACCGGTGTTGGACTCGATATATATGAGCCCTATAGACGAGGCAGTGATGGGAAGGGCCAAGATGATGGCGGCAGAGACAAGCAGGATAAAGGGCCAGAAGCTATACCTGCAGAGACCTCTCGCCCCTTTTTTGCCCATCAGCTGCACTGGCCTCCAGCCGCCCTCCCTTGGGCCTTTGACAGGGATTAGTAAGCGTCCTGAATCTTTTCCAGCCTCGCTGGATTCGAGCTGAGCAGGACCTTGAGATATGGGAGATCTTTGATCTCTTCCTTGTCTATCCCGGCACTCTTGAGACCTTGGCCAATACCCTCATAGGTGGGATCAAAGCTCTCCCAGTCGGAGATGCCGTGCCGCTTTGCAATGCTTGAGATCCCGTTCATGAACTCCTCGCTTGATACCTGGCTCTGTCCAATGGCGCCTACATATGTGGCAACATCCTTAACATATGCCTTTTTTGTCTCATCAGAGACCGAGGGGCCAGAGCTGGAAGTGCTCGATCTGGAGATGGAGGTCGATGAGTCGGAGCTGGAAGATATGGAGTGCGAGATGGAGCAGCCCGACATGGCTGCCAGGGCAACTATCAGCACTGTACACCTGATGAACGATGAGACTATTGAAAGCTTCATGGTCTATCCTCCTAAAAGCTCGTTGTTTGTGTTCATGTTAAGATAATGTCTCGGCTACGGCCTTCTCTATTTGCCCCTTTTCATGTCCTGAAGCACATAGCTCACTGTCTGGCTCGGGGTCAGCTTGACCGATGATGGACCGGAGCGGATATAGAACTCCTCGTTCTTTCCTATCTTCAGGAATACAGGTTCCCTTGCCGGTCTGCACTCTATCATGACCACCCTGTGGGAATCGACCGATATGAGCTCCACGTTTATGAAGCTTGTGAACTCTGCCCCTATGTGCTGATTTATCAGGTTCTTGATATGGAGCAGGAGCCTGTCGTCGTTTTCAAAACCGTCCTGATCCACACCGATGATCCTGCCTGAGTCGTCCACGCCCAGAAGGAGTGCCCCGCCGCTGGAATTCAGAAAGCCTGCCACCGCCTTGAGCCAGGCAAGCTCTATCTCCTTGCCATGTTTGCCGCTCTTGAGATTGGTTCGGATGGTGGACTTGAACTCCACCTGCGTGCCTTCACCCCGGTTTATGTAGCCGTAGAGCCTGAGGGCCGGGTCCTTCTGGCCCCTTTCTGCGATCCTGCGAAATCCCCCTGCCTTCCAGAAAAGGAGCAGGAGCATCGCCCCTCCGGCCAGGGCTACGGCCATGTCCTGCGGATCGAAGCGGAGAAGGGCGTCCTTCAGGTCTGCCACGATCACGCTCTCGGTTGCGATTATGCCTATCCACAGATCGTTTTCATAGTTGCTGTCGAGCTCGATTACAGGCTGGAGCTTAGAGATCCACTTCTCGCCTCCAGCCTTTACCGAGATGATGGCGTTATTGGGTCTGCCGCTGTCCTGCCATTTGTCGATCACCTGGCGGATCACGCTGTCCAGATCGAGCCTCTGGGCGGATGATCGCTTGGTGTCCTGTATCTTGCGGCCTGCAATGAACTGAAGGTCCCTGGGATTTACCAGAAAGAGTATCCCGGGGATCTCGGAGTCTTTAAGTATCAGGAGCTCCCTTATGCCATCTACGGGTATGTCCACCCCCAAAAACATCCGGGCCTTGCCGGCCTTGGGCTCTTTCCAGGAGATCAGGGCGCTGACCCCAGGCTCTCCTGACTCGAACAGCCGATAGATGGGAGACCATTCCACCTCTCCATCCGGCCTCAGCCGGGAGAGCCAGCGCCCTTTTTCGGTCAGATCCGCCTCCACGTCCTCCTCCCACTTCCGTATCGCCTTCTCTGGGGATGACCACTGCTGGAACAGGGCCAGGGAGCTGCCACCATCCTTTATGATCCTGGTGGTCCAGTAACCGTCTTTCCTGTAGAGGAAGTATTCCCATCCCTTGTCGTCGGAGATGAAGAGGCCGCTGAGCATCTTCAGGTTTTCGAGAAAGGGCATGAAGCGCTTGTTGAGCTCCACCGTGCTCTGCCTCTGGATAGGGCTGTTCTTGGCGATATCCCGCACTATCAGGAGCTGGTTTGCTATCTGGCCGAGCACACCCTTCACCTTGTCCAGCTCGCTCTTGTTGAGCCGGGAGAGGACCTGGGATGAGTACTGCCTCTTCAGGGTGAGATATTTGTAGAGGTTCAGGCCCACAAAGATGGTGAGAAACCCGGCAAGCAGCACCGCCGCCAGGGTGAATACGGATGGATGTCTCCTTTCCTTGTGCTCTGTTCCGGTCATTGGGCCCTAGTCCTGGGAGGTTGAACAAAAAACTCCGGATCGCTCTTCTATGCGATCCGGAGTGGGTATCGGCTAGTCATCTTCCGACTTATCGGCCGATTTGTCGGTGATTGTTGGCTGGATTGCTGGAGCGGCCGCAGTATGGATCTGCAGGCTGCTATTCGGCTCCTTCAGGCTCAAAGGGGGTTATCTTGGTGCCCTGGAGTCCGAGGCCAGCCATGAGCCCCTTCTGGCTGAAGAAGAAGGCATAGATGTCGTCCTTGGCAGTGGTGGTGGTGAAGCTGCTGGCAGCCCCTGCATCCACCACGACGATGCTCGGGCCTACCCCGATCTCCCATCCCTTGCTGTTGAACAGGTATTTGAGGGAGTCGTAGGTCATGAAGAAGAGGGCATAGCCAAAGGACTGCACCCCTGCCTGTAACCCGTAGGATGCCCCGATGCTCTTGAAATAGGCGACAGTGGTGCCATGGATGCGCAGGGCCCCTTCACCATACTGGCCGCCCACTATGAACCCCGCCTTGTATATCTTTGGAAATACGAGGATGCCCTTGGCCATCTTGGCGAGCTGTTTTGCCTGGGGGGACTTTTCAAAGAGTGTCTGGAGTGCCTTGTCCACCTCCTTGTCGATCTCCTGGGCAGTGGCAGCCTGGGCCTTGCCTGCGGCCAGGGCCAGAACCGATATGGCGGCCAGCACGATGAGGCAGCCTCTTATTGTGCAATGGATCGTTTTCATCAGGTGTTACTCCTTTCAGTCATCCCAATGATCTCTATATGTATCTGGCAGATCACCAGCTGTACCCTACGCCTATGCCTGCAATCCACTGGCTCGACGAGCCGCGGTCGTCCACCACCGGGCTATCGTCTGCATCTCCTACCATCAGGCGGTACTGGACCCCGGCCCCCACATGCCAGTTGGGGCTCAGGTGCATGATGGCCATGGGATAGATCCTGACGTCCTTGATCCCGGAATCCGCCTCGAACATGGGCAGGCCGCTCCTTGCCGAATCGCGGCGATTAACTCCGAAATAGGTCTCCATGTAGTTCTCGCTGGCGTAGCTGAAGCCTGCACCCAGCCCGATATCGAACATCTGGGAGACGGGATACCAGCCCTTGGCAGTGAAGTATATGGAATAGCCGTCGTGCTCGTCTCCGACATCTGCGAGGAAGTCCACGCTGGCCATGCAGCGCTTTCTTGGATTTGCCTGGTCTATGAACTCCACCCCTATGAAGCCGCCGGCCTCTACGGTGTCGTCGATGTCCTTCATGTCATCCACCACCTTGTCATCCACGTCGTCCCTGCCAAAACGGTAGTTCAGGGATGGGCCGAGACGGAACCAGGGGTGATCTATGAGATTGATCTGGAGTTCATAGGCCTTCACGATGAGATAGCGCTCGGTATCGCCGAACTGGAATCTGGCAAAGGGAGCGATGCCAAAGGTGTAGTCGTCAGAGCCCTCGTAGTCTGGCACTACGCCAAGCCCAAGGCCCACGACCCGGGGCATGTTGTCGAAGGCCAGGTTCATCTCTGCCTTTGCCTTTGGAACAGAC